>NZ_JAINDX010000049.1:0-859146 GCF_026191775.1 Sphingobacterium sp. InxBP1 | reverse complement strand
ATTAACATTTTGGTGTAGGTTCTCCCGAATATCCTTCAAAATTTCACGAGCCTGATCCGTTTTCCGCTTAGTGAACGAAACTATACTATCGGCTCTAAATGTCATCGAACCATCAGGATCGATTTTTAGATCTGTTCCTGGTGTTGGATAGACCTTCACTTTATCCTCTCCTTCTGAGGTCGTGTTTGTCGTTTCCTTAGTCTTGTCCACCTTACCGGCAGATGTTTCCGTAGACACCTTAACATCACTGGACACAGACACAGCATCCAATTGCTTGTTGATCTTAGTCGTCTTTCGGAATAGTCCGCACCCTGAGAAGAGGATGCAGACAGTAGTTATTAAAAATAATCTCATATTTATTGCATTTTGTTTGATAGATCCGTTAGTTTCCCGGCTAAGCTATCTAGTTTCGGCACAAGTTCTTCAAGAGGTTTAGCGATGTTCGCCTTTACCTCAACCCTTGGCCTAGCATCTGAATAGGTAGCGCTAATCATTAGTATTAAAATGAACCATTTCATTTGACACCTCCTTTTTTATCTTTTTGCTGCTGGGCCACGCTGTCAACCTTAACTGCAGCACTATCCACCTTAGTTGCTGCTTGGTTTACTTTTTCAACAGCTGGCTCTACTCTATTTTTGACTTCCTCAAGCATTTGTTTGTATAACCGATCCTGTATTTCGATCATTTTGTCATTCTGCTTTTGATCCCTTTCTCTGGAATCTTTATTGACATCAATAATTAAGTAAAATACGGCCCAAAATACTGATACCACAATAAACAAAGCATACGTCACCGGATGCCGTACTATCTGCATAAATGTAGGCTGTTGCTGCTCTTTCTTTTCCTCTGCCATTATTTTAAATATTGATTAGATACCCATCCTTTTAACCCTCCTATCTCTACATTTGACCATGATCCGGAAACCGACAATACATTTGCACTGGTGCCTCTCGGCAAAACTTTCAATACGCCAAATTTGGTACCTGGACCTGACCTCAAATTCAGATCACTTGTAGTACTTTTCGTCACTATACCGAAAACTTCACGCCGAACTCGATCCATTGGAAATTTTGGCCCCGGATCATCTTTGCGCCCCGCAGGCGTTGCTACCTCCGAATGTGCAAGTATTTCCGTGATTGATGGATATGCAGCAACAAGAGCTTTACATACCTCAATGCATCGCTGGATCTGCAGTTCCGTCCACTCGCTTTGCGCATCCCTATTTTGCTGTTCGATACCGATGGCATACTTATTAAGTCCTGTAAGATCCCCCCAGCGGCTCGCGCCAACGTGCCAAGTGATCTGATTGAATTTAGCCATCTGAGTAACCTTTCCGGATTTGGAGATATGAAGATCACAGCTGACTCCTGAGCCTTTCTGAGTCAGCCAGTTTACTGCAGATGTCTCATTGGTTGCCCCGTCGTAATGCAGGACAATAAAACGGATATCTTTTTTACCTGCGCTCAAATTTTCTGTTGGACGGAACTCAACTTGAATCCCATCATTACTGTATAGTTGATTGTTTTTGACTAGCATGTTATTTTAAGAAATATATAGACTTTAAAAAGGCAGTTTCGTTATTAGCTTCTCTAATTGCTCCTAACGCATTCAAATGTGTTGAATCTTCATAGTACAATTCATGATTATATTTACTAAAACCCGAATTTCTATACCTATCTAAGCATGGTATATGATTCAATGCCGATGTTTCCTTAATAGCATCCACAACTTGGTATAATTTCAATCCAATAGCATTAGTGTAATCATCTACATCGATAGGCTCTTCTATTCCGGTTGTAGGATTTTTAAAATTAACATACCTAAAAAATGGAGTATTTGTATTAATATCGATTTGCGGAAACGCCGACGATATTTTATCGATGCTATAATTCAGAGCACCTACAATCGTATTATAGTTCATATTACTACGACTAATCTCACCGATAGGAATATTGGCCGTAAAATCATTTGTACCATAGGCCAATGTTAACTTTGTCAATTTTGAAAAGTCAGTATTGATATAATTATCTCTTGTTCTTTCTAGTTGTCTTTGTTTAGGTGCTGTAACAGTAGGTATGATAGCATTAATAGCATTTACCTGAGCCGTGAAATCACCTGAATGAATCGCATCAGCAATCCTATACAATGACAATTCGTTATACCTTGCATCTTCATGCACCGACATTCTTGACCCGCCAACACCGCAATTAAGAAACGGGATTCCAAGGTTTTTGCCGATCATTTCAGGAATATTAGTAAACTGATAAATAGAATCCCCTGCTCCTAATCCAATTTCCCCTGACGACGAAGCCGTTGTTAATTGTGAATACAGATATACAGTATCTAGCTCAACACCATTCAACAAGTCTTTTGTCGTATCTATACCTGGTCGAAGCTTAGTTGTGTCAATGACTATTTTAAATGACAATCCCGAACCTGAAAATTCTTTCGTTGTAACAATTAAAATTCCATTTTCGTCAGCGCCTATTGTTCCATTATAACTTGATACACTGATATTCCCATTACCTACACTACCTGATGCTGTGTTATATTTTGCCACCTGAACGATGGTAGTGGATACACTATCCAAATTGATGACTCTTATATAAGTAATAAAGAGACGTAACCATTTCCCACTTTCCTTTAGTTGAGCTTCTGTTGGGTTGCCGACTAACTGAACACTTTTAATGGCCCTTTGATCGAAACCTGCTTTGTTTATAGCTTTTAAGAATGGTTTGGTTTCTATTTTGGTGGCAGCTGCTGAAGCAATAACATCGACCTCCTTTAAAGTTTTTACAGCTTCACCTGTTGTATATCCGTGGTTAGCTTTTTTATATAAATCGTTTATGACCTTATTAAGGTCGACGTTTTTAAAGCCGTTGTAATATCCGCCTAAACTGGAAATTATAGCATCCATATCGGTGCTAGATGGTTCGTTTCCGGCTCCAAAAACGACAGTTAAATCTATTGCCATCACATTCTTGATAGCTATCTTCATGTCTAATTCAGCGCCAATACGAAGGCGAGAAGGTGCCGCTGCAAAATTCGCTGAAAATGACTGAAACAGATTTGTCGTATCAAAAGTCCGATATCCTCCGGAAGTTCCTCTACCCAAAAGTAACTTTGCACCGACGTCAGATTTTGCTTCCACTCGGATATAAACTATACCTGTACTGGGTAGTGATACAAGCTGCGATATTCTATTTCCGGAAACATCAATATTTCCTTTACCCGTAAATGTTAGAATGCCTGAGTTGACCGCTGCGTCTGTAATATTTGTGTCAACTGTCCAATTAGTAAGACCATTTGCAAAATCGCTATTAACTAGTAAATTAGTTAGGTCTTTATTCGTGCTTTTATAAACTAAATCGCCCGCCACTGCTCGATAATCGCCTTTTGCCACAAGACCTTCAGCTGGGTTAGATGGCAACGGCACACTACTCCCCAGACTCCAGGTGCCAGCTGTCCCATCCCACCAGTTAGTATTTTTAAAGCCAGCAGGCGCTTCCCAAGGTGTCCCAGTAGCGACAAGTGGATTACCTGTACCATTCACAAACCAGCCAGTAACATCTTCCATTTTCCTATTTTGCCCAGCAGGTCCGGGGGCTAAAATAGTCGGGGTTGCTGAGGACGCGCCGCCGGCAACTGCTTTGACTCCTTCGCCATTGATTACGATGACCTCATTAAGTTTCTCCTTAGGAATTTTCATGATGGGCTGTCCATCTTTCCCGACCATAAGGAAATCGAAGTCATCAGCCACATTTGCCCCTCCGGGCCACTCGATCGCTTTGTTTTCTTCTGCCATCTCTCTCTATTTTTAGTTGCTCATTGTTTTTATATTGCTGGACTGTACCCTCCAAATTCAATCCATTGAGACCCGCTATACCTGAATTTCCTTGAGTTATATCTAGGTATGTTAGTTTCAGCTACAGCTGTATTAAGTAGTGTATAAATTTGGCTGCCATTACCATTTACGGTTATCTCAAAAGCACTGTTATTTGTGTTACGGATTTCTACTACTCGACCAATCTCCAAATTCTCAACAGGCAAATAAATCTTCCCGGAGCCAGTCTTTGTTATTGCAAAATCATTTCCAGACATATAGTAATCACCTGTATCATTTACGACTTTAATAGGCTCGTATTTAGCTCCTAATAGTTTAATGGAACTAAACATTGCCCCATATCTACCCCAAGCACCTAAAAGCTGATCTAGCACATCCTGCGTAAGTTCTTGCCTTCGGATACCGAAAACACCAGCACGGACATCAGCCATGAATATTGGGCCTGTTGGTAAGTCTTCTGATGTTTCTCCAACTAAACTCGCTGAAAAATCAAGCCCGGTGGTAGCAGGAAGGAATGACATGCCGCTGTTCCTCGATAATACTCCCCAATCACTAAGTATTATTCCACTGGATTTACCAACTGGGGTTCCTCCGTCATTAATCACCTTTGATCGAAAACTTGTAGGTGTCAATTCAAATCCGCCGATTTCTCCGCTGATCGCCCGAACTGAGCCATCATTTAGCACATTGAATGGAGCCTTATGTTTATTGGTCTCATTATCTCCTGCCCAAAATCTAACAGACCGGTTAGGATCGTCTCCAATTACATTCCAGTTGTCATCATAAATTTTACCATCAGCCAATCCACTTATTCCGGCATTATTGTAACCGTCTACACCTACTGTCACCACCTGAGCAAACAGTCGATTAACATTGATCAGATAAGCAGTAATCACGTCTGTTTCAATCTGGCCCCCGCTGATAAGTGTGAATCCCTTTGTTGGATGAAACGACCGAGTGCCCTCGATTACCGTCGATAGGTAACCAAAATTGAAATGCCAATAGCCCGGCACGCCGTCGGTCGGGATCTGATCAGTGGATAACACCCACTCCCCAGTCAAAGCAGTCTTGCTACATTTGGCAGCCAAGTAATAGCCCTGTGTTGGAATAAGGCCCGATTGCGAGAATGCAGTCAAACTCCAAATATTACCCAAGCCTTCGATCTTGTACACCTTATGGATCAACCGTCCGGCTGTCATTTCGAAGCTGTTAGGATCACCCCCTGCATTTACCGTCATGGCCACATCGTCCAAATCATAATACATAGATTCAGTCCCGAACCAACCTGCTATTGCTTGCTGCATGGCGTTCTCCAAGTTGCCATCAGGATCAAATACCTTTGAACGGAATTCGGTCAATGCTTGGACATTCCGACGATCACGTTCCCACGACTGGCGGTTATATTGCGTAACAACCTCTTTTTGTTCCTTGATGTCGTTTTGCATCTTCTCAAGAAAGGTGTAGGTTACTTCATTACCGATTACAGCATCAAAGGACATCCCATTTTCGATAACATCGGGATAAACAGCGTCGTAGGAAATCTCAGTGATCCTTATTTCAGCATCTATTCCCTTATCAGAATCCACAAGACGTACAATATCACCAGCGTTCAGCTCAGTATTCCAGCGTCTCAATTGGATATAATCCACTTCAAGCTCATACACCACTCGCGGCACGCTATTGCTGTCCAAATACTCCTGACGTTTGGCAGTCAATTCAGCAGCGGCTGCGTCGATATATGACTGCGGCATACGAATACCTATCAGGGTATAAGTGTCGCCGACTTCCGCATGTACGCTTTCTGTGGGGAAAAGCATACCGTTGCCTTCATCGTTAGCCTTAAATCGGATGGTTTTCGTACCTGCATTGTATGAGGTTATCTCGAATTGATTACCTTCCAACAATCCTGACTTGAAAACTATGTATGCTGTTTCCCCGTCAATACGCTGGCCATTCAGGTCAAAGTCTATCGAGCTATCGGTAACCGTGAACAATTGTTTGTCGATCTGTGCAACGGCCGTTACGGTGCCGGTGCGATTTGGGTAGATTTCCTCGTCGATAAACTCACCCTCTCGAATGCCGTACAATGCTGTATTTTTTTCCACGTATCCAGGAATAGTGAAGTATCCAAATACACCCTCAGGGAGGTTCTTATCACCACCGCGAGCATATGCCCGGGTAACAATCTTTTTATCCTGCAAACTTTTCCGAGTTAGGCTGTACAGCCCTTTGCCTTTGCCGTACTCGAATGTTAACGAACGAGGGGTACCTACTGTTTTCTTCAACGAAATCACCTTGCCTTTTATCCCCCATTCGGCTTTCATTGCCTGAGCGACCATGGTAAGGCCGTCTAAGATGTACGTACTATCAAACTCTACGGTAACACGGCCAAGATCTTCAAATTCGCCTACGGACCAGCCGCTCGATTTGGAATTGGCACAATCAACAAATAAGTGCAGCCATTCTTCAGCGGTACCGGAAAAGGAGAACTTCCTTGAACCAAGATGATCCAAGAACAAATATGCCAATATATGCCGCGACCCCTCGAATACGAAATCGTAGGAAGAAACGAATCGACTCATCTTCTTGAAGTCTTCGACTTGGTTCAGTGTATACTCCTCGCCTTTGTATGTCAGAGTGTCACCAACCCTCAAGCCCAAAGCCGAAACATTCCCAATACTAAAAGAAAGCCCATGCTCCGCCATTACCTTATCGCTGAATTTTGCAGCATTCAAAGGCAGTTGCACTGTGTTTACTCCGTTTCTCTTTACTTGTACCAGCATTAGAATAGTTGTTTTTGTTGTTCGAACTGGATTGGTTGATCTGGATACGACAAGATCAAACCGTTGACATCGGCGAGGTAAAAGTCTACGCCCACTGGGGCGAAGTTGTTTTCCAAAACCAAAGTGAAATCGGTATACATATAGCCGCTTTTCTTTCGAGGATTGATCACATTCAAGTCCGGCGAACTGATGTATCTTAAGGAGAAGGACCTGCCCAGTGCGTCCACTCTGAGGTTGAATCCTTCCGGTTTAGCTAATATCTCAAGCAAAGCATCGCGTTGATTCTGAAGATCAGTGAGGCTGGTTGATTTCAAATAACAGCCAATGTTGTATTGGATGGACTGAAAGTAAGTTGGCGATGTTGTGTCATAGTCCTTCCCATGCTCGTCGGCCCAATCATGAAAAGCACGCTCTTTTGGAGTAGGCAGCTTAAGCAACTCACTCCAAGTTCCCCTTTGGAAGAATAACCCAAAGGCAGTACTAGCGACTTGATCTTCTAACTCGAAACTCATTTTTTAAACTCCCTCACTTTTGCGTTACCAAAAACTTCCTTAATCAACTGCCCTTCCTTAGTTTCCACTGTTACGAAGGCATTTTCAAGAGCAGTCAATTTTACTACACCACGTTTAGCATAGATCTGGCTAACGTCATATCCATTTACCTCCACATTTACCTGACCGCCCAGCACCAATACAAATCGTGGATTGATCACAGTGTGAACCCCATCAAAGTATATACCTTCGGATTCCAGCTCTTTCCGGTATTTCTGCAGCACTTTCAAAGTGAGGAAATCGGTGTCCATTGCGAACTCCACACCTTTTGGTGATTTAAGCGTACGTATCAGATCCGCCACTGATTGTGCTTCGGTCACCCTTTCCAATCCCCATCCACATCCCTTGTGCTTTTTAACCAGGTTATATATCTCTTCACTGTACATTAAAATCGTCCTCCTAAATTTTTATTGATAGATTGAAGTTCGCTGACTGCTGTATCCAATCGCTTGACAGTTTCGGCTGTATTCACCTGAATTGCATTCAATGCTGTCAGCTGGTCCATGGCCACCAAAAGCTGCTTGCTTATGGTGATCCCCTGTGATTTGCTTTCATCGAAGGCTTTCTTCTGCAACTCAAATGAAGCCCGATAAAGCCCTGTCAACTCACTTGCGGTAGATTCGGTTAGCTCCCTTTGAATCGATCCTTTCAGTCCGCCGCCGGAGGAGGTGCCGTCCTTACTCAATCCCAACTGTTTGTACGCCTCCTCCAATGTCTTGGTAAATTCTGTTCCAGCTCCGTCAATCTTATCTTTCCAAACGGAAAAGTTGAAACCGGTTAATGAGTTGTTGTTGGACTTCATGTAGTCGGCCAACTGATTCACCATATCATTCACAATTGGCTCGATCATTTTCAATTTCAGGGAGTTCACCAAAGCATTTTTGATGAACTTATCGAAGGTTTCATCCAATGAATCAACCGCACTTTCACCTGCTTCGAAGGCGGTAACCAAGGCGTCAGCCAGAGAAGCGGATAAATCTTTGAAAGTGGTTTGTACAAGGCTCTCAGTGATTGCTTTCTGAATATCCTCGATCTGTTTATTAATTGAATCGATTTCGTCATAATACCCCTTAACCTTTTCTTTGTCAGTCTTTTTCTTATCCTCTTCCGCACGAGCCATCTCCGCGAGGATGCGTTGCTGCTCCCTGAGGTTAGCGATTGCCTTATCACTGTCACTGTAATAGTTTTCACCAACACTATTGGAAATACGGCGCTGCAAAGTATCGTATGCTTTTCCTAGACCATCCAGCTGGTCACGGTAAGCATCAATCTGCTTTTGCAGCTTTTTGTCTTTGGTGTTGAAAAGGTCCAGAGCTGACGTAAGCGTTTTGATGGAACCGCTGATGATAGATATAGGATTCCCACTTGCTATACCAGCAGCCAGCTCGCCCATACCTCCAACAAGGTTGCCGATCTGATTTACTGTATTCTGTAGGCCGTCACCACCTATACCAAGCTGGGACAAGGAATCTCCGATCAATCCAACTATGTGCTGCGCCTTGGCAAGATCATCAGCCAAAGCTGTGAACATTTCGGATTGAGCCTGCTTCGCTTCAATGCTATCTTTGCCATATTTTTTTACAGTATCACGATAACGATCTAATGCACCGGTGGAAGCAACCCAAGATTTTGCTAGGTTGTTATTGGTTTTGGCGGTGCCAATTTCCCGCGACATCTCATCGTATTCCTGTTTGGTCAGCTTTCCAGCTTTATACTCGGCATCTACACGCTTCTGAATATCATCCAAAACGCTATCAGTAGCTTTTTTGCTCATGAACTGAAGAGTAGAGAAAGTTTTATCCCATTCGACTTTTTGGCGGAGACTAGCTGATACAATAGCGCTGGTTTCTTCCAACAGTCCCTTCTTCAATTGCGCTTTCCGTTCTTCGGTCGCATCATTCCCCAGGGCGATTAGGGCCTGTTGGTATTTTTTCTGAACTTCGATCAATTGTGCGTCGTAATCACTTGCTAATTTCAAAGCCTCAACAAACCGATTGTTCTCCCGTTCCCGCTCCTCTTTGTCCAGAGCATCCAGCAACTGGCGTAAAAATTTAGCACGTTCCTCTTGGGCCTGAGTTAATTTTACTGATGATCCAGTGAAACCTCCGAGGGCACTCGTTTTTTCAAGAGTAATCAAATCCATATACTCCTTTTGCAAGCGCTCCTTGTATCCCTTGAATGAAGTCAATTGCGCAGCATAACGCTTATCCGCCTCCTCCTTTGAGGTTCTTTCCGCATACGCATTATATTCGTCAAGAAGTTGCTTTTGAACTGTGAGAGACTCCGCAAGTTGCTTGGTTTCCTGTCTTGTTGTCGCTTCACTGACTTCGAAGTTTTCCGACCGTTGCAATCCACTCATATCCACGCGCAGGCCTTTATTTTTAGGATCAGCATAGAACTTGCGAACCTCCTCCCTGATTTTAGCATATTTATCCTTGACAGACGCTACCTCGGATTCATCTCGTGAAAGTTGGTTACGTGATGCCGCTTCATTGATCTTGTCGATTTCGAGTTGTAGAGCGCGTTGACGTTCGGTGGCTTGGCGGGATTTTTCGGCCACCCGTCCCGCAGATTTAGATGCTGCATTGTCTTTGCTAAGAGAATATTTATCGACGTTCTTTTGAGCATCAGCCAGCTTTTTAGAAAGGGAATTCCAAATATCAGAACCTTTTTGAGAGACTTCTAATGCATCTATTGCTTCCTGAGTATCACTAACGATCTTCTCCCAATATTCTTTGTTTTTCTTTACAACTTCTTCCTGGTTATTATTACCTGTTGTTTTTGAAGCCTCGCTAACAGTGAATTTTGCAAGGAATGCGGCATCTTCAGCCAATAAATTTCCACCTAAATCTTTGGTGCGCTGCATATTCGTCTTTAATTTATCAGTCAGAATAGCTATACGCTGAGTTCTATCTTCAATACCTTTTAATCGATCTGCTTCGGTTTGACCTAATCCAAATATTTTTGATATAAATGATGTGCCTTTTTGATTATTTAAACTGTTATTTTGAATACTAATTAATTGATCTCTTTGTCGCTTCAATTCTTGTCTTTCTTTACCTAAAGCATTCCTGGTAGATATATTCATATCTTTGACAAGCTGCTTTTGAGCATCATTGAACTGAGTTATTTTTGTTTTATTGATATCGATTATTTCTCCATATTTATTGAACTCTGTAATAGCAGAAGGAATAAGAGTCGCCACTTTTTGAATAATATCACGAAGTTCTGTATGCTCTTCTTTATTGAGATTAGTTTTAGATTTTAACTCGTCATATCTCTTTAATAATGGTCTTACAGCGTCCTCAGTATATTTTGTCTGATTCTCCAATTTCAAATAACTATCCACTAGTTTATCTGATGCCAATGAATTGGTTGACATTCCATCTATTACATCAGCAATAAAACCAATTACAGCAACACTGGCTTTTCCGATACGTCCTTGTCCATTTTCAATTCCTAAAACTAAGTTATCCCAGGCTATTCCAATACGTTGGGTTTGATTCACCAGCTTTTCCGCTGCGGTTCCAAATTCTGCATCCATTGAACCAGTAGCATCTTTAACCTGATCCATAGCATCAGCTAACACAGCATACCCTTTGGAAGCTAATGACCCAATCACATCTCTATCTCTTTGTGCTGTGATACCAACCGCTGAAAGATTTTTATTGAAATCCTCAGCTGCAGTTCCGGTTCTATTCAAACCAGATATGAAATCCATTAATACACCTGATGCATCCTGTCTGAATCTAGCAGATAATTCTGCTTGAGTTCCACCTACAAGTTTTAATACAGTTGACAATCCTTTTCCAGTCCTTATAGCACCCTCTAGGGTTCCAAGAGTTCTACCTAAAGATGAACCAACTAACTCAGCCTCTACACCGACAGATTTGGTAGCTGTCGCATAGGCAAGTATTTCTTGGCGACCGAGCTTATAGATACCAGTCGATTGAGCAATCCTAGTTGCATTGGCTAGAATTTCAGACTCTGTAGCAGGAAAGTTATTGCCTAACTTTACTATCTCATCACCAAAATCTTTAATATTCTGAACACCACCATCAGTAAGTTGAAGAAGCCTTGCAATTTGAGATGCCCCTTCTTCGCCTGAAATATCAGATGCAGTTTCAAGTTTGGCCAAAGCTTCAGTAAATGCAAGGATATTTCCAGTTCCCTTAACGCCAAGTTGGCCGGCAACAGATGCGTATTCAAGCAACTTGTCAGTGGAGACCGTTTTAAGAGATCGAGAAAGCTGAATAATGGCATCGGAAAAAGACTGTAAAGCAGCGCCTGTAAGTCCGGTAGTTTTACTTACATTGAGTAAACCATCATTGAAATCTATAACAGTTTGTTTGTTCTTTTGGAAGAGAAGAAAAAATCCCGTTAAAATAGAAATGGCTATTCCAATTGGGGAAATAAGAAACTTGCCTATAGCAGTCCCAAACTCGATTAGGGTTCCTCCAAGTTCAGCAAAAGCACTACCCCCTCCCTCAGCAAGCTCTTTAATTGAAGTACCAAGTAAATTTAAAGACGCATCAATGCTTGCGTAAATTGGAGATATATTACTGAATGCTTGACCATAATCACCAACATTACGTTGATGCAACCCCAATGTGGCATCGATTTTCTTTATCCCTCTATCAAGGATTTGGGTTTCTTTTACTAAATCTTTCGATTTATTCTCTAATGTTTCATATGCCGCACTTGTT
The DNA here is from genome assembly GCF_026191775.1 of Sphingobacterium sp. InxBP1. Classification (NCBI taxonomy): domain Bacteria; kingdom Pseudomonadati; phylum Bacteroidota; class Sphingobacteriia; order Sphingobacteriales; family Sphingobacteriaceae; genus Sphingobacterium; species Sphingobacterium sp. InxBP1. Next base: position 847,262 of record NZ_JAINDX010000049.1, on the reverse strand, counting down.
TCTAGACCTTGTCGTTCGAGCTTAAACATTTCAGCTAAAACATCTTTAGCCTCTTTACGTACAGCGTTTAGAGCCTTATTTAATTGATAGTATTCACTATTCTCCTTTTCAAGTTCTTTACGCCTTTTTTCAGCAGCTTTCCGTTGTTTTTCAGCTTCACGTTCGGCGTCCTTACGGGCTTTCTCGGCTTCCTTTACCGCTTTTGTTGCTTCTCGTTCCGCTGCAGTTGCTTTACGGCGTTCCTCTGCTTGTTCCTTTAACTCCTTGTTATACGCTTGAAGTTCGATCTGCCCTTGCTTATATTGTATATTAAGCTCCTTCTCAGTCTGTGTAAGTGATTCAGTTGCCGCCTTCTTTTCTGCCAAAACAGTCTTCGCATCTTGCTCTAACTGCTTCAATATATTCAGTTCAGAAATTTCTTTGGAACGCTCCTCCCTAAGGCGACGCAATGACTCAATATTTTCAAGCTGGGCCTGCTTGAGTTTCTTTTGCTCATCGGTCAATTGGCGAACAGCAGTAGTTGATTTTTTAACGTCAGCCGATCCGTCTAGCCCACTGGCAGATACACCACTCCCCTTCAACAATTCGCTTATTTTGCGCTTTGCTTCATCGTCATCAACTACTACTTTGTATCTTAAGTCCGCCATTAAGCAAACTTAACAAAAACGTTATGTAGTGTTAAGCTACAACCCTTACCGTTGATAGCAACAGTAAGGTGATATTAGTCAGAATTCAGTCCGTTGAAAAGGTCGAACATATCAACAGGCTCGCCCTCAGCGGGACCGGTACCAATATTATCATCGCCAACTGGCGGCAACACAAGGCTGTAGAGCAGCAAATTTTGGTAACTGACTTTGTTCTTTAACTCTTCCTCAGTCATCCAGCCTTTGAATGCGATTGCTGTATTAGCGACTATTGACCAAGGGGTTCCCTGTCCTGGGTAAGATTTAGAACCAGGCTTCTTGCTAAAGTTAAAGATCCGAAAAAAGGCTCAAGGTCTAACCTCCCGTAGACCAACTTTAGCATTTCGTGAATCTGTCCGTTTGTAAATTGGTAAAGGATTGCTTTAGAAAGCTCCTCATATGGCTTGGTAGTATCATTTTGAATTCCCATAGCTATTGCATCGGTCAAAGCCTTGGTATTGTTTCCTAGTAGGGTTAGAATTTGATCAGATGACGGCAATCCTTCTATATCCTTCGCTCCCATCATTTCCATGAGCCTTAAAGCAATATCTCGGGAAACACCGGAGGAAATACCACGTAGCTGTAGCTTGATAGTACGTTTGCGACGGAATAGTTTACCTAGGAAATCGGTTCTAGGAAGTGCAACTTCTCCCAATTCGTCTGGGTGATCGTTAAATGTTTTCACAATAAGGCGTTGAACCTCAAGTGGAGTCAATTCTTGTTCTTGCATTTTGGAAAGGTAAATGGCAAAACGCCGTTAAAAAAATAACCCCTACTCGCCAACCTTTTCCACAAGAGTGGTTTTCGGGGTAAAGATCGTGTACTGTAGTTACGCAACTGCTACTTTTTCGTAGTACCATGGCGCCAAAGCATCACCATCTGCATCAGTTACAGCCTGTGCTTCAGCGGTAAAACCTAGTGCCAAGAAATCTGCTCCATCTTTCGTTAGAGCATTCTCCATACGAGCAATCACTGATCCATTTAAGATCACGAAAACCATCTTAAACCCAAGACGTGGCTTGCTTGTCAATCTAACTGCGAGATTGACTTCTGCAGTAGCATCAATAGGTGCCTCGAACTTAGTTGTTGCCGACGATGCGGCATCACCTTTGAACAAAAGGTCTGCGATCTTGGGATCCAGGCTAAGAGATTTACCTGTTAGGCTGGCTCCGTCTCCTTCTTCACCGATTACCGCCCAAATACCAGATTTGTCCTCAACCTTTACTTTTGTCAATGTTTTTTCAGGAATAGTGATGGATACCGAACCCATTTCGATATCGGTAAACTTTACCCATCCTGTTGTAGGTAACGTTCCGTCCGCACTCACCGGCGCAAACTCAATGCTTTCAACTCCTTTTACTGGAAACATAATTATTCTTTGTTAGAGATCAACGAGAAGCATTTTGCCCTACTGCTCGCCGATAGTTAATATTCTATTTTTTACTAGCTCGTGATATCTGTCCTAAGGAAATTGTAATATACCTGGATATTGTAAAGCCAATCTGTTCCGAACCCTTCCAGCTCCCCCGGATTACGCAGGTATAGAGAAAAGTCGTAGCCATGGTAATCATCAACTGCCGCGACAATAGCATCTCCGATAGTCCGCATCCGACTGACATCGGGTTGAGTATTGTCTTTAGCGGTAGGATTTTCAGCAGTTTGATTTTTCAGGTTAGGTACGTGAACATTGATGTTGAAAATACCGCCTTGCTTTTGTTCAGCATCGTATATCAACGAGTTGGTGACGATGTCCTCTTTGGTTGATCCTAAACGGCGCTGAGCTGTCCGAAGTTCACCTGTAATCATCGAGGGAATACCAGCGGCAATAAGAACGCCTTGAATATCATTCATTGCATCGAACACACTCTTTATCGTCTTCCTCATACACTAATCCGATTAAATGCTTCTTCCAATGATTTCTCAACCTCCGTAGCCGCCATTGTAAGTACTGTCAAACCTTTTGCTTCAACCCAACTCGCGTACTCCATGCCTGCAACAATTGTGATGCCCCAACCTCTTGATTCCCGGAGCTCAGCAAACGCCTTCTCTCGTCCTTCTTTCAAACCCGGTGCTTTGTCAGTTCCGTATGGACTAAGTTCAAAGTCCTCATACAACACTTTACCATCACGATAAATAATGCCCCCAGTTGATGAGCGCAATTGCCCAGTTTGATCGTCATACCCCCCATCCATTCGCATCTTGGCACGTTGGATTTTCAGAGCTTCAGCAAGAACCATCTTAAACTGCTCGAGCGTCTGCCTGTCGAGTTCCTCGTACATCTCCTTTTGGACTTGTGCGATTTCCGCAGGGGTCATATCTAAAACCAACTTAAACATATTACCAAGAGTTATACATACGCTACACAATGAAGCTGGCCCCTATGGAAGATCGCAACCGTCTCCTGCCAACAAATAACCTCACCATTTCGGTCATACCCAGTAACCACCTCGTCAACCAATAACATCGGAGAATCAACTGGAAGAGCTATAGTAAACTTTACATCTACTTCCACACCATCTTTCACTTTCTTCAAACCTGCGCTACGGTTGTTGGGATAGAACCGGCAAGATAACTCGCTTCCGTCTTCCCTTACCAACTTATCTGGATACTGCTCGATCATACTTAGTGAGTATTTGAAAGATCAACGAATCCTGAATCACTAGGCTGATCATCAATACCCCATTTCCACAACAACCTGCGGCGTAATGCTTCCAAAGCTGTAGCATCCTGCTGGGTAAGCTGATAATCCAATTCCTTGACAGATTTTGGCTGTGTTAAAAGGAAGTCAATCAACCCAACGCGGGAAAGGTCCAATGCTTTAGTCTGATCTTGATTTTGTGGCGCTCGTTCCGCTACAGGATCCAACCCATTTTCCACCAACACCATATCAACCGTTGCATCAGGGAACTTGTACCCCATCGACGACACTAAGACTTCCTTTACACTTGCCATAATACTATACCTTCTTTACCAATCCACGTTCAACGCACAAATCCAACCGATCCTGAGAGAAATGCGATACATCATCGCCTTCTTCCCATTTTTTGCTGAAATTATCTTTATCAGCAAATGGAGAAATGACGGTGTACTTTTTCTTTCCTGATTTGGCAGCATCCTTCTCTGCCTTAGCTTTTGCGGCTGCAGCATCCTTCTGCGCACGCTCGTCTGCTTTGGCTTTTGCATCTTCTGGAATCTCTACCTCATCACCAACTTTTACCCCCCGTTTCTCAAGGTCAGGATTGTGTTTGATATCAGATTCAGTGACGATATGCTTTACTAACTTCGGTCCACCTTGTGGGGAAGTTGAAGGAGCACCTGATTGTGCTCCTGTTTTATTTTCTTGATCTGCCATTATGCTTGTACAGTTTTAGTGTCCAACAAATAGATTTCGTCAATTGCCGTAATTACCGGAACAACACGGGCTTGAGCACGTGTTACCTCTTTCAATGAAGGAGTGGTTACACGGAATTTACTTACGAGAATGTACTCATTAGCCTTTTGGTACTCAACCCCTGCTTGTTTGTGGTTTTCTTCGGCTAGTTTTGCATAGACTAATTCGCCTACTTTTGTACTTGTCAGAAACACTAATGCGCCTTCTGCGTACGGTTTAATGGATGACCGTTTACCATCTCGTTCAACCTTTATACTTCGGTCTACTTTTAGAAAGGTAAATCCAAAACGCTTTTTCATAAGCGCATTGACCTGATCTTCGTCAAGCGGCGGAACTAACGATAAATCAGTAACGATTGTATTGTTTCCGGCCATGAAGAATGAACGAGCCTGATCACTATCTGCAATTTGGTTAAGAGTTTCGCTATCAATCATTACTGTAGTGATTGTATTTCCATCTTTTTTTGCCTTATCAATGACTCTTTTGATGTCAGTCAAAGGTTTTGCAGTAGCTGGATTATCCCATAAAACTGTAACTCCAAATTTGTGGTCGGTCTTGTATTTGTAATCACAACGCACCCCTACACCAACATTTTCAGGGTCATCTACCACTGTTAAACCAGTAGATATTCCTTGTAAGAAAATTGCTTCGTTACGTTCGTAAATACCGCCAATTGCCCTTGGAGTATCTGCAAATAATTTAGCGATCACCTGACCGTTTGTTGCACCATTGGCAATTAGCGTATCCAACTGCGTAAGCTCTGTTTCATTTAGAGCTAGTTCAATACCCTGCTTAGGAATATCACCTGAGGCTTGCGCCATTGAGTCCCTAGTTTTAAGTGGCAAACTTGAATCCATAGCCACAACATCGGCCGCCACTAGGCTAAAAGAAGCGCTTAAATTTTCCCATTTACCAGTGACAGAAAATACTGGTTTTAGCATCGACGTATGAAGATAGACCAAAGGGTTCTTTGTATCGTTCAACGTTTCGACAGTACGTACAATAATCCCAGGGAAGAATTTTTGTACCCATTGAATAAATAGTGATTTTTCCATTAGTCTGCTCTAAAATCAATTAAAGGCTTTAATGCTTCCTTTGCTTCCGTAGTTGGCTCAATGTAGCATGCCTTATGGTTTACCGTTCCCCTCACTAATAATCCAGCAGCGGGTTTTGCTGTTAAGATCGAATTGATCAAAATATGCGCATACTCATAACCTGCCGGCAACGCCTCATAGGCGGTTGCATCAGCATTCACAGGCATGGGCTTATAAATATTTCCTGTCGCTGTATCTTTGATGATAACATGCCCAGCATAAATGACCTTAGGCGCATAACCTGTCACATCTAGGGCACGTCCACCACGAACAGATTGGAAATTGTCAACGATAATCACGGTGTCCCGCGAGGTATCGATGATTTGTTCGTCGTTGTTTAAATTTACTGTTGTTCCCATTTGATTATCCTATAATCCAATTTCATTCATTACCGAGTCTAACTCTTCCTTAGTTGCCTCGGCTACCTTCCCATCCTTACCGATCCCTTTAAACGGCGCATCATTACCCAATTTACTTTCAGCAGTAGTTTGCACATGAGATGCGTAATCAGCTTCAACATCAGCAAGGTATTCCTCGAAGGCTGCGTCATCAGCAAATGACATACGACCGAAATCCCTTACAACCTTTGCACTATATGCCTCGTCTGCATCTTTGAGCTTGGCCTGAATGAGTGACTTCCGGTCGTTGACTACTTTTTGCCCTTCAAGAGCAGCAAGTTTTTCTGTCACCGCTCTGTTTCCTTCAATAATAGCTTTAGCCCATGCCGGCACATCCTCAGTCCCCGAACCTGCTCCTGCTCCGGCCGCTTCACCAGCACCACCTTCTACTTTCTCTTCAGATTTGCCAGCGCCTTTTTTAAGCTTCTCAAGTTCAGAATTAAGGCTTCGTTGCCTATCATCTTCTTTTGCTATGTCAGAGAATGGAAGTAGGTCATTGAGTACGGAAAGCTTTTCCTTCACCTGATCCTCATTTTCAACTTTTCCATCCAAACGTTTTGCCAACTCATCTACACGAGCTGCTGAAAGTTGCACGCCTCCAAAATCTGATTGAAGTAGTGCTCTAATTGCTTTTTTGATATCCATTTGTTCTTGTTTTTACCAGTGTCTACCCGCCTTGAATGGCCGTTCTAAACAGTTAGAACCCGATATAACAAAGTTACCCCGCAGGGTTGGTGGAGGGAAATAGTTGTCCTTACCGTTGGGGGCAACAGTAAGGTCGTAAATCAATATTTTTGCTATCTTTGGTTTGTATGAAGAAGTATTTGTTATTGCTGATCAGTTTATTGGTATATGGTGCATTGTCTGCTCAACGGTTGGACAGCGCTCAGGTCGTTGAAAAGGCCAAAGTTTATTTCAAAGACGTGTTCGTTGAAAAGCACTTCAAAGATCCTTATAGTTACGAGTTGCTTAAAGTGATCGCCGAGCCATATACTGCAAAGGATAAAGCAAAACTGGAGCTATCTGCCGCCGAGGCGCTTGATTTAGGAGGTGATCCTATTGGTGCGTATCGCGATCTTACCCTTGATTACAAAACGAAGTTGGATAAATTGAAAGGTAAGGATGGGAAGGTTTCCAAGAAGAACCAGGCTGAATATGATCGAGTTGAAAAATACTATCTACAGGCGCTGGCGGACTATGAAGTAGCTGTGAAAAGCGAGACGGGTAAGGCATCGAGATTGGATTCCCTACGATCCATAATAGATAGTCAGGACGCAAAAACCATCCGTATTAATGAATACCGGATCGAAATCCATTGTTATGCTGCAAACAGCCTAGGCAATAAGGTTCTCGGTAAATATGCTTTCTTTATAGATGTGTTTGGTAAACCGGTATCAGAACCGACTAAGATAAATTAAGCCCTCATGAGAGGGCTTTTTTATTTCAGTAGTTCGCCAGTTGATTTTTTGAATCTGTACTCTAATTTCTTTGATATTAACTTAATTGTCAAATTGTCTTTATCGTCCAAAATATCAATATCTTTGTCACTTAAATTACCATAATCTTTTATTATGTTCTGCCAAAGCGGCTCCTGGGATCCCTTATTAATATTTATAGGAAAACACTTAATTACAATATCCTTATTCTCGTTATACAAAACGATAAATTTGTTGTCTTCGAAATAATATGATGCTATACTCTTAGATAGGATTGCTTCATTTATCGGACTTTCTAAAAGCTTAGCTCCAGTATTCCTTTCAAAACTTAAAATCCTATTTCCATTATAGCAGTAAAATGTTTGGAACGTCAAGTTCATATTAGAAACAAACTTATATTCCAAATTTGAAACATCAATTCCAACATTGATCAACTTCCCGTTGTTTGGATATACAATAGAATAAAGTACCGGAATTGGGCTGCCTGTTGGGCCACTTGAATTTAATTTCTCCCAAAACATTAAAGAAGCAATATCACTTGGTTTTGTTCTATTGTCAACTGTAAAACCTAGTTGACCAAACTTGTCGATGAATTTAGAATCAATTTTAAATTTAGTTGTAGAAAATAGTTTACCTGACGCATCAATATATACTACTAAAACATCAGTTCCTCGTAAAGCTCCAATAGTTTTGTATTTCTGGTTCAGCGTACCTCCCTCTGCAAAATGCTGGTACCCCTTCAATTCAGGAATTAATGAAACATATTTGTCTCGAATATTTGTGCCAGTCTTAACTTCTTGAATCTGCTTTTCATCACCCGGCCCATCACTTTTACTACAGCCGGTAACAGCCAAGGATGCAGCTAATATAAATGGAAAAAATCTTTTCATAATGTGTGTATGTTAACACAAACTTAAGGAAAATTAAATTTGTTTAAAAATTCCATTTAACCTGACTACCTTTTAAAACACTTATTCATTATATTTGACTTTAACCTATTAAAAAAAGGAAATTTTAGGAACATTATGACTCAATATGAATGTATTACAACTGTTCTAGCAACAGGAACACTTTTAACCGGTATAGGGACTATTGCTTTAGCTATAATTACAAATCAAAATAATAAGAAGATAGCGGAGCGCCAGCGTCAGACCGACATAAACATAGCGAAAAGACAAGGGGTCATTGATTTGCATAACGCGTGGGCGGTTGTAAACGACATTAACCCCGCAACTTGTATTGTACCTGATGTGATTAAAGCAATAAACGCTTTAAGTTTAACAGCATCACTTTGGATACATGATGTTATAGAGAGAGATTTGCTTTATCAATCATATTGGCAAGCATATAAAGATCTATATGATAAATTAATAGGCATGAATGAAGTGCCAATAGGATTAAACTATACGCCAAGAAGTAAGATATCGCCCGATATAAAGAAAGCATATCACGAAATGAGCCAGAAAGAAATATCAAGTATTAACTCAACAAATATTTAATTATGACAGAATTTGAATTATACAACAAACTCCAAGAGGTATCTAAACTTTTAGATGATTATCAAAAGGGTAAGATTGAAAAGTCATCGCAGGATTGGAAAACTGAAATAGTTAAAGAATCCCAAGAAATTCTTAGAAAAAGTCACGTTCTTGGCGCTATGGGAAGCCCTTGTTCGTGCTGCGGGGGATCTGGACGATCGTAACAAAAAAATCCCCCAAACATCACACGGTGCTGGGGGATTTTATATAACTTCAATATCTATATCCAATTAACTGGCCTAGTTAATACTGTTCCGTCTTCCAACGTTAAAGAATCATCTAAAATACATTTTTTAAACCTATTCTCGTAGGACTTCAAATGGAGAATGGCATTACAACATTTTGTTAAAGTAACAGATGTTCTTTCGGGAGGCATATAACCAAATATCATATGTTTTGGGTTTAATTCCTTTGCTAGTTTAATTGCAGGGGAAAGATCACTATCAGCAGTTACAACAATAGATGAATCGCATTCATTCGTGAATACACACCTAAGCAAAGTAACAGCTATGTTAACATCGGTTTGTTTTTCTTCATAGGTACTATACTTCTTACCACCAAAAGTAACTTTCTTTTCCAAAAACTTTCCCAAAACCAATTGAAATTTTGGGTTTCTTTGATTAGCTTTAAAAAATACACCTTGTCTATTCTTCTGTCCTTGATTATGTGGTTTAGCTGAAAAATAGTATACCTTATTCAATTCTTGATTTGGTTTCATAAAAAGCTCAAAAAAAGAAACAATATCTAACCAATAAAATTTCTTCCACTTTATGTTCTTTAGACCATAATAGAAATTAAATCCATCTATATAAACATTAACTTTAATTTTTTTCTTCTCATCCATAAATTAGGTAAAAAAAAAGCTCCTTTAGGAGCTGGATCTAATGACGCAATGCATTAGAGGGGTAGTTATTAACTATACAAAGTTACTAATTATGTTGTAATCTAAAAATATTTTTTAAAAATTTTTTAAAAAAAACCGTGAGGTGTTTGGGAGACAACCCCACGGTACAACCAATTATAAACCTAAATTATGAAAAGTGCTAAAAAAGTGCCCGTCTTTCCGGGCTGTCAGGTGCTAACGTTCGGTATGGATTTACAGTCCAACCAATGTTTTTCCGATTTGCCACTCTTTGGCTAACTCATCGTTGCCGAGGTTATACCCGTCCGGTCATGTCCGTATCTCTATTACCTGTCCATGAAGTCAACCGTCTCCAGTTCTATGTCACCCAACACGGTTAGCACCATCTCTGCTATCTGTAAGGGTTGTGGAGCGTAAAGGATTCGAACCTTTATAGCGGTGTCTCGACTTCGATTGCTCTACACGTCGCTGTTTCCGCTCACCCAGTGCCACCGCCCCAGTTTCCCACGATCCAACCTCACAGCTGTAAGTGGGAATTAAAATACAATAATTTATTAGACACAGATAAAGTAGATCGTAATCCACTTATCAATGCGTTGAGGTGACTGGATTCGAACCAGTAATGTTACTATTTTATCCGGCAACTCGGTACTCCCGTAGGTTGCGTCTACCACGGCCGGCGAACCGCCAACCCCTTCCGCCACACCTCAATTTTAAAGCAAGAAAGTTTTGAAGACCTTCAAGACGTGCCTAGCTAGCAACACGCATCTTGCTTTATGTTTTCAAATTACAAGTCAACGCATTTTACGTTACAACTCCCTTTACAGAGGATACCTTTCATCATCAGACCAAGAAGCGCGATAATCTGCGTCTTTTACTAAGTAACTTATTAGGAGTTCCCGACATTATCTGACCTCGTATATCTTTAATTTTTTCAAAGAACAATCTTTCGCGGTCTATACGGGATTCGAACCCGTGATCTCTCGGCTGACAACCGAACACTCTAACCAACTGAGCCAATAGACCGTTTGCTAGTCTTTCCGAGCTGTCAAGCATACATAAATCAATACACATTCTTTTTCAGGTATGCCAGCCTATTATCGCCTGTGTCGCTGTAGGCCACCTCATAATCCAAGTAAACAACTGCCGCAGGTCTATTGGACATATGTGGTGCCCGACGGCGAAGCTTTATCGCCCCTTTTTGGTTTTTGATTACCTCACCCCGTAGGGAGCAGTTGTTAGTTGTACATTAGCCTCGCGCTGAAACAAATATACAACATATTTCAAACAAAACAAACATTTTGTAAACATTTTAAACATTTTATTATTATTCGGGAATAGTTGCGTTTTTGGTACGGTTGAGGTATATTTGGGTTTAACTTAATTTTATGGAAATATTTGAGCCAAAGAATTTCTTTGATTTTGCCGAATTGTTGACTAACGTATTCACAGGAGCTGTGGCTGTTGTAGGGTTGTTGATTGCCCTTAAAACTTATGAAGTCGCTACCAGAGCCTTAGGAGAATGGAAAAATGAAAAGAAGTTCGACATAGATATTGATGGATACGCTTATACGATTGAAACATTAAAGCTACTTGAAGACCTTAGAAAGGATCAATACAATCCAGACCTAGTTAAAAGTCATAGCAAAGAAATACTTACAGATATTTATGATACAGGTGAATTCGAAGTGTATAATTCTTATATAAAATTGTATTCGTACATGAAATACTATCAAGATTTAAAACCCGAATTATTTTCAGCTAGAAAAATAGCACTAACAATATTCAATCAATCCGATGATCAAGAACTGATTGATTTCTACAACAAATTTATGTCTTTCGAATCAACTATTTTCTCCGCACACCATAATTATCATACTTCTGTTATAAACAGATTCATTGATAAATATGAATACAAAAAAATTAATAAGGAAAACATTGCCCCAAATTTGATATTTAATGCTTTAAAACAAGAAAAACCAGAATCAGAAGATTTTGATTTACACGTATTTATATATGATAAATTATTTCTTCAAAAGTATGGAGATTGGCTTCAAGATTTAAGGGTAAAACAAACATCATTTTTCTATAAAAACTTTAAGAGAAATACATCCAATAAGTAAGGCGCCACTCAGGCGCCCTTCCATTAACCAGCGCCTTTTAACTTCACAACTGTCCCCTCGGCACCTGCCGCCGATCCCTCAGCCTTAATCTTCGCCATCTCGTCCTGGACGTTGGTAACCAGTCCAGATATACCCATGGCTGTCTCCAATGAGGTTAGCCCCGCTTCTTTAGCTTTAATCGCCAAATCAACATCTGCATCCAAATCATCCAGTTTGAACCGTGGTACCTCAACCGTGACAGCCAGCTCCTGCAAGGCAGCAGTAAGCCCAGTATCCATACTCGCCAATAACGCCTTCTCCAAATTCACGCTACGCTGCAACAACTCACCATATCCGCCATCAATCTCGTTACTAGCCGCCAAGTGAGCATCGATGAACACACGATCGAACGCGACGCCTGAAAGATCACCCAAAGCCTTCATTTCCTCAAAACTGATATTTGGAGTTTGGGTGAGGGAATAGATGAAATTGACTAGTGTGTCGATTTCCAGTTCTACTGCCTCAACAGACTGATCCCAGGTAACGTATTTAGCATCTGCATGATCACCTGTCAACAATACTGCCTTACCGCTCTCTCCTTTTTCCTGGGCTTCTGCTCCTGCCGCTCCCTTGAATACTAAAGTAGGCGAAGCGTGATAGTCATTCGTATCAGCAAAGTTTGAGATAACGGTTTCCAATCGTTCAATCAATGGCTGTACATTAGCCCATATCGGGGTGTCCTTGGAATAGTAGATGATTGGGAGCTTCTTGTATGGCAAGTCCACGGTAGCAACCAAGGTCCATCCACCCTCACCTCCACCGGAGCCGCCAGATCCTCCCTGCTCAAACTTCAATAACCGGTCCGCACTGTAGATGTCAAAGCATTTCACTGTCTTGTCGCCACCGCCTCCAGTATCACCTGCCAATTCCTCTAATGACTTCCGGCGATCGTATTGTCTACCGAAGTATGTCAAATCGCCATTGGCATCAAATACTGGAAGAAGCGTATCCCCTTTGCTTGGCGCTAGGATCTGCATTTTGAAATCCTTAGTAACAGTGCTGTAGCCCCCCCAGTGACTCGCATCCAACGCTTCTTTGGAATACCACAACTTCGCTACTTGCAGTTCCTTATTCAACAGCTTGGCGATCTCAGATTCCTTATATCCGACCTTGTTGTTCTCACGAAGGCGCTGTAAAAGATTGAAGGCCCGCTCCTGGTCATTGCCATCCGGTTCAGCATACAAACGTGCCTTACCTAAATTCATAAACGCCACCCTGCGAGTGACAATGATCTCCTGCAATGCTAAAGGAAGACGAGCGGGATCGACGTATATTGTGGTCAGTGTAGGCGTTTTCCCATCGGCCTGCATCACTGGTTTGCCATCCGATCCAATCACCTTCTTTTTAACCTCTTTACGCTTCCTAAGCTGCTCATCGTAGATATTGTGCTCCTTGATGTCAGTTTCCTTCTTCACATCATAGGCCGGAGTTGACTCCTTGCCTAACTCTTCAATTACCTTTGGATCAATGGCAGCTGATGCCACCTTAATTTCTTTTGCCATAACTTTATCTTTACCCAAACATTCCAATTATTGATTCGTCTATATTGCTTTCGTTAGTCTCTCCAAAATTCTCAACGACACCTGTTAAACAGTCAGCGCAATCGTCATGGGCATTCTTCCCTGACTTCAAATAAGCCTTGATATGCTTAGCGAAAACAGGCCACATTTTCTCCCATCCTACCGGCATATGGACCAATTGATTGACTTTATTTGAGTTGGAGAATATCCTTGCGGCTTTATTAGCACTTTGATGGAACCACTCAATTTTAGTATCGTAATGCTTCATCTTGGTTAGCTCAGTTTCAACGTTACGAGCAAAGCCCTTACCGCCGTTGTTGGACTCAATCTTTGCAAACTCAACTTTATTGAAAGCAAACTGCTGCGCTGTCAAAGGCTCCGTCAGTTCCATAGGATCCTGCGTATAAATCACATCGGTAACGTATATGGCTGTATCAGTCTCCTCGTATGCGATGCTACACAGGTAATCTTTACCTTCATCTGCGGTATCTGTGTATGACTTCCTCGTAACTGCCCTATTAGGCCTAACACTGTACAACTTGAACTCATTATACATCAAACCTTCCTTAGGCTGAGGATTCTGCATGTACTGCCGACCGAAGTTGATTGGATTGATGTCGTTCATTTTCAAAAGCTCATCCAACGTATGCTTGAACTCCCATAACGCACGTCCATCCTTCAATTCCTGTCCTTCCTCGACGATAATACACGGCAATGAAAGCACTGTCCATTCACCTGGATAATTCTCTAATACATGACCACATAAATCATTTTCGTGCAACCGCTGCATAATGATGATGATAGGTGTATTACGAGAGTTCACCCGGTTGATAATCGTGCTATCGAATCGGTTATTCACACGGCCGCGAACAACATCGCTATCCGCATCATCAGGTTTTATCGGGTCATCGATGATCAATGCACCGCCGAAAGTGGTGACGCCGGTATCAGCAGTAAGATCATCAAGGGCGGATTGGAACTCTTCCTCGTCTGCATCACCGCTGGAACCCGGTTCAATATCAACCTGCCCTGCACCAAAACCTGTAACCTGACCACCGGCTGCACGTGCATAAACCCCACCGCCCTGCGTGGTATACCATTTGTTTTTAGCCGTGGCGCCTTGTTTTAATTGCACATCTGGGAACAACTGTTGGTACGCTTCACTTTGCACCAAATCCTTTACAGCTTCCGAGTTATCCAAAGCAAGATCATCCGAATATGACAGGTGAATGAATTTCGAAGCAGGATTGATCGCAAGGCCGGCCGATATAAGGTTCTTTACGGCCAATTCAGTTTTACCATATCTGGGCGCTATATTGATAATCAAGCGCTTAAGACGGCCCATCAATACATCATCCAGTGCAGCAGCTATCTTAACATGATGCTCACCAACAACAAAACTCCTTCCGTATTGCTTTTGGAAGAAGTACTTGGTGTAGTTCATTATCGATGACTTGCACCAGAGGGCTATAATATCTCGTTTTGTGAATCCTTCTGTTGTCATTGCACTATAGTCCACATGCTGTGTTGTTTGATAACATCTAGGGTGTAACCTCTTCTCAAATGAGATAATATGCAATACATTTGATTCAAATTGAGCTTTTGAAAGTGTTCAGAGTCTTCATAAGTCACAGGATGGGCTATACACCTGAATGCATATGATAGATCCTCTTTAGCAATTTTATCAGCTCTTTCTTCTCTAGTATCTTTCAGGCTTTCCAATACGCGCGTATGCATATCTTTAAACAAACTTTTGAATTGACTTAATAATGTGCTCATGTTTACCCCTCCTCTATATTAAAATTTCCACCTGAAAGTTGTTTCAGCAAACGCTGTGCTTCCTCGGGCGATACCTTCTCGTTCATCGATTCTCCTTTGGTTGTGATATCTAATTTATCTTTAAACATGCCTCTAACTCGCATCAAACGATCCATTGCTGCATCGGCCGGATAAAGCTCAACCTCTAATCCATTCTTGCCATATTTGAATGATTTAATTATACCCCGCTCTTTATCTGCTAACAGTTTCGGCATGTCAACCTCGACTTGGGGAATTAATTCAGGCTCACCATCCACATATCGGTATGCATCTGGATTATGTTTCAATTCAATTGAATATTTTAGGATCTTATCCTGGATAGGCTCAACAACAGATTTTTGAAAATCATCATACTGTTCTTCAGTGTAACCTTTCTCAGCGCAAAACTCCTCTTGAAGTATCAGGTTGAATTCGAGTTCACTAATGATATCCCTAAGACCTTTCTTAACCCTTGGCCTATATTCAACCATGCGAGTGGTCATATAGTCTGCAAGGTTGCCTTTAGCAATATCAGCTGTTTTTTTGGTAAGTTCCTCAGCTGTAAGGGTAAGCTGATCAAGTCGAGTCTTTATTGCTTCTCGGATGTCAACATTTGTCAACAAACGTTGCCCTTGTGATCTAGCTGTATTTTCACTATATCCAGCACTTATTGCCGCTTGTGTTGCATTGTAACCATTAGAGCAATATTCCTCAACAAAACGCTGCTGATTGACTGTCAACTTCACTTCCTCACTCATCTCCCCTAACCTCCTCTAAAATTTCATGAACTGTATCTCTTACCCAAGATGTTTTTGAATAATAAAATCTACATTGGTCCATCTTTCCGCTAATTGCCTGAGATGTTACGCCTAATGCGTCGCTAAGCAGCTTTGACACCCCATTCTTGATTTTTATATCCGTAAGTATTGACTCAGGCGAACACAGAAGAAGGACTGAAATTATTGCCAATAATCTAACCTTCCAAGTTTCTTCACTATGCAGGTATGCCAGGTTTACAACACGCTCTACCAGCTCCGCTGAACATGGAATAGCTTTAAGCTTCTGCTCAGCTTCTTGAAATACATCTGGGTGATGCGAAGCAACGTACTTGGCAATATTTTGATTGATCTGTATAGGTTGACGGTTGCTCATGACGCTTTCTTAATTTCTGGTTGACCAAGGATTGATACTATAACGTCAAGGTATTCTTCAAGAGATCTTATAACCCACACGGGTGTTCCGTCCTCTGACCAAGTTTTGTGTACTTCTTTTTGAGCAGGAGAAACTGTGCCTTCCTCTGTTTTCAGTTCGAATCCAAATGCACGACCTGAATTGATAAGGATCATATCAGGAATACCCGGAACGATACCACTTGCACGTCTCCGTGACAAGAACATTCCAATACGTTTGCGAATTGACTCGCGTAGGATAGTAAACCATCGTTGAGATCCAACATGACGCTGTACCTGTGAAAGGACGTACTCAGCATCGTTGGGGAGTTCATTAGCAACATGGAAAAACTTCCTTCGTGTTGAAGGGTAATAATTCCACATATACTGGAAGATCTTTGCTTGTAATTGTTCCTCTGTCATTTTTGTTCATTTTAAAAATAGGAGCCTTCACCCTTGACCGCTCCGGCCCCTATCATAAACATACACAACTCAAAAATACAACATAACATTAGATAACGCAAATGTTATGTTCAGAAAAATGAAAATTGTACGGGAACCCGTAGAAATGGGCAGTTTCTTACAAAACGAGAAGGCCGTCTTACAGAATAAAGTAAGAGAAAAACAGCGATTCTGAGCAATAGAGCAGGATTTTATCAGTTCTTACAAAATAACCCCATAGTTTTGAATCTTTCCTATAATATATAATTTACATATACATCTTATTTTTATGCAAACGTTTGCGTGTTATAACATATATATACGTTTTTTTATAATATGTTTTTTTTAGTAAAAAAAGGGTATTATTTTGTAAGACAGGTAAAAATAGGCCTTAGTGAAGGTGTAAAGGCACTTTTTTCTTACATAATATTATGTAAGACACGTGTAAGATGGCGTAAGACGTCGTAATATTTTGTAATAAATAGCTAATTTCACTTTTTTTTGGTAGTGTCGAGAAAAAGTTGTAAAGTGATGGAAGGACAAAAGAAAAGCCCCAACTTTTCAGAAGGGGCTGTATTGGGGAGTTATGAAATGAAGATCGGTGCATTACAGATACCAATGAGGATGATCCTCGATGTACTTTAAATACCTCCTACCGGAAGCGTCTTGGGTGAATACATCCGGTTTAAATGACAATTTATTATTGTTAATATCAACATCTACTACCAATGCATACGCTGAGTCTTGTAAATCACCAGTCCATTCCTTAGGAAATATGACTTGAATCCAATTATCATATGTTTTACCTTGCACATATCCCGTACCGTATACTGGATGATAAACAATACAATGATGGTCGAATACTGTTTGAGTAAATGGCGTACCATCATCATCGTATTCTTCTCTAACTGTGTAGTTGGTACCACTATCATCTCCACGTGTGTGCATATTATCATGAAACTTACCTCCATAGTTATCCGCCCAATTTTGAGCTGCTTCACGATCTGTAAAGTGTAAATTATAATGCGCCATCAGTTCTCTATATTTAATTTATCTTCCAGATAACTAACGACTCCATTTTCGCTACCCCATGCCAACCCCTCTAATATCTGACCATCTTTACGATAGCACCAACTTTCTTCACCATATGCTTTAGCTGACAAATACACCTCGTATCCAAGTGATTTTAACTTAGACTTACGTTTTTGGAACTCTTTACACCATTGCTCAGATTGAGCTTTCCGGCGAGCGGTTCGATCTGCTGTTCTTCCCATTTTATTGTTTAACAAGGCGGCTTTTACACCGCCGTTTTGGTTAATTAATATTAATTAGCTAAATACTTCAAGGCTTCATCGTGTGCATCTTCCGATGAACTAAAGCACATTCCTGAATTATATTGATATGTATGATGTTCGTTTGTCCATACAATACGAAATCCATAATACACACCATTACCTATTACTTCTATTTCAGTATTCATATCTATTTTATTCAAAGCCCCCGAAGGGGCTGGGTTAACCTTTGATTTTCTTGTACAGAGAATTTATAGCCGTCCGGTTTGTCTCAGGCTCCCCTTTCTCAGCGGAAATCCAGTATGCTTCCTGGAGTATTTTAGTCAGCAACTCTGTCTCGATCTCATCAAAGAACAAAGGCGCCTTATTATCCATCAATGACACCTCATACGTGTATTTCTTCCTTTTGCTATGGACAACCGTGGCTTCTCCAGTCCCAAGTTGCTCAATTGTGATATTGGTAGGTTCCTTGGCTACGACAATAAACTCTTTGCCCCAAAGCTTGCCATCGAAAGTGAATTTTTGACCTATCTGTAATTCGTAAAATTTCATATTCAAGATTGTTTAAAAAAGGCTCTCCAAACAGAGAGCCAAACAGGTTTTTACATCCTTATCGCAAACTCGACAAATACCAGCCTGCGCAATTCCTCTATTGATCACGGTGCCCGAGGAAGACAAACAACCTTGCGGTTGTAAACCATATGAAGAGATCCGTCAAGGTGGATCAGTTCAATTCCGTATTGTTGCTGTAAAGTGTGTATGTTCATGTTTTTAGGAACGCCCCATTTTTTAATCCGGGAAATTAATACCTAGTAAAAATCCAACGATCATGCATAGTGCTATAAGCACTACACAAATTGCAACCATTGCCTTTTCAGAATGCAGGATCTTATCCCACCGGTTGCTGGCGACCTGTAAACGGAAAACCATCAGCCGCCAGTACGCTCGCACCCGACGCATCAGATATTCCATTCTTGTAGTTGGCTTAAACTTATTCTTCTGCCAAGCTTGTTGCAATTTGTGGTACTTTTCGATGGCGCTTGTCTGCTCAGTACGATCATTGCTTGCATCCCAAACACCGCCCAAAGTTGGAGGCTGGATCCGATCCAACCTGCCAGTGATATTTTCGTTGTTCATGCCGTAACCTTTAGCCAAGTTTCAAAATCAGGTTTTTCTAGGCAGCTTGCTGAAAGTTCCACCCTGCAGCAAGGACATTCGTTATGGGCTTCTGCCGGATCTTCCCAGCTGCCTTGTGAGTCGGTAACATACACCAATTGGTCATCACTAACCACCCATGAACAGAAAGGGCAAATTGTTGTATGATTGTCCAGTTGATATTCCGCGTGCATCTCGATTGCTTCGTCGAAACCTATATCACCGACTATTTCACGGGCGGAATTGTGAATTTTGATTAAATTTTCATTACTTTGCATCACGTTTAAATTCTTTGTTAGAGATTTTTTACTAGCGGTTAGATAGGAATGCCCTCCTTCTAACCGCGCTTTTTTTGCAGTACATCTAGGCGACTGCGTTCGCCTTTTGTCAATCTTAGGTACCGTTGTCCCTTTTGACTCTACAAACTTATTAAACATTTTAAACATTTCAAACAATTTAAACATTTTGTTTGTAAAATACTGTTTATCAGTAAGAAAAATTTCACCAAAATTCGGCATCAAAAAGGAAATCCGTCATCTTCGACTTCCGCTCCCTCATACACGCCTTCGAAAATATGCACTCGTTTAGTTCCCTGATTCGGTATGTACTTCGGTTGGGAATGTTCTAAAGATAGACCGTGACGTTCGCAAAACTCTTTCACTGCATTGGATAATGTTTTCTGAGATAGCTTATACTTCTCCTTCAATTCACCTGACACATACTCATCATATTGGCGTTGGAAGGCTCCGGCCTCCACAAAATCCATACGCAGCCAATGGCTGATATTGTCCTTCAGGAACTCCAATGTTTTCTCTCCATACTGGTTTGAGAACTTCTTGTCCCAACCAATATTGGATAGCTCAACCAGTTCAACCTTACCGCCTTGCTGCAGGTGGTATTGAATTGACGAGATAACGAAGTCGTCAAAACCTTTCCAGTCTTCCTTGGTAAATCCCGAAGGGAACATTTTATTGTGAACGGCATCAACACCACCATGCCGTGTATAGTAGTCAGTGAACTCAACAGGACGTATCCGCCGGCGGAGGCCACCGTCTGAATCTTCATAGGAGAAGTTGGTATTGATCAGAATCTTAGGCATATCCTCCGGACGGATCTCCTCCTCGTTTTTATAAAGCTTCTTCAATAATCCGAAACCGGTTGTCTGTTCCTTAAGGAATGACCAATCTATTTTTCTAGGGATGTCCGCAAGGAAAAACACACGCTGGCCGTTCCAAGCCTGTAAGAACTTTTCATTGAACTGCACCATTGCCCCTGGAACGGTGCAGACAGTAGTCATCTCTCGAAGGATATTACCAAATATATTCTTACCCGATCCGCCCCCCTTTTTTGGGTCAGAAACCATTTCCTGAAGGACAATGATATATCCAGCCGATTCAGATTTAAAGTCATGGGACAGGTATCCAATAACGTTTCTGATATAATCCTTCACTTGGCCCGCTTCTTCTCCGGTCGCGTTTTTAAGGTAGGTTTGGAACAATTGAGAAGGCTGCACATCATCGCCAAGGTAGTTACGTGATAACATTTTATCGGTCCAAATCAAGCCATCAATGTCTGCGTAGTCCATCTTGGTTATCGTGTCGGCAGTGATCCGGATGGCTACATTGTTATAGAACTTGTAACAGCAGTCGGCTGTGTCGTAAATGCAGTCGCTATCGTCGAACCGCTCGAGACGATTATCCATAATAAACTTGCCAGAAGACTGGATAAACTTCTCATAGGCATTGCAAATATCCTTGTATACATCCGCTTCCTCTTCCTGGATATAATCCTTCATATTATCGAAGAAGGTCATCACATCAATACGATCTACGAACTTACCATTGATCTGAATGGCGGCCTGTTTGTACGATCGAAAACCAAGGTTCTTAGCCACATGCAAAAAGTCCTCACGGCTAATCTGCATTTTATGGTTTTCGTCATACTTCCAGAATACGCCATACGGGTGCATCTGGGCAAACTGCTCCTGCAATCTTTGAAATTCCTCCTTTGCCTCCTCTGAAAAGTTCGGAGGAACGGCGGACTGTCCATTGATAACAGCTTTCTTTACCAATGACTGCTCGACATTACGCTTCACTTGACCGAAACCTCCTTGGACCAGTTCACGGAATGCTGCTTTCTTATCCCCATTGTGCGTAAACTCGGCAAATAGAGTAGCAGGGTTGTATCCTCTAGCCTCCTGCAAGTCCGTGGAACTTGTGAAAATGTAGAATACCCGTTTTTCTCTGTTGAAAGACGCAGACACACCGTCCTCCTTACCTGGCCTTGTAAACCAAATAAAACGCGTGTTCTCCCGAAGAAACTTCCACCCCTGAGACTCCATGAGTTGCACGGGATCACACTGGTTGTTAAAGTCCTCGAATGGGTTGGTGGTATAAATTGACTCCTGTGTTTGAGTGAGCTTAGGAGACGGGGCAACCTTGGTAATCTCGCAATAACTCTGACATAGGTTGATCAGTGAGCAACGCTCCTCCCAAGTGATAACAGGAATCGGATTGTTTTGATGTATGGTGTACCCCAATGATGGAGGGAAAAGAAAATATCCCCCTTCGCCACGGGTTTCCAAGAAGTTCACGGTTTTGGTTGGCTTCCGCTTACCGGATGAATAATCTGCCTGCAACTCCTCGTCCGTTTTCATCCGGCCCGCAAGCTTCAGGTTACCCTGAGGCGCACGGTCTGCGATTCGGTATATGATATGATAACCGCCAGAGGGGGTGCGGTGGATCCGCAGACGGGAAGCGAGATGTGGGTAGAACTTATTGATATCACTGAGAAGAATTGCGTCAATACCTGGATAATACTTGGAGTCAATATCAATACATTCAAGGTTACCAGATACAGCCCCGCACACTGCAGCAATCGCCGTCGTATTCTTTTGCTCCATGATAACCCACAGCTCCCCCTCATCGGCAACGCGCTGCTGGTACTCAGCCCATGAACCATATGGAGTTTTGGCGGGCCGGCCACACTCAGCTTCCTCACGCACTGGTATCAGCGAAATTCCGTCCTTAACAAGTTCGGAAATCATTGGCCATATTTTCCCTAATTCAACTCCCATCTTTAACGTAATTGTATATCTGTAAAATCAATTTTATTAGCTCCTATCATTCTGGACTGGATGTCCACCCAAGTCGGTTTGTAACCCATGGCCGCACCGAATGCCGAAAGAAATCCCTTTTGTACCTGCTCTTTTGCTTTGGCGACACGGGTAGCAAAAACCTGTTTCTTCTTCATCTTGGCGTAAATAGCAAGTTCTGCCGGCGTGAGCTCGCTTATCTTCCGGCCGACAAGATTAGTGTAGTGGCTGGTGACTTCCACCAATTCCCCTTGCTCCAATTCCTTTTCTGTCAGTGGTCTTTCGTGTCCGCAGAAAGGACAGATACGCTGAGTGGTTGATATGATGGATTCGCATTCAGGGCATAAGGCAACAGGAGCAACTCCTTCACCTTTTTTGGAACGCTTGGTTATCTCCCACATATTCTCCCAGTCCCTATCCTCAAAATAAAGTCCGTGACGTTCCCAGTTGCCACCGTAATCCAGTACACGGAAATGACTTTTTAGTGGTGTGCCATCCGCGGACCATACCGGACGGCTCCCGCGGCCTATCATTTGGAGATACAGAGGCAATGAGGTTGTTGCTCGGTTGAGAATAACCAAGTCAACAGCAGGGGCGTCGAAACCCTTTGTCAAGCTCGCTACCGATACGCAGATATTCGCCAAGCCAAGCTCGGTGAACTTGGCTAACTCATAGGATCCATTCTCAAGCTGGGAATGGTATTCCACGGATGCGAATCCCTCGTCAAGCAGGCGTTGGTTCATCTCACGAGCATGTTTGATAGAAGACACGAAAATCATACACTTATTGAATGATGCGGAACGTAGATCCTCGAAAATACCATCATACACTGCTGCCGTTGAAAATGCCGCGGTCTGGGATTGTTCAGTATATTCACCGTTACGCATTTCGAGAATGTCGGTATCGGCCTTGGTCCGTGCAAGATGTTGGTAAGAGCACAGGAAACCTTGTTGGATCAATTCGTCTACCTGACAACACACGACGCAGGTATTGTACAGCTCAGCCAAGTGCTTCGCTACTCTACCGTCCGGTGTTGCAGTGAAACCAAGGATATAAGGATTGCTCACCTCTATCAACCGGCGGATGATATTTGAGGGTGTTCCAATATGGGCTTCATCTACAATAATAAGTGGAGGAAAATCCAGCTGCGCAAGCTGTTCCAAGATTAATGGGCGCCGAGTAAGGGTCTGAGCCATGGCAATATAAAGTTGTCCTCCTTTGATATGCACATGCTTTTTACCGTTTGCAATTTCAATTCCACCTGCTTCACCAATAATCTGGTCGAAAATCTTGGTAGTCTCGCTGATGATAACTACGGCACGGCCATTGGCAATAGCTTTGTAGGCAATGTCAATGAACATCTTGGTTTTGCCCGATCCAGTCGGAGCGCAAGCTATAACCCGTCGGTGATCCCTCAGGGCAACAGCTAAGTTCTTTACAAATTCAGCTTGATATGGTCGTAATGTTGGAAGCGTAACTTTCATGCCGCTACCTCACTTTCCGGTAGCGCGCAAAAAATCAATACAGTATTGTACATGTTCAAATTCTTTTATGCCCTTGGGCTTTGTTAGAGATTTTTAAATGAAGCGGTGAAAGGGTTTGCCCTCCACAGTCACCGCTTTTTGTAACTTGTGGTTGCGACTAGAACGGTAGATCGTCGTCGTCACTTTCCAAGGAAATATCCACAGGTGCCGGCGGCATATCCGCATATCCTGCTGACGGTGGTGCTGATGTAGTAGTTCCAAGTTTCGTAACTCTCCATGCAACTAATGAGTTGAAATAGGTTGTTACACCGTCTTTGTTAGTCCATGGCCTACCTCGTAGATTGAAAGAAACTTCGACTTCTTGGCCTATAGCAAGATTATCAAAAATTGATGTTCGATCTTGTGTAGCTTCAAATCTGATATACTCCACAAACTGCGGGTTCTCCGCATAAGCAACGATCATATCGCGTTTTTTAAATGATTCTGTTACTTGTTCTGTTGTTCCAACTTCGTGTACTTTACCTCTAATTTCCATTGTTATACTGCTTTTTGTAATTTGATTTTTTCTAATTTTTGCTCCTCTTCCAGGTTATCCATAATATCCGAAATGGTTTCAGGTGCTAGTCTGGAAAAGAAGTCCATCGCTCGATATAGTTCCGCAGGCGCTTCGAATTGGACGGTATCATTGTCCTTCGGGCGGAAGTGTTTTCTAAACTCTTTGAGTAGGAACGATGAGCTTTCACGCGCCTTCCGCAGATGATTATTCATTAACGGATTCCAAAACTTAATCGGCTCGAAGAAACATTTATCAACGTTTTCAGCGCACTGCAAGAAAAGGTAATACGCATTGATCTGATAATACATTTCCTCGGCTTGTTTCTGGGTTAGGTGGACTTGGTTTTTCATTACGCCGCCCTCCGTTTGCCAGTAACACGTGCCACAGCCTTATATTTAGGCTCATACGACACGTCCTTATGCTCAACCATTTCACCAGTTGCTTTGGCCTGCTTCTCAGCAAACATGCGCATACTATCTAGTTTTACCTTTGCAAGATCTTCCGCAGGTGTACCGCTGTTGGTCAAGTAATACTCTATCACAGCGCGCCAACCATCCACACTACCCACCACAACCGAATACGATTCTACAGTCTTCGGAGCTTCCTCCTGCCTATTTGCCTGAGCAACCATGACAGTAACATTGGCCTGTTGTTTTGCTTTGGCGGCTTCATCTGCAGCGCGCTTCTCTGCGGAACTACGAGCTTCTTCAGCTTCTTGCTCCTGCTTTAGGCGGAGTTCTTCAGCAGCTTTATTATCAGCGATGCCTTGTTCTAATTCGGCAACGCGGGCAGGAAACATTTCCAAAATGTATTCTGCGTATTTGGTTACCTCGCTAGTAAAATGAGTAGATGACGCAGCAAATCTCTCAGCTGTACGCACCTCGCCGATCAAGTCCTCTGAGCCAACCAACGTAATAGTTTCCCAAGCTTCATTTGAAAGCTTTGCGTTGATGAAACTTGCGATCGCTGCCCTAGCATCCTCTGCATTTTCCAAATCGAAATTGCTGTAAACTTGTAGAATTGTGCGCTTAGTTTCTCCAAGCAATGCCGCATAC
The DNA here is from genome assembly GCF_026191775.1 of Sphingobacterium sp. InxBP1. NCBI lineage: Bacteria > Pseudomonadati > Bacteroidota > Sphingobacteriia > Sphingobacteriales > Sphingobacteriaceae > Sphingobacterium > Sphingobacterium sp. InxBP1. The sequence continues at coordinate 822,135 of NZ_JAINDX010000049.1, read as the reverse complement.
CCATTCCTTAATTGCGTCTCCAAATTGGCAATGTCATCAATACGCTTTTGCTTCCGTTGAAGTTCCTCACGTTCTTTACGTGCAGCTTCAGCTGCCTCTTCCGCGTGTATGCGTGCGGAAGTGTCTCTCAAACGCTGGATAGGGTCGTACAAGTCTTTTCCCAACTCATTTTCGATCGCTGTGAATGCTTTGATGAACGCGTGAGCTTTTTCGGTGTAGACTGTACGAGTTTCATTCATGAACTTTACGGCTTTCTTAGCGGACACTTGCCAGTTCATCAATTCATCATCCATTTCTTTAGGTAACTTGTCGCCAAATTTCTTGGCCTTCTCAATTAGCGCAGCTTGCTTAGTAGCATATTTCACAAGCATATTGGATGACGTTGTATAAACAGCACCTGCACTTTGCAGGTCTGTTTGAGACAGGTGTATTGCTAGACCTGTGTTTTTTTGTTGAGATGTGTTGTTCATGATCTCGAATATTTTTTGCTTTCGTTCTGTTTTGCTTCTTCCACGCTGAACCATTTTCCTTTTTGGTACGCAACCAAACGTCTTCTTACTCCGTGGATAATCAATGTATCCGAATCAGATAAATACTCATAATTGATTATCATATATCCAAGCTTACTTGCTTTAAGAAGTAATTCTTCAATTTTATTTTGCTCTGCTTTCATATCTTAAAACGGTAATGGATCAGAAACTGGTTCGTTAATAACAGTAGACTTCTTTGGAAGAGGTTCGATATTCTGAGCAGCCTTATAAGCTTTTTCAACATAGTTTTGTGGCTTCTCCGCGGACTCCGCAACCCCAAACTTCCTTCCAACAGATTCACCAATACCCTCCCGACGGATGACAGAGGACAACCCCTGTTCACGATCTGCAATACTGAACACACCACCAATGGTTGTATATACCTTAGATTCTGCCTTACTTGCATAACGAATATCCGCAAGTGTCATAACTGCTTCAACCTCCGCAGTGGTAATCTCGCCTGTCCAATCTTTGAGGTTGTAAGTTGGGGTTTCACCTCGCCACTCTTTCGGTGACCAATTGTATACAGCATCCAATGGAAGATCCGGGAAATTTTCTTCCCACAACTGGCGCTCGGCTTCCAGTTGCAAACCATTGCTGCGGTAAAAGCCGTGACGACCTGACTTAAAGTTTATAATAGCACGGATCTGACGAGGAACTTTGCATTCGCGAGGCTCACCTTTACGCGGGCCGGACTTATATGGGTTTTCGTAATCCAGTCCATCAACTTGGATAGTCATATTGCAAACCAAGTCGATCAATGTGCCGTAACCCCGTTCCGAAAGCAATACATATTCAATACCCAACGGCACCACTTGGTAATCCAAATAGAACTGAATGAATGCGCATAGGTCATTGCGCAATTTTTCCGCCCACTCTTTAGTTTCCGGCTGGTAAAAGCTGTTTTCAGACAGGTAGTTCTCAACGACTGCATCCACTTCCTCAAAGTCGTAGTGTTGGTTAATTAGGAATTTGCCGATTTCGAGATGGAGAAGCGTGCCATATTCTTGAGCAATCTCCAATAGACGGCCAGCTTCTTTAGTACCATGTTTGCAATACCATTCCAATAATGGTTGCTCCATCGGCGAACATGCATTGATCGCCGTGGTTAAGCTAGTGTACAACCTCAATGGCGATTCGCAAGGTTTGCAGTCTTGGTTAAGACGGATATATGATCGGCCAGCGCCAAAATTAACTCTACCGACTTTGTAATCAGGTAGACGTAATGCGGTTTCGTTGAACCAGTCTGGTAATATAATTTCTACGTTCATAATGTGGTTATTTAGATTTGAGTTGATTTAGTAATTTGTTGATGCCTCTCCCATCGATGACAGATTTTCCAGTGAACCATCCTGAATAAGGGAATAATCTAACCAAGTCGCCATCGTGATAGAATTGGATCTCTTTTTTCGAAACTACATCTACAGTGTAACCAAGAGACTCCAATGTATTTTTTGCAAATTCTAACCTTTTAGGTTCCAGTTCTTTTTCACGTTCTTGATTAATTCTATTGCTCATTTGGAACCTCCTCCACTTCTTGAAACTCTTCATTACCACCAACTGCCGTCCCCGATCCCAATTGCAACAAACTGCCGCTGGTAATCATATTTGTGGTCAACCTAGAAAGATCCGCTCCACTTTCAACGTATGCCCTAACAGCTTCGATTGTTTCCTCAGTAAAGTTTGGTATCAATTGAACTATTGGGTAGTTCTTCGCCATTCCAGGGGTGTAAGACTGTACCTTTTTCACCATCAAGCTAAATGGGAATCCGATAATGCTGCCCGATCGAGCCATAACCATATCGAATGCCTGAACAATACTTGGGATTGTCGTCTCTTTGGCTTTCGTAGAGAAAGTCCAATAACCAAGTATTCCCTTCATCTCCAAAAGAACAAACCTGAGGGTGAGTGTACGTGCGAATAACTTACGAATCGCTTTCACGCGAGGATCGTTTGATGACAACCCATCGATGTACTTACCTGCCGTGCCATCCCACACAGTAAACACAGAGCCGTCACCCCATCCAAGGCGCTTACCTTTGTCCCATGCTTCGAATTGTTCGTTGCAAACCTCTTCGATATTATTGGAGACGAATGCCACCTTTAGTTCCGTAGGTTTAGCACCAAATAGGTTGTGGAACCTTGTTGCGAAATCTCCGCTGGCGCGGAAATAATCTAATGATGTAGGCAGACCTCGTTCGGTCTTCATTCCTACTTTAATTCTACCGATTTCGGGTAGCGTCCTGCCTTGCTGAACATTTCCCGTTGAAATACGTCCTTTCATTTTCTTTGTTAGATTTTTTGCGGGCTGCTCGCCCATTTTCTACTAGCGCTTTAGTTTGCCCTCTGTTGCGCTTTGTTAAGCTATTCCCGCTGCTTCTGCGTCCTGCCTAATTTGTGCTACCGTCTGCCCCAGATCATGAACCTCGGCAAGTAACCCTTTCAAAAGTTCGATTAATGATTCAGTTTCCATTGTTTGTTGCGATGTACTGTACTAAATTCTGTGATGCTGCCACTGAGGCAAGTTCCTTACGGCATAACCGGACCTTACTGTTAGGGAAGTCCTGATGTTCTTTGACCACACCTTGTGTAATCCAGTTGTCAACTGCCGTACGTCCGTACCTTCGGTAAGCTTCAGCCTTTGACAAATATGGTTTCAATTGACCAACCTCTGTCAACGCAACAATACCTCCTAATTCAGCGGCCCCTTTAAGTAGCTGAGCCAGTCTAAAATCTAATGTCAATCCGTTCATTATTTTATCCTCCAACATCTAAAATTGTTCAAGTCCCGTGGATCTCGTTTCGTTTTGAAACGCTTTTCAGAAACCGGAAGTCCATCGTCACCTTTCTTATGGAATAAATCCCACGCGATGTAACGCACCTCCCTCTCTTCTCCATTGGGGACAGTAAATGAATGTCCTACATCCATTGTCTTCATTACAGCCCGATACTTGGTAACGTTCTCGGGGATTGCAACTTGATCTGTTATTTCAACCATCCTTAAAAAAGTTTAATTTGTTTACATTGTTTGTTTTTTCACTTTTTGGCACACACGTTGATGTTTTTTGCTAAATTTGTTTAACTTGATTACTTGACAAAACAAAAATACTAAACATTTTAAACATTTTAAACTTTATACAAACATTTTAAACAAAACAAACATTATTTAGCTGATTTTCAGCGAAATAATTTTTTATCAACATATACATACGATATCAACATACACACACGATGAATAAATTATTTTCTAAGGGGAACTACATCAAGCGCTTGATGAAGCGCAAAGGTGTAACCCAGGAGGCCTTGACAGATATTAACAGTGAAGATTATATCGGCTATGGGAGGTCAACCCTTATTAACCTCCTGAAAAAAAACGAATTTGAAGACGGTCTGGAAACAGAGCGCGTACGAATACTTTTAAGCCGCCTTGATCCTACCCCAGAGGACATGGATTACATCTTCCCGTCAAAGAATAAAAGTAACGCTAGAGATTTAGGGGAACCCGACGAAGACTACGATGAACAGCTACAGCCGTTAGGGGATGGCCTTTATGCATTGACAGCTGAATTCGTACCAATTAAAGCAAGAGCAGGATACCTATTGGGGTATGCGGATCCTGAATATCTTGAAACCTTACCAAAATACACAGCCACAGTTGACCATATGCCAAAGGGAAAGTATCGTTATTTCGAAGCAGAAGGAGACAGCATGAACGACGGGACAATCGAACACGCTATTTTAGACGGAACAGTATTACAATGCAGAAGAGTTTTGCCGCACCATTGGGCCGGCAGGCTGCACACTCATAAATGGTCCAGCTTCGTTTTCGTTCACCGGACTGAAGGTATAATTGTCAAACAGGTTGCTGATCAGAACATTGAGACTGGCGACGTAGTGCTCCGTTCTTTGAACCCAGATAAAACCAAATATCCTGACTTCACAGTCAACCTTGACGATATTCGGGAGATATACAACGTAGTGAAAAGAATACTGTAACCATGTCAGGTGCATCCTTTAGGGAGATCGAACCGAAAAACGACACACAAGTCGTATGGGATGTGGTCAACTATATTCGCGAGTGGTTGGTACCGGCGCCTAAGCATGGAATATCTCCAAAATACAAACCTGCACCACGGCATTCTGATCGGATTGAGGTCAACTGTCTATATGAAGACGAACGTTGCGCGAAACTAAATATATGGTGTTATCCGCCTGATTGGCTGCCGTCAGTAATGCTGATTCTTGACAACGCATTACTTCCGGATGGAAGCTATATCGAGTATACTCCGAAAAACAGTGAGCTGAATGTGGGGCACATTAAGATAACCGTACACAAACATACACACAATGGAAAAGAATAATTTCGAGGAAGAAGGCAAACTTGTGAAAGCATTCCGGGAGCAGCTAGGCAAATCAGCTATTGATTTTGCTAAAATGCTGGATACCTCAGTCAATACGCTTTCAAAAATAGAGAATGGTAAACGCCGTCTCTCCGGGCATATAATCAAAGGCCTAATTAAGGCCGGCATGTCGATGGATGACATTACCTATATAAACAGGAACCAAGAGGAAGGTCAGTCATTTGCTCACCGACTGGCTGAGGTCGAAAATAGGATTGTGACGATAGAATCAACGTTGAAAAAGATCCTTGCTATAATTGAAAAGAGGTAGACTATGCTACCTCTTTTCTATACTTATCCAAAGCATCCTCGACAACCTTGATAACTGCAGCCTGTACCTTATGAACAACATCCCAGTCCGGTTCCACGTATACGTCTGTTACGTCAATGCCATATTTATGATTGAGGGCGAATGACACGTCGTCCTTACTGAATTTGCAGATTTTTCTAGCAATATTTCCGAAAGTGTGGCGGGCGTAATACATTGTTACCTTAAACCCGAGCCTTTCACTGATCTTACGCCACCCTTTGGATAATGCTTGATTTAGGCTAAGATTATTGGAGTATCTTTCCTGAATAAAACCACCATACTTTTTAATAATTTCAACGGCGGCAGCTGGAATTTTTACGTTAGTAACACCTCCGTCTGCACGATGGTCCTTAACCTTGCATCTGCCGTATTCAAGCTCCCCCCTAATTTCCGGATCTGTCAAATAAACATACATGTCTTTTGGATTGATCCCACACAGATAGAAAGATAACAAAAATAAATCCTTGGAAATATTTTCCCAGAATCCCGCCGGTTGATACAATATAATTTCAACGATCTTTTCTACATCAATATTTCTTTTCCTCCTTTTAGTAGCCTTTGGGATTTCATATTGACTAAATGGATCTGGAATTGGGAAATAGTCCGCCCTTGGGTTGTTATGCTTCCTTTGTAAGTGATTAATAAAACTACTCAGATAATTCATATAATTGATTATACCATTAGTCTTTACACCTTTAATTTTCCGAGGTCTACATAAACTTCCGGCTCTTGTTTGTCTAGTAATAACCTTGTCCTGACGAAGGTAGTCCTCAAAACTGTACAAAAATCCTGGCGTCAGCTTTTCAACGTTAAATTCCGTTTGTTGGGTAAAATCCTTCAGGTGATTAATAACGCTGGTGAACGTATACGATTGAGGGATTTTGTTCTCTGCACGTAACTCAGCTATATGGTTATCTAACTCATAAAAAAGGTCCACCCCTTTCTTTATATTTTCCAAGTTGACAAGATGGTCCCGAACATCGTCGACAGACATTGATTTTACTCTGTTGCCTAAATCAGTTATTGCCTCTCTATACGTTGTAAGAATTGGAGAGAAATGTTTGTCAATAAATGTTTTCTTGAGCTTGCCTTTTCCATCAAGATAACGCTTATCGACATATGATTCGGTCTTGATATACCTAGCTTTAGATTTATGGTTAACACAAATCTTGACGTTCCAGGTTCCGTCCTCTTTTCCGCCGTCTTTTAGTATAACAGCATTTACAGTTGCCATGTCCGTTGTAAATTATTTGTAAATCTTTTTTACCACTAACCGTCAAGTAATCGTGTTAAATTGCACAAGCATAAAGTGCCAAGAAGTTCAAATAACCAACATTTCAAGCATTTTAGAAGGGTTTCGAGTAATCCCGACTTTTTACATCATAGTTCATTTACAACTATGATCTTATATTGTTAAAAAAAGAAAACACAAAACAACATGTACAATTATGTTATTACACTTATGTTTTCAATAAATAAATTGTAACACAAATTTAGCAAAAATTCTGACAATAAGCAGCCCATTTATGATCTTTCGCTCTACTCGTTATAGTGGGCGATGCCTACTATAACGAGCAGCGGGCTGAAGAAATAAGGATGAGTAAGATTGGCGGGCGCAAGCATGATAATAACATTAAGATGACAGGAAATACAGTCAAAAGAACAGCTGGAATTGAGCTTATCAGTAATAATTGCTACCTTTGCAGACTCAAATTTGAACTATGTCGAATCAAGTACCTGAAGACGGAACACGATTGCCTTTGATGGAAGAGTTCTACACCATCCAAGGAGAAGGATACCACACCGGGACGGCCGCTTATTTCATACGGCTGGGCGGCTGTGACGTGGGTTGCCATTGGTGCGACGTAAAGGAAAGTTGGGATGCTTCTATTCATCCCCTAACAGCAGCAGATGCTATCATTGAAAATGCTAAAAAATATCCGGCGAAAACAGTGGTCATCACCGGTGGTGAACCACTTATCTATAATTTGGATTATTTAACCAAAGGATTGCATGCCGCCGGTATCAAAACGTTTATTGAGACATCCGGCGCATATCCATTAAGTGGAGAATGGGACTGGATATGTTTGTCTCCGAAAAAATTCAAAGCACCACGAAAGGATGTGCTCGACGCTGCCGGAGAACTAAAAGTCATTGTTTTCAACAAAAGTGATTTTGCCTGGGGTGAACAATATGCCCAGCTGGTCGGTCCCGACTGTAGACTATACCTGCAACCGGAATGGTCCAAGTCGAAAGAGATGACGCCGCTCATCATCGATTATGTCAAAGAAAACCCCAAGTGGGATATCTCTTTACAGACGCACAAGTACTTAAATATTCCATAATCACCAGCCATGATAAAAAAAGAAAAAGAGAGCATTTTATAAAACTGCTCTCTTTTTCTTTTTTTATCAGTGTACTTACTTGACATAGGCCTTGATAAAATCTTCCAGCTCCAACGTCTGTGTTTCGTCTTCTTCCTTGTCCTTCACCAACACCTTACCTTGTCCATCTACATCCAGAAATGCCAAGCTTGCGGGAATAATTATCTTTCCACTATCATCTAACAAGCCGACCTTACCATCTTCAGCAAAAATCAAATAATCGTTTAAAAATTTGCTGATATTCTCCTTTTTATCCAGCAGAACCTTGCCCTCACTATTCACCAGTCCAAAAGCACCATCTTTCTGGAAGATCGCCAGCCGTTCATTCGCGGGGGTAAGCCAGTCAAAGCCGGCCTTATTGATTTTATTTCCTTGCTTATCCAGTAACCAAAAATAATTATCTTTATCCGATACAATAGCTACCTGCTCATTGAAATACGCGAGCGAAAAAAGCGCGCAGGGCAGCACTTCTTTCCCAGACAGATCCTTTATCCCGTAATACTCGTCATTGGTTTCTTTATCTTTTAAAACCATCCATTGTAGCGACTTATCCAGCGGAAACGTATCTTCGAACAGGCTCACATCCTCGGTTCCTTCGGCTGGGAGGCCACCTGAAATATCCACTACCTTGGCATTCTGGGGTAATTGAAAACCTTTTGCCCCAGATACACTGGCGATCTTTGTCGTTTCGAACCCCAGGTCTTTTTGTTGTCCAAGCGACAGCTTGAGCACAGCACCGGGAAGGTCATTTACGAAAGAAAAAGCGGTCAGGTAATAGGTCGGTACAGCTTCAGAGTACCACACTGTTACTTCAGCCGAATCCGCCTGGTTTTTGATCAGCAACTTGGCTTTTTTACAGGTCACTCCAGCAACATCTTCAATCTCGCCCATATCCTGCAACAGCACATATGGTCCTGCCGGTTCTTTTAACTTGCTGCTGACCACTTGATAGGAAGGATGATAAGACTCTGCCGTCACGATATCGTCACCAACGGAAAACGAATAGGTCTTACCGAGTTTTCTGTTTAAAATAGCATGTTCTTTTTGATTAATGACAGCCGACGAATGTGCCGCATCCGCTAATACCTCCACATTCTTATAAGCTGTCTTGCCTTTTAAAAAGGGCTCATAAAATTCCTTTGCGAATTCGGGAATCTCAGATTCAAACTTCTCCGGCGAAATTTCACCTTTAAACACCAGTTCCATCTGCCATTGTTTGTCCTGTCCATACACAAGGGAAGTTGATAACCCAAACACCAAAATTACGCTGACTAAATTGTTCATATGCATGCTAAATATGAAGCTAAATAACAAAAGATAGACCAAAAAGCCTATCTTTCATCTATATTTTTTATTTAATTGATTTTTGTTTTCTAAATTTTTACCAAATCTGGGGCATCAGCTTTACCCGGCATCAGCTGTAATGTTTACAGCACAACAGTCTGTTTTGTTTTTACGGCCTCATCGCAGGCTAAAGCAATGTGTAGACTGTTAATGGCATCTTCCATCGAAGAAGACAGATCCACATTCTCCAAGATCGCTTGCCGGAAAAAACGCTGTTCGCGATTGCATAGCTCCTGGTGATCCGGCTCGTCGGATAAGTTGATCCATTCGTCTTCCCGCACGAATTCATTGTTTCCATCTACCTCAGCATAATGTACGCGCAAACTCTCAGTCTGTGTATGTGCCGCTACCGAATCGGATTTACCTTCATCACTTGCCTTGTCCGCCACAATGGACACAGCACCTTTTGGTCCGAAAACATCTTTTACAAAGAAAGCGTTCTGACTGACCATGGGGCCCCATCCGGCCTCATACCAGCCGACCGAACCATCCTCAAAATGCAGTTGAAGCTGACCATAATTGTAGTTCCACGATGGAATATCTTCCGTCAGACGGGCGCCGATAGCCGAAACCCGCACGGGTTTGGCACCCACCATCTGGCACATCACGTCAATATAATGAACCCCGCAATCGACAATAGGACTTAGGCTGGACATCAGATTACGATGCACATCCCACATATAGCCATGGCTTTGCTGGTTTAAATTCATCCGCATAACCAGTGGCTTTCCGAGCGACCGCGAAAGCTGGATAAACTTGGTCCATGAAGGGTGATATCGAAGGATATAGCCTACCACAAGTTTTTTATTATGCTTCACTGCAGCGTCAACCACTTCACGGGCTCCGGCAACATCTTCCGCCAGCGGCTTCTCGATAAATACATGGGCTCCGGCTTCAAAAGCCTTGATCGCGTAGTCTTTATGAGTGTCCGGATAAGTGGCAATACAGACCGCATCCGGGCTTGTTTGTGCCAGCGCTTCCTCATACGCATCAAAAAGCGCATAGTCTGCTCCCAAATCCTGATTGAGCTTCTTTTTACTCGCTCCTCTTGCCACAAGACCTACGATCTCAAAGCCTTCCAGTTCGTGATACGCTCTGGCATGAGAAGCACCCATATTGCCGCAGCCGACCACTAATATTCTGATCAGTTTCATTGTTTAATTTTAAATTTATTTACATCTTATTTTTTCCTTAACCCGTCGAGCGCAAATGCCGATCCGCTGCCTAAAACAGCACCAGCCAGTACATCTGTCGGATAGTGCACACCAAGATACATTCTGGAATAACCCACACTGCCCGCCCAGAGGAGTGATGGCCCAACGACATACCATTTTGGATAGGCACGGGATAAGGCTGAGGCCGTGGCAAACGCGGACGAGGTATGACCGGACGGAAACGAATAGCCGCTGGCCGTACGGACGGAGATAAAATTTGGGTACTTTCTGAACGGCCGGCTCCGTTTGATCAAATGTTTTATCCCGACATTAACCAGAGCCGTCACAGCTGTACTGCTTGCCACATAAAGCGCATTCTGTCGCATCACTTTGTCATTATTGACTGCACCAGCGACCAGCAGGCCCACGGGCACCGCCACCTGTACATAGTTATTGATATCCGACAGCACCTTGAATGTCTGGGTTTGCGGTGGCGTCCGCGTTTCGGCAATGGATTCCAGAATCCGGATGTCCAGTGTGGATGCCGTCTGTGCTTGCGCCCAGAAGACCATATTCAGACTGCTCATCCAGCAGATTACAAAAAACACTATTTTTTTCATACCCATTAAACAATTTGGTTCATGCCTTGCTAAATTGAATTAACGGCCTGCTGTCAGCCGCTCAGCAGGCTATCTGCAATTTCTTGCTTTCAAACGTAATGCCGCCACGACTGAGGCCTTGAAACATGCGCACGTCGTATTTCAGATTTGAATTAACAATTCTTAAAAATAAACAATTTTCTAGCTTTGTCATTCCTTATTTCAACTTTCTTGCCTTCATCCCTTGACAATCCCATGCATCCACGATCGTTTCACTGTGTCCACGTAAATGAAGGAACTTGCATATTTTAACATACTATTGTTGCATTTCCCATTAATTTAGTATACATTTGCTTCCAGTTATTAATACAAACATGGTCTATACCTACGTACATCATTTTCATTTGCATCATCGCCATTGCGGCGATATGTTAATTTAATGTGTTCTTACGTAGAATACCTTCCCTTCTGTTTGATTTCTTATTATTAATAATTTACTGCTAACATTTATAAAGCGTTGAAAAATCTTAAAATTGCTATCCAAAAATCGGGTAGGTTAAACGAAAAATCTGTTCAATTACTGAAAAACTGTGGTTTGGATTTCGAGAACTACAAAAGCTCCCTCATTACCACTGTGGGGAATTTTCCGCTCGAAATTTTATTTCTGAGAGATGACGATATCCCCGGATATGTCGAACAGGGAATCGCAGACCTCGGCATCGTCGGTGAAAATATTATTGACGAAACAGAATCCAAAGTGGAGTACCTCAAACGGCTGGGATTTGGTAAATGTACGCTGAAACTCGCTATTCCCAAAGACAGCAGCATCGAAGATCTCCGGGATCTAAACGGCAAAGCCATCGCGACATCCTACCCAAATATTCTCAGAAACTTCCTGAATGCGTATAATATAGAGGCGGACATCCGGCTGATATCTGGCTCCGTTGAAATATCTCCCGGTCTGGGCCTCAGTGATGCCATATGTGATATCGTTTCGACCGGCGGAACATTGAAAAGCAACGGTCTTAAGCCTTTTGCTGATGTAAAAACTTCTGAAGCTATCCTAGTGGGCCGAAAAGGACTGGAAGGCAATGAGATTCTGACCGAACTGGTCCAGCGTATTGAATCCGTCCTCTTAGCAAAAGAAACAAAATACGTGGTGCTGAATGTCGAAAAGAAAAATTTACCGGCCATTACTTCCCTATTGCACGGCGTCAAAAGTCCGACGGTGGTGCCGCTTGCAGAAGAAGGCTGGGTAGCCGTACATACCGTGATTACAGAGGACGATTTCTGGGATAAGATCAATAAACTAAAGGCTGAGGGGGCTCAGGGTATCGTTGTGATGCCGATCGAAAAAATTATTTTATAATACTTGATGCGCAAACTATCATGTTAACAACATACGACTACGGATCCCTAGGACGAGAAGATCTACAGCGCTTGACTGCGCGAAACACAGATCCGAACAATACCATCCAAGAAGTGGTCCACGATATCATCCAGCAGGTGCAGAAACAAGGAGACTCTATTTTACGTGACTACGCGGCTAAATTTGACAAAGTTCAACTTGACAAGCTCTATCTGGACGAGCAGGATATTGACGAACTGGCATCTACCATCCACCGCGACCAACAGCGTGCCCTGGAAATCGCTTTCCAGAACATTCACCGTTTCCACAGTATACAATTAAAGCGCGAGCGCGCGGTAGAAACCATGCCCGGCGTAAAATGCTGGCGCGAAATACGCCCCATAGAAAAAGTAGGACTTTATATTCCTGGCGGCTCGGCAGTATTGCCCTCTACCCTACTGATGCTAGGCATACCAGCCAAAATCGCTGGCTGCAAAGAGATTGTAGTCTGCTCACCGCCTCAGGCTAACGGAAAAATTAACGGATTTGTAGCCTACTGCTTAAAGCTGCTCAAAATCAACCGGATTTATTTGGTCGGCGGAGCACAAGCTGTGGCAGCCATGGCTTTCGGCACGCAGACGATTCCAAAAGTTGACAAAATATTCGGTCCGGGCAACCAATTTGTCACCAAAGCCAAGTCCCTTATACAAGGATTGACCAACTGCAGCATAGATATGCCTGCTGGCCCCTCAGAAGTACTTGTTATCGCCGACGGATCCGCCACGCCTGCTTTTGTGGCTGCGGATCTACTGGCGCAGGCTGAGCATGGTGTTGACAGTCAAGCAGTATTAGTCGCTACCTCCTCTGAAATCGTGGATCGGATCAATGCAGAACTCGCCAGCCAACTGGAGGTCCTGCCGCGGAAAGCGCTTGCAGCGAAAGCAATGGAAAACTCCTATGCGGTGGTCGTAGCCAACCTTGAAGAAGCCATGCAGTTTTCCAATGAATACGCTCCTGAACATCTTATCTTGGAAACGGATCAATGGGAGTCTCTGACCCGGTACATCAGCAATGCCGGCTCTGTATTCTTAGGGCACCTGACGCCGGAAAGCGCTGGGGACTATGCTTCCGGAACCAATCATACCCTACCGACATCGGGCTATGCCCGCTCTTACTCAGGGGTGTCCGTGGATTCCTTTGTGAAGAAAATTACCTTTCAGCATATCAATGAAACGGGTCTCCAGCAGATCGGCTCCACGGTGGAAATTCTCGCTGAGCTAGAAGGCTTACAGGCACATAAAAATGCGATCAGTATCCGGAAAAGCGAGACTAACTGATGGATACTTCGCTAACGTAAAAAAGTCGGTTTCGTTATAAACCGACTTTTTTACATTGCCTAAGTGAGAGCCATCACAGCCTATCTTCCAAAGGTATCATAATTGTCAGTAGCATATTTCTCAAATCTGGTCAATAGTGCGATATTATCTTTTTCAAGCTGGCTTAGTGCCCCACTCACATCCTTAGAAACCGGCACGTACCAATCCACAGGGTCAAAAAACTGGCGGATACTGGGTTTCGTAAAAGCATAACCGTGCCTGGCGAAAATCGTATTGCGGATAATTTCTAAATCCAGTTTTTTGAGATTTTTCACATCCTTCTCCGTCAGCTTCTGTTTGGATGCATTAATACTGAATACCGCAGGAGAAGCCGACCGATAGTATTCCATGACGTAAGTATATGTTGAATCGCCATCCTGATCTGTTGCTTCTTCCCGTTTCGCATTGATCCAATCGACCAGCGTACCGTATTCATCGTCCTGCTTATTGAGCATGAGGTTAGGATTATAGGCAAACTGCTTTTTAAGCAGTTTAAAATGTCTCTTTTTGATTTTGACCTGTTGATCGTAAGCTACCCAATTGCCGATCAAGGTATCGCCTTTCCGTTTGATCTCAAACCGGCCATCCGATTTTTTATCCCCCGGCTCGTCGAGCAAGAGCTGTATCGCATTGTCTTCACCTTCAACTTTACCGGTCAGCGGCCGCAGGTTGCCTTTGACCACATTTTGTCCAAATACATTTCCTTTATCTGTAATTTTCTTGATCGTCAAGTTGATCTTTGGTGAATAATCTGTCGACGGGAGGTATTCCTCGTCTCCGAGGCTTTCTTCATCAACCAAAAAATCGCCTACCCAATTTCCGTAGAGGTCCTGATGAGCCTCCTGTTCCACAACAACGGTATCCTGCGCTTTCGGAGCGGACTCCATACTTTGTTGTTTTGCCCGGTCCTTACAGCCCATTGCGGCCGCAAGCAGCAGTAATAAATAGATATTCTTTTTCATGGCTATATAAATTGTCTAAAGCGAGTGGCGCTAGGCGGAGGAGTTACCGTTTCCAATGGGCGATCGCTCTGCCGGCCACGATTTCTAAAATAAATAATTAGTTCAACAAGCAGTAAATTTGGTACCCAGCCCAACCAGGCAATAATCTGATACACATCCATAGGATTGGGCTGAAAGAAGTAGACCAATATCACTTTCCAGAAGCGCAAAGTAAGGGCTGAGCAGGTCAGTGCGAAACTGCGCAACATAAAATCACGATGCGCATTGAAGTTTTTCCGAAAGGCCGAACGAGTTGCCTGCCAAGTAAAATAAAACCAGCCCACCGCCAGCAGTTCAAAAGAAATAATGGCCAGTATACCACCATTGGCCACCACGCCAATCAATAGTCCAGAAGGTGCCGCAAGCATTAAAATGCTCAGGACATAACTGTAACCAATAATACGGTGCAAGCGGGGATAACGTTTGAGCAGATAACGGTTAAATTGGGTAAAACCGGCAGGAAGGGCTAATATGGCCGAACATACATGCACATAAAATGCATACTTATACCACCAGAGCGCCTCAATTTCGCTTTGCTTTATCATCAGAAAATTGGCATCCAGCGCAAAGCTTCGGTATCGCCATGTAATCTCTGCCATCAGCGCCGCACTGTAGGCAAAGATCAAAAGCCAAAAGCCCTGTACAACCGAAAACCGAACTTTCTTTAACATCCCCCTGTTTATTTACTACGGATCGCCTCGACAGGATCCAGACGCGAGGCCATCAAGGCAGGAACAATACCCGATATCAGACCAATAAATGTGGATAATGAAACTGTCAGGATCACCATCTTGAGACTGACAACAATGCCCACCCCTGTCGCCACCTGCACGATAAAGGCCAAAAAATACACAACAAAAAGACCAATGCCGCCGCCCAACAGACATAATACAATGGATTCTATCAGAAACTGGGATAAAATAAAGAAGTTTTTGGCTCCCAATGCCTTTTGAATACCGATGATATGCGTACGTTCTTTAACACTCACAAACATGATATTGGCAATACCAAACCCGCCAACGAGGATGGAAAAGATACCGATTGAAAAACCAGCGAGATTGATGATGCCAAACAACTGGTCGAGCGCCCCGGTGATCATCGTTGTTTGATTGATCGAAAAATTATCTTCACGTTGTGGCGAAATACGCCGGATCGAACGCATCAGCGTCTTCGCTTCACTTTCGGCTTCCGCCAATGTATAATTCGATTTGATTAACATCGCGATACTCGGAGAAAAGTTGTCGTAATTCACTAAATTGCGGGCAAGTTCAAACGGAATAAAAGCCGTATCATCCGGAGAAGTATTGATCAGCACACCATTCCCCTCTTTCTTTAGCACCCCAATAACCTGTACCTTTCTCCCAAGCATACTGATATACTTGCCGATCGGCTGCTCATTCGGAAAAAGGCCTTCAGCAATATTTGCTCCCAAAATCGTCACCAGCGCACCACCTCTGGATTCGCTTTCTGCAAAATAACGTCCATTGACAATATTGAGATTCTGTATATACAGGTTTTCATAGGTCGCTGCATTCACGGAAGATCCCTGCGCTGAATTGTTTTTGTATTTAATCGTCGTGTTCCCGATATTGATCATATAGGCCATGTACTCGGCAGTAGTCATCCGGTTTTTCAGATCAAGATAGTTGTTGTAGGTAGGCTCAGGCCGATTGAGGTATTTCCACCAAGGATAATTTGGACCTCCGTCCCATGGCCATTTTTCGATATAGAGTGTCTTGCTTCCTATTTTCTTCACGGATTCCTCTATATTGTTTCGTAGGGTATCCACTGCTGAAAATACACCTATAATCGTAAAAATACCAATCGTCACGCCCAGCAAGGAGAGCATGGTACGTGTCCGGTTGTCCTTTAATGCTGACAATGCAAACTGACAACTTTCCAATATCAATCGAAGGAATAACATAATTATATTCTAAAATACGAGATAGTTTTGATTTAATGTCAAAATCAATAAAAATATATCTACAAATTGGAAATAACGCCTTTCCATACCCAAAAAAGTTATAACTTTGTATGCTTTTTGCAACCTGGTATTTGGTGCACTGTAATGCACTGAAAGGTAGACATTAAAATTATATCATTAAAGATGAAGTTATCTCAATTTAAATTCAACTTACCAGAATCACTACTTGCTTCTGAACCTTCTGAAAATCGTGACGAATCGCGTCTGATGGTCTTACATAAGGATACTGGTAAAATAGAACACAAAATTTTCAAAGATGTATTGGATTATTTTGACGACAAAGACGTCATGATATTGAACAATACGAAAGTTTTTCCAGCACGTCTATACGGCAATAAAGAAAAAACTGGAGCGACTATTGAGGTTTTTTTGTTACGCGAATTGAACAACGAGCTTCGTCTATGGGATGTACTGGTGGATCCGGCACGTAAAATTCGTGTTGGCAACAAGTTATATTTCGGTGATGATGATTTGCTGGTAGCTGAAGTTGTTGACAATACTACTTCCCGCGGCCGGACGATCAGATTTTTATTTGATGGTACAGACGAAGAATTCCGCCGTAATATCGAAATTTTAGGCGAAACTCCACTGCCGAAGTATATTAAGCGCAAGGCTACGCCTGAAGATAAGTTCCGTTATCAAACCATCTATGCCAAAAATGAAGGAGCTGTGGCTGCACCAACTGCCGGCCTTCACTTCTCACGCGAACTGATGAAACGTCTCGAACTTAAAGGCGTTGATTTTGCTGAAGTCACCCTTCACGTTGGTCTCGGTACTTTCCGTACGGTAGAGGTAGAAGATCTGACAAAACACAAGATGGACTCCGAGCAGTTTATTATTACGGAAGAGGCTGCCAGAATCGTGAATAAGGCTATCGACAACAAACGTCGTGTCTGTGCCGTAGGAACCACTTCCATGCGTGCGATCGAATCTTCGGTTTCTGCCGACCACCATTTAAAGCCGGCGTCTGACTGGACGAGCAAATTTATCTATCCACCCTACGATTTCAGTATTGCAAATTCGATGATCACCAACTTTCACACACCCGAATCTACCCTGTTGGTGATGATTGCGGCCTTTGCAGGTTATGAAAACGTCATGAACGCTTATGAAGTTGCCGTGAAGGAAAAATATAGATTTTACAGCTATGGTGATGCCATGCTGATTATATAATTAGACTTTCCAAAGGAATAAAACAGAACGTGGGTAGCTGCAAACTATCCACGTTTTTTTACATAGACACTATAATTTCTATCCGATGAACTTTGTCGTTATCGTTGCTGCAGGCACTGGAAGCCGCATGAACAGCAGCCTTCCTAAGCAGTTTCTTGAATTGAATGGAAGACCTGTGCTTATGCACAGCATAGAGCGGTTTTCCCAATCCCAAGATGTATCAGAGATTATTCTCGTAATTAGCCGCGAGATGGAAGAGTTTTGGAAAGCATTGTGTATGGAAAATCAGTTTGACGAAGTGTATCACTTGGTGTACGGCGGGAAAAGCCGCTTCGAAAGTGTCAGAAACGGCATCTTATATATACAGGAGCATTTTCAAATCGGGAATAATGACTACATTGCCGTACACGACGGCGCCCGGCCTATCATCTCTTCGGAACTGATAGCCCGTGCTTTTCATGGCGCCTACCAGCACCATGCAGTTGTACTGGCTCAATCCAGCGTGGAGTCAGTGCGCATAGGCAATCCTAGAAGCAGTAAAGCACTGGATAGAAATCAGGTTTGGCTCGTTCAGACACCGCAGGTCTTTCAAGCGGAATTACTGATCAACGCCTACTGCCAGCCAGAAGACCCCTTATTTACTGATGATGCTTCAGTCGTTGAAAAAATGGGCAATTCGGTCGCCATCGTTGAGGGTGATCCCAAAAATATTAAAATCACCTATCCCCAGGACTTGCAAATTGCCCAGTTTTATCTCAGCCTGCCAGATTAAGCATTACCACGTATAACACGCAACAAAACGACAATAATGGCGATGACGAGGAGGATGTGGATGATATTACCTCCTGCATAACCTCCAAAAAAGCTGATTGCCCAGATAATGACCAGGATGACGGCAATGATGTACAATAAATTTCCCATTTTTTTATTATTTAATACCTTATTCTGTTTTACACTAGGTATAACAATGAGAAATACAGTAAAGTTTTGAAATAAGTAGAATCTTATAATTCGAGCTGCAGTCTGTCGTAGGCCAAAAACATGGAGGCAGGCAGTTCTTGGGAGACTACTTCGTGCAGTCCCATCCGATGTCCAATATGCGTAAAGTAGGTCTTTTCAGCATGAACATCACGTGCAAACTCAATTGCCTCCTCAAGTGTAAAATGTGAAATATGGGACTCTTTCTGCAGAGCGTTGACGACCAGCACCTTCACTCCCTCAAGAAGCCGCCTCGATGCCGCACCAACAAACTTGGCATCGGTGATATAGGCAAAGTCATCAATTCTATAACCGATTACCGGCATTTTATAATGCATGACCTCAATCGGCATGATATCTTTTCCGAAAAGCTGAAAAGACTCTCCAGCCGTGATCTCTTCCAAATCCAGTCGCGGTGCTCCTGGATATTTTACGTCTGTAAACGCGTAGTAAAACTCACGTTTTAAAGCCTGATGGAGATCAGACGTCCCGTAGATGGCTATAGACGAGTGCTGCTGGTAGTTAAATGCTCTGACATCGTCCAACCCCGCGATATGATCTTTGTGGGAATGAGTCATCAGCACGGCATCCAGATGGGTCACCTTTTCCCGAAGCATCTGGTACCGGAAATCAGGCCCCGTATCCACGACAAGGGTGTGATCGTTATATTCCAGGAGTATGGATGAACGTAAACGCTTGTCCCGCTTGTCCATGGATTGGCAGACTTGACATTGGCATGCTATAACAGGCACACCCTGTGATGTTCCGGTTCCTAAAAATGTTACTCTCAAACTGCTGTCTTTGATTTCAGTACTTCTTCGTATATTGGCACGAGTCCTTCGGAAATGGCTTCCGAATTAATTTCCACTTCCAACAGAATATTCCACAAGGATTGGATCTTTACCTCGAGGTTAGAAAACTTATTTACAACCACGACCTTGGTCGCTTGCAACATACAGGCTCCGGTACGGAATGATCCCTTCTCATACCTCACTTTATATCCCTGTTCCTTAAAAAACTCTTCTATTTTTGCTAAACTGCTTTGTGTAAACGGCAACAAATCTTCCTCCTTTTAAAATATCAAGCTCAGTAAACCAAACTTAGCTAAATTTGCTTTCAAATACAAATTTAATCAACCTGCCAATGCAGCCCTCCTGCATCATACTCATTACGCAAATGCGCTGAATCACTCAATAGCAAACGATGAACTGAGGACGATTTGTCATTACTCAGCAAGCTTAAGAATTACATTACCGAACGTCTGCCAGCTATATTTTTTCTTTTCATCGATAATATTTGTCCGGAATTGCTGCTCTTTGTTACGGGTATAGAAGTCCATAATTCCATTGGCAATAGCCTCTGCGTTGGGCTCCACCACATATCCCACGTAGTCACTTTCCACGAGCTCGGGCAGTCCCCCGACATTGCTGACGATCATGGGGAGATCGAAGTGATAAGCAACTTGGGTAATTCCGCTCTGCGTGGCTGCTCGGTAAGGTAGCACAACACAATCTGCTGCGGAAAAATAACGTCCCACTTCTTGGTTCGGAATAAAATCGGTATGCATAAAAATGGCGTCATCCAGATTAAGCTTGCTGATAATTGCCCGGTAAGGTGCAGGATCGCCATAAAATTCTCCAGCCAGCAGCAGTTTCACCTGAAGCTGCCGAACCCGGGCGTCTGCCAAAGCTTCCAACAGCAGATCCAAGCCTTTATAATGCCGGATAAAACCAAAGAATAAAATGACTTTTTCATTTTCGGGAATATGGAGCTGCTTGCGCGCCTCTGCTTTAGACAGGTGAGCTCCATAATTATCGTACAACGGATGTGGGCTGTATACTGCAGGCATATGCGGACTTAGCCGCCTTAAATCAGCCAATACACTTTTGCTCATGGTCACACAGGCATCGACGGATTTCAAAAAATAACGGATCAGCAAGGTATCACCAAAGCGTTGTTCGTGCGGAATGATATTGTCGGCGATACAAACTATCCGGGTATGCTTGTTTTTCTTTACCTGACGTTGGATTGTACCCAAGCAGGGCCCAAAGAAAGGCATCCAAAACCGGACAATCAACAGGTCATACCGAGCATTTTTTAGTTCTCTTCCGACTCTAACCCAATTCAGCGGGTTAACGGAATTCACTTTGGTCCTGATGTGCAAACCCGCAGGCGGGGGCTCATCCGAGTACTGAGATTTGCCCGGAAAAAGAAAATTCGGATATTGCAAGGAAAAAGAATAGATATCGACTTCATGGCCCTGTGCTTGGAAATGGGATGCCAGCCGCTCGTTGAAAGAAGCGATCCCCCCCCCTCTTAGCGGATAAGCAGAGCCTAAAATGACAATACGCATATGCCGATTAAATGACTTTTTCGATCTGATACTCATTTCGATCAGAGCTGCTCCTGGAGACCAATTCCGCCAAAAAACCGGTCAGGAACAATTGTGTTCCCAAGATAATCGCTGTCAGCGCAAAGAAAAACAAAGGCTGATCTGTGATATCTCTAAACGGTGTGCCATTAGCGATGCTCATCAACTTATGACAGATCAGATAAATCGAAATGAAAAGGCCCGCAAGAAAACTAACCACGCCCATGACGCCAAAAAAGTGCATAGGCCGTTTAGAGAATTTTCCGACGAAAAATATCGAAAGTAGGTCTAAAAAACCCTTGATAAAACGACCGGGGCCAAATTTCGTGGAGCCGTACTTGCGCGGATAATGTTGCACAACCTGCTCCTGAATATTGGTAAAGCCTGCCCACTTGGCTATGACAGGAATATACCGGTGCATTTCACCATATACTTCTATATTTTTGACGACCTCCTTTTTGTATGCTTTGAGACCGCAATTGAAATCATGTAAATTGTGAATTCCCGACATCGATCGGGTCACACCGTTGAACAGTTTTGTCGGAATTGTTTTGGTCAACGGATCATAACGTTTTTGTTTCCAGCCCGAAACCAGGTCAGCGCCTTTATTCATAATGCGGTCATACAATTCCGGAATCTCGTCAGGACTATCCTGAAGATCTGCGTCCATAGTAATGACGACATCCCCCTGAGCAGCCGCAAATCCTACATTTAAAGCAGCGGATTTTCCATAATTACGTCGGAATTTAATCGCCGAAATATTGCCGTTCTGCAGCTTCAGCTGTTCAATGATTTTCCATGAATTATCCTTGCTGCCATCATCTACCAGAATGACTTCATACGAGAAGTGATTGGCAGTCATGACACGATCAATCCAGGCGGTCAACTCCGGCAGGGACTCTTCCTCGTTAAATAATGGAACTACAACTGAAATATCCATGTGTATGTTAATCATGCTAAAAATGTACTATTGTAATACGAACAAAGGTATTACTTTTCCAGCAATACCTTAATGATATATATTAATTTACCTGTTCCTACTTGTTATCTTGCGCATACACGAGTCTTTCCCTTTTTGACAATGCAGCCAAAATCAAGGCAAAGACAAATTGAAACAACAAAGTAATGGCCAAGCCTTTAAAAATCTGTCCAAACGTAATTTTACCGATTGAATCCACCTGTTTCTCCAATTCTGCGATTTTCGAGTCGATTACTTCATCGGGTATATTGTTTTTTTCCATATAGTCAATGGTCACATTAATAGTATGTGTCACAACTTTTTCCTGCAGTTCTGGATTGATAAAATTTACGTAAATCTGGGTTCCAATAGTAGAGATAATGGTTGAAATGGCCAGCATCATGAATATGGACTTCAATGCTATGGAAAAACTCCAATAACCGCCGTAGGCTTTCCGAAGTGCAAAAGAAAATAATGCTGCAATAATAATAAAAATCCCTGTATTGACGATAAACGACATGGACATTACTGCCCAAAAAGACTCTTGGTCTTTGACGACAAAGAGAACCGCGAGACCAAGAATAAAAGAAATAACTCCTAGTATTATACCATAGACTATACTCCTCTTCTTATCGATGACCGCATCGAAGCCAGCATGATTTGGGTTGATTGAATCTACCATGGCATTATTTATTATAGTAAGTACTGATAATTTTATATAGAGCTAGATCAAAGGCTTTATTGTCTGACGCCGCGACATATTCGTCAAATTGACTTTCATTGGGATTTAGCTCGCTAAAGAAACTCATTACCGGATAAAACAACTCATAGATCTCGCTTCTAGGATTGATGCCCTGGGCAACTTTTGCTATCTCGCTGTAAGGGCTATCTACCACAATCTGATTGGCGATGATGTCTTCGTAAATTTCGTGCTCATCCTGAAATTCATCTTCATCCACAAGCAAAAACTCCTTTAAAAAATCATCCAGTTCAGGTTCGATTTCATCGTCTTTGCATTCACCAAGATAAAGAAAAATGTTGAGCAGCTCGGTTCCACGATCTATTGTCTCATCTTCGATGGCTTCCCATTCCTCGGAATCCAGATAATCGTCTTCCAGTTTCAGCACATCACTCGAAAAGAAATTCATTAACAACAAATCAACATAAACCTCCCGCAATTCGTCGAAAAGAGGATAATCATCAAAGGTCTCATCCAACAGGGCCAGCTTGTCGAGATAGGGAGCCTCGGTGTCAAATACTTGCAGGAGTTTCGTTAAAAACTCTTCGGCATTTCCAATGCCGTCAACTTGGCCATAATTTAAGATTCCTGCCTCTATAGCAGCCTTTACATTTGCTTCCATGGTTTAATCGTTTTTAGTCAATTGATTATTATTGATGATCATTTCGACAGCCCCCTGTAATGTCTGTCCGAATAATGGAGAATTTTTTGATTTCGACTTATTTGATTTTTCATCAAAAGTCCAGGATTTTGTCAGATCAAACAGCACAAGATTTGCCAGCGCACCGACCTGTATCTGGGGCACTTCAACACCTAAAATCTGTCTTGGCCTAACGGCAAGGCAGTTAACGATTTGTTCTTCATTTAATCCCGCACGAACCAATAGCGGCAATACGGTCTGCAGGCCGATGATACCATTTTTAGCGATATGGAACTCCACATTTTTAAATTCCACCTCCTGTGGGGTGTGCTGTGACACAACAGCGTCTATAATCCCATCTTTCAGAGCTTTGATTAAAGCTTTGGCATCAGTCTTTGTCCGCAGCGGAGGGCTCACTTTATAGTTGCTGTCGAAGCCGGCAACATCCTCATCCGTAAATACCAGCTGATGTGCCGCGACATCGCAGGTGACACGCAGCCCCTTAGCTTTGGCCTTTTTGATCAGATCCACAGCTTCTGGCGTGCTGATCGAAGCGAAATGTATGGGCGCATCTGTATACTCGGCCAGATAAAGGTCGCGCGAGACCATTAAAGACTCCGCGAGATTAGGTATACCTTTCATCCCCAGATAGGTACTCATAGCCCCTTCGTTCATCTTATTACCCCCTGCCATCGACTCATCTTCTGCATGAGAGAATATTAGCCCCCCAAAACCTTTCGCATAAAGCAGCGCTCTGCTCATTAAGCCGGCCTGCTGTACACTTTTATTCCCATCACTGAAGGCTACAGCACCATTTTGCCTCATATCATAGAGCTCAGCCAACTCCTTTCCTTCTCTATTTTTACTGATCGCTCCAATGGGGTGCACGTCCACAATATTACCTTTGGCGGTATTGACCACAAGCGCCACTTCGGCGCGGCTCTGTATGGCCGGCTGTGTATTCGGCATCACCGCTACGCCGGTAAAGCCGCCTGCAGCAGCAGCCGCGGTACCCGTTACGAGATCCTCCTTTGTTTCCAATCCCGGCTCCCCGAAATTGGCATGTAAATCAAAAAATCCGGGCGACAAAATTTTACCAGTACCGTCAATAGTCTCTACGTTTTTATCAGCTACCTTGATGCTGTTTGCAATTTGCATAATCTTGCCCTTTTCGATCAATACATCAACAACCTGCTGATGAAATTCGTTACCTGGCAAAATTACTTTAACAGCAGTAATCAATAAGCTCTTCATATGTGAATGGAATTGAAATTAATAGGATACAAATCATTTGCTGAAGCTTGTGGCGTGTTCCATGTCATCAGACAAAAAACGGATCGATTACGATAATTAGTATCGTTATAAACCGATATTTTGCGTGATGCCTCTGATTGCTTCATTTCGAGAAACAAAGTTACAAAATACAATTTTATTATAGAACACCAAAAATGGATTTCAGTTCGTACTCCTTAAGAATTTTCTCCCCATTGGTAATGCTTAAATTCGAAGCCCGCCAGACTCAGAATCCGGTCGACAACTGTTTCTGCCAGCTCTTCCAATGTCTTCGGCAAGCTATAAAATGAAGGTGACGCAGGGCAGATAATTCCCCCCGCTTCGGTCACGAGTTTCATATTTTGGATATGGATAAGGCTCAGCGGCGTTTCCCGCGTGACCAAAATCAATTTCCGCCGTTCTTTTAGCATAACGTCAGCCGCACGGGTCGTGAGATCAGAGGAAATACCGTAGGCAATTCTTGAAAGTGTCCCCATCGAACAGGGACATACAATCATCGTATCAAAACGAGCCGATCCCGAAGCAAATGGCGCAAAAAAATCATTTTTGTCATAAAATTTAAAAGGGACATCCTGATAGCTTTCATCACCCAGTTCAGCACGCCACACATCTTTAGCATTGTTTGACATCACAATGCCGACCTCAGCGAGCTGAGTTTTTAATGAATTCAGCTTTTCCAGCAACACTTTCGCATATATAGAGCCGCTTGCTCCAGTAATGGCAACAACAATCTTTCTTTTGGACATTTCTCTTAAATAATAAACAAAGCTATAAAAAAAGGGCCGAAGTGAGAAACACCCGACCCTACATCTACCTATGAAAAACATGCCCTTGGGAGGGGCTTAACAAAAGTACATCTACTTTTGAATTTTCAAAAATATTATATGAAATACTACACATTTGTGTATTAAAAAATCGCAAAAAAGTATTTTTTCATGCTTCGCTATCCGCTTCAGCCGGATCGAAACGCGCCGAATCCGACTGAACTGGTTCTTTTTCCTGCAAATAAATTCCCGGATCAAACACAATTTTCGCGAATAAAACTTATTTTAGCGAGTAAGTTATGCAATTAGACTAAACATGAATCTTTCTATTTTAGAACAATATATCGAAGAAGGCAAAAGCCACGACATTGATTTATTATTGATTGGCAATCCCGAGCTACTGCAAGAAACGACAAGCCATGGCATATCACCACTTCTGCTGGCCTGTTATTACAATAAACCGCAGATCATCCGCATATTGTTACAGCATACCAAGACAATGACAATACATGAGGCTTGCGCTGCCGGACTAACCTCTTATGTGGAAGCAATCATCCAGCAGGCTCCATCAGTAGTTAATGAGTGGTCCGCCCATGGCTTTTCACCGCTGGCTATGGCCACGTATTTCAACAAAACCGACATTGTACGACTTTTGTTATCAAAAAAAGTAAATCCGAATATTGCCAGCAGAAATGAACAGCAGGCCTATCCACTTCATATTGCGGCAGCAAATAATCATGAAGAAATTGGAAAAATGCTGCTCGAAGCTGACGCGGACGTCAATGCCGTGCAGGCGACTGGCGAAACAGCTTTGCATTTTGCGGCCCAGCATGGAAATATCGACCTGATCGTTGCTCTGCTGGAATTCGGTGCCGATACCCGGATAGTCAACATAAAGGGACTAACACCCGCAGATCTTGCCGCCGAAAAAGGTTTTAAAGAAATTGCGGAGATACTTGCAAATTAATTACGTAAAATTTCGGTTCCGATCCTACACTTCAGACACTGCTTCCGCTCACAGTAGTGTTTCTTGAGCTGTAGCATACCCTGCCCCTGAGATGCATTCGTCGCATGCCAGCCCAGATCTGCGAACTGCTTGATAATAGCATTTTTTTCTGCCGGCATCGCTTCCAGCAGCGCGACCGCCCGGTCCATATATGGATGAATACCATAGTATTTTCCATAAGCAAATAGCATCAGAACCACAGTGTTGATAACCAAGATATCAACGGTCCCCTTTCCAATTTTTCCGCTCCGTTCGATACCTGGGCTAGCCCCTATTGAAAACCGGGATTTCCAATAAGAATTAATAGACGAAATATCGAACAGTAACCTCGCCTCAGCCAGGTTCTGAATTGTTAAAACCTTGGATAAACTCAGTGATTTTTCAGTGAATAAAGCGACAAGCTGTGCAATACGCAACTCGGGGAAATTATAGGGTCTCATACGCAGCTTTTTCCAGACACCATTAACCAAACGGATACCGTGCACTGCCTGCTGATAGGCAAATTCATGATAAAGCCGCTGCATGTACTGATCAGCGCACTCCGGGGTTAAAAAGCCGGCAATCCCAAACAACAAAGCTTCTATTTTCAGCCCATCGGAGCGGTATTTTTGCATCGTCGCCAACGGAAGTTTCTCCCCCAGCTCCTGAAATGTATCCGCATTAACCTTGAGCCCCATACATCGGCACATCCAAACCCAAAAGACCTTCTCCCAATCACTATTAAATTGCGCCAGCAGACCAAATATGTCCTCGGCTTTCACCTCCAGCCGCTCGACAGATAAGGCATCCAGCCACATGTCTTTTTTAAGCTCCTCCACTTCGCCGATCCGGGACTGACAGGGAAGCCAGTTTGTAGCACGCATCATGTTGGCATACTTATCCAGGAGATCCTGCCTTACGTACTCTGACAACACAAGCGTGGGTATAACACTTCCGTCGCTCCGATAGATAATCTGATCCTCTATCCATACCACATGTAAAATAACATTATTATAGGCTTCATCATATTGGTGCAGGTGTCTGTTCCAATCGGAAGAACGAAAATGGATTTCAATATTCCCAACCCATTCTTCATCAGCGAGTATAATATGTGACAGCACGAAATCCGGCCCGGCATCGGTATTATGCTGGCCAACACGAACTACAGCCAAAGGCGTCCCCGCACTCGTTCGCAATCCCACCCTATTGAATAGCCGTAGTTTCCAGATAAACTGCATTAAGTTTTCTGACACTACCATATTTGTATCTTAATAGATCTTGTTGATCAAAGGTTTATAACGCTCTAAAGATACAACTTTATACGATCATTTCACAAAAATGGTTAGTAAATCACTGGAAATTAACCGTTTTTCTAAAACATGCCCGTTCAGACGGGGAGCTGCTATTCCCATATGCAGTGTTTTCTCTGCTTGAAAAACACGCGCCTCATCCCAGAGTCCGGCATCGATAAACATCTGCAGGGTCGCTGCACCACCTTCAATAATGATGGACTGAACATCCATCAAATATAATTGGTAAAGAACCGTCTGAGGTAAATATAAACCATAATTCTCCAGCTCGATGTGTTTGATATGGCCTTGCCAGTCCGTTTTTTTTGCGTTGAAGACAATCGTTTCGGCCTGATCGTCGAAGATCTTCGCATCAGGAGGCACAACCAGGTCTCTATCGATCAGCACGCGGCGTGGATTAGCCCCTTTCCAATACCTGACGGTCAGCCTGGGATTGTCTATTAAGGCGGTTTTGGTGCCGACGAGAATAGCATCTTCTTCCGCCCGCCATCGATGCACCAGCTGCAAGCTTGCGGCATTGCTTATTCCCACCTGTCGATCTGCCTGCCCGATAAAGCCATCGGCGGATTGTGCCCATTTGAGAATAACATAGGGTCGATGCTGTCCTATCCGCGTAAAAAAACGACGGTTGCCCCACATGGCTTCTTTTTCCAGCAGACCGACTTCCACATCGATACCTGCATCTTTCAAGATACCGATCCCCTTTCCATTGACCTGCGCAAAGGGATCTAAACAGGCCACAAATACTTTTTTCGGCTTTAGACTGGCGATCATATCCGCACAGGGCGGAGTTTTCCCAAAATGCGCACAAGGCTCGAGGCTCACATAAAAAGTACTTTCCCCCCACAGTTCGCCTGCCTGATCTCCATATTTTTGCAATACGGCACGAACAGCATTCACTTCAGCGTGTGGCCCGCCGTACGGCGAGGTATACCCTTCGCCAATAATACAATGATTGTGAACAATCACGGCGCCCACCATGGGGTTGGGGCTCACCGAACCCGCTCCTTGTTGCGCCAGATCCAAGCAGCGCTGCATATATTGCCGATGTCTATCCATGTTACAAATCTATGAAAATCGTACCTTTGACGTATGCGAATACTCAAGGATTTCGAATTATTATTTCAACAGGAATTGACATCTATCTATGACAAGGATGAAGTCAAAGCCTTATTCCTTTTTACGGTAGAGGAAATGTTTGGACTGAAGAGGGGAACCTATCCCCTAAAAAAAGAAGATATAGTAACAGAAAAAGATGCGGAGCGTTTTGATGAAATCCTCCGTGAGCTCAAAAAGAACAAGCCGATTCAATATATTTTTAATAAAGCTACGTTTTATGGAGAGTCCTTTGAAGTGAATGAATCCGTGCTGATCCCCCGGCCTGAGACCGAGGAACTCGTTGATCTGATTCTTAAACAGCATTCAGCACAGGCCGGCCTGCATATCATGGACATCGGAACAGGCTCCGGCTGTATACCTATTATATTATCCAAATACCTCCCCGGAGCACAGGTTACCTCCATGGACATATCCAAAGAGGCAATTGCCACAGCAAGAAAAAATGCTGGGCAATTAAATGCTCCGGTACAGTTTATCAATGCCGATATTTTTGAATGGGACTACATCTTTTCGGAACAGCAATATGATATCATCGTTTCTAATCCACCTTATATTACTCCACAGGAAAAAGCGAGTATGCAGCAGAATGTGCTGGCGTTCGAACCCGAACTCGCCCTATTTATCGAAGACAGTGCACCACTGATCTTCTACGACGTGATATCCTCTTTTGCGCTCAAACATCTGGCTCCTCAAGGCGATCTCTACTTCGAGATCAACCAGTATCTCGGCCCGCAGACAAAAGAGCTCATAGAAAAAAAAGGATTTCGCCCAGTGAAGCTTCTAAAAGATATAAACGGAGCCGACCGCATGATCCACGCAAAAAAAAGTACGTAGTCAAAAAATAATCTTTTTATTTACTAGACAGTTAAGCCTGTCT
This sequence comes from Sphingobacterium sp. InxBP1, assembly GCF_026191775.1. Taxonomy (NCBI): domain Bacteria; kingdom Pseudomonadati; phylum Bacteroidota; class Sphingobacteriia; order Sphingobacteriales; family Sphingobacteriaceae; genus Sphingobacterium; species Sphingobacterium sp. InxBP1. The sequence continues at coordinate 792,498 of NZ_JAINDX010000049.1, read as the reverse complement.
CTCCAAATTTTAAAGACAATAATTTGGAGCGTATAAAAAGAAATTCTACCTTTGCATCACTTTCAAAAACAGAAAGGATTCCGTAGCTCAGCTGGTAGAGCAATACACTTTTAATGTATGGGTCCTGGGTTCGAGTCCCAGCGGGATCACAAGCCACTCCAAAAGAGTGGCTTTTGCTATTTCAGCTTGTGACGTAGCAGGAAAACCAGCCGAGCCGAAGTGCTAACGGTGTCCAAATCCTGTGTCGCTTCTTGCTAGCGACGTGTGAAACACTACTAAATATAAACTCCATTGGAATCGCCAAACGGAAGTCAAAGAAGTTGCTAAAATAATTCTCCAGCAACAAAACTATTTACCGTGTAAATTGTCATCATCTTAGGTAACAGATAACAATAAATCCATTATGAAAAAGATTGTACCTCTATCCCTGATGTCGGCCACATTGTTGCTGATGACAAGCTGTTCAGTTATTGAGGGTATTTTTAAAGCCGGCGTCTGGACCGGAATCTTAATTGTAGTCATCATTGTCGCCTTGATCATCTGGCTGATTAGCAAGCTTTTTGGCGGTTCCAGATAATCTCCACTTAACAGACTGATATCCCTGAACGCAGCTTATGCGCACGATCCTGCTCACCGGAGCCTGTCTTCTTGTAGTCATGTGAGATTGATCAGCTGTGACGGATCAGTCCTACCTGCCCTTTGCCTAAAATCAGGTTTTTACCATTCTCATTTGAAAACCTCTTTTTTATCTTATCTTTATCATTTGTTAGTTCTTCGCCTGATACAGCCGGAGCAGCGACAGCACATATATACAATAACCAATCCCCTTTCGATACCGAACAGGAGTAGAGCGTGATAATCAATATAGAAGGAAAGAGAACATGAAGCGAGTTACCTTAAAAGAAATCGGAAAACAACTGAACCTTTCGCCGGGCACTATTTCCAAAGCACTGAACGACAGCCATGAAATCGGTGAGGAAACAAAGAAAATGATTTTAGCGTATACCCAGCAGATTAACTATATACCCAATTTTTCTGCAAAAAGCCTTAAAACTGGGCGCTCAAACACGCTCGCTATCATTGTACCGTTTATTTCCAGCTCTTTCTTCTTCGATTTTTATGAAGATATTTCACTGATCCTCGCCGAGACAAATTACAAGCTCATCCTATTACAAACCTTCAATGATGAAAAAAAAGAGAAAGAAGCGCTTGAACTCTGCGTACAGAGCAACATTGAGGGAATTATCATTTCACCTGTAAAAAATGATTCCAGCCTTCCGCTCTTAAAATATATTATGGATCAGATCTGTCCGGTCATTATTTTCGACCGCATAAGCCACCAGCTTGAAACTTTTAAAATCGGCATTCAGAACAACCGCATAATCTATCAGGCCACGGCTGAAATGATCAAAGGCGGCCGCGAGAACATTATCCTATTACTGTGCAAAGATATCGGAGGCAACACAAGCCGAATAAAAGGTTATAAAGACGCACTTTTCAATTTTTCCATTCCGTTTAAGCCAGAGAATGTGGTGGAGATCTCTTATTCGAGCCCTAAAGACGATATCGACGCGGAGCTAGAAAGTAAGATAGGCGCACTGCTTAACAGCGCCACACCACCCAATGCACTACTGTCGTCAACTGATACGCTGTCACTCAAAGTATTGCATATCCTCCACAAACTAGAGATCCGTATTCCTGAGGATATGAATCTGATAGGCTTCAGCAATACACCTTTTGCAAATAGTCTAAACCCTTCTCTGACGACAATAGCCCAGCCAACCCGTCTGATGGCAGAAAAATCAGTGGAACTGCTGCTGCACATGTTAAAAAAGAGAAACAAAAAGAATTATTTCGAGTTTGAAACTTATTTTCTGGACTGCCGGATCGAGCATCGGAAATCAACGTCTTCTGTTTCCGCTAAAAACGAAACATCTAAAAGAACGATATAATCCTATTTTCAATATAAAATAACCATATCCATGCCACTTCAATTCAGCAACCACAGATTTGCCTCAAGAAGGTCATTCTTAAAAAAAACAAGTATCATTGCGCTTGGAAGTACGTTGCCAAGCCCAGCTTTTCTGTCTTTTGACACAGTCTCCAAGGATCAGATAATAAAAGTAGGAGTGATAGGCTGCGGGGGCCGGGGAACCGGCGCCGCCATTCAGGCTTTACAAGCGGATCAGAACTGTCGGCTTACCGCCATGGCGGATATTTTTCAGGATCGCATGGACGAATCGTATGCCGCATTAATGGAAGTACGTCCCCAACAAGTGAAGGTTGACAAAAAACATCAATACTTAGGTTTTGATGCTTTTGAAAAGCTGATCAATAGCGACGTCGATGTCGTTTTGCTGACTTCACCTCCAGCGTTCCGGCCGTTGCACCTGAAAGCCGCTGTGCAGGCTAAAAAACATATTTTTTGTGAAAAGCCAATGGCGGTCGATATTCCTGGGCTGCGGAGTGTAATGGAATCGGTCAAAAAAGCGAAAGAGTCAAACCTATCTGTCGTTTCAGGCTTTTGTTTTCGGTATGACCTGCCAAATCGCGCTATTTTTTCGAAAGTTCTGGACGGCGCTATTGGCCAGGTGAAGTCCATCAGCACTTTTCGTTATGGTGGCGAGGCAACCTACGTCGATCCCCGTCCCGAATGGAATAAAATGATGCAGCAAATGCGAAATTGGATGTACTACAATTGGCTATCAGGCGATTTCATCGTCGAACAAGCTGTCCATAGCCTGGATATGATGTCCTGGGCCATGGGCGATATCATGCCCATCTCTGCTATGGGCACCGGTGGGCGACAGGTTCGCATCGATCCGAAGTACGGAAATATCTATGACCACTTTGCTGTTGAGTTCAGGTACCAGAACGGAGCCATAGGGACCCATTTCTGCCGTCAACAGGCAGGTACAACACCCAGAAATACCGTGAGCATGCTGGGCACAGAGGGGCAGGCAGAGGTAGTCATCGGAGCAAAACAGATAATCTCCGGCAAAGTACAGTGGCATTACGACGGTCCGAAAAACAACATGTATCAAACGCAGCACGATGAACTATTTGCCGCCATAAGAAACAATAAGCCCATCAATGATGGAGAATGGATGGCAAACAGCACACTGCTGGCTATCTGGGCACGAATGGTAGGGTATACGGGTCAGATTCTAACCTTTGACCAGGTGATCAACTCAAAGGAAAGCCTTGGACCTGACTTATCGTCGTATGACTGGGAAATGAATTTCGACGGACCTGCAGTCGCCATACCCGGCAAAACAAGGTTCAGCTAACATAGACAATACAAGATGAAAAGATTGCTTTATGCTGTTCTCGCCATCATGGTGCTTATCCCCGGGACCACGATAGGACAAGCGGAAAATTTCTTCTATTTTGGTAATGAAATGCAATGGGACGAACTACTGTCAGGCACACAGACCGCAGATAAGATACAATGGATAAACGTAAATACCGATCCTGATACCTGGCGTGTCGAAAAAAATAAACTGGTTTGTACAGGTAAGCCCATCGGTGTGGTCTGCTCGGTGAAGCAGTACGAAAATTTTATTATTCATGTCGAATGGAATCATCAGCATGCAGGCGGCAATTCGGGTATCTTTGTCTGGTCGGATGCGAAGCCCGATAGTATCGGCCGGCTACCGGGTGGTGTAGAGGTACAGATGCTCGAACTGGATTGGGTAAATCAAAACCGCATTGACGGCAAACAGGCCCCAATAGCCTATGTACACGGCGAACTTTTCGGCGTAGGTGGCGTTCAAACGGTTCCGGACAATCCGCGTGGAACCCGGAGCAAATCCGTTGAAAACCGGGCCAAAGGTAAGGGAGAGTGGAACAGATATACAATCATATGTGTAGATGGAACCATCAAGCTTGCCGTGAACGGCAAATTTGTCAACGGCGTACGGAACTCAACAATTAAAAAAGGCTATCTCTGTCTCGAATCTGAGGGCTCAGAAATCCACTTCCGAAACTTCAAGCTCATTGTACTCGAACCGGGCGCCATTATCGACCGGCAGGTAGCGACACCTATTCTACCTTAGCAAAATAAAGAAAGTCCAAATTCGGGCGTTGGGGATCTGGACTTTCTTTACCGCTTTCCTTCATCCGCGAACAGTAACCCAATAGGCTATCTAATCATTCGACGCAAGGCATGAATAGTGATCAATTTTGGTGTCATTGAATAAACTGCCCCGCAAAGTATTCCATTGCAAGCTGCCCATCCGGACAGTGAACAGTCCTGTGGTTTTGATATCCAGAATATCCGCACGGTATTGCCCGTCTTTTCGGTTGAAATGGATCGCTGAAGTGTACTTGCCAGGTCAAACACGCAATATCATTATTAAACAATAAGTTTATATAAAAAATAGTAAATATATGATTAAAAAGCAATTAAAATAGTAAATTACAAAATTGATAATTCGTCCGTCCAAGCAGAACTGCACATAGTTTCAATGCTCAGATGAAAACATCAGGTATAGAAGCTGCCAGCGGCATTCAACTGCAAAACTTGCCCTCTACACGACAATGGATAAAAAATCTTTTAGAAGGCATAAAAAGTGCGCTGAAAGCGCCATATGTAATACCCTCCTCGGTTACGAGCCATAACGTCGCGTGACCGCCAATAGCGACAGTCCAATGGGATACGAAAAGGGAATAAATCACTATCAATTAGATTAACCGTAAGTTATAAATTTTTTTTCAATATTATTAAATCATTAAAAATCAAAAATATACAAAACTAATCTAAACAGATTGTTAAGATATAAATCGAATATACTGAGGAGGCTTATCCAGCCCCACATCCAGCCCAAATCTTCGCTCATCAGCTAAAATTTATCGATACGCTCTATTTGATTACATTTATACTGATCTTTGTGTCATGACGAACGCTGTTTACCCTTTTATTCTCGCTTTACATTCTTCGTGGCGCTGGGTTGTTCTGATAATCCTGTTGTTTAGTTTGCTCCGTTTTGCTCACAGAAAGAGGAGAAAACTATCTTTCAGTTCCGGTGACGCACTCACCAGAACTGCCGTCGTAGCCATTTTTTTTACTCAGGTTTTATTAGGTGTGATTCTCTATGGATTAAGCCCGATCACGCACTATTTTTTGGCGCATTTTAACAACGCTGTTCATATGAGACAAATCCGATTTTTTGGCATGGAGCATAGCAGCATGATGTGCGTCGCCGCTCTCTTACTTCTTGTCGGGAACCTAAAATGCAAAAACGCCGATACTGATGAACGACGTTTCCGTATTCTGCTCACCTGGTATGCTGCGGCATTGCTGGTTATGCTGAGTTCAATCCCCTGGGAATTCTCTCCCCTAACCAGCAGACCGAGCTTTCGTGCCTTCTGATTAACTGTTTTGCCAGTTTCCTTTCCGCTTTTCTCGGAAGGCAGCCATTCCTTCTTTAAAATCGTCCGTTTCTCGCAACAGGGCAAGCTCACTGAGAAGGAATGAATACTTTTCCCCTTCGGCCTTCTGCCGAAGCTTACGCAAAGCAATAAAGCCCTTTGAGATGGCCAATGGGGCATTGTCAACGATCGTCGCTTTCAATGCCTTTAATTCCCCCTCCTCATCGTCTAAAATCGCGTGTAACAGACCTTTCGTTAACGCTTCCTCTGCAGAAAATGAGCTGCCACGGATGCAGAGGTCCATCGCCTTTCGCTCAGGCAGGTATTCCAGCAACAATGCGAGTACCTGAAAAGGAAAGAGCCCGATCTTCACTTCTGGAAGCGAAAACCGAACATGGGGCAACGCGAATAAATACGTGCAGGACAGGGCGATCAGAAATCCGCCTGCAATGACATCCCCTCTTACCACACAGACGGAGGGTTTATTCAGCTCTGCGAAGACTTCGGCCAAGGATTTGTCCACTTTCGGAATCCGTGGGTTTATGTTATCAACACTGGGATCCTCAAAAGCTTTAAGATCCATCCCTGCACAAAATACCGAACCTTCGGCTTCTATCTGGATCAGCCGCACCGTCGGATCTTCATTCGCCAGCCGAAGTGCGTAAGCAATCTCACTTACCATGGTCGGAGTAAAGGCATTTCTTTTTTCCGGTCGGGCAAGGGTAAGCACAAATACATGTTGTTCGCGCTGTATTTTTACGAAATTTAATTTTTCCATTGTGGTTCACATGATAAGGTTCCTGAAACTTTCCTCCAGACGTACGACGTCCAATGGGCGTCCTCTTTCAAAAAAATCGAGCAATATTTCGGAAGGAATATTGCCAACCAGATCATCCTTGGCGAATGGACAGCCACCGTAACCAAGCAGTGCGCCTTCAAATTTACGGCATCCGGCAGTGTAAGCGGCTTCAACCTTCGCCAGACTGTCGTCCCGTTTCGCATGAAAATGCGCACCGATAGAAAGAGCAGGATAACGGCTGTTCACATGATCAAAAAGGGCGGTTATCTGCGGGACATTCGCTTCAGAAGTGGTATCGGCGAGAGAAAAATCGCTTATGCCAATTGCCAACAGCTTGTCTAGCCATTGGTCGACCAGTTCGGTGGACCAGGGATCATGATACGGATTTCCGAAAGCCATACTAATATATACAGCCAGCGTCTTTTTATGCGCATCAGCTAAAGCTTTCATTTCCTTCAACTGCTGATAGGAATCAGCAAGGCCTTTATTTGTATTGCGCAACTGAAAGGTCTCCGATATTGAAAATGGATAGCCAATAATATCGACTTTCTCTTCCTTGATCGCCTCCTCAGCACCCCGTAGGTTGGCCACTATTGCCAATAATTTCACACGGTCGTTTTTTACAATGCCCTGGAGTACGGCTTTTGTATCGGCCAGCTGCGGAACAGCCTTCGGCGAAACAAAAGATCCAAAATCAATAATATCAAATAATCCGCTCCTGATAAGGGTATTGATATGCTCAACTTTCTTCCCTGTCGGAATCAAAGCTGGCATGCCTTGAATGGCGTCCCGCGGACAGTCTACTAATATGACCTGGTCTTTCATCGCTATAATAGAATATCATTTATAGAATATCTTTCTGAATTTCTCTGGCAATTACCATTTTTTGGATACTCGACGTCCCCTCTCCTATCGTACATAACTTGGCATCCCTGAAAAATTTCTCCGCAGGGTAGTCTTTGGTAAAGCCGTAGCCTCCAAAAATCTGCACAGCTTCATTCGAAACATGAACTGCAGTTTCTGAAGCGTATAGCTTGGCCATCGCGCCGATTTTGGATACGCGTTCGCCGTGATCCTTCAGGTAGCCCGCCTGACGGGTCAGCAATTCGCTCGCTTCCACCTGGGTAGCCATATCTGCCAAAGCAAAGGAAACCGCCTGAAAATCGTAAATCTTCTTTCCGAACTGCTCACGCTCCTGCGCATAACGTAATGCACACTCATACGCGCCACGTGCGATACCCAACGACAAGGCCGCAATAGAAATGCGCCCTCCATCAAGCAATTTTAGTGCTTGCACAAAGCCCTGTCCCTCTTCCCCAATCAGCTGATCGCGATGAACCCGGCAATTGTCAAAGAAAAGGCAGGCTGTCTCCGAAGCGCGCATACCAAGTTTATTTTCTTTCTTTCCAGCACTAAATCCCGGCGTTCCCTTCTCGACAATAAACGCAGACACCCCCTTCTTGTCGCCTTTTGCTCCAGTACGTGCAATGACAACCGCAACATTTGAACTGATGGCATGGGTGATGAAATTTTTGGAACCGTTGAGAACGTAATGATCGCCGTCTTTTTCAGCAAATGTAGCCATTCCTCCAGCATCTGAGCCAGACCCCGTTTCCGTCAGCCCCCAGGCGCCGATCCACTCCGCTGTAGCGAGCTTAGGAAGATATCGTCTTTTCTGCTCTTCACTGGCAAAACTTAAAATATGATTGCTGCACAGCGAATTGTGCGCGGCAACCGACAGACCGATAGAACCGCATACTTTAGAAATCTCATCCAGCACAGTGATATATTCCTGATAGCCCAGCCCAGACCCGCCATAGGCTTCGGGGACCAGGATACCCATAAAGCCATGTTCACCCAATTTTTTAAAAACTTCGACCGGAAATATCTGGGCTTCATCCCATTCCATCACATAAGGTTTGATATGATACTGTGCAAAATCACGCGCACTCGCTCTGATCATATCCATTTGTTGTTTATTTTCAATAAACATAAGCATGAATATTAAATTTACAATCGGTAATACAATTCAAATATATCAAAATTATTAGGAATAAAATTGCAAAAATTCTAAAATTTTATTTTAAATTTATCTAAAAATAAGAAATTCTTAATAAAACAGCTTTTTAAACCAAGATTATAAACTATGGAGGCGCTACTTGCATTACTTCGTCAAAAAAGAGAAAATCTAAAACTGGGCGGCGGCATCGATAAAATCCAAAAATTGAAAGAGAAGGGAAAAATGTCTGCGTGGGAAAGGATTGAGTTTCTACTGGACCCCGGCCGTGAGTACCTTGAAATCGGCATGTTTGCCGGCGAAGACATGTATGAGGAGCACGGCGGCTGCGTCAACGCCGGCTGCGTTGCAGTGCTGGGCTATGTTCAGTCAAGGCTCTGTGTGATCGTATCCAACGATGCCACGGTCAAAGCTGGTGCCTGGTTTCCGATCTCAGCAAAAAAAAACCTTCGGGCCCAGGAGATCGCCATGGAAAACAACCTACCGATCATTTACCTGGTGGACTCTGCAGGTGTTTTTCTACCCATGCAAGATGAAATTTTCCCTGATAAGGAACATTTTGGCAGGATATTCCGTAATAATGCCCGTATGTCATCGATGGGTATTCCCCAGATTGCCGCTATTATGGGCAGCTGCGTCGCTGGTGGCGCCTACCTTCCGATCATGTCGGACTATGCCTTTATCGTGGAAGGCACAGGATCGGTATTTCTCGCAGGCCCCTATCTGGTCAAATCGGCGATTGGTGAAACAGTAGATGCCGAAACCTTGGGCGGTGCCTCTACACATTCCGAAATATCGGGCGTCACAGACAATAAATTTCCTGACGATCAAAGCTGCCTGACAGCCATAAAAAATGTCATCGATAAAATAGGAGGACATACCAAAGCAAATTTTAGCCGGAAGGAAAGCATTGCCCCCAAGGTTGACCCTGGGAAGATTTCGGACATATTGCCCGACGACCGGACAAAACCCTACCGCATGCAGGATATCCTGGAAGCCATTGTAGATGCAGACACGCTCGAAGAATACAAGCCTGATTATGGCAAAACCATTGTTTGCGCGCTGGCCCGGGTGGATGGATGGGCAGTAGGCATAGTCGCCAACCAACGGGAAATCATCAAAGCGAGGAAACCGGGAAATGCCATGGAAATGCAGATGGGCGGCGTTATCTACAGTGATTCGGCAGACAAGGCAGCACGCTTTATCATGAACTGCAACCAACAGCATATCCCGCTTGTTTTCTTCCAGGATGTGACGGGATTTATGGTCGGTAGTCGCTCCGAACAAGGCGGAATTATTAAAGATGGTGCCAAAATGGTAAACGCGATGGCCAATTCGGTTGTACCTAAATTTACTTTTATCATCGGCAACAGTTATGGTGCAGGCAATTACGCGATGTGTGGAAAAGCGTATGATCCACGGCTTATATATGCCTGGCCCACTGCACAGATGGCGGTTATGAGCGGTGCCGCCGCCGGCAAAACGTTATTCCAGATACAGGAGTCTGCACTTAGAGCCCGGGGTAAAGAGATCAGTGATTCGGAAAAGAACACACTGCTGAAATCCATTGAAGACCGTTATAATAAGCAGCTCAGTCCTTATTATGCCGCTGCAAGGCTTTGGGTCGACGGCATTATAGCTCCGCAAGAGACGCGCAAAGTCATTAGCATGGGCATCGAAGCAGCCAACGAAAAACCTATTGTCGAACGCTATAATGTAGGTGTGATCCAGGTATAACCCAATCTAGACCCAATCTAGACGATTAAAATAACAAAAAAGTCCTCACCGCAATCTGTTTGGTGAGGACTTTCGGAAAAATAAAAACGTATAAGTGCTAGGTGCTCCATACACGGCTAAGGTGCTCAAAAGCAGCTATAGACTCCGGATTTCGCATAATATCCCGTGACACGGCTTTATCGGCCGGTATGCCCGAAAAAAGCTTTTTAATGGGCAGTTCCAGCTTTTTACCACTCAAGGTATACGGAATCGCATCCACCTGAAAAATTCGGTCCGGGACATGACGCGGGCTGTATTGCTGCCGCAGCGACCTTTTAATCCGATCTTTTAAAGCGTCTTCCAGCAGGCCATCGCGAAGCTGCACAAACAGAAGCATGTCAGATCCTCCGTTCTGATGATCGACGCAGATAACAAGGCTATCTCCTACTTCCTCGATCGTGTTGAGGACGTTGTACACTTCGGCTGTTCCGATCCGGACCCCACCACGGTTTAGGGTTGCGTCCGAACGTCCGTACATGATAACGCCATCATTTTCAGTAATTTTGATCCAATCACCATGACTCCAGATTCCCGGAAATTTATCAAAATAACTGTCAAAGTACTTTTCATTGTTTGCATCGTTCCAAAAATAGATCGGCATACAGGGCATGGGCGCCAGGATAACCAGCTCGCCGACCTCCTGCTGCACAGCAGCGCCATTTTCGTTAAAGGCAGCAATCTTGGCTCCTAAAGTACGACATTGAATCTCGCCGGCGTACACATCTAGCAGTGTACATCCGGATAAAAATGCGCTGCACACATCCGTACCGCCACTTAGTGATATAATCTGACTTTTTGGAAATTGATCATGAAGCCATTCAAATACGTCCGGCGGAAGTGGTGATCCCGTCGATCCGAGGGTCTTGGGACAATAGTTTAACGCTCGCAGGTGCTGATCCCGGCAGGAAATCAAATAAGCAGCACCGGCACCGAAATGGTCTACCTCTGCTTCTTTAGCAAATTGCCACAACTTCATTTTATCGGGATAATGTGTTGCGCCATCATAGATACAAAGCGTATTGCTCATCAATAGCGCCGAAAGCGCATAGTTCCACATCATCCAGCCCGTCGTCGAATACCACATGAATCGCTCCCCTTCCTGTACATTCTGGTGCAGTGCCAGAGCCTTCATATGCTCCAGCAGCATGCCCCCTGTGCCATGGGTGATTGCCTTCGGCTTTCCCGTAGTACCGGAGGAATACAGAATCCATATCGGATCATCAAAACTGACAGGAGTATACTGGAGGACTGTATGGGCAATATCCCTCGTCATGATCTGCGTCCATGCAGGATCATCCACAAAAACACAAGCCGACAGTGAAGGAAGCTGCTCTGCAAGCATTCGGATGCTTTGCTCCTTGTCAAATAGACGTCCATTGTAAGCATAGTTTGCGTTTGCAAAGAGTACTTTGGGCTCAATTTGCCCAAAGCGATCCTGAATGCTTGCTTCCCCAAAATCAGGAGAACAACAGGACCAGATTGCGCCAATCGAATTGGTGGCCAGAAACAGGGCAACAGCTTCGACGCCGTTGATCAGCACGCCTGCGACACGGTCGCCCTTGGATACACCCCTGTCTTTCAGAAATAGTTGCAGCCGCAGGACCATATCGTGCAATTCAGCCCAGGAGACCTCACGCAACGCCGTCCGTTCGGACTGAAAGATCAAAGCCGGCCGCAGATCGGTGGCACACCGAAATACATGCTCGGCATAGCTTAATGTGGCGCCACTAAACCATTTGGTTCCAATAAAACTTGCGGTGTCCGTTGGCGGTTCCAGGATAGTTACCGGCTCGGCATGAAAATTTACCTGAAAAAATCTGGCGACATCAGCCCAGAAAACAGCGAGGTTGTCTGTGGACCATTCCCAGAGCGCATGATACGACGCGAAAGTCAGTTGATGCCGCTGTTCGACGTACTGTTTAAACTGCCCAATCCCAGATTCAGATTTTTGGTCTTCTGTCGGACTCCAGAGTAATTTTCCCATAATAGTTGGATATAAAACGGTTATACTCAAACTTAGCTAAATTTGACCGCATTTACAACTTTATTTCAGAGAAAAACAGAACAAAAAAATTATAAATATATAATAAACAAAAGATTATTTGGGGAAAAGGTTGCAGCATAAAACAATTTATACACTAAAGCACCTCAATCTCCGTTCCGTCTGCCGTCGGATGCCCTGTACATAGTAAAATGCGTCCGTTTTCCACTTCACGGTCCGTCAGCACTTCATTATAATCCATGCGTACATTTCCTTTTGTACATTGCGAAATGCAGGTGCTGCACATCCCCGACTTACAGGAATAGGGCAGTTTTATGTTATGCTCGAGACCGACATCAAGAATCGACTTATCGTAAGGAACCTTCAGCGCATAGGTATGCCCCCTAAAATGTAATTTGATTGCATATGTTGTCATATCGACCTGCTTCTCGGTTTCGTCATCATCATCTTCTTCATTTTCAGGCAACAAAAAGGTCTCCCGTTTGATCTGTTGTGCATCGAAGCCTATTCCCAGTAAGGTGAACCGGCAAAGATCCATATAGATGACCGGGCCGCAGGTGTAAAAGAGCGCCTCGGACCTGGCGCCAACCAGATGCTCGTTAACAATAGAAAGGATATAGTCTCTATTTAGCCGGGCTTTCAATAAAAATTTGCTATCGGAATAGATCCATATAATGGTTAACCGGTCGGGAAACTGCCTTGCCCAATGTTCCAGTTCTGCCTTAAAAGGAGTTTGTGCCGACGAGCTATTACTATAGACAAGGACAACCCTGGATTTATTTTCGGCAAGCAACGCCGTCTTCAGAATCGAATACAACGGGGTAATGCCTATCCCCGCTGCAAACAAAAACAATGTCCGCACTTTGTCCCTTTCCGGCTCATAGAAAAACAATCCCTGGGGTTCCAGCGCCTGAACAATATCACCTTCGGCAACCCTATGATGCAATAAGCGGGATATCTCGCCGTTCTCCACACGTTTCACCGTAATGCTCATTGGCTCATCGTTGTCAGGAGAACTATTAAATGAATAGGACCGCCGGACCTCCCGATCGCCAAACATAAATGAAAGAGTGATAAACTGCCCCGCCTTATACTTTGGATAGTCCGCAGTCAATGGCTCCAGCTGAAAAGTAAGATTATGATTAGGCTGGGGAATTATTTTTGTTATCCTGAGTGCATACATAATTCAAACATAGATAAATTTGCTATGAAATGCAATCATACAAGGCCGTGTATAGCAACAGTAAAATGATAACAATTTTGTTGTATTACAATAGGCAGACAATTCTCGCACAATAATTGTGAATTTTCACGTTATATTTATATCAAAAATTAATCATAACAAGATTATATGCAAACACGCAGAAACTTCCTTCAAAATGCAGCAAAAGCCACATTGGGCATCGCTGTATCTGGATCGATATTACAAGATATTGCTTCCGCGAAAGCAACTGAATTAAATGCCGCTACGTTAACGTTCTCTCAAGTAAAGTTACCTTTCAGTTATGCTGCATTGGAGCCAAATATTGATGCCTTGACGATGGAAATCCATTATACAAAGCATCATATGGCATATATAAACGCTGTTAATGACGCAATTATTGCTGAAAACATCAAGGAAACTTCTGAGGAACAGCTTTTGGCGAATATATCCAAGTATTCTGCTAAGGCTCGCAATAACGCAGGCGGGGCCTGGAACCATAATTTTTTCTGGGAGAGCTTATCGGACAAGCCCGGACAGCCCGGTGAGAAGCTCTCTGCGATGATCAATAAAGCCTTCGGTTCATTTGATAAATTCAAAGAACAGTTTGGCGCCGCTGCGGCTTCCCGTTTTGGTTCGGGCTGGGCATGGTTGATTCTCGACGATTCCGGCAATCTGAAGATCAGCTCCACGCCAAATCAGGACAATCCGCTAATGGATGTAGCGGAAGTGAAAGGTATTCCCGTTTTAGGCTTGGATGTATGGGAACATGCTTACTATCTGCATTATCAAAACAAAAGAGCGGACTACATCAAAAACTGGTGGAATGTCGTGAACTGGAAAAAAGTCGACGAAAGAATAGCATAATAAAAAAGCCTGATATAATCAGGCTTTTTTATTATCTGTCCGTTAGACATTCTAACCGAGTATTTCTTTTAGCTTATTAATCTGGAAATCTGTTAGCTTCTGAAGCGGTCCGGAGGCAATCATTTTCATCATCATATTGAGGTCAGCGTCAATGACAAATGTAGCTTTCGTAACAGTTGCAGCGGCTTCCTCTAACTCCCAGCGTAATGTCACCTCAAAAGGTGCCTTCTCCGAAGGGACCAATCGGATGAGCTGGTTCTTTAACCTTTCGGCTACCGTCAATGCTAATTTTGCCATGTTCTGAATGGTGAAACGCGCTTCGTCAGCAGTTGATGACCAGTTGTAAATATTATCGGGCATCAACTGTTCATGGTTATTCAAGTCCGACAAAAAGGCATATACCTCACTGATATTCCTATTGATCGCTGTAGTATTTTGAATAGTCGTCATAACGGTATATATTGGTTTCTATTGAAAGCTTACGCCCCATCCTGCTGGATTCAATCTCCATTTTTTCAAGATCTCAACGTCTTCCTCCAGGACGTAGCTGTTTTCTGCTGCAACCTGAATCAACGCATCATAATTGCACAGACTAAAGTAAGGACATTTCGCTTCTGCAAAATTGTCCGTTGCTTCCTGCAGTCCATAGGTAAAAATCGAAACCAGGCCAACAACGTTACATCCCGCTTCCCGAAGCGCCTTGACAGCCACTAAACTACTTTTTCCTGTTGAGATCAAGTCTTCAACGACAACAACGCGCTGACCGCTGACCACTTCTCCCTCGATCATATTTTGACGGCCATGATCCTTCGCAGAACTTCTTACATAGGAAAACGGCAGTCCTAAATCCTGTGCCACCAAAACACCTTGCGGAATACCTGCCGTAGCGACTCCTGAAATCATATCCACTGATCCAAACTCCTCTTGAATAAGCTTTGAAAGCTTCTGACGAATATACGTACGTATCGCTGGATGAGATAAAGTGATACGGTTATCACAGTAAATTGGAGACTTCCAACCCGACGCCCATGTAAAAGGACTTTTAGGTTGCAATTTTATTGCTTTAATTTGCAATAAGGATTCAGCAACTTTTTGTTCAACCTCATTTAAATTATTCATGGCGCAAATTTATAAAATTTATATGAACGAAACCGTGCTAATTTTGGCAGATTTCGTTCCTTCAAAAATCAAAAACCCGCAAACAATTAGTATTCAAGACATTGAACTCCAAAAACTTTTCAAACAATCTGAGATTGATAAAGTTCCAAAGACCTATCTCTACATCAATAAGGATTTTGAGACTGTATTCCAAAACTTAAAAAGCAAGCACAAAATCATAAAGGCAGCTGGCGGGCTGGTCAAAAACGGCGACGGGGAGTATCTTTTTATCTACCGTCTGGGCAAATGGGACCTGCCGAAAGGTAAAGTCGAAGACAACGAGAAAATGAAAGAGGCGGCAGTCCGTGAAGTGGAAGAAGAATGTGGCATAAAAATCCATTATTTAGGAAAAAAAATCACCACATCGTATCATACTTATTATCTACGCAATGGCGAGTTTGTGCTCAAAGCGACCAATTGGTATGAAATGGGTGTGAATAAAGTTCCAAAGCTGATCCCACAGACTGCAGAAGATATTACAAAGGCAGAGTGGCGCAGTACGGACCAGTTTGAAGACCTGCTGACCAATACCTACCCGATTATCGAAAATATCATCAAAAAGGCGAAATAAATAACCTTTTGAGGTTCATCTGACACTAGTACGTCGGATCATGCTTATTTTTATGCTATGGAAAATTTAACTGGAAAAAGAGCTTTAGTGACGGGTGGAGCAAGAGGCCTCGGCAGAGCCATTGCTGCAGCGCTCGTCAAAGAAGGGGTGCAAGTGGCTATAACAGGCCGGAATGAAACGGCATTGAAACAGGCTGTTGCCGAACTCAGCGTCTCGGGTACAGCGGTTACCTATGCCGTGTTTGATGTGGCTGACCACGCAGCAGTGGAACGTGAAATTCAGCAATTGAACCACAGCTTTGGCAACTTTGACATTCTTATCAACAATGCTGGAATATCTTCTTTTGCTTCGGTCGCTGACATGGATGTAGCGGACTGGACGGAAATCATACAGGTCAATCTGCTGGGCACATATTTTGTTACAAAGGCCATGCTGCCACAATTTCTCGCACAGAATTATGGCGATATTGTAATGGTATCCTCAACTGCCGGATTGAATGGCGCGGCGACCACTTCAGCCTATAGTGCATCAAAATTCGGTGTTATCGGATTTGCCGATTCACTGATGCGTGAGGTGCGCAAAAACAATATTCGTGTATGTACCTTGATGCCGAGCACTATTGCTTCAGATATGTCCAAACAGCTGGGCCTGACAGATGGAGATCCGGACAAAGTCCTTCAACCTGAAGATTTTGCCGAACTCGTCGTGGCAAATCTGAAGCTACCGCGGAGAGCGATGTTAAAATCGGCTTCTTTGTGGTCCACAAATCCCTAAAACAACATCGTAAAAACGTTGGCACCGCCGGAGCAACTGCCTCCGGCTGTTATAAATAAAGAAACTATGAGTCAATTATTTTCACCGATCACCATTGGACAGCTTCAGTTCAAAAACCGCTTAGTGGTGTCTCCCATGTGTCAATATTCTGCAGAAGATGGCTTTGCCAACAACTGGCACCTTGTGCATCTCGGACAATTTGCCCTTGGCGGCGCGGCAGCTATCATTCAGGAAGCGACAGCGGTCACACCTGAAGGCCGCATCAGTTATGGTGACCTGGGACTATGGGAAGATAGTCAGATCCCAAAATTAAAAGAAATAACAGATTTCATAAAGGCCAATGGCGCTATCCCCGGTATACAGCTCGCGCACGCAGGCCGCAAAGCAAGCAGCAATAAGCCTTGGGCGGGACGTGGTCAATTTGCGCCTACAGAACCCTTAGGATGGCAGACAGTAGCCCCATCGGCACTGACCTTCCATACTGGCGATTATCTTCCCCAGGAACTTAAAATTCATCAAATAGAGGAACTGGTCGAGCAATTCGGTGCAGCAGCAAAAAGGGCGGTGTCTGCCGGCTACGAGATTATAGAACTGCATGCTGCCCATGGCTACCTCATCCATCAGTTTTTGTCTCCGCTGAGCAATGTCCGGACAGACATCTTCGGCGGTACATTCGAAAATAGAATACGCTTTCTCCTTAGGATCGTACAGCGGGTGAAACAAGAAATGACAACACAGAACCTTTGGGTACGTATTTCCGCAACCGACTGGGCGCCCAATGGCTGGGACCTGGAACAATCCATCAGGCTATCTCAGCAACTGGCACCTCTGGGTGTCGAGCTCATTGATGTTTCAAGCGGCGGATTGGTGTCGCACCAAAAAATCGATGTCGGGCCTGCGTATCAGCTTCCCTTTGCTATAGCCCTCAAGGAAAAGACAGCTCTTAAAATAGCCACCGTTGGAATGATAAAGACGGCGGACCAGGCAGCCGATATCATTGCACAAAATCAGGCCGACCTGATTTTGATCGCAAGAGCTTTTCTGGATGATCCTCATCTTCCTTTACGTTTTGCGAAACAACTCCAGACCGAGGTATCATGGCCCAAACAGTACGAAAGAGCTAAATAAGATGACACTTCACTTAAATAGAATACATCACATCGCCATAATCTGTAGTGATTATCCGCGTTCAAAACACTTCTATACCGAGATTCTAGGCCTTGAGATCGAGCGGGAGCATTATCGGGCTGACCGCGATTCCTTTAAGCTGGATCTCAAATTGAACGGCTCCTATATTATTGAGTTGTTCTCCTTCCCTTCGCCACCGAAGAGATCCAGCTTTCCTGAAGCAGCCGGGCTCCGACATTTGGCTTTTGAAGTGGACAACCTAGCCGACGAAATGGCTAAACTGGAAGCTGCCGGTATTCTCCATGAAGGAATCCGCGTTGATCCACTGACCAACAAAAAGTTTACCTTCTTTTCCGATCCGGACGAGCTGCCGATCGAATTGTATGAACGCTAAACAGAAAAGGCATTGACTTTCATCAATGCCTTTTTTATTCTTGTCGTAAATCTGTCCGTAGATAAACTATCCACTTGTCTTTCCGAATTCGGAAAGCACATTACAGTTTACGTTTTACTTCGACTTGCTCGTAAGCTTCCACAATGTCTCCGACCTGAATATCATTGAAGCGATCAATATTTAGACCACATTCATAACCTTGGCTAACTTCTTTGACATCATCTTTGAAACGTTTTAAGGAAGCCAGCTTACCAGTATGGATCACCACACCGTCTCTGATGACACGGATATCGTTATTTCTACTGATCTTACCTTCGCGAACCATACATCCAGCAATGGTACCCACTTTCGAAATTTTAAAGGTCTCCCTGATTTCAACCTCAGCCACAATTTTTTCTTCGTATTTCGGAGCCAACATACCCTCCATCGCAGATTTGATCTCTTCGATCGCATCGTAAATGATAGAATATAAACGCACATCAATTTGCTCATTTTCTGCCAGTTTACGTGCATTTTGCGTTGGTCGCACCTGGAAACCAATGATGATCGCATCAGAAGCGGAGGCCAATAATACATCCGATTCAGAGATCGCACCTACAGACTTATGGATAATGTTAACCTGGATTTCATCAGTCGACAATTTCAGTAATGAATCTGACAGGGCCTCAATGGAACCATCCACATCCCCTTTGACGATGATATTAAGCTCCTTAAAGTTACCAATAGCCAAACGACGGCCGATCTCATCCAATGTGATATGCTTCGTAGCACGCATTCCCTGCTCACGCTGTAGCTGAAGGCGTTTGTTGGCCACTGTACGGGCTTCGGACTCGCTCTCCAATACATAGAGTTTATCACCGGCAGTAGGCGCTCCGGACATCCCTAAAATTTGTACCGGAACTGATGGGCCAGCCTCTTTCACACGTTCGCCTCTTTCATTAGTCAAAGCTTTCACTTTACCCGAATGAGAACCTGCCAAAATCGGATCACCAACACGTAGGGTACCGCCCTGAATGAGCACCGTCGTCACAATACCGCGTCCTTTGTCCAAAGCAGCTTCGATGACCGAACCCACAGCACGTTTCTTAGGGTCAGCTTTCAGATCCAACATTTCAGCCTCCAAAAGAACTTTCTCGAGTAGAAGATCTACGTTTTCACCTGTTTTAGCCGAAATCTCCTGTGCCTGGAATTTACCGCCCCAGTCCTCAACAAGAATGTTCATGGCCGAAAGTTGCTCGCGAATCCGATCAGCATTTGCGCCCGGTTTGTCCACCTTGGTAAAGGCAAACACAATAGGCACACCTGCTGCCTGAGCATGATTAATGGCCTCTTTGGTCTGAGGCATGACGGCATCGTCAGCCGCAATAACGATAATAACGATATCCGTCACTTTAGCTCCACGTGCACGCATCGCCGTAAAGGCCTCGTGGCCCGGTGTATCTAAAAATGTAATCTTGCGATTATCATCTAATTTTACAGCATATGCACCAATGTGCTGGGTGATACCTCCTGCTTCCCCCGACGTAACGTTCGCTTTACGGATATAATCCAGTAAAGATGTCTTACCGTGGTCCACGTGACCCATCACCGTTACGATAGGTGCCCGAGGGATCAGATTCGCCTCTGTATCTGGCTCTTCCAGTTCGGCAGTTTCCTCGTCCTCAGGTTTAATAAACTCTACCTGATAACCAAATTCATCTGCTACGATGGCTAATGTCTCCGCATCCAAACGTTGGTTGATGGACACAAACATACCCAAACTCATACAAGTTGCAATAATTTGCGTAACAGGCACATCCATTAAGTTAGCTAGTTCGTTGGCCGTTACAAATTCTGTAACCCGCAGAACTTTTGCCATCAGTTCCTGTTCCATTGCAGCTTCTTCAGCATGTTGAGCCACGTCATCACGTTTCTGACGTCTCAGCTTAGCACGCTGCGCAAACTTACCAGATTTACCGGCACCGCTCAAACGGGCAAGTGTTGCCTTGATCTGATCTTGGATTTCCTTTTCAGAAGGTTCTTCCTTATTCTCAACAGGTCTTCCTTTTCCTCGGTTGTCAAAACGTCCCTGTTGTGGTCTTCCCCCCTGTCCAGGTCTACCTTGATGCTGACTATTGCCTCCTTGGCCCGGTCTTCCAGAATGTGGTGCATTTTGCCCCTGACGGTTGTTAGGATTACCTGTATTTCCAGCATGGCCACCTCTATTTTGTTGATCACGACCAGCGTTTCCATCACGAGGTCCGCGGTTCTGGTGACCACCTTGTCCAGCATTCGGATTCACTGGACCATTTGGATTTGTACGCTTACGCTTACGTTTTTCATTATTGTTACCAGCATTGGAAGAGGAAGCCACTGGCTTATGAGAAGGTCTTGCAGAGGGCAATTCGATTTTACCGATTACCTTGGGACCAGTTAATCTCTCTGCACGGGCAGAAATGATATCATCTTCGTCTTTTTTTTCAGGCTCCGCTGTCGGAGTTGCTGATACAGCTTTAACTGCTGTTTCGTCTTTTTTCTTGTCTTCTACCTTCACAGGTTCAGTTTTAGTCTCTACAACCGGAGTTGCTTTTACTTCAGTTTTATCTACTTCAGGTTTTGAAGTTTCAACCTCTGGCACAACGGCTTCCGGTTTCTTTTCGACAACCTGTGGTTCTTCTTTATTTGCTTCCGCGGCAGCACCTCTTCCTTCTGCTTTTACATCAGCCTTAGCCTCCGCTGCTGTATCTTTGGCAACGTTAGGTTCCTGATTTGAAGCCTCCCCTTTTTTATGCCTACTCCCACCTCTGTTTAGGGCGTCAAGATCGATTTTGCCAACCACTTTCATTCCCCCTTGATGAACAGGCTCCTCTGCTGGTTTAGCTGGAGCAGTGTCCTTGGCAGACGGAATCTCTACAGTATTCTTAACCAAAATTTCCTTTGGCTCCTCATATTCTTCAAAATCGTCATTTCTAGATGATTCTTTAGGAGAAGCGGACGGCGACTCCTCACGACGAATTTTGCCAATAACGATCTGTTTAGCTTCATCTTTCAGTGATTTGTCTCCCTGAAACTCTTTTAACAGCACACCATACATCTCTCCGCTTAGTTTAGTGTTAGGTTTTGCTTCTACATCATATCCTTTTTTCACTAAACATTCGACGGCGGTATGTATCCCGATGTTGAGTTCCTTTGCTGCTTTAAGCAAGTTTGTTCCTTTTCCTTCAGTCATCTATAATATAAACTATTTTAATGTAATTACAAAAATATGATTTTTTCTATCCATAAACAATTTATTCCGTCTGTTAGATTGAAAAAAATCGACAAGCTGAATTTTATTCAAATTCAGCTTGCAATATACGTACGATCTCGCGAATGGTATCCTCTTCCAGATCGGTACGTCTCACGAGCTCTTCCTCGCTCAACGATAAAACCGACTTCGCAGAATCCAATCCTACCCGTTTCAATTCGTCAATAACCCAGCCTTCAATTTCGTCGCTGAACTCTTCAATGTCCACATCCTCATCGAACTCATCATTTTCACGGTAAACATCAATTTCGTAACCAGTCAGCTTACCCGCAAGCTTGATATTGTGTCCCCCACGGCCAATAGCCAATGAAACCTGATCCGATTTTAGATAGACCGCCGCAGTTTTATTCTCTTCATCTATCTTAATGGAACTGATGCGTGCGGGACTTAGGGCACGTGCAATATACAAAGAATGATTTGTGGTGAAGTTAATCACATCAATATTCTCGTTTCGCAGTTCACGAACGATACCATGTATACGTGAGCCTTTCATACCCACACATGCTCCCACAGGATCAATACGGTCGTCGTAAGATTCCACAGCAACTTTTGCGCGTTCCCCCGGTTCACGAACAATTTTTTTAATCGTAATCAATCCATCGAAAATCTCTGGTACTTCAAGCTCAAATAAGCGCTGCAAAAACGCCGGTGCTGTACGTGAAATGATAATCTTCGGATTATTGTTCATCATATCCACTTTATGAACGACAGCACGGATACCATCCCCTTTTTTGAAATAATCAGCTGGAATCTGCTCCGACTTCGGCAAAATCAACTCATTACCATCCTCATCCAGTACAAGAATCTCTTTCTTCCAGATCTGATAGACTTCACCGATAACTAATTCGCCCTCCCTGTCTTTGTATTTCTTAAAGACCTCGTCTTTCTCCAGTTCAAGGATCTTGGAAACCAAGGTTTGGCGCGCTGCCAGAATAGCCCGGCGTCCAAAACTCTCTAATGTAATCTGCTCAATAAAATCATCGCCTACTTCCAGATCCTCATCATGCTTTCTTGCTTCCGCCAGCTCAATCTCGAGATCATCATCTTCCGAAAATTCATCCTCCACAACGACACGCGTTCTCCAGATTTCCAAATCTCCATTGTCCGGATTCACGATGACGTCCACATTTTCATCCGTACCGAAACGACGACGGATCATACTGCGAAAAACCTCCTCCAATACGGTGATGACTGTAGGTCTATCGATATTTTTAAACTCTTTAAACTCCTGAAAAGAGTCTATCAGATTGATGTTGCTGTTGCTCATTATTCTTTTAAAATGAAATTACCACTTTTGTTGCTTTTATCTGGTCAAAAGGAAGCTCTTTCTCCACCTCTTGTACTTTTTTGCCTTTTTCCTTAATTTTTTGAAGAACGTTAATTTTCGTATCATCCACGGCAGTCAATTTTCCCTCAACTTTTGTATTGTCATTTAGCTTGACCTGAACCGTACGGCCAATATTTTTCTGGTACTGTCGCAAATTCACAAAATTTGCATCTATTCCCGGTGATGAAACCTCCAGACGATAGGCATTATCAACGACATTTTCCTCTTCCAAATGGTACCCTACGTGGCGGCTTACCTGTGCACAGTCATCAATATTCACCCCATTATCCCCATCCAAAAGAATTTCCAAAATCTTATTTGGATGCATTTTCACACTGACAATAAACAAATCCTCGCGATCTGCTATCTTTTCTTGTATGAGTTCGACGACTCGTTTTTCTATATCTTGCATTGTTCTGCTTGCTAGAAACGCTAAAATTAATTGTATTAAAAAAAGGGGGCAATATAAGCCCCCTTCCTTTCAGATTATGCAAATATAGTACTTTATAAAATAAAAAACAAATACCTAGCAAATTCCACAACGTAATTTGACAATTACTTCGAATTGTCGACCACCGCATTAATTGTTTTTTGCATCTGGGCCATCATACTGGTGAGCGTCTCCATTGTCGGCTCCGGCGTCGGCTCCGGCAGCTGCGTACTGATAAACGCCTTAGCTTTCCAGACCTCCAGAATATCGGAAGTCTCCACCCAATAGGGCTCGTAAGTTTTGTTGTCCGACACGAGTTTCAGCCCCTTATCCTCTTTGAATTTGTAAGCAATACGCTTGTACACCACACCTTCTTCTTTCGACACAACAACATAGGTCTGTCCGGGCTTGATGTCATGCCAGTTCTCCACGTATTCAGCAACGATAATCGAGCCGGATGGAAGGGGAAGCATGGAATCCCCTTTTATTTCAAAGGCCCGGAAAGTGCCTTGCCCAAACATCGGCAACGAAAACTTAGGCAGCTCTGCCACGTATTCCGGATCACCATAACCGTTTAAGTAGCCCGCACTCGCTTTAACAGGCACCAATTCGATATTCTCACGGTTGTCCGCGTCTACCGTCACACTGAGCACCCTTAAATTGGAAGCGTTACTTTTGGGCACCGGCTTCCACTTCTCATCAATTACATCGTTCGCCAGCTCATCCATGGTCAAACCATAAAATTCAGCTATTTTTTTTAGTAATTCATATTTTGGCTCAGCTCTATCCTCTTCATAAGCGCCGACAGAAGCTCTTTTAATTTCCATGATATCAGCAAATTGCTGCTGAGTAAGTTTCTTTCCTTTTCTAAGGAATTTCAGGTTGGACGAAATATTTGACATATTATTTTTTCAAAAAATATTTTGCAAAAACTAATTTTATTAGTAATATTGTGCCAATAAAATTAGTAAATAAATTTTAAACATCCAAATAATTTAGCATTATGGGTAATTTTATTGTATATATATTGACTGACAACAATAGAAATCACTTCAAAATCGACTTCACATCGAACATTATACGTACAGCCGTGGAGCTGCAGCAATCCAGTAATTTTATTTTTCAGCAGGGCCCAGATTTAACCCGTATCATTTACTGTGAAACATTTCCCAGCTTGGGAGCAGCCCGAAAAAAAATACAGGAACTGCAGCGATTTACAAGAATGCAGATCGAAAGAATCATCCGTAAACACAATCCGAACTGGAACAATCTGTTTCAGCAGCCGCAGCAAGGATACCCGAAAAGCACCTCACATTACGCAGCTTAATACCACCTAGCTTAGTTGATAAACCTGCCTGAAAACGAAAAAAGCCGCCTGCGTTCGGCAGGCAGCCTTATATATTCGTGTATCCCGTTTTACACCCCCTGTGGACCCATATTTTCCCGAGATGGCAGATGTGTTTCGGTATCTGCGGAATGACCACCCTGCTGATCCGTACTTTCCGAAGCTCCGTTATCTCCGCTGTTATGCTGTCCAGCTGCCTGCTCTTCTGCACCTTCTTCTTCTGGCCCTATGAAACCTTCATCAACCTGTTCATCCGTATTGGTCGAGTCGCTCTGCTCCGGCTCAGGTTCACTATAACGCGGTGTCTCACACTTATAAGGTTTGGTGATATCCACAGTTGGGGCCGGAAATTTCCCTTGTACATAACCGAGTTGCTTATCTTTATAAACCGACTCCAAAAACACACCGAAAATAGGCAGAGCGGTACGTGAACCCTCCCCAGTATGCGAATTCTTAAAGTGAATGCTGCGCTCGTCACAGCCAACCCATATACCAGTGACCAGATCTTTGGTCACCCCCATATACCAGCCATCCACATATTCTGACGACGTACCCGTTTTACCGCCGATTTCATTTTCCTTATCAAAGAGATCCCACTCCCACAACCCTTGGGACGTGCCCCGCGGTTCTTCCATTCCGCCTCTGAGCATATAAGTCATCAGCCAGGCATCCTGCTTATTAATAACCTGTTTGCGCTCTGCCTGAAATGTGGCGATTACATTACCGTCATGATCCTCGATTTTTGAAACGAGAACCGGTGTCAAACGCTCCCCATGATTCATCATTGTTGCATAACCATTCACCATTTCAAATACCGAAACATCATTTGGCCCCAGACCAACCGACGCCACGGGGTTCAGTTTGCTCGTAATACCGCAGCGCTGCGCCGCGTCGACAACTTTAGCCGGCGTCACCTTTTCCGTTAACTGCACGGTCACTGAGTTAATAGAACGTGCCATGGCATGCCGCAGAGTCATTTCCCGGTAGGAAAAACTCCAGTCTGCATTTTTAGGCTCCCATACTTCTATGGAATCTCCCTTATCAATCTTGATGGTGACCGGCTTGTCCGTAATTTTATCACAAGGTGACATTCCCGATTCCAATGCTGCCAGATATACAAAAGGCTTGAATGTCGAGCCTGCCTGCCGCTTAGCCTGCATAACGTGGTCATATTTGAAATATTCATGGTTGATCCCACCCACCCAGGCTTTAATTTCGCCGGAATAGGGATCCATTGACATCATGCCAGCATTGAGCATCATCGCATAATATTTCAAAGAGTCCATTGTGGACATTTCTTTTTCGATCTTTCCACCGTCTTTCCAGTTATAGACCTCCATTTTTTTCTTTTTGTTCAAGAAGAAATTGATGCTGTCCGGATTATTTGGATATTTTCTGGTTAAATACGCATAATAAGGTGTCTTTTTGGCCAGATTGTCCAAAAAGTTTGGAATTACCTTGCCCGAAAGGTCACGCCAAGGCTCCTGCCCCGACCAGGTGTTGTTCAAACGCTGCTGTAACTCCGCCATTTGTTTTGCAACAGCCGCTTCCGCATGTCTTTGAAGTTTTGAATTAATGGTAGTATAGATCTTCAAACCATCAGTATAGATATCGTAGTTATTCTCCTCCGACCATTTCTCCAGCCATTTGGCGACAGCGGTCCGCAAGTAAGAATCGCCCCCTGCATTAATTTCTTGATTATTGGTATGCAGTACAATTTTCTCTTTGATCAAATTTTCGTATTCTGCCTTTTTCAGGAAATTGGCCTTATAAAGCTGACCCAAAACTGTATTTTTGCGATCAAACGCTTTTTCAGGATTACGGATCGGGTTATAGAGTGTGGTTCCCTTCAGCATGCCGATCAATACCGCAGCTTCATTCTGGTCCAGCTGAATAGCCCTTTTCGAAAAGTAACGTTTTGCGGCCGTCTCTATACCGTAAGCATTGTTACTAAAAGACACTGTATTCAGATACATTTCCAATATCTGATTTTTTGTGTATCGCTGCTCCAGTTTATAGGCTGTCATCCATTCCTTGAATTTCGTAATCACTAGTCCTGCGCCGGGCAACCGCGTCAGCAGCCCACCGGATTTATTGTATCGGGTGCGGTACAGATTCTTCGCCAGTTGTTGTGTAATCGTGCTCGCCCCTCGTTTATCCCCTTTCAATGTCGAGACTATTCCTGAACCCAAACCTAGAAAATCGACCCCATTGTGGCTATAGAAACGTACGTCTTCCGTAGCAATCAGTGCATTGATCACTGTTTTTGGAATACTGTCAAAAGGGATTGGATTTCTGTCCTCATCAAAATAGCGGCCTATCAGAACACTGTCAGCCGTATAGAGCTCAGTCGAGATATTAACGCTGGGCATAATGATATCCTTTTTCGTTGGCGAGTAGCCAAAAAGCCACAGAAAGTTAAGCTGTATGGCACAAATCAGGATGATTACGAAATATATTGCAATAACGAGGTAACGAACGACCCTATTCTTAATACGTCTGAACATAAATGGAAATTTATCTTATATTCAACACACCGGATCGACAAAAGGTTTTACTGCCGCTCGATATGCTGCTTCACATGTTTCAGGGGCTAAATATACAACTAAATAAATCTCTCCAATCACGTATTTACATTTTTTAACAATAAAAAATACGCATTTCTTTGTGATTTTGCAAACGTAAAAACGGCAGAACATAATTAAATCCGGAAACAATATAAGACAGCCAGAAAGCGTAAAAAAAAGAAGGAACAGCTTTTTCTTCATAAGGAAGCAAGTCGACAGGTTCCACAAATATTATACCTACTTTTAATTTATTATCTATTTTATTCTAAAATAATAATGATATTTGCTTAATTTTAGATGTAAACTAGTCAACTATTAGCATGTTAAAACAGACATTACAACAAAAGCTATTACAAAAACTGTCACCTCAGCAAATTCAGTTTATCAAGTTGCTGCAGGTACCCACAGTTTCTTTAGATGCCAGAATAAAAGAAGAATTAGAGGAAAACCCCGCTTTGGAAGATGGTAGCTTGACTAATATGACCGACCCTATAGAAGAGTATCCTGACAAAGATCCTGATGACAACTTTGATAACGAAGAAGGATTTGATTCGGATGACCTCAGCCTGGAAGATTACATCCAGGAAGATGACTATAAAGACTACGGAAATGGCTATGACTATGGCGACGATGACGAGGATCGCAAGGAAATGCCCGTTGCCATTCAGCATTCCTTTTACGAACAGCTTCAAGAACAGCTGGATCTGCTGGCTCTCGATGACAAACACTTTTTGATTGGTCAGCAGATCATAGGCAGCCTCGATGACGATGGCTACCTCCGGCGCCCCATCATCAACCTCGTGGACGACCTGGCTTTCGGGCAAAACGTCATGACCGACGAACAGGAGGTGCTTGAGATGCTTAAGGTCATACAGGATTTTGAACCTGCCGGCATAGGTGCCAGAGATCTGCAGGAATGTCTTTTGATCCAGCTACAGAAAAAAGATCCTAACAGCCCAACCATCAAGCTGGCCATCAGGGTTGTCGCAGATTATCTGGAAGAATTTACCAAAAAACATTACGACAAGCTGGAAAAATCACTGGGTGTTTCATCAGAAGATTTAAAAAACGTCGTCAATGAAATACTAAAACTAAACCCCAAACCCGGAGATTCTGGCGCGGTAGCGGGCAAACAGCTCCACATCATCCCCGATTTCCATATCAGCAACAACGACGGCACACTGCATTTGACACTCAACGGACGTAATGCACCCGAGCTTCGAATCAGCCGTGATTACCAGCACATGTTTGAACATTATGAAAAGTCTGATCAAAAGGACAAAAAAATGAAAGAAGCTGTGCAGTTCGTCAAACAGAAACTCGATTCGGCCAAATGGTTCATAGATGCCATTAAGCAGCGGCAGCAGACCCTGCTCAAAACGATGAATGCAATCATGGAATATCAGTATGAGTATTTTCTGACAGGTGACGACCGCAAATTAAAGCCGATGATATTAAAAGATATCGCCGACAAAATTGACATGGATATATCCACCGTCTCCCGTGTGGCAAATTCAAAATATGTGCAGACCGAATTCGGCACATTCCTGTTGAAGTCCTTTTTCTCAGAGGCCATACAAACAGATTCTGGAGAGGAAGTATCCAACAAAGAGGTCAAGAAAATATTGGAAGAATGTATTGCCAAGGAAAATAAACGCAAACCTTTGGCAGACGAAAAATTAACTGAGATCCTCAAGGAAAAAGGCTATAACATTGCCCGACGTACCGTGGCCAAATACCGCGAAGCACTCAACATTCCTGTGGCAAGATTACGAAAAGAGCTCTAAGAGCTCTTTTTGCTTTTGCGATCTGCCAAATCTGAATTAAGAATAGTATCTTTGTGCTTGAATTAAATAAGCATGAAGGAATGAGCAAAGTAAACGTTGGAGTCGTACAGATGAGCTGTACCGCAAACAAACAGGATAATCTCGAAAAAGCGATCACCAAAGTAAAAGAAGCTGCTGCAAAGGGCGCACAAATTGTATGCCTGCAAGAACTCTTTACCTCTTTATATTTCTGCGATGTCGAAGATTATGACAATTTCGCACTAGCTGAATCTATCCCCGGACCATCGACAGATGCGCTTTCCGCTGTGGCAAAAGAAACAGGAGTCGTTATCATCGCTTCATTATTTGAAAAAAGAGCTGAAGGCCTCTACCATAACACCACAGCTGTATTGGATGCCGATGGCTCCTACTTAGGAAAATACCGTAAAATGCACATCCCTGATGATCCCGCATTTTACGAAAAATTCTATTTCACCCCCGGCGATCTGGGATATAAAGTTTTCAAAACAAAATTTGGCCGGATCGGTGTGTTGATCTGCTGGGACCAATGGTACCCCGAAGCCTCCAGAATAACAGCGCTGATGGGTGCAGAAATCCTCTTTTACCCTACTGCGATCGGCTGGGCAACAGACCAGGACGAGGATACAAACCAAGATCAATACAATGCATGGCAGACGATACAACGTTCGCATGCAGTGGCGAATGGTGTACCCGTAGTATCTGTCAACCGTGTAGGCTTTGAGCAGAACGGCGCTATGAAATTCTGGGGCGGAAGCTTTGTCACCAATGCACAGGGCAGAATTCTTTACCTTGCTTCACACGATAAAGAAGAAGTGGCAGTGGTCGAACTGGACCTTAGCGAATCGGATTATTTCAGAAAGCACTGGCCTTTCCTGCGAGACCGCAGAATAGAGACTTATTCGCCAATAACCAAACGTTTTATCGACGAGGATTAATATAAAATCATATAGGCCATTTTTTTGCGTACTTCGAAACCGGAGGAACGGATTAAAATGGCTTTTACTTTTTTAGCATGGAACAAGAAAATACATTCACACAAGCATACTTTGACAACTCGCCCAAGAAACAGGGTTTTTCCTTTCCTCCCGAATGGGCAAAACAGGAAGCCCTGTGGTTGAGCTGGCCACATAAAGAGGAATCCTGGCCCGGGAAAATCGAAACCATATATCATCCTTATTGCGAATTCATCAAGGTAGTGGCCGCAGGACAGAAAGTTCGAATTAACGTGGCCGATGAGGAAATGAAAAGCTTTGCTTTGGCCGCATTGCAGCAAGTCACGTCAGACTTCTCCAATATCGAGTTCTATTTTAATCCGACCAACGATGCCTGGTGCCGCGATCATGGACCTGCTTTCCTCGTCAATGACAGCACCCAACAGAAGGCGGTTGTCGACTGGGAGTATAATGCCTGGGGCGGAAAGTACCCCCCATTTGATCTGGACGACGTGGTCCCTACGCGTATTGCTCAAACATTTAATTACCCGCTGTTTACACCCGATATTGTCATGGAGGGCGGCTCCGTCGAATTCAACGGTGCAGGGACAATCATGACAACAACAGCCTGTCTGCTCAACAAAAATCGCAATCCTCAGCTAAACAAAGAACAGATCGAAACTTACTTAAAAGAGTTTTATGGACAGGAGCAGGTTCTTTGGCTTGGCGACGGTATTGTAGGCGACGATACTGACGGCCATATCGACGATATTACCCGTTTTGTGGATGAGCATACCGTTTTGACCGTGGTCGAAGAAAATCCTGAAGACGAGAACTATGCCATACTTCAGGAAAACCTGCAGACCCTCCGTTCTTTCACATTGTTGAATGGGAATCCGCTCAACATTGTTGAACTGCCCATGCCGTCGCCTGTGATCTATGAAGACACCCGGCTTCCCGCTTCTTATGCCAACTTTTATATTGCCAACGAAGTCGTTGTTGTACCGACCTTCAATGACCGCAATGATCAGCGCGCTTTGGATATCATCCAGAAGTGCTTCCCTACACGAAAAATCGTCGGCATTAACTCTGTCGATATCATCTGGGGCCTCGGCAGCTTTCATTGCCTGAGTCAGCAGGAACCGGCCATACGTTAAATAAATATCAAGGGCGTCCGAAAAAGATTGGACGCCCTTGTTTTTGTCAGTATCAGGACACCTATTTACCCATTAAACGACAATAACGCTCACGCCTGCTTTTTCCAGTGATTCCACAAAGCCTGCACTTACTTTATCATCGGTTATTAGCACGTCGATCTTATCAAAACCGCATATCCGGCCAAAACTGCGACGTCCGAACTTAGAAGAATCAGCTAGCACCACCACTTTTTGCGCAGTATCGATCATAATACGGTTCAATTGTGCTTCCTGTGCACTCGAAGTGGATACACCATAGTCCAGATCAATACCGTCCACTCCTAGAAACAATTTACTACAGTAAAAATCCTGCAATAGGTTTTCAGCATACTTACCTGTTACCGAAGTCGATGTTTTGCGAAGCGTCCCGCCCATCTGCATGATCTCAACGGAGGGATACTTAATAAGCTCCATGGCAACATTTAGGGCAGAAGTGACGACAGTAATATTACCCTTGGGCATGATTTGCCTGGCTAGCGATTGCATCGTCGTTCCGGATGCGATAATGATAGAATCATTTTCCTCGATCATTTCGGCGGCCTTCTTCCCTATCCTATTTTTGTCGTCAGAACGGAGTTTTTCTTTCTCGAATACCGTCCTGTCGGTGGTGTACGGATTGTACTGAGTCGCCCCACCGTGGGTACGGAATAGCAAACCGCTTTCCTCCAGCAGGGTAAGGTCTTTGCGGATGGTCACCGAGGATACCCCCAGCTCTTCACAGAGATCCACCACCTGTACAATACCTACTTCTTTTAACTGTTTTAAAATATATTGATGTCGCTCTACATTTGTCATGGTGTATAATAATATGCTAAAGTATCCATTTTGATACGCCTAAATGGGCGCGATGATGCCAGATCAGGAAATATCATCCACACATCCGCTGCAATCCCGTCAGGTACGAGGTTCTGTCACTTCGGTTTACCACCATAGAACCGGCGTTAAAATAATGAAATTATTTAAGTATTTATAACCCGAAAACGTAAAATTAATTTTGACATACAATAACCGATAAAACGGCTCGGACTAAAAGTCAACAGGATCGGGCCAGATGTAACGGTAATTGAGTTCACCGCTAAGCAATTCGCCACTCACCATTTTTTGGAAATCCGCCACCGTTTCAAACTTCACGGGCAGCTCGAAGCCGTACTTTCCAGCGGAAGCTAAGATTACTTCCTTCTTGGCCGGGTGCATGGGAGCGACCACATTATAGACAGGATGTTGGAGATCGTTTACCATAGCCAGATCGATCAGACGGATCACATCCTCCAGATGCACGAAATTGGCCACCTGCTCAGCCGTTGTACAGACTCGGTTCGAAAAATACCTGGCGAATATCCGGTTCCGACCAAATAAACCTCCTAGGCGATAAACACAGGTATGTGACAGATTCAGCATCAATTCTTCCGCCGCCAACAGCTTCTCTGAGAGCTTGCTCCTTTCATTATACTTTTCGTCAAACCATCCGTCTTGGTCGGGATAAATCCCAACTGAACTTAAAAACACGTGTTTATTCCACCGCAGGTTGCTGAGAAAAGACTGGATATTCAAAAAACGGTTCTGGAGAGTGGCAAGATCATTTTTCTGACTGGCAGGGACACTGTTCAGCACAAAATCAAACTCTCGTGGGATCGCTACGCTATCCCTAAAGTCAGAATGGTCAAAGTCGGCGATAAACGAAAAAATACCATCGTTTTTGAGGCGATGGTATTTTTCCTTGTTCGTCGTGCTCGCCCACACTTCGTGCCCACGGAGCCGCTGCTCCATAGCAAAAGCTGAGGCCAGCCACCCGCAACCTAAAATGAGTATCCGCATACCAGACAAATAATTAATATGCTTTCGCAAACAACACCCGTTTGTTTGAAGGCTTTCCGGTGAAAATACAGATACCTTCTTCTTCCTTCGCATCCAAAGGAATACAGCGGATGGTCGCCTTGGTCTCTTCTTTCACCCGCTTCTCAGTTTCGACAGTACCGTCCCAATGGCAAGAAATAAAGCCGCCTTTGCTTTCCAGTACTTCCTTGAATTCTTCGTAAGAATTCACCTCCGTAATGTGGGCATCCCTGTAATCCAGTGCTTTTTGATAGATATTTTCCTGAATAGTTTCCAACAGCTGTTCGATAGTCGCAGCCAGTCCCGCTTGAGCCACAGTTTCCTTGGTCTGTGTATCACGGCGCGCCAGTTCCACAGTTCCATTCTGCATATCCCGGGTTCCGACGGCAACCCGCAACGGCACTCCTTTGAGTTCCCATTCCGCAAATTTAAAGCCCGGACGCTGGGTGTCTCGGTCATCGTATTTCACCGAAACATCCTTTCCTTTTAGCTCGGCGGTCAGCTGATGTACAAATACATCGATCTGGGCTTTTTCCTCCTCTGTTTTGAAGATCGGAACGATGACCACCTGAACTGGTGCTAATTTTGGAGGCAATACCAGCCCCTGATCATCCGAATGGGCCATAATGAGTGCTCCCATAAGACGCGTCGAGACCCCCCAGGAAGTCGCCCATACATGTTCGAGTTTACCTTCTCTGGATGTAAATTTGACATCAAAAGCCTTGGCAAAATTCTGGCCTAGAAAATGAGATGTTCCGGCCTGTAAGGCTTTACCATCCTGCATCAGCGCTTCGATACAATAGGTATCCAGCGCACCAGCAAAACGCTCGTTTTCGGTTTTGCGCCCACGGACTACAGGCACAGCCAGAATGTTCTCGGCAAATGTGGCGTAGACCTCGAGCATGCGTTCGGTTTCCTCAATCGCTTCCTCCTTAGTGGCGTGTGCAGTATGTCCTTCCTGCCATAAAAACTCCGCCGTGCGCAGGAAAAGACGCGTACGCATTTCCCAACGAACCACATTTGCCCATTGGTTGACCAAGATTGGCAGATCACGGTACGACTCGATCCAGCCACGGTAAGTATTCCATATGATGGTCTCAGAAGTAGGACGTACGATAAGCTCCTCTTCAAGTTTCGCTTCTTCGTCCACGACAATTTTTCCATTTCCATCGTTTTTCAGCCGATAGTGTGTTACGACAGCACATTCGGTAGCAAAACCTTCCACGTGCGCAGCCTCCTTCGAAAAAAAGGATTTCGGAATGAATAAAGGGAAGTAAGCGTTGCTATGACCTGTCTCTTTAAACCTCTTGTCCAGGATTGCCTGCATTCTTTCCCAGATCGCGTACCCGTATGGCTTGATCACCATGCATCCCCGTACAGCTGAATATTCCGCCAGATCAGCTTTGATCACAAGGTCATTGTACCATTGTGAATAGTCTTCTGCACGACTTGTAATTCCTTTACTCATATAAAATTGATAAAATATTGTAACATTATTACGTTAAATCTCGTCTGTATTCCTATCACGGAAAGCGTTCAATAAAAAATATTTGTATTTTTGATTACTTCGATTAAACCCCGTTGAGAAATTTGCGTCTAAGATAGTAAATAAGGCTGTATAATCGAAAATAACGATTTAGGATATTATGAAAAAAAATAGATTATTTATCGGAGCACTTGCCATGACAGGAGCATTTATGTTAGGTTCCTGCGGTACAAGTAGGCAAATCTATGGCGACGATGTCTATGGCAGTAATGGACAGGCTAGACAGAAAGTCTACCAAAGTCCAGACTACTATTATACCGATGCGGATCAACAGGGAGGCCAGGCTGGCAGCGGATATTATGATGATGAATATTCAGATCAGGAGTATAACGATGATTCGTACGAAGATCTTGAATATGCCAATCGTATCAACCGCTTCTACTATGCGACACCGGGCATGACATACTTTGATCCATTCTTCGACCCTTGGTATGGCTATGGTCTTGGAGGCTGGTATGGTTATGGGCCATCCTTTGGTTTAGGCTGGGGATGGAATTCCGGCTGGGGCTCGTCCTGGTCCATTGGCTTTGGCTGGGGCTGGGGGACTGGCTGGGGATCACCTTGGTACGGCTATAGACCTTGGGGGGGCTGGTACGGTGGTTACTGGGGCTCTGGCTGGTATGGCAACGGCTATTGGGGCGGCAGCTACTGGGGCGTATCCAGACCAAGATATGCATCTGTCCGATCGTCTTATAGAGACAGTTATAATGTCCGCACCTCCTCGGCAAGAACCCGTACCTCAGGAAGTTATGACCGCACTGGTGTAGCGCGTGATTCCAGAGGACGTATTACTTCAGTAACAGGTGCACGGACCCGCACCTCCAACGGTTCGGTGACACGTGGCGGTTCTTATGACAGAAGCAGCGCACGTACAAGAACATCAGATGGTACAATAAGTAGAGGTTACAACGAAGGTAGCCGCAGCAGGACCTATGACAGATCCAATGGCGCTTACCCAAGCACAAGAAGCTCCATCGGAACTTCAAGGACCCGTACTGGTTCCGATGCTTATCGTCCAACAAGCCGGTCCATGGAGACAAGGACACGTTCGAGTTATCCAAACTCCACTTCGCGGCCATCCTATACGCCGCCAACCAGAAGCTATGATGCTGGACCAACCCGTTCCTCAGGCGGATTTTCCGGTGGCGGCAGCAGCAGATCGAGTGGCGGTTTCTCCGGTGGGGGCAGTACAAGGTCAAGCGGCGGACGTACACGCTAAGAACAAAAATGACTTACAGTAGCATACATGACAATGTGTGCTACTGCTTATTATAGACGATATTTTAGCTTATGACAATCAGAAAATTACTTTTTGGAACTGCATTTTTAATGGGCGCAGCAGGAACAGCCCAAGCACAATATACGAAAGACGTACTCTTATTTTCCCAAGGGGATAATGGCGGTACCGCTCGTTTTAAGGCGATGGGAAACGCATCGACCGCATTGGGAGGCGATATTAGTTCAATCACCAGTAACCCCGCTGGCCTAGGATACTTTAACCAGTCGGACATTTCCGTCACTGGCCGCTACCTAAATAACAAAAACAAAACAGAATATTTCGGTCAAAATTCGAACAGCAGCAAAAATAATTTTAACTTAGACAATGCCGGGATCGTTTTCCACTTGCCTACCTACCGCAATGGGGGCAACCTGGACAAAGGCTGGCTGAATTTTAATGTCGGTATCGCTTATAACCGGAATTATGTATACAACAACCTGCTGGAATACCGGGGTGTCAATAATACGAGCTCAATCACGGATGCATACTCCGATCGCCTATCCAGTCCGGATGGTATGCGTGGCTGGGGGCAGGAAGTATATAATAATTCCTTGCTTTTCGACGTGGATCCAAATAATGCAGGGCAGTATAGACCCATTTCTGTCGGAGGTCTGTACGATGGTAAACAGGGTTTTGATCAAGTAAACTCCATACTGGAAAAGGGAAGTAAGTCCGAGTCCGTCTTATCCTTTGGCGCAAACTATAGCAATAAATTGTACCTGGGAGCCGCTCTTGGTTTTACGGCTTTTACCTATGACAATTCAAGCTGGTACACCGAATACGGACAGACGATGACTGCTGACGAACTGAAAAAGGTCAACCCCAACTCTGACTTCTTAGACCCTAAAAACACCAAGAAACATGAAATGCTCGATGTGGACTATGAACTATTTGACGATTACGTTCAGGCCAGCGACGGTACCGGAATAGACTTCAAATTGGGTATGATCTACAAGTTTACACCCACCTTTAGCATGGGGTTCACGGCCAAAACACCAACCTTCATGAGTATTCGCGATGAATCTTACAGCAACTCCGAATTCCGTTACTTTAATAAAAATGAAAATACATCGTTCAAGGAGTATCGGACCAGTGATGACGCCGGATATAGCTATCTTGAGTATAACATGAATACGCCTTACCGACTTTCTTTGGGTGCTAGTCAGCTGTTCTCCAGAGGATTGCTCACCGCCGATGTCGAATGGGTTGACTATGGTGCTATGCGCTTCCGAGACGCCGGAACGAGCAATAAAGCGCTGGAAACAGCCATGAACCAGAATATCAAAGAGAACTACCAAGGCGCTTTTAATGCGCGCATCGGTGGCGAAATTCTGTTTGACAATGTGTTCAGTGGACGGGCTGGTTTTAATTATAGTGGCAATCCTTACAAAAATGCGGATTACACGAACTACACGGCTTCGTTGGGAATCGGCGCAAAACTGGGCCGCGGGATGTATATTGATCTGACGGGCGCTTATAATGCAGTCAATTACAAAGAAAACCCTTATCTTATCGCCGAAGATTATTGGAATACGGCCAGCCCTGCTGCAGATATCAAAAATCAACGTACCAATATTGTCCTGACAATTGGTTCGAAATTTTAAAACAGATTTAAAGAAAAACGTCCAGCATGTCTGGGCGTTTTTCTTTAAATCTGTTTTTTTAGCGGCATTATTCTAAAAGCTTTTAGTAAATTTGTCGCCTTGGTTGAATTTCACATGGCGAATCAGATAATTTCAAAAGCATTCAATGCGCTGTTTACCTATCCCATCTGGCGGATCGAAATCGATGCCACCAATAGATTGATCGCTATAGAGACGCGAAACCCCGAGGATACGTTTCCATATTTTAACGTCATTACCTTTGAGGGGGATGAGGTACTTCGGGACTTCAAAGGCATCAGCAAAGAATGGGTAATCGCTGGGATTCAATGCCGAAAACTAGTGTTAAAGAAAATCTCGAGTCATTCACCTTCCGATGCCGGAATACAGGTCGTCGATTGTTACGATCCGACGCAGCAGGAAACCTGGTTTAACTATATTTTTCTTGGCATGGCCGACCAAAGGATTATTCTCCGGCCCAAAATGATTGAAGATGGTCTGCAACAGTTTTTGAACCTGAATACGATGACCATGGAAGCAAAAAACGACCGCAGCGTTAAACCATTTGACTCATCTATAGTCTATCCTGTAATCTACAACGGTAAAATACCTCAATTTTTAGCAGATTTCACCATGGATGATGAAGTCTGGATAAATGTATTGAATGATTATTTTATTTGGGCTTTCTATGAAAAAACTAATAACAATCACTTTCAGATCCGGATAGTACGATCCACAAAAGATGAGCTGCTTGAGTCCGCAGTTGTCGTATCACAGCTATCTTTAAAATTTTTCAGTATCTATTTTCTGGTAGGCAAACAAATATTCCTTTTGACAGACAATAAACGGGAGTTTGTTTCGTATTTAGTATAATTGCAAAATATATGAAAGTTTTATTCGAATTAAATACATATAAAAAGATAGCTATGCTATCGATGACTATGCTCGCTTTTCAGCATCTTGAAGCGAAAAATTTCAGGTTTCCATCTTTGACAGCGGCACCCGATTCCATTGGAACTGACGTCATCAATGGTGAAGAGTACGTCCTGTTTAAAATAGAAAAAGGCGACAATTATTACCAGTTGAGCAAAAGGTACAGGACTACCGTCAGCCAGCTCACAAAGATCAACGGTAACGGTACATTGAGCATTGGCCAGATTGTCAAAGTACCGACAGGACGAAAGCCAGCTCCCGCCCGTAGCAAATCTCCAATGGACAATATCCCCCTTAATCCGCGTAATCCGCAGCAGGGTTTTACAGAATATATTGTCGGTGAGAAGGAAACGCTTTATGCTATTTCCAAAAGATTTAGCATCAGCGTGGAGGACATCAAAAAAGCCAACAATCTCAAGAATAATATTATCAGCGGCGGAATGAAATTGATGATTCCAAACGAACCGTTGCCACCCGAAAGACCCAAACTCGTGGAACCCAAAGGAATAGAGGTGGTCACACCAGATTCTACCGGTGAAGATGATAAAGAAGAAAATCAAATTACGACCAACCGCTACGGAATACGCGAAAAGTCAGAGCGTGGAATTGGTGTATGGATCGAAGGCTTATCGTCTCAGGGCACAAGCAATCTGGCACTCCACAAAAGCGCTCCGGTAGGCACCATCCTGAAAATTACCAATCCCATGACCAAAAGTGTCACATATGCCAAAGTGGTCGGAAAATTTAACGATAACGCCGAAAACCAAAACGCCATCGTCGTGTTATCCAAATCGGCAGCCGCAAGCATTGGGGCCCTGGACAAACGTTTTCAGGTAGAAATTGCTTATGGGCTACCCTTAGAAAATTAACTCAAATACTTAAACTAGCGCATACAGCAAAATAAGAATGGATAACAAACCGTATGTCATCGGGATTGCCGGAAGCAGTGGCTCGGGAAAAACATTTTTCTTAAATAGTTTTCTGAAGCACTTCAAAAAAGACCAGGTGACGTTGATTTCCCAGGACGATTATTATATTCCTGCAAATACAAAGACCCAAGAAGAGAACAAACTCTACAATTTTGATATTCCAACGTCAATAGACCGCGATGCCTTTTATAGAGACATCAAAGCGCTCTTTGACGGTGAGACAATATATAAAGAGGAATATACGTTTAATAATCCTGCACTCACCCCTAAGATACTGGAAATAAAGCCAGCCCCCATCCTGATTATTGAGGGACTGTTTATTTTTTATTATACAGAGATCAACGATCTGATTGACCACAAAATATTTTTAAGTGCCGATCAGGATATCGCCCTTCGAAGACGCCTGCACCGGGATCTGGTTGAACGCGGTTATTTTGAAGAGGATGTGATGTATAAGTGGGTAAATCATGTGCTTCCCTCCTATAACGAATATTTATTGCCGTATCAGGATTCCTGCGATCAAGTCATCTTTAATAACACAGATGAGCCTGAGCCTATCTGGGAGATCACGAACCAGATATCGGAAGAACTGAAATCGAAACTCCATATGGCATAACAGCAATCCATAGGGCTTGTTTTAAGAATAAGCCTTGTGGATTTAAAAGCGCTGATTTATTGACATCAAGGTTTTAAATTCTTATCTTTGCGCCACGAAACAAATCCATCATAATGAACCATCCTGTAAAGATTAAAAATGCTTTGGTTTCAGTCTATTATAAAGACGGCCTCGCTCCTTTAGTTGAATTATTAAACAAATACGGTGTCACATTCTATTCTACTGGTGGGACAGAAACCTTTATCAAAGATTTAGGTATAAATGTTGTCCCTGTCGAAGACTTGACAAGCTATCCTTCGATTTTAGGAGGTCGTGTTAAGACCCTGCATCCCAAAGTATTTGGCGGAATCTTGGCACGTCGCCCGCTGGAGTCAGATCAGCAGCAGCTAGCTCAATATGAGATACCCGAAATCGACCTGGTTATTGTGGATTTGTATCCATTCGAAGAAACCGTAGCTTCAGGCGCACCAGAACAAGATATTATTGAAAAAATCGATATCGGAGGTATTTCGTTGATCCGTGCTGCCGCAAAGAATTTCAACGATGTCGTTATTATCTCTTCCAAAAATGATTATAAGGAACTGGAAGATATTTTGGCAAGCCAAGATGGAACTACTTCTTTGGAACAGCGTAAAGAATTTGCAAAACGGGCGTTCAACACCTCCTCTCATTATGACACAGCAATTTTCAATTATTTTAATCAGGACAATCCACTAGACGTATTCAAACAGTCAGAGCAGAAAGCCCAGGTCTTAAGATATGGCGAAAACCCGCATCAGAAAGGGGTCTTCTTTGGCGATCTGGACAAGATGTTTGACAAACTAAATGGCAAAGAACTCTCCTACAATAATCTTGTTGACGTAGATGCCGCAGTAGCTTTGATCGATGAGTTCGAAGCGCCTACCTTCGCTATTTTGAAACATACTAATGCTTGTGGTGTTGCCTCACGGCCGACAATTAAACAGGCCTGGATAGACGCTTTGGCTTGTGATCCGGTGTCCGCATTTGGTGGCGTCCTTATTACCAACGGACAGGTGGACAAAGAGACAGCAGAAGAAATCAATAAATTATTTTTTGAAGTATTGATCGCACCATCTTACACAGACGAAGCGATTGCTATACTGACTGCAAAGAAAAACAGAATAATCCTCGTCCGTAAAGATGTCAAGTTACCGGCACAGCAGTTCAAAACGTTATTGAATGGTGTCATTTTGCAGGATAAAGACCATACCGTAGAAGGCCCAGAACAAATGGTAGCCGTAACGACAATCAAACCTACAGCTGAACAACTTGAGGACCTGTATTTTGCCAATAAAATTGTCAAACACACCAAATCCAATACGATCGTTTTTGCCAAAAACGGCACTTTGCTAGCCTCGGGAGTAGGACAGACATCCCGTGTTGATGCTCTTAAACAAGCTATTGAAAAGGCTGTTTCTTTTGGATTTGACCTCAAAGGCTGTTCTATGGCGTCAGATGCTTTCTTCCCTTTCCCAGATTGTGTTGAAATCGCTTCTGAGGCAGGTATCGCTGCGGTATTGCAGCCCGGAGGTTCCATCAAAGATCAATTGTCCATCGATATGGCCAACGAAAAGGGTATTGCGATGGTTACCACAGGAGTTAGACATTTTAAACATTAACACATTAAATTACACTAAAAAAGAGCTACTGATTGGACTATTAAGTAGCTCTTTTCGTTTCTGAATATATTATTCTATATTGTTCCGAAGCACTTTCAGCCGATCCCAATAGTAGTTGCTATTGATGAAAAGCTAAAGGTTTACTTTTCTGACTTTGCAACCAATTTTTCCACCTTATACCGTTCTATTTCCTCGGAAAGCTTTCGCATGGCATAAGCCACAATCGCAACATCATCGAGCCAGCCGCCCACCGCAATAAAATCTGGAATAGCGTCCACAGGGGAGATCACATATAGAATCGTCCCAATAATAATGGACAAATTCCAGCTATTCATTTTATATTTACCGCTGAGCACATCTTTGCACATGACAATCAGCAATTTAAAATCTCCCACATAACTTCCCAGATTTTTTGCCTTTGATTCGGCCTGTAGCAATTCTGTTTCGGTTATCTTCCGATTTCTAAACTGCTCAAACAGTCCTTTGGCCATCTTTTTCATTCTGCTGTTCATAACTCAAAATTATCATATTTTTTCAAATAGCAAAGCCCGTGCCCTAATCACGACAATACCGTTTCCATCAACATGGTCCCATTAAACTCCCCTCAACTCCCTCCAAGTCCCCACAACTCCCTTAAAGCCCGTACTGTATCCGAGAACGGTTGGGGAATGATTCGGAACAGCGCCGTACCATCTTTGCAGTATCATCGGCCCTCCTCCGGCACTTCCTGTACCGTTCGCTGGCGGCGCTTCGGTACAATGACGAATCCAAGTCAATGGATAGCCGGAGTTATGCCAAACCTATACCGCATCAGTCCCAAAGCAATCTCGAAGGCCGCCCGAAGGCTTCCCGAAGCAACACCGAAGCCAGGCCAGACAGAGTTTAAGCTTTTGGCTACGAACAGTCTGTAACGCAGTTCGATAGGCTACGAGTGGATAGCGACACGCTCCAATATATACGAAGCCGAATCTGGTTGGCACAATTTTATTATTTTTGCATTTTGTTGTAGCAAAGTGTTACTTACCTCCGTATAATAGACAACACAAACGCAATGTGTTCATCGATTAACAAAAGTTTAATATTACACGATTATGAAAAACTATAGATTATTTAATTTTATTGCAATCGCAGTCGCGACGTTTCTACTATCCAGCTGTCTGAAAGATAACGATGATCAGCGTATTCCAAGAGCCATATTTACCATGGTCAATGGCTATGCAGATGCTAACGCGGTTATATATTACGCGGATGGCGGGTCTTTACAAAATCCATACTACCCGTTGGACTTCAAAAGCTATAGCCAAGTTGGCTTATTTACTGGGGCACGAAAAATTGCCATCTCTTCGGAATATAACAGCGTCTTATTGGACACCACAATTACCATCAAGGACAGTACAATTTACACATCTTTTGTATATGGTAGCAAATCAAAACCAGTTCAGGTAATTACTACTGACCGCATCAATAAGGATATTAAAGATACCGAATCCGGGGTCCGCTTTTTCAACCTTGCGGAAGGCACTGATCAAGTTACACTACAAATAGGTGATCAGGCTTCACCGACCGAATGGTCCAATAGAGGTAAAGAAACACAGAGCTCCGCGACCGCCCACCAAGGTTTTATTGCACAAAAAAGCGGTACCTATACAATAGTTGCCAAAGACAAAGCAGGTAAAACCATTGCAAGCCGAAAAGATGTCAAATTGGCCGAAAATTACTATTATTCTTTGATCTTAATCGGTAAGGCTAACGATCAGAAAACACCATTATACATAGGTCTTGTAGCACAAGCAGCAAATTAATAAATTCCATTTTCTATATACTAAAAGACCATCCCGATATGAGGATGGTCTTTCTATTTATACGTCGTACATTTTTTGCTAATCGATTACAAGGAGTATCATGGCGTTTCCTTAGCTGGCACTTTCGAAACCACGTAAATATCCTCATTGTCTTTTTTCATTTTGTATTTCTCACGGGCAATACGTTGCACTTCCTGAGGATTTGACCGGATATCATTAATGGTTTTAATAATAGCTGCGTTTTCCTTTAAATAAAAGGATCGCTCACTTTCTAGATTCGCTTTTTGCTTTTGATAGCTGTATTGCGTGGCAAAATCATTCCGGTCAAAGAACAACATCCAGACCAAAAAGGCCAACGTGGCTATCAAATACTTATTTCTTATTAAAGACCATAATCGTTGCATAGGACAAAAATACTATTTAGCTTTTATACTCACGATATTTTCTTCCAAAGTTAAACATCTTTAATAAAGATATGGAATAACGACATCAATTTCATCATATCATTAGATAATATTATCTTTAACTGTTCAAAACATCATTCCGCTGAACGTACGTGCGCTGGGACACAGATAAACTGTTATATGGCCTGAAGATGTTGAACAAAAAACCCACTTACATATGAAATACTATCTTATTGCTGGCGAAACTTCAGGTGACCTTCATGGTGCCAACTTAATCAAAGCGTTGAAGGCTGAAGATCCGCACGCCACATTTCGCATT
Organism: Sphingobacterium sp. InxBP1; assembly: GCF_026191775.1. Lineage (NCBI taxonomy): Bacteria > Pseudomonadati > Bacteroidota > Sphingobacteriia > Sphingobacteriales > Sphingobacteriaceae > Sphingobacterium > Sphingobacterium sp. InxBP1. The sequence continues at coordinate 748,645 of NZ_JAINDX010000049.1, read as the reverse complement.
GTTGGCGGCGACCTGATGCAGGAAGCAAGCGGCGAAAAAGCATTGATACACACCGCCGAAATGGCTTTTATGGGTTTTGTTGAAGTATTGAAAAATCTTGGCAAAATCGCGAAAAACCTCAAAAGGGTCAAAAACGATCTGCTGGAGGAAAAGCCTGACACGGTTATATTGATCGACTTTCCGGGCTTCAATCTGAAGATTGCGGACTTTGCGAAAAAACATGGTATCAAGACCTGTTATTATATTTCTCCGAAAGTTTGGGCGTGGAACCAAAGCCGTGTAAAAAAAATCAAGAGGGTGGTCGATCACATGTTCTGCATATTACCATTCGAAGTGGATTTCTATAATAAGTGGCGTATGCACGTGGATTATATTGGTAATCCGCTCCTTGATGCAGTAGCCAGCTATCGCTTCAATCCTGCTTTTAGGCAACTGAATGGCTTTGGAGACAAGCCAATCATTGCCCTATTGCCCGGCAGCCGTGAAATGGAGATTTCCAGGCTGCTACCCATTATGGCCGAGCTGCCTTACTTCTTTCCCGTCCACCAGTTTGTGATCGCTGGTGCACCAAATTTTGAGGAAGCTTATTATAAGCAATTTTTAAGAGGAATCGATATTCCTGTGGTTTTCAACCAAACGTATGATATTCTCAACAACGCTGAGGCCGCAGTAGTAACCAGTGGTACGGCCACGCTAGAAACCGGGATATTGAAAGTGCCCCAAGTAGTGGTATATAAAGCAAATGCACTTTCAGTACGTATAGCTAAACTCGTTATTAAAGTCAAATTCATCTCTCTGGTCAATCTGATCAATAACTTTTTGTCCGTCCGAGAACTTATACAGGAGGACTGCACGGCTTTTGACATTGCACATGAGCTAGGAGAACTGATCAACAATAAAGCGCACCGCGCAAGTGTCATGGAAAACTACGATATCCTCGCTGAGAAACTAGGTTCACCGGGAGCTTCAGAACGAGCTGCGAAATTAATTGTAAAATATTTAGTCAATAATTAAACCCTTTGGCACCTCAATTGTCAAAGTATTAAATGTTTACAAATAAGAACATAGTTATGAAACTGAACTTTGTTTTAGGTTTTCTTTTTCTTGTCTCCTTTACTTTTGTATGTAAAGCACAGGAAACACAGCATTTTTCCAAGCTCGAAATCGGAAAAAAAGCCAAAAAAAATATTGACAGCAGGGATTCCACTGCAATCATCCATATCGACACACTGATTATGAAGGATAAGGCGACGTTGTCATTTTACGGAAAGAAAGATGTAAAGCTCATCGTCGATTATGCAGAGATTGGTGACAAAGCCACACTATATGGCTCTGACGGTAAAAACAACGGCAGTAATTTTGACATAAAAGCTAATTTCCAGAAACTGGGCTCTTTATATATTATTGCTAAAGGGGATGATGCTTTCAATGGTACCAAGACTTTCCCAAACGGGAATGGCGGAAAAGTCAAGATAACATTAATGGAAGGCAGCCTGAAGCCGCAAACGACAGATAAAAAAGCTATAAATTATATTTACGCTGATGTTGTCGCTGGAGGAAGAGCCGTCAATGCGAACACCGATTTAAGAAATATTTACGATCGCATCAAAACAGCTCCGACAGGACTGAGAGGATTGCCACAGGGTCAGATCTACTCTGGCAGTGCGGGTAATGAGGGTTCTTTTGAGCTGATTTCGACACACACAGATAATTAATAAAACGCTGCACAGGACTGGAAAGTTGGTGCAGCGTTCTTTTTATACGGTCAACGGCATCCTCTTTCCTTGAGCGCATATGCGAGTACCAGCCTGGTCATGCGATCGTATCTCGCCAAGCCCTCTTTTTGATTATTATGGGTTAGGTATTGGTTGTAAAAGATTCCCATAAGGTTGTTGAACCACCCTGTATAATGAATCCAAAAAAGGCGTTCCGCTTCGATGTCTCCCCGGACTGGCTCACTTAATCGCCGCTGATACTCTTTCGCAAGTACGGGGTACATCGCTCCCAATTCCCGGAGCATATATAAAGTTGTTTGCAGGTAAGCGGAATAACGGTAAAAAGCCTGCGGATGATGCTGCAGCCGTACAAACGCGATAAAGTTTGCTTCATCTTCGAACCCGACCCCCTGCTGGTGCGCAAGTTCATGCACAAAAGTAAAGGGGAAAGATAGTACCGGCATGGCATAATTGACCTGTGCTTCATGCGTAAACGGATTAAAATATCCAGAGACACCAAAATACGAAACCAGGGTACTATTCAAAGGCGGTTTGGCATGCACTTGGCTGACCGATAAAAAAGATGCAAAGGTTGTATCATTTTTGACCCATTTGGTCAGGTCCTTTTGTATTCTGGTCTTCTGATTTTCCCATTTCGCAGGACTGACCTGCTGTCTAAGCATGTTTGTGCTATCCAGATATTCATCGAGCACGACGAGATAATCTGCCAGCTTTAAACTGTCTACCTTCAGAGAAGCATTTATGCTGATCGGTTTCCTGTAATAGTTAAGTCCCCAGGATAGGTAAAAGAAAACATATAGCCCCAGCAGTACATTGACAACAGAAAAAAATGCATGCATGGCATCCGGCCACTGTTTCCGCCACAATTTCCGAAGCATTCGAATAGTGAAAAAAAACAGTAGCACAGCAACAGCGGCATAAAAGATATCTCCAACGCTAAAGGGGGTATAACCGAAGAAATATTTGGGTATATACCCGTAATACCGGTAAAAACTGCGGGTATAATACAGCTCAATCCACGAGCTATCACGCTGGATCAGTGACAGCAGCCCAATGAGCCCTATTAACAATACCGAAACAATGCCCGCTATCTTAGTTCGCTTTGCCATAGCTCATCAGGCTTCGTTTTCGAAATATAATTTATAAAAGTTCATGCCCTTCTCTTCATCAAATCCTTTTTCCAGGAATTCGCGCTTTCCATGCACATAGATATGAAAGTTCTTGTCCAGCTTCAGTACGGACTTATAGGACGCTTCCATCTTTTTGACCGCTTTGTCGGCAATTTCGAAGCTAGCCTGAAAAGGCGATTCAAATTCATCTTCAAAACCAGCCCTAAAATCCTGAAACAAGGCGATTGCCTGCGGATTACCCAATACTTCTTCCTCAAATTCCTCCTGAACAAATGTTTCCTTTTCCTTGAAATAATTCATTGATCTGTTCATCAGATCAATTTTGTCGGCTTTTTCAAGTTCGAAGGTTTCGTCCAGCTTCTCCTCAACGAAGTCTTTATAGACCTTTAAGTAATTACCTGTCTGGTTAAAATTATCATTGCGTACACGTAGCTGCAGAAATTCATCCTTCCAATACACGGCTTCCTGCTGTCTGTTGGTCTGGTCAAGCACAAGGACCTTGTACCCCTTCTCTTCCTCTACATTGATGATAATACAGCCCTTGTCCAGCTTATTGATGTTGATAGCCTCCTGCTCGTATTCAAGCATAAAAGCGCCCTGCTCCGGATATACCTTCAGGTAAGTTTCTTTGTTTTCGGATTTGAATATTCCGATGGCATCGTGCTCTTCACCTTCTATCTGCACATTCTTCAAGGCAACCACATATACCTCCCCGGCCTTAATTTTGGGATGGCTGGATACCTCATAGAGGTGTTTGGAAATCTGTTGGGAGAAGTCATGAAACGGAAGCTGGTCATTAAAATACTGACGGACAAAATAAAATACCTCATTTAGCTCCAGCTCACCATTGGGGTGATATAATCGGTATATCTCGTTGACCTTTGCAAAAGGGCTCATGAAGTATTGCATAAGCAGACCGGGCAATATTTCATCTCCCTCAAGCGATATGGGGGCATCCGACAGAATGTAAAATTCATCCTGGGCTTTGTTACCAACCCGGTGAATGGATAAAGCTTCAAACGTTGCGTCCTGGTGAAAAAACATATTTCTATTTTATAAATTATACAAGTCTATTGCGATGTTAAATGTCTGGCAGTGGGCGTCCACGATGTCTTTGATCTGTGGGGAGTACCCTCCCCCCATGCTGATCTGCACTGGAATACCCAGTTGCTGACACCTACCCAATACCATTTCGTCACGCCGGCCGCAGGTCGCTGGTTTTAAGTTCAGCCTGCCCAGCTTGTCAGTGGCGAGGATATCCACACCGGCTTGGTAAAATACGAAATCCGGTGCGAAATTCAGGAATAAAGCGTTAAGATTTTCTTCCAGGATATCGAGATATTCCTTGTCGGTAACAGTTTCAGGAAGCCCGATATCGAGATGTGACTTTTGTTTAATAAAGGGGTAATTTTTCTCTCCATGCATGGAAAACGTGAAAACCTCCTGTCGGCCGGCAAAGATATCCGCAGTACCGTTTCCTTGATGCACATCCAGATCGATAATCAGAATTCGGTCAGCAAGCTTGTGCTGCAACAGATAGCCCGCTGCTGTTGCCTGATCGTTCATTAGACAGAACCCCTCACCGAAGTTGTATCCCGCGTGATGCGTCCCGCCGGCGACCGAGAAAGCGATCCCATATTCGATCGCATATTGTGCCGCCTGTATGGTTCCATCCAGGATATAGCGCTCTCTATCCACCAGGCTATGGCTTAAAGGAAACCCGATACGGCGCACCATCTTCGCGTCAAGCGTCTGATCAAAAAGCCGCTTGACATAATTGGGATCATGTACGAGGCAGCAGATTTCGAAACTGGCCAATGCCGGACTGAAAAAATTTTCTTCATCGGCCAGCCCCAGATATTTTAGCTGCAGTGGTATCAGTTCATATTTCAGCATCGGAAAACGGTGCCCTTCCCTGACTGGGTGAACAAATTCTGGACGAAAAGCAATCTTGAGCACGTTAACTAGTCTTTATTTCATGCGAAGATAAGAAAAACTATAGCAATGCTTCTGTCTGCAGATGAGATTCACCGGCCTTGCATCGACAGTGATCGCCCCACAATTTAAATAATATCCCGTCGATATTTTGGAGTTGTATTGGAAAAAGGCCATCTTTGAGTAACAGCTCATCCACACATGGATGCGGTTCAAAATCTGATACAAACTTATACACGATCATACATTTTTGTTAAGAGAATACATGGAAACGACGAATTTACCCCAATTATCTGCAATGGAGCAACGTGTACTTGGCTCGTTAATTGAAAAAGCAAAGGTAACTCCTGAGTATTATCCAATGACCATCAATAGCTTGCTGGCAGCATGTAATCAGAAGACCTCGCGAAAACCTGTTGTCCAATATACGGAGGAAGACATTGTCGCCACCCTGGATATCCTCAAGAAAAGGGGGCTGATTTCCACGGTTGTCGGAGGCGGATCCAGAGTGACAAAATACAAACATAATTTTGCCATCCAGTTTCCGCTTGTCCCGTCCGAACTAACGATCATTTGTCTATTACTTCTTCGCGGGCCGATGACAGCGGGTGAAATCAACTCAAGTTCCGGAAGATTATATGAATTTGAGTCATTAAATGAAGTCAATGAACAGCTTGAGAAGCTTGCTTCGGAACGTTATCTGACAGCTCTTCCGAAACAAGCAGGACACAAGGAAGTCCGTTACATCCATTTATTGGGTGAGGTTAATGTTGAAGCATTTGAAAACACTGCCCCAGTGCCGCCATCCGTCGCTGATGCAGCTTTACTGGAACGTGTCGGACTGCTGGAGCAAGAAGTTGCGGAGCTGAAACAAAAGTTTCGGGAATTATGGGATGAATTACATTAATGCATGACAATTAACGAAACTTCGAGAGCAGGACTATCGACATCGACCTTATGGTTAATGACCATCGCCACCGGTCTGGTTGTCGCTAATAACTATTACAATCAGCCACTATTGGGCCTCATCGCCAAAGATCTGTCTATTGATGAAGCCACAGTGAGCAGTTCTGCCATGCTTACCCAGATCGGATATGCCTGTGGTTTACTGCTCATCGTCCCTTTGGGTGATATGTTCAAAAGAAAGAAAATGATCCTGATCGATTTTATGTTCATCATTCTTTCTCTTGCCGGTATGGCCTTGTCCACATCCATCGTCTCCGTACTCCTTTTTAGCTTTCTGATTGGCTTTACCTCGGTTATACCGCAGGTATTTGTTCCTATGGCGGCCGAACTGGCCAGTAAAGAGAAACAGGCATCTGCCATTGGTATGGTGATGTCCGGCTTATTGCTCGGGATTTTGCTGTCGAGGGTCATCAGCGGATTTATCGGTTCGTATTTCGGTTGGCGTGAAATGTACTGGATTGCCACGCTTCTAATGATACTCACGGCCGCAGCAATCGCGGCAAGGCTTCCGGAGGTATTGCCAAACTTCAGCGGTACTTACAAGCAACTGATGCTTTCCGTTTGGAGGTTTGCCCGGACCCAGCCCGTCCTCCAGCTGGCCGCTTTTCGGGGCGCAATGGGCTTCGGTGCATTTTCGGCCTTCTTTACCACGCTGGTCTTCCATATTGAGGGGCCTCCGTTCTATGATGGGCCAGCCACTGCCGGTGCATTTGGTCTTGTCGGTGCCTGCGGGGCGTTGGCAGCGGCTTTTGTCAATCGAATAACGGGTTATATCAGCAAAGCCAAAATCATCTTTTACGCGATATTAATGATGCTGCTGAGCTGGTTACTGTTTGGATTGTTTGGCCATTATTACGCAGGACTGATTGTGGGTGTTATCCTGATTGACCTAGGCTTACAGTCCATGCACATACTGAATCAAAGTGATTTTTACGCTCTCAATCTAGGTGCAAACAACCGTCTGAATACGGTCTATATGGTGAGCTACTTTATCGGGGGCTCAACGGGCACCTTTTTCGCTGCTCAGGCATGGCAGCACTTTCAATGGCCGGGAGTGGTTGCCGTTGGCAGCAGCTATACCTTACTGGCATTACTTGCACATGTAATATTTGATCATAAATTAAGAAAAAACTGATATGAAATTTGGCCAAGTAGATCATCCCGAAGAAGTGGATTTCACCTTACCACCCACTTCAGCAGACACCTTAAAATTGCTTCAGCATTTTAAGAACGACACGGCTTTTGAAGTTTATGTAGGCTGTGCAAAATGGAACAAACAGGATTTAAAGGGCTTCTATCCAAGGGGTACAAAGGACGAACTGGTCTATTATGCAAACCAATTTAACAGCATCGAACTGAATGCTACGTTCTACAATTCTCCGACGCTGGAACAAGTCGAAATCTGGAAAAAGAAGACACCAGCAGACTTTAAGTTCTTTCCAAAAGTCCCCCAGTCCATCAGCCATTTTAGTAGGTTGCTGAATACGGCAGACAAAGTAAAACTATTTACAGATTCGGTCGTGCGATTTGAGGAGAAGCTTGGCATGGTGTTTTTACAGATGCACGACAACTATGGGCCAAAAGATATGGCACGTCTTCAGTTATTTCTACACGATTGGCCCAAAAACGTACCCTTGGCGCTGGAAGTCCGCAATAAAGAATGGTTTTCCAAGCCCGAAGTGGCCAAGGAGCTATATACCTTATTAGAGGAGACCGGTGTGACCAATGTCCTGGTGGATACGGCCGGACGAAGGGATATGCTCCACATGCGTCTGACGACTCCCATCGCATTTGTCCGCTATGTCGGGGCCAATCACTCTTCCGATTACGAGCGTCTTGACCAATGGATAGAGGTAGTTAAACTATGGCGTGAAAACGGCCTACAAAAATTGTATTTCTTCATTCATCAGAACATAGAAATTGAATCGCCACTACTTGCCGTGCACTTCATCAAGAAGCTTAACGACAGTCTCGGACTCGACCTGAAATACCCCAATAAGGCGGCGGACACCTTGTTTTAACCGATATCGCTTAACGTCCATGCCTCGCTGCAGGCGCGAGCACGGGTTTAAGGAGCGAAATCGCTCATAAAAAAGGCGAATCAGTTGATTCGCCTTTTTTATATTTTATATAGACCGGAGCCTATTTTTTGGCGTATTTAAAGTCCTTGCCGATGAAACGGGCATTACCACCCAATTCTTCTTCGATACGCAATAACTGATTGTATTTCGCCATACGGTCCGAACGAGATGCTGAACCCGTTTTGATCTGGCCACAATTAAGTGCTACCGCAAGGTCAGCAATGGTAGAATCTTCGGTCTCACCTGAACGGTGGGACATAACTGATGTATAACCTGAGTTTTGCGCTAAAGTCACAGCATTGATGGTTTCGGTCAATGAACCAATCTGATTTACTTTAACCAAGATGGAATTTGCAGTGTCCGTATCAATACCTTGTTGCAGACGTTTGGTATTTGTAACGAAAAGATCATCACCTACCAACTGTACACGGTCACCAATTTTGTCGGTCAACGTTTTCCAGCCAGCCCAGTCATCTTCTGCCATACCATCTTCGATGGAGATAATAGGATATTTAGCTGTTAGTTCAGCCAGATAGCTTGCTTGCTCTTCACTGGAACGTACAGCGCCTTTATCGCCTTCAAATTTCGTGTAATCGTATTTTCCGTCTTTGTAAAATTCAGAAGAAGCGCAGTCTAATGCTAAACAAACATCTTGACCTGGTCTGTAACCTGCAATCTCGATTGCTTTCAATACCGTTTCAATCGCATCTTCAGTACCTTCAAAAGTTGGGGCAAAACCACCTTCGTCACCCACAGCAGTCGAAAGACCTCTATCGTGCAGGATCTTTTTCAAGTTGTGAAACACTTCAGTTCCCCAGCGCAACGCTTCAGAGAAAGAAGGAGCTCCAACGGGCATGATCATAAACTCCTGAAATGCAATCGGCGCATCCGAATGCGAACCGCCATTAATGATATTCATCATTGGGATAGGCAAGGTATTGGCGTTAACTCCGCCGATATAACGGTATAAAGGCTGACGGGATTCTTGTGCAGCTGCCTTAGCAACAGCCAATGATACACCTAGAATAGCATTTGCGCCCAAATTTCCTTTATTTTCACTGCCGTCTAAATCAATCATGATTTTATCGATGGCGTTTTGCTCGAAAACATCCACGCCTTCCAAAGCTTTCGCTATTTTGGTATTTACATTTTCAACAGCTTTCAAAACACCTTTACCTAAGTATTTTGATTTGTCGCCGTCGCGCAATTCAACTGCTTCGTGAACACCTGTTGAAGCACCTGAAGGAACAGCTGCACGACCAACAAAACCATTTTGTGTAGTAACGTCTACTTCGATTGTAGGGTTACCGCGCGAATCCAAAATCTGGCGCGCATGAACATCGATAATTAAACTCATCTTTTTATTAGACTATAATTTATTTGCTTTACTTAGTGTAAATAAGACACACTCTTATCTACAGTCATATTTCACAACCAAATATAACAAAAAATGTATTTATTCCGCTATTTAATATGAATAAAATATGACCAATTTGAATAATTTGTTTACCCGGAAAACACAAAAAAACCCTCCGTTAAAAGGAGGGTTTGGATATCGTATGTTGTATTAATTTTTGATCATTGCAACGAAATCATCAAACAGATAGCGTGAATCATGTGGACCCGGAGAGGACTCGGGGTGGTACTGCACCGAAAATGCTTTTTGTCCTTTGATCCGAATTCCTTCAATCGACTGATCGTTCAGGTTGATATGAGTGACCTCCACATTTTCCGACTTCTGAATATCTTCTGCCACCACACCGAAACCATGATTTTGCGAAGTGATCTCGCAACGGTTGGCGATTATATTCTTAACCGGATGATTGATACCACGGTGTCCATTGTGCAACTTGCTGGTACGGATGCCATTGGCCAAAGCTAAAATCTGATGCCCAAGACAGATCCCGAACATGGGTTTATTCGCTTTCAGAATCGATTTTACAGTTTCGACAGCATAGTCCATCGGCGCAGGGTCACCAGGGCCGTTGGAGATAAAATAACCATCAGGATTCCACTTTTCCATTTCTTCGAATGTAGTTTTCGCAGGAAATACCTTCGTATACACATCGCGCGCTTCAAAATTGCGTAAAATATTTTTCTTAATCCCAAGGTCTAATACAGCTACCCGCAAAGAAGCATTCTCGTTTCCGAAAAAATAAGGCTCCGGAGTAGTGACTTTTGACGATAGTTCCAAGCCGTCCATTGACGGAACTTTTGCCAGTTGATTTTTTAACTCTTCGACATCAAGTGTTTCAGAGGAGATGATCGCATTCATTGCTCCCTTATCGCGGATGTGCCGCACAAGTGAACGTGTATCCACATCAGAAATACCGACTAAATTTTCCTCTTCAAAGTAGCTCTGAATAGACTCATCGGCCATTTTTCGGCTATAATTGATATTGTAGTTTTTGCAGACTAATCCGGCAATCTGGATTTGAGTCGATTCGGTATCCTCCTCATCAATACCATAGTTACCAATATGCGCATTGGTCGTTACCATGATCTGTCCAAAGTAAGATGGATCCGTAAAAATCTCCTGATAACCGGTGGTCCCTGTATTAAAACAGATTTCTCCGGTAGTCGTACCTATTTTACCAGCGGCTTTACCGTGATAAACTGTACCATCTTCTAAAACTAAAATTGCAGGCAATTTGCTGTAGTTGGTCATTATCGATGTAATATTATAAAATGTGTATCTCTTCTGTCCTGAATCTTAAAGTGTCCTCATGGGATATAAAAAAAGCCCTCAAATGGGCTAACATATCAATTAATAATACCTTATCACGATTGACAAACCGTTTCCTAAGGCACCTACCAATAAAGACTCTACTTTAATTTTCACGGGAGACAAAGTTACGACATATCCCTTAAAAGTGAAAACATTTTTTAAAAATTTTAAAACAGATCTCCCTCTCCTTATGTATATCGCTTAAAATCTCTCACGACCAACAAGATTGTTGCTGGTACCAACAGAAATATCAGGGGATTCGCTGCCCATGCCTGTGCCCACTTTAGCTGAATCATTGCAATAAAAGCTGTTGTCAGCCCACATCCTGGGCAGCTGTAGCCACTCAGCATCTTCCAGATACAAGGAATAAGGATATGGATGTCAAAGGACATATGAAGCACAACCGAAACCACAAAATATGCCGCCAAACCGCCATAAATCCAATGCTGACGTAAATATTTTAGGAGTTGACCAATCATTTAATTGTTATTTAGCGGACTTTTGATATACTGCCCATCGCGATCTCTGTATTTACCAACAATGATCATAATCAAATCGACAATGTACCAGATTCCACAACCACCTAAGGTCACCAGTTGTAGGATCGCTGTGCCTATCTGCCCCAAATAGAAACGATGCGCACCAAATGCACCCAGAAAAAAACAAAACAGTAATGATGGCAACCAGCGGTCATCCTGGAGATCGTTGCTCCTTTGCTGGAAAGGCTGATTGGCATAAAAAACAGGCTGTCTAACACCACATAAGGGGCACACCTCGGCCCTGACATTGATAGCCTGACCACATTCGACACAGTATTTTTCGTCTGCTGCTTTCATTTTTTAGATTTGATTAGTTCTTAGTTTGCGAATGAAATTACAAAAAAGAAATCAATATTCCGATATCATAGAAGGTATTTTAAGATCGTACGGCTTTCCCTGTGACGTTGTCACAACCGGCACATCACTGTGAGCACTACAAAGTTGGCAACAAACAAAAAGACGCTCTACTTAGAGCGTCTTAGATCGTATAGTTAAATCCCTTTTTTCTGAAACTGTCTGCTTTGTACCCTAGAAGAAGCGTCGATATTTTTCATCGCTATCAGCGCTATTTCTCAAATCACAACGTTCTGTTTTGGAGTCAGTCTAGATTTACATCAGGCGTTGATGGCCTTCCAGATCATATCTTTCAGCGGTAGGATATTTTTGCCTGCCACAGAAGAGATAAAGATGTGCGGTACACCATCGGGAAGCTGCTGCTCCATCTCTTTTTCCAGCTCATCGTCGAGCATATCGGACTTGGTGATAGCCAATAACTTGGGTTTATCTGCCAGCTGAGGATTATAGGCTGTCAGCTCGTTGAGCAGAATATCATATTCTTCGGCTATGGTACGATCGGTGTCTGCCGGAACCATAAACAGCAGTACAGAGTTCCGTTCGATATGCCGTAAAAATCGGTAACCCAGTCCCCTGCCTTCCGAAGCCCCTTCGATGATTCCGGGGATATCCGCCATTACAAAAGAACGGTTATCACGATAACTCACCATACCAAGATTGGGAACTAAAGTAGTGAAAGGATAATTTGCAATTTCGGGTTTGGCTGCCGATACAACAGACAATAAGGTAGATTTGCCTGCATTGGGGAAGCCCACCAGTCCGACATCTGCGAGCACTTTAAGCTCCAGGATAATCCACTGTTCTTTTCCCGGAAGTCCGGGCTGTGCAAAACGTGGAGTTTGCTGTGTGGCCGATTTAAAATGCCAGTTGCCCAGTCCTCCTTTTCCACCCGGCACCAGAATTTTGGTCTCGCCATCCTCGGTGATATCAAATAACACCTCGCCTGTTTCCGCATCTTTGGCAATGGTACCCAAAGGAACTTCCAGAATCTCATCCTGCCCTGTGGCGCCAGTGCGTAGTGCACTTCCTCCCGACTCACCATTGGATGCAATGATGTGCTTACGATATTTGAGGTGAAGCAAGGTCCAAAGATTACTGGTCCCTTTTAGGATAATATGTCCGCCACGACCGCCGTCACCGCCATCTGGACCACCTTTAGCTGTGTGCTTGTCACGATGCAAATGAGCCGAACCTGCCCCACCATGTCCCGAACGACAACACACTTTCACATAATCAACGAAATTCGATCCTTGCGCCATTACACTATCTACAGTCTAAAAAATATGATTTCCAATTAATAATTATCGATGATATCGGTCAGGTTTTTGAAGATCGTATCGATATCTCCAATACCATTGACTTTGGATAATTTACCCTGTGCTTCGTAATAGGGTAACACATGGATCGTCTTCGTAAAATACTCATCTATGCGTTTCACCAATTTATCCGCGTCGTCATCCGAACGGCCGGAGATCTCTCTGCGTTTGGCGATACGTGCTTTCAATTCGTCTTCATTTACATCCAGCGCAATTACGACTGAAATTGACGTATTGATACCTTCCAAAAAAGCATCCAATGCCTCAGCTTGAGCAACAGTACGAGGAAAACCGTCAAAAATAAATCCTTTTGCATCGGGATTCTTTTTTACTTCCTCTTCCAGCATTGCTATCGTAATTGAATCTGGCACTAAATTTCCCTCAGCAATAATCTGGCTCACTTGTTGACCAAGTGGCGTCTGACCTTTAATATGTGCTCTAAAAATATCACCTGTTGAAATATGAACCAATTGATATTTTTCAATAAGCTTTGCAGATTGGGTTCCCTTACCTGCACCCGGAGGGCCAAATATTACAAGGTTTAGCATAGTTTTATTTTAGAAATTAAAACGAGTTAAAAAATAAAAGCCTAATCACAGATGATGACTAGGCTTTTCAGTTGTGCGCTCCAAGGGAGTCGAACCCCTAACCTTCTGATCCGTAGTCAGATGCTCTATCCAATTGAGCTAGGAGCGCAGTAAACCATTACGTTTAGAACTCTGTCCCATTTGTTTTGGTGACGCAAATATAGTCAGAATTCGTTTTTTTACAAATTTTTTTTCAAAAAGAGGCAGGCCATTCAGCTATCGCCTCTGTTATTAAAAAAGCCAATCCTATCGATTGGCTTCCAGTCGTGCACTCCAAGGGAGTCGAACCCCTAACCTTCTGATCCGTAGTCAGATGCTCTATCCAATTGAGCTAGGAGTGCCTTCGTTAAGCAGCTAGAAAAAGCTGTCACTGTGCGCTCAAAGGGAGTCGAACCCCTAACCTCCTGATCCGTAGTCAGGTGCTCTATCCAATTAAGCTATGAGCGCTGGGCAACCAAAAATGAACCTGTATGTGTTCCGATTTTGGTGATGCAAATATCGATATATTTATCGATTTAACAAACATTTTTTCTCTTTTTTAAACTTTATGAAACTACATTTCGTTTATCTCACTGATAATATTATATTTAAAATATCAACTTTTTTTTTCAGACACTGACAAATGTTATTATTCATGAGCAAAAGAGAATTAAAACTTAGTAAAATCCGCATCGGAGACATCAGTATCTCTTATTATATCCGCCCCAGCAAATCTTATCCCGCGCCGAGAACCGTTCTCTTTATCCACGGTTTCCCATTTAATAAAAATACCTGGAAGCAACAATTATTGGATCTCGACGAAGAGTATACCGGGATTGCGATCGATGTCAGAGGCCATGGACTTAGCACAAACGGTCATGGTTTCTTTTCCGTTGACGTGTTTGCCAAAGACCTGGTGGAGTTTATTCGAAAACTCGACCTGAATCATGTGGTCTTGTGCGGCATTTCAATGGGGGGATATATTGCCCTGCGGGCATACGAATTGATCGGACAGCAGCTTTCAGGGCTTATTCTATGCGACACCAACTCGTTGGCTGATGACAACAAAGCCAAACAAAAGCGTTTTGACTCCATTCAGGCATTACTCAAATATGGGCGAAGACCATTTGCAATCGGTTTTACGGAGAACGTATTTTATGAGAAAACGATTCGGGAAAACCCGGAGGCCGTGGAATTGATCAAAAGCTGTATCCGCAGAAACGAGCTTGCCAGCATCTGTTCTACACAACTGGCGCTGGCCTCAAGGACAGACACTACGCATTCGCTCAGAACGATTATTATCCCCACATTGGTTATCAAAGGGAAGTACGACAAACTGATGAGCGAAGAACAGACGAATGTCCTCATTGAGAACATTCCTGACGTACGCTTCATGGAATTTGAAGAATCAGGTCATCTACCAAATCTCGAAGAACCTGAAAAGTTCAGTGCTGTATTGAATGAATTTCTCCGCAGCTTACCGTAAGCTCCCCAACGGCAGTCTAGATATAAGGAGGCGATGCACCGATACATTCAAAAAAAGCCACGGCAGTGGCTTAATTTCTTTTTTTCATTGATATTTCATTCCATTTCCGATTAGAACGAAAAATCATCTTTTGAGCGAACATCAGCTTCCTCAGCGAACGCATCGTCAAAATTAGGCTCATAACGTTTTTCGATTACTTCCTGATTAGACTTTATATAATTCACTACGTCCGTCAAACCTTCAGCAAACTTTTCAAAATCTTCTTTATATAAGAAAATCTTATGCTTAATAAACTGGCCATCCTCAAAGCGTTTCTTGCTTTCTGTGATAGTAATGTAGTAATCGTTCGATCGAGTTGCTTTTACATCAAAAAAATAAGTACGCTTGCCTGCTCTCACCTTTTTTGAAAAAACCTCTTCACGCTCTTTGTTTTCAAAATCTCCCATTGGTTGTTATTTAAGTTTAAAGTAATCTTAATCTTTGATAAATATATAATAATTCATTTTAATCCACCAAATAATATTAAAAAAAAAGAGAATAACTCGTAAAATTGATAGATTTGATCAGCCCTGTCCGGATAAAAATTAAACAACAAAGTTTTTTACCGACGAAATCAGTACATTTACCGAAAATATAAGTTGTATTACCTAAAGCGAATATGTACCGTTTATTTGTGTCTCTATCTTTGAGTCATAAATAGTAAAACATTATGGAAAAAGAACCTATCATACCGAACAGCAACAACAGCCGCAACATCGTGGGAGCGATTGTGATCATCATAGGTATATTCTTATTATTGAATAACCTTCACTTAGGAGACTGGTTTCCGAGCTGGCTGTTTGGCTGGCAGATGATCCTGATCATCATTGGCCTAGTCATTGGTATCAACTCTCAATTTCAGAAAAAATCGGCTATCATCCTGCTCATCATCGGCGGAGCCAGCCTTATTTCGAGGATGATGCGGACGGATTTTGGTTCGGTCACGGTCCCGATCATTATTATTTCTCTGGGGATTTATTTTATTATGAGCAAACGGAAGCCACCTGTAATTCCGCCGAGTTATCCGAATCCGCCTCAAGACAATTACGATTGGGACAAGCGCGTCCGTATTCCGGATGAAGGTGCTACAGAGCCAAGAACTGACACCTCTGAATCAAAGCCTTTTAATGAACGATATGGATCCAGCCAACAAGCCTCGCCCGACGCGCAGGCTTTTGGCGGCAATAGCAATAGCTCCTTTCATCAATCTTTTGAGGACAACCTCAACCTGAACAGCATCTTTGCCGGACAGAAGAAAGTGATCTATTCGAAGCAATTCAGAGGCGGCAATCTGACCAATGTATTTGGCAGCATTGAGCTGGACCTCACCAAAGCCGACATTCAGCAGCCTATTGTCATTGATACCTTTCAATTATTCGGTAGTGCACGAATTATTATTCCTCCACACTGGACAGTCGTCAGCAATGTTGCTTCTATATTGGGTTCGGTCGATGATCGCCGATTTCAGACGATATATAATCCCGACGCGGACAAAAAGATTTATATCACGGGTACCTGTATATTGGGTAGCCTAACGATCAAAAATGCTTAATACATGAAAACCAAACTCTCTTTCAGTATTAAAGGTCGATTAATAGGTATTATTTGCATATCCGTATTTATCGGATATCTGGCGTTGCAGTATTTGCTCATGCTACGCTCAGGCTTTGACGCACAACTGGCATTTAAAGACGCGCTGATCAATAGCGGGGTGATGATGTTCTGCTGCTATGGTATGTCGTCAGCGCTAAACTTCTATACCCCGCAACCCCGCGAAATATGGAAAGTTCTGATTATTGGTCTGGTCATGGCAGCAATCAGTACCCTATTAAGCCGTTTTTTGATGAGTTACCTGATCCAGTCCAATTTCATCGCATTGCTGGACTTGACATTACCTTATCGGGCGCTGGTCAATTTCCTAATTTTAACCTCTGTCGCCATTATCAATATTGTATGGAATATCCAGGAGGACAATATTAATAACATGAAGCGGAAGCAAGAGTCCGAAAATCTGCTGCGTGAAGCTGAGTTATACAATTTACGCCAACAGCTGCAACCCCACTTTTTGTTCAACAGCCTAAACTCCATCATTGCGCTAATCGGGTCCAACCCGGACGAAGCGCGTAACATGACATTCCAGCTTTCGGACTTCCTTCGAGGCACGCTGAGGAAAGAAAATAACCAGATCATTTCCCTGGAAGAAGAGCTCGATCATTTGCAACTTTACCTAGATATAGAAAAGGTACGTTTTGGCCACCGTCTCAACACGAGCATATCTTCAGCGGAGGATATATTCAGCTACAGACTACCCGCGATGATCATTCAGCCCCTGGTAGAAAACGCCATAAAACATGGGCTTTATAACGTCACCGATCAAGTCGACATCCAGATCAAGTGCATGGCAAACGAGGGACAACTCCTCATTCAGATCAGCAATCCTTTTGATGTGGAAGAACAATCAAAACCAAAAAAAGGCACCGGATTTGGCCTTTCTAGCATCCAGCGCCGTTTATATCTGCTATACGGAAGAAATGATCTGCTTGATACGCAGGTCCAGGACAATATATTTACCAGTACCCTAAAAATACCTCAATATGATTAAAGTCGTTATTATCGATGATGAACCATTGGCACGCTCAATTATTGCGGGCTACCTTAAAAGCGAAGCTGATATCAGCATTGTAGCAGCATGCGGAGACGGCTTTGAAGGTGTCAAAGCGATTCAGACCCATGAGCCGGATCTAGTTTTCCTGGATGTCCAGATGCCCAAACTGACAGGCTTCGAAATGCTTGAGCTTGTGGACGACCCACCAGCAATTATCTTCACCACTGCTTTTGATGAATATGCTCTAAAAGCGTTTGAAAAGAGTGCCTTGGATTATCTCCTTAAACCTGTTTCCCCCGCCCGTTTCAAAAAAGCGCTGGAGAAGTTCAGATCTAGCTACGCCGCCCCCGAAAAAAAAGTACAGCCTAATTATGAGGTCCTGTCGGCACAGGATGAAACAAAAATAGATCGTATCGTGGTCAAAACGGGCACCCAGATAAAAATTATCCCTATTGATACCGTCAAATACCTTGAATCATACGACGATTATGTGAAGATCCACACAAAAGATGGGATGTATCTAAAGAACAAGACGATGTCATTTTTTGAAAAATCACTGGACCCCAATCAATTCGTCCGCATTCATCGTTCATACATTATCAAGGTAGACCAGCTGGCCAAATTGGAACCGTATGAAAAAGACTCCTATATCGCTGCGTTGATATCCGGAGAGAAGCTTAACATCAGTAAATCGGGATATGCCCGGTTAAAACAATTGATTGGCATTTAAACATTACGTAGATTTGTGCCTATCGATAGTTATGAAACATTTTTTTACAACGATATTGCTAGGCATTACATCTTGTTCATTCGCACAGACAGACCCTGCGGAACAGATCAACAAGGGTATTTATAACAGGTTAGAATTTTTCATTAATTCACAGCTAACAGATTCTGCCTACCATCTGGCCAGCGATTCTTTTAGAAAACAATACAGTCAGTCAAGATTTTCGCAGATGCTGCAGGAGCTCTATCCTTTGGGGCGGATACAAAATTCGGTTATTACCGATTTTAAAAATGATACCGCAACTTACCGTGTAGATTTTGACGACAGATCGTTTGACCTGAAGCTCGCTACAGATTCAACACTTCAGTTTAACTGGTTAACCTGGAGTCCGGTGGAAGTCGATCAAGAAGAGATTGCGGTCGAAAAACCAAAAGAACCAGTAGTGGCTCCCAAAGTGGGCCAAATGGAGAATTTTTTCGTGGACTCGGTGGCACATGCTTACTTACAGCAACAAAACACACAGTCATTAGCCGTTGGTGTCGTGACAGGGGGACAATTGAAAACCTATTTTTATGGAGAAACCATCAAAGGCAGCTCCAGCTTGCCGACTGCCAATACCGTCTACGAAATCGGTTCGTTAAGCAAAGTGTTTACCGCGATCCTCCTCTCCAATTTGGTTGAAGAAGGTATCGTTACCTTGGATCAGCCTATCTCTCTATTTCTACCCGATTCGCTAAAAAAAAATGAGGACGTGGCGAAAATAACTTTTAAAATGCTCGCCAACCATACCTCCGGGTTGCCGCGACTTCCTGAAAACTTGGAAAAAGTAAAAAATTTCAATGCCAGCGACCCCTATAAAAGCTACGACCGAAAGGCGCTTTATACCTACTTATCTAGCTTCAAAAACACGAAAGTCGCAGGTGAGGAATATGAATACAGCAACTTGGGATATGCCGTTCTGGGAGATATCGTTAGTACAATCTATAAAAAATCTTATGAGCAGCTCGTAAAGGACCTAATATGCACGCCATTGGGCATGAATAATACCTTTCAAGTAATAAATGCAGCAAACAAAGATACCTTTAAAGTATACAACAAAGATGGTCAGGAAGTACCGATCTGGTCGTTTGACGCGTTCGCTCCGGCCGGTGGGCTAAAATCAACAGTTGAGGATCTGCTCAAATTTGTCCAGGCGCAGTTTAAGATGCCGCAAACCACATTGGAAAATGCCATGGCGAACACAAGACTATTTACATTTTTCCTTCCTCCGGACACGGACCTCGGACTGGCATGGCATATGAATTTATTGGACGATCTTACATTTTACTGGCACAACGGCGGTACAGCGGGCAGCAGTTCCTACCTTGCATTATCGCCAGATAAAAAATGCGGTGTCGTTGTATTGTCGAACTCTGCACATGCAGTTGATACCACAGGAACGGCCATACTTGACTACTTGCTTCATCACAAATAGAACATAAATACATTCGAGTAGAAAGCCGTATCCAAACAATGATATGGCTTTTATTGTTGTCATAAAAACCGCCAACTGTTCAATTTTGCTCAAGCTTCGAATATTGGCGCTCGACGAACAGCAGACCACGTAACGTATATGCAAATGAAAATATTTATAACAAAACGAATTCCCCAAAAAGGTATAGATTTATTAACCGCTGCCGGACATGAGGTCGAGGTACACAGTTCGCCCGAACCGCTATCGGAAACGGCACTGATACAGGCATGCCAGCGAGCGGACTTTGTGCTGAATGGAGGAATGCAAAAATTCGACAGCCATTTTTTCGCCAGCTGTCCCAATCTCAGAGCTCTTTCCCTCATGAGCGTAGGCTATGACAATGTTGATCTTTCTGCTGCCACACAGTATAAAGTTCCTGTCAGTAACACGCCGGGTGTATTATCGGGAGCTACTGCAGACCTTGCCTTTCTACTGATATTAGCCGTTTCCAGAAAAGCCTTTTTCCATCACAAGCGGATTCTTCAAGGCGACTGGAAAGGTTTCGACCCTACAGCACATCTTGGCGTCGAGCTCAATAACAAGACATTGGGCATATATGGTCTTGGCCGGATCGGCCTTGAATTGGCCCGAAAGGCAAGAGCGGCTTATAATATGGAGATAATTTATCATAATAGAGGACGGAACCATGAAGCGGAGCGGGTGCTTGGCGCCCGTTACGTTAACTTTGACGACCTTCTTACCCAGAGTGATGTACTGTCCATCCATGCGGCCCTCACCGCCGAAACGGCCAACAGATTTAATCAGGATGCCTTCCGGCGGATGAAAAACACTGCGATCCTGATCAATACGGCACGCGGGGGATTAGTTCATGAAAAGGATCTGGCGGATGCATTATATAGCGGACTATTGTGGGGCGCAGGGCTGGATGTGACTAACCCCGAACCTATGAAATCCGATAACCCGCTACTGCAGCTAGAAAATGTATGCATTTTACCTCATATCGGTTCAGCAACAGTGGAAACGAGAGATAACATGGCCCTCATGGCAGCAAGCAACTTGCTGGCAGCGATTAAAGGTCAACAAATGCCTCAGATCATCAATCCAGAAGTGTATATATGAAACAGCTTTTTTTTCGATTCCTGAACCGAGTCAATAAATTCCTGCTTCCCAAATATGGGAAGACAGATCCAATAAAATTAAAAAAGTACCAGCAGGCGATTATCGCCTACCGGTACTTTGTTCTTATCCGTGCTTTAGGAGACAGCTAACTATCTGTTTTTACAGGCCGACCTTGATCGCTTGCGTTCGAAACGATACTGATCTGCGTCGGATTGGGCGCCACACTGATGTCGTTCCGTTCCAATTCCAGCATGATTTTTTCCTGCATGGAGTTACGCACAGGCCAATAGTGTTCCCGCTTTGTCCAGGCACGTACGGTCAGCACAATCGAGCTGTTCCCCAACTCTTTCACAAATACCGTGGGCTCGGGGCTTGTCAGCACATTTTCATTGGCCCGGAGTACCCTAAGTATAATGTCTTTTGCGTCTTTAACATTCTTATCGTAAGAAATGCTAACTGTATATTCAAACATCCGCTGCACTATCTTCGTATAATTTTTAATCACCGAATTAGCCAGTGGTCCGTTGGGGCTAAAGATCCGCACACCATCATCACCGATCAAAGTCGAGTACAAAATATCAATCCGTTCGACAGTTCCGGAAGTACCATTGGCACTGGATATATAGTCCCCCACCTCAAATGGTCTGAACATCAGGATCAGGACTCCGCCTGCAAAATTACTAAGGCTTCCCTGAAGTGCCATGCCCACGGCCAGACCAAAGGCAGACAGTGCCGCGATAAAAGAAGTCGTTTGTATTCCGATCTGGCTCGCCACAGTCAGCAAAAGCATTACCCACATCACGATTTTTACAATACTGGATATAAAGGCCCGGATCGAGGGATCAACATTTCGTTTTTCAAAACGCTTATGTAACAGACGGTTGATCAAATTAATCACGTATTTACCAATAATCAAAAGTATAATACCCCCGATGATACCAGGTATCGCATCGATCACAACATCCGTTAGACGGCCCACTTTCGTTTCCAGATTGTCCAAATTACTTTCCATAATATTCAAATTATTTATCGTTTTTCGAAACAAGTATTGTTCCAAGCTGACAATTTCGCCTCCAAAATTTTCAAATCATTGAAAAATACCACAAAACATGCTATTACCACCACTTTAATAAAAGGAAAACTAGGTATCTTTGTGATATGAATAAAAAAAGCACCATTCCAATCATTGATAGCTGTAGTCTTGACTTGAATAATAAGACGACTATACATATTGATGATTTAGGAGAATATGTCATCAAGCATGACAATATGGTGTTTCCACATAAACACAATTTCTACCACTTTGTATTATTTACGGCCGGCTCGGGACAACACATCATTGATTTCAACCAGTATACCATCCGGCCTTATCAGCTTTATTTTATGGCTCCCGGCCAAGTTCACACCTGGAACTTCCAAGGCGATGAAGAAGGTTTTGTTGTCAATTTTGCTTCAGATTATTTTCAGTCTTTTCTTCTAAGGACAGATTACCTGGAGCGCTTCAGCTTCTTACAGGGCAAAATGGAGCACCTGATTTTCGAGTTGGAGGAGTCATTCCGGGAGCAGGCAATACACATTCTTAAGCAAATTTTAACTGCCAAATCAAATCATCTCAACGAAGACTACATCCGGACTTTGTTATTACAATTCTTGCTATACATTGCCATGCGTTCGGAAAAAGAAGAGAAAGAGGGCAGTAATCCGTACAACCATAAAATTTTCAATAGTTTCCAGCAGCTGGTCGAACAGCAGTTTAAGTCCACGAAGTTACCTAGTGTATATGCGGATCAGTTGTTTATCACTCCCAATCATCTCAACGCCATCTGTAAGTCTTATATAGGACAGTCCGCGGGCGAGATCATCCGAAGCCGTATCATCCTTGAAGCCAAGCGGCTACTGATCAATAAGAATTTAAATATTACTGAGATTGCCGATGAACTACAGTTTAAAGACAACTCCTATTTCACAAAATTTTTTAAAAAATCCACTGGACTCACACCGGAAGAGTTCAGAAAACGACTATAACTATGAAAGAAGCAAAACAGGAATTATCCGAATTCAAAGCTGCATGGCAGGCAAAATGCCCAAGATGCCGTATCGGTCATGTTTACAAAGGTCCGGCCTATGGTTTGAAAGTACAGAAAATGAACAAACACTGCGAATACTGCGGTCTACGATACGAACGTGAACCCGGCTATTTTTACGGTGCTATGTACGTTACCTATGCTTTTGCCATCGCAGAGATGGTAGCAGCTTGTATGGCAACCTATATCATAACTGGTAATGACTCATCTTTTGTACTATACGCGACGGTGGCCATATTAAGTGTAGTGCTGATGTCACCTTTCAACTATCGGTATTCACGGATCATATTGATGTATTGGCTTACCCCCGGTCTACGCTATGATCCCAATGTTAAAAAGAAAGAAGTTGATGTCAGGGCTTCTGCATAAAGATCAATATCCTTATCTTTAGGCTAATGAAGGATATCATCTATTTGGATAACAACGCCACTACCCGGATTCTGGATGAAGTATGGAACGAGATGTATCCCTATTTCATCCAGAATTATGCAAATGCCTCCAGCATCTATCATCCGATGGGCAGGGAAGCTAACGCTGCCGTAGAAGTAGCCCGTACTCAGGTTGCCACAGCGCTACACTGTTCGACAAAAGAGGTCTTTTTCAATTCCGGTTCCACGGAAAGTATCAATACGGTACTACGGGGTGTTTTTGAAAAATATCGATCTAAGGGAAAACATATTATTACCGCAGTTACCGAGCACAAAGCTGTGTTGAGCTGCTGTGATCAGCTCTCCCTGCAGGGAGCGCTGATTACTTATCTTCCGGTGGACGCACAAGGACAGATCTCAACAGCTGACTTACAAGCCGCCATTACCCCAGAAACCATATTGGTCTGTTTAATGGCTGCCAACAACGAAACAGGCGTCCTATCTCCTATCGATGAAATCGCTACCATTTGCAAGCGAGAAGATATTCTATTTTTTTGTGACGCTACTCAGGCCGTCGGCAAGGTCATCCTGGACCTGCAGTCGACTCCCATTGATATGTTGTGCCTAAGCGCACATAAAATTCATGGTCCGAAAGGAATCGGCGCGCTTTTTATCCGCAGGAAATCCAAACCCATACAGCTCTCCCCATTGATCGTGGGCGGCGGTCAAGAGCAGAGTTTCCGCGGGGGAACCTACAATGTACCCGCTATCGTCGGACTAGGCAAGGCGATGGCAAGCGTTACACCCAACATCTATAGCGGTGTCCGTGATCTTCGGGATCTGTTGGAAACATCGTTGGGCGAAATACCGGAAATAATTATCCATGGCAGCTGTGCAGCACGCCTGCCCACCACTAGTTATATCAGTTTCAGGCACATCCTCGCCAGCGAGATTATGACCGCTTGTCCAGATTTAGCTTTATCGTCAGGTGCAGCCTGCGTAACGGGCTCCAGGGAGCCGTCACATGTACTGACGGCAATGGGTCTGTCCAAAGAGGATGCGCTTTCGGCTATCCGGTTTAGTCTCAGTATACTGACAACACGGGAAGAAATTATCCAATGTACCGAGCTGATCAAAGCCGCTGTAAAAAAGATAAGAGCACAATCCCCTATCTGGCAGCTTCATCAGGCGGGACTCCTAAGCTGATTTATGACATTCTAAAAACTTACAACAGGCAAAACATATTCATATTGTATGTATCTTTGCTTTACACAAAGACAGAGCTATGATTACAGTTACAGACAAAGCGAAAGACCGCATCGAGGAAATCATGAAAAATGAGCAATATGACAGCAGTTATTTTGTACGTGTTGCTGTGGAAAGTGGTGGTTGTTCAGGCTTGAGCTATAAGCTAAATTTCGACAACGAAGAAAAAAAAGGCGACCAGTTTTTCGAAGATAAAGGAGTCAAGATATGTTTAGATATCAAGTCCTTTCTCTATTTAGCGGGGACAGAACTTGATTATTCCGATGGATTGACGGGCAAAGGTTTTGAGTTCCACAACCCCAATGCCAGCCGTACCTGTGCCTGCGGGGAAAGCTTTTCTGTTTAATTCATACTAATGAAAAAAAGAGCTATGGACTCATTTCAGAGCTCTTTTTTTATTTCTTGAGATTTTCTCTTTCGAAATTGATAGTTTTATAATTAACCGCCAGCCCAGCTACTTATTGTTATAATATTTGTATTTTTTCAACACTTTAATATATAAATATTAAAAATAACAACAAAATACCCTAGCCAATGATATTTTCATATTTTTGTATCAAATAACTAAAAATAGGAATGACGCTATATACCTGTTCCGTATATAGCTATTCAATTGACTCGTATGGAGGGAAGAAAACTTTTGAATACCGAGGTTGCTATCAGCTTCGTTAAAGATACATTTGTCCAAGAATTAAAAAAACGACTAAATCTTATTCCCATTTCGTCACCACTGGTTGTATTAGATGGCACAGGACTGAACGATGACTTAAACGGCATTGAGCGGCCCGTTTCCTTTCCGATCAAATCACTAAATGAGAAAAAAGCGGTAGTGGTCCACTCCTTGGCAAAATGGAAACGTGTACGTTTGAAAGAACTTGAAATGCTACCGGGAGAAGGTATAATAACTGACATGAAAGCCCTTCGTCCTGACGAGGATTACACACCGATACACTCCATCTATGTAGATCAGTGGGACTGGGAAAAAGTCATCGCAAAAGAACAACGCAACCTCTCCTTTCTCAGGGAGACGGTACTTGAAATATATCAATCGCTTCGATTTGCAGAAACCGAAGTGGAAAAGAGATACCCACATTTACAAGCGATCCTACCGGAGAATATTACCTTTATTTCGTCCGAAGAATTACTGCAGAAATATCCGGAACTGAGCGCCAAAGAACGTGAGAACGCCATCACCAAAGCGTATGGGGCAGTCTTCCTGTATGGTATCGGCGGTGCACTCAGCAATGGTGTGGCACACGATGGACGCGCGGCTGATTACGATGATTGGAGCACGGTAAACGAGGCTGGTTACCATGGACTAAATGGCGACATTCTTGTCTGGAATCCTGTTTTAAATGCTGCCTTCGAACTGTCTTCGATGGGAATCCGGGTTGATAAAAAGGCATTGTCGCATCAGATGGAAATCAGAAACTGTACTGAAAAATCAAAATTAACGTTCCATACCATGCTGCTCAACGACGAGCTACCCCAATCCATCGGCGGTGGAATCGGACAATCCAGGGTCTGTATGTTTATGCTCAAAAAGAAACATATCGGAGAGGTACAGGTCAGTATATGGGAAGAGGACAAAAAGCAGTCCCTTAGACAGGAAGGTATAGATATCCTCTAGAATAATACTTTTGAGGAATTATTAACATCCATAGCCGTACCTCATAAACAAAAGGTAATCTTTGTCATCAAGGATTACCTTTTGTTTTTAATTTGTACTTTTGTACATGCAGCTACAAGCGATCTTAAACAGGTTAGGCATTTCATCTTTGAATGAAATGCAAGAGGACGTTCTGGAATCTTATGAAAGTGATAGGGATCTGATATTACTTTCACCTACGGGATCAGGAAAGACATTGGCCTTTTCATTGTTGCTGCTTGGACAGCTCGCTGGACATGCGGGTAAGGTGGAAGTGCTCGTCATGGTCCCCAGCCGTGAGCTGGCCATGCAGATTGAACAAGTATTAAAAAAAATTGCGATCGGTCATAAGGTGACCTGTGTATATGGAGGACATAGTACCAGTATTGAGAAAAACAGACTGAAGGAGGCTCCGGCAATAATTATCGGAACACCCGGCCGAATAAAACATCATCTCGAAGAAAGAAATTTTGATGCCGGGCATATCCACACCTTGGTTTTGGACGAGTACGATAAATCACTGGAATTGGGTTTCCATCAGCAGATGGATTTTATCATTCGACAGCTCCCAGCGGTCCGATCGCGCATAATGACCTCTGCAACTTTCATGGAGAGCATTCCTGCCTTCACAAAAATTCAGTCTCCGGTGCTTGTGAATTTTCTAGGTGATCGAGCAAAGATGCCCCAGATAACGATAAAAAAGGTCGTGGCCCCCGTACAAAAGAAGCTCGAAGCGCTGCTCAAACTTATCTGTAAAACCGGGAATAAAAAAACGATCGTTTTTTGCAATCATCGTGAGGCGGTAGACCACGTCAGCCAACTGCTTTCGAATAGAAATATTATCCATGACAGTTTCCATGGCGGGCTTGAACAGCAGGACCGTGAGTTAGCACTTTTAAAATTCAGAAATCATTCCAATCACTTACTGATTACGACTGATCTCGCTGCTAGAGGACTTGACATTCCACAAGTTGACGTCATCATCCATTACCAGCTGCCCTTGCAGGAAGATGCATTTATACACCGTAACGGTCGTACGGCACGCATGCAGGCAGAGGGTGAAGTGTATGTGATGCTCAAACCTGACGAAGTATATCTCTTTATTCCGGCGGAAACAGCCAAAGAAGAATTTCCCGAATATTACGATCTTCCGGAAAATTCACCTTTCGCCACCCTTTACATCAGTGCAGGCCGAAAAGATAAGATCAATAAGATCGACATCGTCGGCTTTTTGCTCCATTTAGAAGGCGTAGAAAAAGAGGACATCGGCATTATCGAGATCAAAGACAAGGCAGCCTATGTGGCTGTAAAACGGGATCTGGCAACAACAATCATTAAAATAGCAAATGGCCAAAAAATCAAAGGCCGAAAAGTAAAAATTGGTCTCGCCTAGAAAGGCAATGCGCCCGGAAACATACCGGGCACACGATAGCGTATCCAGTCATGAAAATATTCGGACTTCCGGACATAAGGCTGAACACTCTGTTTGCAAATTGCCATTTATTTTACTGTTGTAGATCTTTTAAGTAATCCAGATACCGTCTCACAGCTTCCCGTTTTCGATCTGTCAAATGGAAGTCGAGATGCTGAGTAAGATACTTGTTATAATCAAAACCTTCAAATTTGGGCAGCCCAACAATTACATCGGCCGCGTGTGCCACACCATAAGCCAGAGCGGCGTTAAAATCCCGCACGAAGCGATCCGGTAACCTCTTATTGCTCACCCAAAGCGCGAAGGCAAACGGCAAGCCTGTAAAATTGAACCATTCCTGACCTAAATCATAAACAAAAGGAACAGAATTTTTCTTTCCAAAGGTACGGTCACCTATCAGCACATAGGCGTCTGCTGTTTCGGCATCATCCGTAATCAACCTAACATCCTTTTTCCAATAATTTTTGAGTAATACACGCGCCAAACCATTTGACGTACGGGACTGCTTATCAAGCTTCAAGGTATTCACCTCCTCAATCGGTTTGATAGAAAAGATAAATACGGAATCCACCGCTCCTTCGGTACCTATACAAAAATCCGTATTGATATAATATTCTGGTAGACTCAACAATGCAGCGGTAGGAATAATACCGATATCCGCTTCATCGTCTATGACTTTTTGTGCACATGCACTTGGATAATCAACGCTCAGATCAATCTGATCCATGACCTCTGATTTACGTATTCCATTTAAAAATGGATAAGTATTTGTGTAAGATACGGCTGAAACTCTAATTTTATTCATTCATTAATGCTTCTAAGTGCGCTATATTGTAATGGTCGATAATCTCAAAACGGCCATTCTCATACAGCAGTTTATACAAAGCAGTATTTGTATGTGGAAAATCATCCATATAACGGGCATCAATACCGGTCATCAGACAGAGCATAATACGCAAGGCGCGTCCATGCATGCAGACAAGGATATTTTTTTCATCTTTTCGAGCCAGCATATGGTCCAATGCAATCTGCTGACGTGCCATCAACTCGTTCGGAGACTCTCCATTTTCAATACTGACGTCCAATTCTCCGTTGCGCCATGCGGCAACCAATTGCTCAAAACCAGCCAATAGTTCGGGAGTCTGCTCTTTGCCTTCATAGATTCCCCAACTGATTTCGTCCAGGCCCACCAATTGCTCCCAGGGTAGATTCATATCAATAAAGCCTTGCACCGTCTGATGCGTACGCAATAAGGTTGATGTATATATTTTATCAAAAGGCACCGAACGATAACGTTCGAAGAATGCCTGCGCCTGAGCCAAACCCGTTTCATTTAATGGCGAGTTAACTCCTCTTCCCTGTACAATCCCTCTCAGATTTAAATCCGTCTGTCCGTGCCGTATAAAATAAAATGTCTTTTTCAAAATAAGGTATCTAATTTAAGGATTCACCACAGGAAGTGCATAATAGCTTTTCTTTTGTGGGCTGTTATCGAAGACATAATCTTGATAATCAGTCACCACATTATATAAAGTATCCCGTTCGATCGGATGGCGTCCCACATTTTTTATGAGTTCCACCACCTCCTGTGTCGTCATACCCGGCTTCTGCTCCTCTGCCCCCGCCATGCTATAGATCTTGGTCGTATCGTCCAGTGTCCCGTCAATATCGTCCACACCAAAAGCCAGAGACAACTGTGCTGTATCTCTTGAGATCATTGCCCAATAAGCCTTAATATGGTCAAAGTTATCCATATAGATTCGGGCAATAGCATAATTTCTGAGATCCTCAACAACCGATACTTCCGGAATATGAGACATTTGATTTTCTTTATTCCTAAATTTCAACGGAATGAATGTCTGAAATCCGCCTGTCTTGTCCTGTAGCTGTCTCAGACGTTCCATATGGTCTACTCGATGCCAGAATTGCTCAATATGGCCATATAACATGGTCGCATTGGTATGCATTCCAAGACGGTGCGCCTGTTCGTGAATGTCAAGCCATTGTTCGGCAGTACATTTGTCATGCGCGATCTGCTCCCTAATTTCGGGATGGAAGATTTCCGCGCCACCGCCGGGCATGGAATCGAGCCCACAGGACTGCAGGTATTTCAACCCTTCGTAATGACTTAATTTTGCTTTTTTGAAGATATAATAGTATTCTACCGGCGTCAGCCCCTTGATATGTAACTCGGGGCGATGTGCCTTACATCTTCTAAAAAAATCGGCGTAGAACTCGAGGTTTTGCTTAGGCACGACACCGCCCGTAATATGCACTTCCGTCACGGGTTCATGATCGTATTTCTTGACGATATCCATCATCCCGTCAACGTCCATCTCCCAGCCTTCAGCCCGCTGTTTGATCAGCCTGGAATACGAACAGAATTTACAGTCATAAACACATACGTTGGTGGGCTCAATATGAAAATTGCGATTAAAAAACGTACGGTCTCCATGACGTTTTTCACGGATATAGTTGGCAAGGACACCAAGATAGCCCAATTCTCCTTTTTCGTATAAAAGAACTCCTTCTTCAAAAGTGATACGCTCTTCTCGCAAAACTTTTTCTGCTATATTTCTTAATTCACCCGCTAAATTCTTATCGTTGATCAAGAAATTCAATTTATCTGTTGCGTTCATTACATGTATCTCCTATCTCAAACAAATGTACCGAAAAGGCGACAAATGTTATAATAAAAAATGTCATAACACTCATTTTACGAACCATTACCCCAGTTCTTTGCCTTATAATACAACGGGGAGTTAATCGGTAAACTGCTGCATCTCAATCAGCTTTCGATAGAGGCCATCGTGTTGCAGCAGTTCACTATGACTTCCAGTCTCTACAATCTTACCGCCTTCAATCACAACAATTTTATCCGCATTCTGAATAGTGCTCAGCCGATGTGCGATGACGACCGTCGTCCTATTGTCCATGAGTTTATACAGTGAATCCTGTACCAACTTTTCGGATTCTGTATCCAGTGCAGAGGTGGCTTCATCGAGCAACATAATTGGCGGGTTTTTCAAAACAGCACGGGCAATACAGATCCGTTGCCGCTGGCCACCGGACAATTTACCTCCCCGGTCACCAATATTTGTCTGATACCCTTTTTCGGTCTTTAGAATAAACTCATGGGCATTCGCAATTTTTGCCGCCGCTTCCACTTCATCCTGGCTCGCCTGCTGGTTTGCGAACGCGATATTGTTGTAGATCGTATCGTTAAATAGGATGGACTCCTGATTGACCACTCCGATCATATTTCGCAGCGAGTCCTGATCAAGATCCCGCAGATCTATACCATCAAAAAGAATCTGCCCACCAGTAACATCCATAAACCTGGGGATTAAATCCACCAGCGTCGATTTTCCGCCTCCTGAGGGGCCCACCAACGCCACAATTTTTCCTTTTTCTATCGTGAGATCAATCCCTTGGAGCACTTTTTTATCCTTGGTATATCCAAAATCCACCTGTTTAAAGGCAATCTCCCGCGCAAAAGTTTCGACAGACCTCGCATTTGGTTTGTCCGTAACTGCACTTCTCTCATCAATCAGCTCGAGCACACGTTCACCGGCAGCCAGACCGTTATGTATACCACTAAATGCATCCGTCAGTGCTTTAGCGGGACGCATAACCTGGGAGAAAATCGCGATATAGGCTATAAAATCGGACGCGTTCAGGTTTTGATCACCGGATAGTACTAAATGTCCGCCGTACAGCAGAATGACTGCAACCATAATAACCCCCAATAGTTCGGAAACAGGAGAACTCAATTGCTGTCGTTTCGCCATTGCGCGGCCGATATTTGCGTAACGTTCATTTTCGTTGTGGAACCTATTTTTGATAAAGGATACCGCGTTAAATGCCTTGATAATTTTAATTCCGGAGAGCGCCTCATCCAAATAGGAGATCATGTTGCCGTAGGACTCCTGCGCTGAGCGGGCCTGACTTTTTAGATTTTTTACGATGCGCGCGATGAAAAACGCGGACACTGGGATCACCAACAAGGAGAAAAAAGTCAATTTGGCAGAAATAACAAAGAGCATCACAATATAGGCGACTAGCTGTAGAGGTTCTTTAAAAACCACCTGTAAAGTACCCGTTACCGAGTACTGTACCACCTGAACATCAGATGCAACTTTGGAGACAATATCTCCCTTACGCTGCCCCGTAAAGTAGCCGACATGAAGGTCCATCACATTGTCAAAGACGGCTCTACGTAACTTTAGCAAGGTATGGATGCGAAAATTTTCCATGATCCGCTGGCAGAAATAGCGGAACATGTTGCTGATAAAAACCGAAATTACAATTACAATACAAACGTATTTTAGTGCTCCATACGCACCGAATTGCTCGTTGGCCACGCTGGCGTAATAATTAAACCAGTCCAATATATCCATGAAATTTTGTGGTTTTGTAACCGTTTCAGTAGTTTCACCGGTATGAAACAGTGTCTGGAGCAATGGAGCAAGTAACGCTAAATTTAAGGTGCTAAACACAACTGTGATCAACGTGCAGATCACGTAAGGGATTGCAAATTTTTCTATGGGTTTAGCAAATGATAAGAGCCTAAAATATGTTTTCATTTATTTTGAATTGAACAAAAATAACAAATTAATCAAGAAAAGCGCCCATGCATTTAGATACAATAAAATTGTTGCACGGCGGTGATACATGTTAAAGTAGCGCGTCTCTTGAAAAATCGATAAAAAACTCTCCTTTTTATAGATAATTCCCTAATTTAGCCCCAACAAACATCCAATTTATTAAAATACAAAATGCAAATAAACGTTGCTAAAAGATTACAGCATACCGAGGAATACTATTTTTCAAAAAAACTACGGGAAATAGATGAACTGAATAAGCAGGGGTTACGCGTAATCAACCTTGGGATCGGCAGTCCTGATTTGCCTCCTCATCCGGAAGTGATCAAGACGTTGAACACGAATGCTGAATACCCGCATGTACATGGCTATCAAAATTATAAAGGGGCTCCTGCCCTGCGGGAAGCTGCCGCAGCTTGGTATCAACGTTACTATGGTGCTACCTTTCATCCGAATACCGAAATACTACCGCTTATCGGGTCAAAGGAAGGCATTGTCCATATTTGCATGACCTATCTTCAGGAGGGTGATCAAGCTTTGATCCCAAATCCGGGCTATCCGGCTTATGCCGCTGCTGTTCGGCTGAGCGGTGCAGAAGCGGTTACCTACGATCTTACTCCCGAAAACAACTGGCTTATCGACTTGGAAGAACTTCGCAAGAAAGACCTGTCACGGGTAAAGCTCATGTGGATCAATTATCCGCATATGCCGACGGGTGCATCTGCCTCTGATGAGTTTTACAACGAACTGATCGCGTTTGCCAAGGAGCACCATATCCTTATCTGCCACGACAACCCTTACAGTTTTATACTGACGGACACACCGCGTAGCATTATGAGCGTTCCGGGGGCGAAAGAAGTGGCAATTGAATTAAATTCATTAAGCAAGTCTTCCAATATGGCCGGTTGGCGTATAGGCTTATTGGTGGGCGCCGAGGAACGTATCAACGAAGTTCTGCGTTTTAAGAGCAACATGGATTCCGGCATGTTTTTACCTGTACAGCTAGCAGCTGCAAAAGCCTTACAGCTCGAGGAGTCCTGGTACCGGGATCTAAATAAAGTTTACGGTGAGCGGCGTCATAAGATTTATGAAATCATGGATCTATTGGATTGCAGCTATGAAAAAAACCAAGTTGGCTTATTTGTCTGGGCAAGGGTGCCGGAAACATATACCGATGGCTATGCCCTCAGCGATATTGTATTAAGCCGCGCTCGCGTATTCATTACGCCCGGAGGTATATTTGGAGACAAAGGAAACAGCTATATCCGGATCAGCCTTTGCGCAACCGTTGACACATTGGAGGAATCAATCCAGCGTATCAAGAATAGCTTTTAAGCTTATTTTTTCAACATTAATCATTCCATAAAATGAATATAGCCATCGTAGGTGTAGGCTTAATTGGCGGCTCAGTTGCCATACGTTTAAAAGAAACAAAATTCTGCAGCAAAATCGTTGGTGTGGATAAGAGCGAGAAAAATCTTGATAAAGCCAAGCAGATCGGCTTTATTGACGAAGCCGCTAGTCTGGAGGATGCCATAAAAACCTGTAAGGTATTGATATTGACCATTCCGGTAGATGCTATTCTACAGGTCGTACCATTTATCCTGGATCAGGTCACTGATCAGGTCATCATTGATATGGGGTCAACCAAAACCAACATATTGAACAAAATTACCAACCATCCGAACAGGGGGCGCTACATCGCTGCGCACCCTATGGCCGGTACGGAATATTCAGGTCCGGAAGCTGCTATTGCAGGCTTATTCAAAGGGAAAATGATGGTTTATGTAGAAGCCTTCCGAACAGATGAGGACGCTTTCGAGATTGCCGATGCCATAACGGACCAATTGGAGATGCGCACCTGCTTTATGAATGCAGATGAGCACGATGTACATACGGCCTATGTTTCGCATATTTCCCACCTGACTTCGTTCGCCTTGGCGTTAACGGTTTTGGAGAAAGAGAAGTCACAAGGACGCATATTTGAATTAGCGGGCTCGGGATTTGAATCAACGGTACGACTCGCCAAGAGCTCCCCCGACATGTGGACGCCTATTTTCAAACAGAACCGCGAAAACGTGCTTGAAGTACTGGAAGAGCATATCAAGCAGCTGCAATCACTGCACGACGCTATTGCCAATGAAGATTACGATAGATTACACAAGCTGATTAAACGTTCAAACAAGATCAAACGCATAATCAAATAAAGGCAGGCGAAGGCCACTTATCTTACCGAACTACATCTGCAAAATCAATCAACCTGACGGAACCTCGGGCGTATTGATTTTGCGGATTACAGGCTATTCATCTTCCAGTTCTTCAAACTTTTCCAAATCTTGTTTAGCCCCTTCACTATCACCCAATTTTTCTTTAATTGCCGCCCGATAGGCATATAGATCAGAATAATATGGATTTAGTTCTATCGCCCGCGAATAATCAAGTAGTGCTCCTTGCATGTCCGCCAGTTTTTCCTTCAGATCAGCCCGCAGGGAATAGACGTAAAAGTCTGTGGGATTCAGTTCGACAAGACGGTCGAAATCTGATAATGCTTCATGGAGAGACCCTAGGCGTTCAAATAGTGAAGCCCTTTCTTCAAAGACAATAGACGACTGGGCATCGAGCTCTTCGGCTTTTGCATAGTCTGCCAACGCTTTTTGGGTGTAGCGATATGATTCGAATACTTTGGCCCGAAATATATAGGCGGCTGTCTGTTGTGCATCGAGTGCGATCGCCTGATTAAAATCGCGCAGCGCCAGTTCAAAACAGGTTAGCTTTAAATAAAGGCTGCCTCTAAAAATAAGAAGATTGCTATCGGGGCTTTCATTCCGTTCGATCGCCATGGAATAAAGCTCTATAGCTTTCACATAATCATAACAATGAACATACTCCAATCCCAATGAATTCAGTTCATCTACACTCAGTTGCTGCTGTTTAGGTTCAAGTTCCTGGATAACCAGATTTTCAGCTTCAAAATATGTGATGTCGCCTTGGTTTTCTTGCCATTCGAGCACACTGTGGTAATTAAAATCCAATCTTTTCGCAATTTGATAGTCGTAAAACGCACCTTCTTCCTCGCCCATGAGCCGATAGATCAGACATCGGCTAGCATAGAAATAGGCTTCTTCCGGGTATTTTTCAATTGCCCGCGAATACACTTCGGCAGCATTCTGATATGCATTGGTCTTATAATAATAGAGTCCGAGGTAACTGTAGGCAAGTACATGCCCCGTGGATGAGATGATCTCTTCAAAACGGGCGACGGGATTACCTGTGGCCAGTATTCCATCCAAAAAACCTGTAAACAGTTCACTTATCACTCCCTGAGGGATGGCCTGGAGCCAATCTTGAGCGATAGCAATGCTTTCATCCGGAAAAAAAGAAGTAATTGGCAAAAAAGAATATTTGGCAAGCAATACCGTTGGGGGAAATTGAAAATCAGTTTCTGTAAGCACGTTGCCCTGGAGGATAACAGATAGATTTGAAATCATTTGCTTCATATCCAAAACTAAGTTAAATTTCTTTACAAAAGAAATTTAACCGCTGTGCATTTCCCCTTTTATGCCTGTTACTGCGACTCACCTGTCAAATACAGATATTTATACCGAACTATATCTCTGGAATTGGTAAATCGGATTAATTTTTCACGTTTGAAAACATAATTTGAAACTTTATCTTCCATTAGACGCAGAAATTCCACAAACTCAGCAAAAAAATCCTGTCGTTCACCTGGACTGAACTGACTATTTTTAACAATCCAAAAAAACTGTTCTTCATTGACGTGAAAAGAAACTTCATTTTTCTTTTCTTTTCTAAAAATAAAGATGGGATCACTTTCTTGGTTAATATATAAAGCAAAACCAGTATTACCACCATCCAGATTAACAACAAACGCAGAAAAATAGACAGTGCCTATCTGCAAATTATCCAGACAAATTAATTTATGCAACATCAGGTCGACAGTTAGATCACCTAAAAGTATTAAGTTTTTATTAAAAAACAAAAAAAGACCCACAATATTATTTGTGGGTCCTTTTACTGATTCGTTGCCGATTTTTAGAACGTAAATTTCACCGAAGCGTTCCATGTGCGGCCCTGACCGATTAAGACAAAGTTGGAGGTATCGATACCGTTCCATGTCTTATCCACATCAGTCGTCACATTACTTGAGGTAGCTTCCGAAATGTAGAATTTATTCAATACATTATTCATATTCACACGGAAGCTCATGGTGTTTTTGTCATTGACTTTCACTTCATAAGATAATCCGGCGTCGAGTAGATTGAAGGAAGGAAGCTCCAGTACACGCCCCATTTTTCGACCATCTTCTTCGACGGTTCGGTGTTTTGAAGAATAGAGTCTATTGTACTGTCTATAGTTCCCGTCAATGGAGAACCCTTTGAACAGGATGTATTTCGCACCGAAACCATAGGTTGTCTGCGCTGCATTTCCAACATGTTCTCCCGTCAGGTCTACTTCTTCACGACCCAATTCGACACGATTATCATTACGGTCTACAGCGGTCACTTTCCCATCATATTTCCAATCACCAACTGACGCAAACCCAGTCAAGGTCAATCCGCTGAACGGCCGAGCAGCCACATCCAGTTCTACCCCCCTATGGTCCTGTTTGACACCATAGTTTGTTGTATAAATAAATTGACCAGCCACAAGGATACCCGGATCGTTGTCGGGATTATACTTAGCTACGTCTTTGTCTGTTGCTAATCTGGAACTACCCGTAACCCGGTTGTCCCAAGTGGTTCTGTAAACGTTTACATCCACATCTAAATAGTCTGAAGCAAATTTGTATCCTGCTTCTAATCCAAGGATTTTTTCGTTCACCGCATTTTCATTGATATCATTTGCATAATTCATGAAAATATTGTTTTGGTAGGGCTGACGAGCATAATACCCGGCGTTACCGAATATGGTGTGCTGCCCCAATGTATAACTAAGTCCCCCCTTGGTATTGTAGCCAAAATTATTGACATCTTTGGACTTTTCATTGCCAGGAGTGTACTGAAAATAGTCTTTACGGATATTTTGCTGCTCGGACAATGAACCCTGAAAAAATGCAGTAAATCCATCTTTTGCATATTCGATCTGTCCAAAGAGACCTGCGTAACGAATATATTGGTTATAATCCCATGCCAGCCTATTTTCTCTCGCATCAGGTTTGCTAGCGAATGCTTTCCATGGATTGGTTGAATAGGTTTCGGTAACCCGAGGCAGCTGGGGCAAGTTCACATTGCCTCCCAATACGACACCCTCTGTATTGCTCAAAGGGTCAATCAGCTTACGGTAATGTGTCCCTTTATAATCTCTAACATCAAATCCTACATTCACATTTAGATTTTCGGTCAGTTTGTTGTTATAATTTGAAACAATACCAAACCACTGGTGATTGTTCACGTCCGCTGCTAGGTATCCGCCTTTATTATACTTATCCGATTTAAGCCCCTGTCCTCCCCCAGCTGCCAAAGAGGCATACACCACAGTGGACAATGACGACTTATCATTAATTGTCCAGTCCCAATTTAAGTTCGCCACCGGTTTATGATAAAAATTTTTCTGTGGGTTCATCATAACGCCGTTAACATCTTTATAGTTGTCATTGAAGCGTTTGCCGTGTTGCAAATAGTTTGACAGTTTCGATGTATAGCCTTGATTATGCCATTGTGGTGCGCCAGTAACCATAAAGTTCAAGTTGTGCTTTTCACTCGCTTTATAACCAACCGACAAGAAATAACTTTGTCCTGCACCTTCGGTATGATCTGTATATCCATTGCCGGACCACTGTGTGAACATGGCGGATACTGCAAAGCCATTTTTCATCAGACCAGTATTATACCCTACCGTCGCTTTCATGAACATATCATTACCCACGGTCGTTCTGATAAAACCGCCCTCTTTCATGGCAGTGGATTGAGTAACATAGTTAACAGTACCGCCCACTGATGATATCGCCAATTTGGAGGAACCCAAACCACGTTGAATCTGTACTAAAGATGCGATGTCTGTAAGACCGGACCAATTCGACCAATAGACACTACCATTATCCATTCCATTGATCGGCTGACCATTCAATAAAAACGCCGTGTTGGACTGATCAAAACCACGTGTGGTCATCGATGACTCGCCAAAGCCTTTGGCCTGCCCCGTAATGTAAACAGATGGCGTATTTGCAAGCGCCGAAGTAATATCCTGAGCACCTACCTTTTCCTCTAAATCTCTTTTATGAATTGTCGAAACAGCAATGGGAGTCTTTCTGCCTGCAGCAATATCGATCACACCATGACCAACAATCACAACCTCATCTAGATTTGTAGAAGAATTGGCTGCAAAGGTAGGATTCAAGTTGAGCACCTCCCCTGATTTTAGCATAACACCTTCGATAACAACAGGTTGCTGACCAATATAAGTCACTTCCAATCTATAAGGCCCACCTGCTTGGAGATCTAAAATTTGAAATTTGCCGTCGGCATCAGCTGAGCCGCTGAACACTTGACCACTTGGAATGTGGATGATTTTAATAGTTGCCCCTTTAACTGTTTGTCCAGTAGCCTCTTTTACAACTCCTGAAACCGAACTAGATTTTGCACTTTGTGCTTGAATAGCACCATAACTGGCAAAAAAAAGTGCAAAAAAAAGTAAAGACTTTTTCATGTTAGATGTGATTGTTTTGTTTTTGTGCCGCAAAATTAGGAATTGATTGTCTTTTTAACTAATTTTAACACTAGGTAAGCTTCCTTCTCTCGAAGTATGGCAACTCTATATTTTAATCGTATTCATCAGAACAGCGTTTTTTAGAATATAATTATCTGCTTGACATCGTTTTATTAGAAATAAATCATACACAACAGCTTTTTTATAAAAATTTGGCAAAAGCATCCAAAATAAAATTTTGTCCATTTTGAATAAGTCGGATAAATCTTTATTAATCCAATAGCTCTATTGAGCAGCTTCCTAATGATTGATGATGAATTGATTTAGACGGAGCTGTACGGTAACGGCTGAAAAATAACTATCTTTAGGCAAGATTAATTGTTATGTTATCCATTGAACAAGTTTATGCTGCTGTACTTGAGCCGGCCTTGATTGCTGAAATCAACGAAGTGGCTATTAACAAAAGTTTCAGCGAGGGCGACTTAATCATCGATTCGAGACAATATATACGGTCGATGCCCCTGCTGCTTGAAGGCGCCGTCAAAATCGTTCGGGAAGATGATATACAAGGCGAGTTGCTGTTGTACTATCTCGAAAAAGGGCAAACCTGCACCATGTCCATTGCCTGTTGTTTAAGCAATAGAAAAAGCGAAATCCGTGCCATCGCCGAAAGACAAACAACTCTCGCTATGATCCCCAATGAGTTCGTCAGCCGTTGGATGGGAAAATACGCTTCTTGGCGCAATTTTATTGTGGGAAGTTACGCCAGCCGAATGGACGAAATGCTACAAGCCCTAGATAGCCTCGCGTTCTCAAATATGGAAGAGCGTATCCTTAGTTATTTGACCACGAAGATGAGACTCAATGCAGAGAGAATTCTCACGCTTACACATCAGAATATAGCCTCCGATTTGAATACCTCACGGGTCGTGGTGTCCAGAATTCTAAAGAAGCTCGAAAACGAAAATAAAATCGTATTGCTACGCAATGAGATACGGGTTTTGATCTGACAACGGAATGGAAGATATCCGCACAAAGATGACGCGATTAATTGCAAAGACATTATCTCCTTTATTATTTCGGCGTAAAGCGCCGTACTTCGATCCGAAAAACATTTGTATCTTTAATTCAAAATAAATTTTTCGGACCAGACAAAATCTTCTGACATGAAAACAGATCACATTGGATTTATAGGACTGGGCAATATGGGGTATCCCATGGCCAAAAACTTAGAACGTGCGGGCTTTCCTCTCGCTGTCTATAACAGAAATATCGCTAAGGCGAAAGATTTCGAACACCATACTACAGTACAAAGCAGTATCGTGGAGCTAGTTCAATCCAATGACGTCATCTTTTCAATGTTAACAGATGACAAAGCTGTACTGGAAGTATATGGTATTATTCTTGAACAAGAGATACAGGGAAAACTATTTGTGGACATGAGCACCATATCACGCGGTGCCAGTGTAGCTCTAGCTGCTAAATTAAAAGAGCGGGGCGCTTCATTTTTGGACGCTCCTGTGGCGGGAAGTACCAAACCAGCCGCAGACGGAACTTTGATTATTATGGTCGGCGGTGAGCAGGCAGACCTTGAGCGCGCGCGCCCCTATCTTGAAAAAATGGGCAAATCCATTAAACACCTCGGCGAAAACGGCAAAGGCATTGCCGCTAAACTTGCGATCAATTATTTCCTGTCGATCATCTATCAGGGCCTTGCTGAAACGATCCTATTTTCGGATAAGCTGGGAATCGGGCGAAGTGACATGCTGGAGATCATCAACGACAGTGCCAGTGGCAGCGGCGCAACGAAAGTAAAAACCCCTTTACTGATAGCAGAAGACTATACACCGGCATTTGCATTGGATCTGATGCTAAAAGACATCCGTCTTGCGCAGCAAGCGGGAGCAAACTACCCCTTGATTGGTGCCCTGCTCGACACCTACCAGAAGGCACAAGGCAACGGCCTGGGCCAACAGGATGTCATTGGGATCATAGAATCCATAAAACAATTTTCCATTTAAATCGTTTACTGATTGACACAAAAATACGGCTGGACCGGCACTTGATAATGAAGTAATTCAGGGCTTTTCATAACCCGACCGGTGGCAGTGAAGATCCGGCTAAGCCAGTACGAGATGAACAGTTAATTTAAGAAAACATGAAAACAGCTTTGACACTATTTATATTAACGATGATTACGATGACAAGCATTGCCCAACAGCTGAAACCGATTTCCTACCAAGACGGAGCACAGAAGCTCAACGGACTGATGACATCCACCCCAGCTAAGAATGGACCTGGCGTGTTAATTTTGCCTGCCTGGAAAGGAATTGATAATGAAGCAAAGCAAGCAGCTCTACAGCTAGAGAAAGAAGGTTACGTCGCCTTTATAGCAGACATTTACGGTGAAGGAAATGTGCCGGCCGATAATACTGCCGCTTCGAAGATTGCTGGCCAATATAAGGCCGACTATAAAGCCTATCAACGTCGCATTGCCGCAGCATTGGAACAGCTTAAAAAAGCTGGCGCTGCACCCACCAAGATTGCTGTCATCGGCTATTGTTTTGGCGGAACAGGTGCACTGGAAACAGCACGGGGGGGACTTCCGGTGGCCGCAGTTGTCAGTATCCATGGCAGCTTATCCAAAGCAGCTGACCGTACCAATACGCCAATTGCCCCTAAAGTACTTATCCAACACCCCGCGGCAGACAAGAGCGTATCGAAAGAAGATTATGAGGGGTTAGTCAAGGAACTAAACGACGGCCATGCAGATTGGCAGATTATTACGTATGCTAACTCTGGGCATACGTTTACCAATCCCGAATCTCCCGAATATAACCCGATAATGGCCAAACGTGCCTGGGACCATATGCTGTTATTTTTAAAAGAAGTATTGGACAAATAGAAACCGTCAGACAACTGCATACTGCATCTCAATGGCTCATCGTCCAATTGTTACATCATCTTATCACCGCTGGTACTATTAGGGTATGCGGCCACAGCAATACCAATGGCGATAAGATGACTGCGGACAGTCAGATCCCTCCGAGACAATATAACAGTAAAAGAAAAACCAAACACATAAGACAGGAATACTAGGACAATACAAGTGCGGAAACAATTTATAATCGGGTTTTATTCGTGGCAAAACGAAAATTAATCAGTCAGCGCCATCCTCTACTCTATACAATCGCTGTCTGGGTAAGAAGAATACAAAGAAAAGCCATCTGGCTGTTGGACAATAAGCGATATGCACAGGCAAAAACAGCAGAGTTGCTTCGGTTCAGGGTAAAGAAGCACCAGTCGGTTTTATTGAAGAAGCTTGGAGAGAACAATATGCAGCTTCAGATCAATAAAGTAACCAACCTCAAGATTGCGGCACAGCAGATCACTGGGATTTTAATCCGGCCAGGTGAGACGTTCTCGTTCTGTAAACTCGTAGGACTGCCGACACAAAAGAAAGGGTATCTTCCGGGGATGGAACTCTCTTTTGGAGAGGCTAGGGCGGGCATAGGGGGTGGCATATGCCAGATATCCAATCTTATCCACTGGCTCGTGATCCACAGCCCGCTAACCGTCGCTGAACGCTATCACCATTCCTTCGATCCTTTTCCAGACGATGGCCGAGTTCTGCCTTTTGGTAGTGGCGCGACCATATTCTACAATTATCGCGACTATCAATTCACCAACCATACGGACCATACCTTCCAGATTAACCTGTGGTTTACCGAAAAATGTCTGGAAGGTGAGCTTAGGATTGATCAGGAACTGGATTTTGCCTACCATGTGTTTGAGCGCGCGCACCAATTTCTGAAGATCGGCAACGACTTCTACCGTAAAAATGAGATCTGGCG
The DNA here is from genome assembly GCF_026191775.1 of Sphingobacterium sp. InxBP1. Lineage (NCBI taxonomy): Bacteria > Pseudomonadati > Bacteroidota > Sphingobacteriia > Sphingobacteriales > Sphingobacteriaceae > Sphingobacterium > Sphingobacterium sp. InxBP1. The sequence goes on along the minus strand of NZ_JAINDX010000049.1, from coordinate 705,922 downwards.
CGAAAAGCTGTTAAAATTCGAGGGCGGTAAGATAATCGAGACAGCGTGCATAATGAAGAATTTTGCACGGGTTGCTTATACTCCCCCTTACTATATTGTGCCTGATCCCAAAAACGAAAAAGGCACTACTGAATAGACAGCCTTTCTGTTTCTCCTTTTTTTTGATTAAGTTTGATGTGGCTTTGGGGGTATTCTGTACAGAATTGAGATAGTCCCTTTGAACCTGATACGGTTTACACCGACGTAGGGAAAAGCATCCGCTTGACATATACGATAGGATGGACAAGTCCGACTGTCCCGATTCTTCCTGACAAAGCCACAACAAGACATAAAAGAACTGAAGGCATGGAAGAAACTATTATTCAACTATTAAAAAGAGTCAAGCAGCAAAGGCCCCTAGTGCACAATATTACCAACATGGTGGTTATGAACAATACGGCCAATGCCTTACTTGCACTTGGCGCATCACCGGTCATGGTTCATAGCCCATCTGAAGTGCAGGAAGTTGTGGATCTGGCTCAGGCGCTCGTTTTAAACATCGGTACAATAAGTGAGCAGACTGCCGAGGCTATGCTTATTGCCGCCGAACATGCAAACAATAATGGGAAGCCCTGGGTGCTGGACCCGGTAGGTGCCGGTATCTCCGCTTTCCGAAACGACCTACTGGCTAACCTACTGGAACTTCGGCCAACTATAATCCGGGGAAATGCATCAGAGATCATGAGTTTATATAACGTCCAGCAGGCGACCACAAAAGGCGTGGACAGCACTGCTGACAGCGCTGCTGCGGTTGATTCAGGCAAAGGTCTGCAACAGCAAACCGGTTCCGTTATCTGTATCTCGGGAAAGGTTGACTATATCCTTTCGGATCAGCGTTTGGCCGAAGTACGTAATGGCCACGCCATGATGACCCAGGTAACAGGCTTGGGCTGTAGCGCCACCGCCCTCATTGGTGCATTTATCGGCGTCACGGGGCAAGTATTTGACGCAGCAGTAGCGGGAGTTTCCATTTTGAGCCTTGCCGGAGAACTGGCAGCCGGAAGATCCGCAGGTCCGGGCTCCCTGCAGGTAAACCTTTACGACGAACTATACCGCCTGGATGAGGACACCCTAAAGACACATCTTCAGATTACCTGCCATGGCGTTTAGCCCACAGTTTCCTTACCCTCTGTATCTGGTTATCTCGGAGGAGGATTGCTACCCACAGCCCTGGCTACAGGTTGCGGAAGAAGCAATAATTGGCGGCGTAGATATTGTGCAGCTACGTGAAAAAAAAGCAGTCTATTCCGATTTTCTGGAAAAAGCCCATAAGCTTATACGTCTCACCGACCATTATGGAATTCCGTTAATTATCAATGATGCCATAGATATTGCTGCCGACGTTGGTGCATGGGGCGTACATGTTGGACAAAAAGACCTGCCGCCCCTGGCTATACGGGAAAAATTCGGCAACAGCATACACATAGGCTGGTCGATGGATGCCCTTGCTCAGCTGGAAAGTGAACAGTTAAATGCCGCTGACCATCTGGGGGTAAGTCCGATATTTTCCACTCCGACGAAAACAGACACTATTGGCGAATGGGGCATCTCAGGCTTGCGGCAGTTACGCATGCGTACGAAAAAGCCCCTGATAGCCATCGGCAACATGAATCTCGCAACGGCCGGTGCCGCCTGGGACGCAGGTGCCAATGCCATAGCAGTCGTTTCCGCGATCTGCCGGAGCCAAGATCCCAGAGAAAGCAGTGCACAATTAAAACACTTACTTCGATGACAACAATAACAACATATAGCGTGCCTACTGTACTGAGTATTGCCGGATTTGACGGCAGCGGAGGTGCAGGCATACAGGCAGACACGAAAGCCATATCAGCACTAGGCTGTTACGCGATGAATGTTCTGACCGCGTTACCTGTTCAAAATACGCAGGGCGTACGAAATATTTATGAAATACCAACTCAAGCGGTACGTGAACAGCTTGATGCGATATTTGAGGACATATATCCGGATGCCATCAAAATTGGCATGGTTCACAGCACCGAACTCGTTGAACTGATCAGTTCTTACTTAAGAGATTACACCGGCGACATTGTATTTGACCCTGTCATGGTCTCCACAAGTGGCCATAAACTGATACAGGACGACACTATACAGGCCTGCGTAGACCTGCTATTTCCACTGACAAGGATCATCACCCCCAACTTGGACGAAGTCAGCGTGCTCATCGGTAAGCAAGTTGATAGTGTACCCGAAATGGAAAAGGCCGGCGATCAACTTTTGAAGAAGGGCTGTCGGGCGGTACTCATTAAAGGCGGCCATTTGCAGACGGCTCAACTTACTTCCCTCCTGTTTCAGCAGGACAAAACGGCCCTCGTGTTTAGATCAGAGAAAATAGAAACCAAAAACACCCATGGATCGGGCTGTACGTTATCCTCCGCCATCGCAAGTCAACTTGCTCTTCATCTGCCACTAGACCGGGCTGTCACAGCCGCATTGGATTATGTTCATGAAGCGATCAGATCCAGCAAAGATCTGATGATCGGCAAAGGAAATGGGCCGCTCAATCATTTCCATCACCCACAACAATTAATTTGCCATGAAATGGACTGACAATGCCTGGGAAGCTATCACTCCCATTTATAACGACATTCTTGCGATGCCTTTTATCACCGAACTGAGTAGGGGCAGCTTGCCTTTGGACAAGTTCCAATTTTATATGCAGCAAGATGTATTATATCTTGAAGACTTTGGACGCGTCCTAGCCTATATCGGCGCTAAAAGCGTGAATAATCAGCAGGCTCTCGATTATTTTGAATTTGGAAGGAATGCCCTTATTGTTGAAAAAGCGCTTCATGGAGATTATTTCAGGGAATTTGGTTTCGATACTGAAAATAGTAACAGTGTGGGCCCCGTTTGTCATCACTACATTCATTTTCTTAAGAGTATAGCTGCCTTCGAACCTGTGGAAGTCGCGATGGCGGCAACCCTACCCTGCTTCTGGATTTACAAAAAGGTGGGTGATTATATTTTATCAATTGCCGAGATGAGCAAAAACCCATATACCAAGTGGATAGGGACCTACAGCAGCGAGGAATTTGCCGAGGGTGTTTTAAAAGCGAAGGACTATGTGGATAAAATAGCGGAGCAAACTACTGCAACAAACCGGAAGCGGATGCGACAAGTATTTATAACAGCTTCGAGCCTGGAGTATTCCTTCTGGCAGGCAGCATACGAAAAGAGGATGTGGATGCATACAAATACATAAAAAATGTCCGATAGCGAACAGCGATTGTTCATAAATGGGCAATCGCAAAAAACGGTCAAATAAAAAACAACCTATAACACAACTAGTTACAAATACATTGTATTTTGGCATCACTATTATAGATATAGAGTTAATGGAAAAATCGTGCAGCTCTACGGAAGCGATGAATTGCTAATCATAATCAGAGCATAAAACAATACTAATACAAAAAACAATGAAAAGAATCTTAACCATCGCCTTTATTTCATTCTTGTGTGTCGCACACGGCCAAGAACGCGAAACCCGAAAAATTTCTGCACCCGATGGCATATCGGCTGCTACATCTCTGCGTGTCGATTATGTCCGTTCTAACCGGAATGAGGTCGTGGTAGAGGCCGACAACGCTGAACATCTTTCACTAATTGAAACAACAGTAAAAAACGGCGTACTACACGTTCAGTACAGGCGGAATTCTCAGGTCAGGAATGCACGAAATAATCGGGTAACAGTGTATTCAAACAAGATACCGACAAGCTTTACAGCTTCATCCAGCGGTTCGATCTACACCGATGAAACCATTACTGCGGACAAAATTTCCGTTAGCGTTTCGTCCTCGGCAAAGGTGGTGCTCAAAAAATTGATCGCAGATGATATCAATTTATCCACAAGTTCCTCAAGCAGATTAACGACAGACCTGAGAGCCCGAAACCTTACTGTAAGTTCAAACAGTTCGTCGAAGCAGGAAATCACAGGAGATGCGACTAACCTGGATCTGAACGTCAGCTCTTCTGCTTCCGTCAATATGGCAGCCTTTACGACGAAAAATGCCCATATTAATGCAAGTACATCCGCTGCTGTTACCCTCAGTGTAAAAGACAACTTGCAAGGTAAAGTGTCTACGTCGGCAAAGATTGCCTTAAAAAATAAGCCAAGAAATGTCCAGGTTGATAAATCAACCAGCGGCAGTGTAGTGCTCTAATATTTAGTTTAAGTCGTAAAAGACTGTTTATTTATGTTTAATGTTTAGTTAGCTAAAGGCGGATCCTTCCCCGGGACCGCCTTGTTTTTTTTCCGCTTTAACTGCAGTCATCGCTCTGTCAACTGCGGTATTTTCATTCGATGTGGCCCAGAATTTTCGTATCTTGTCCTCCATGTAAAAACACACTTAATGCGGTATAATGGACAATTTTTTAGCGAGTAGTCTCAAGCAATTCAGGGACTTCAAATCCTTGGGAGACAGAACTTTTTCTCAATTGAACGATGAGCAATTATTCTGGCAGTTTAACGCTTCCAGTAACAGTATTGCCCATATCGTAAAGCATCTCCATGGAAATATGCTTTCGCGCTGGACTGATTTTTTGCATTCTGACGGTGAAAAAGCAGGGAGAAACCGTGACATGGAATTCGAAAATTCGGACATGAGCCGGCAGGAGCTTCTCGGCTTATGGGAGCGGGGATGGGAATGTTTATTTGAAGCCCTCGAAGCTTTGAGCACACAGGATCTGTCAAAAACAATCCTTATTCGGGGAGAGGAACATACCGTTCTGGAAGCTGTCCACCGCCAGCTTGCACATTATCCCTATCATGTGGGACAAATTGTTTACATCGGGAAAATGTGTCTGGATGAACAATGGGCTTCTTTGTCTATACCGAAGGGTAGGTCTGAAAGCTATAATCAAGAGAAATTTGCGCAGAAGAAGAGGTGATCGGAATGACATGTGGCCGTAGCTGTCTGATCTAGGCGAATTGTTATGTATCGGGTTTTATAGCTTCTATTCTAACAAAGATTTGATTATATTTGTTGTACTCCTTGTCGCCTTTTTCGCTTGATTTATAGATAAGCGAAAAAGGCGACAAGGAGTATCTGAAGCCCAGAAGCTATTGTTCTGGCTCAGCTTCAATAATTATCTACCGATGAAGAATTCGATTAAGATCATCAACAATTACGAGTATAAAAAGTTATTCCTACCTGATGTTTCCGAACATACATTGTTTAATGAGAATAAGATTCAGGTATATCGAATCGAAAATTATCTTCGAAGCATATTAATGCCAGTTATACCATATCGCACGACATTCAACTTTCTTATTTTCGTGACTAAAGGGTCACTGACACAGCATCTGGAATCGGCATCTTATACGCTTACCGAAAACCACGTCATCAATATTAAGCAGGGCAATATAACAGCAACATTGGCTATTTCTGAAGATGTCGAAGGTTTTTTTGTTGTTTACGAGAACGAAATCGTGACCGATATCGAACTTGGGATAAATGATATTAAGTTTTTTAACTCACATCCTTTTACGACGTTGAAGCCTCATGTGGCCAATTGGATCCAACAGATGCTGATATTACTGGAGGAGGAACTTTTTACGGAGAGCCGTATCATGGAGGTATGCATTTCGATGATGCAGTGTGTTTTACTAAAAGTGATCAGGTCGGATATCGAAACGAAAGCGCCAATGAGCAGACAACTTGATATTGCGTTCCGTTTTCGTGAGTATGTACAGAAATTTCATATTGACCATAAAAATGTACTGTTTTACGCCAACCTGCTGCACATTTCGGAAAATTATCTAAATAAATGTGTCAAAGAGGCTACCAATAAACCACCTAAACAATGGATTATGGAAACCAGTATTTTACATAGCCAAATCTTGTTACAGGACGCCACCAGGGATATTGCAGGCATTGCATTTGAATTAAAATTCCAATCGCCATCCTATTTTACCCGCCTATTCAAAAAAATCACCGGGTATTCACCCAGTGATTATCGTAAACACAAATTTATCGGGACTTAGCGTTTATCTTTATGATAAGGCAGATTCCAGATCAGGTCCACCGCCAGGTAATGAACACCAAAGCCCCCCTTATCATAGCCTCTGATCAAATCATTCATATAACCAATATCCAACCGTAGAGGTGTCTTTGGAATATCGGTCATATAATAGAAGGCTAATCGTGTTTCTTTATAGCCAAAGCTTGTCCACACTTCGGGTTCATTCATTCTGCTAATAGCCAGAAGCCCTTCCGCGCTGAGCGCCAGCTCTTGTTTATTTCTATCCGAAATTCTGAAATTAACCTGCGATTTGAGGCGTGTTCGGAGCTGAAAATTTTCTTCCGCTTTATGGAAATTAGCTGTGAAAAATTTCCGGAACTCCTGCCGTAGGGTATTTTTCCATTTCCAGCGCTGCGCCAGTTCAAATGTATATGCATATCGGCCGTATAAACGGAATTCTTGTTCAACTCCTTGATTGGAATACGGGGCGAGATCGTCATATACACTTTGACGCCGGTAGCTCAATGCATAACTATACTGTTGATTCGGCGCAAATTTGTGGTATACCTCGTGATTCAACACCCAGATTGCCTGCTTATGAAATGGGTCGGCATCATCCGGAGTGCTCTTGGTGCCTAGTCCGATATAGGTAAGGGCTTCCTTCGTACCCGCACTGTCCAGCTTGCGCTTTAGCCCCAATACCCACCAGGAAGCTGTTTTCGCTTTCCCTAGCCCGGGAGGGCTTACCTGCGCGTAAGCCGGTTGGATTTGTGCTCCCAAAAACAGGATAATTGGGAGTACTTTTATTAAATGATATTTCAACATATCCTAAATTTTAATTCGAATGATATCAGGAAGTCTCCACTTCGGTCGAGAACCTGTTAACTAGCCATTTGTCTATTCGTTTGATGGGTTCCATCACCCACATAGCAAAGACAAAGGGAAAAGTCAGGGTAGTCCAGCCATGATGTATCATAAAATGATCAAAGTAAGTGGCTATCACAACAGCGATAAGCACGTATACACCGTCGCGAACACGCTGGCCGCTGAGTGCAATTCCCACCAAAACCGCATTGAAGCTAAAAATACCATTATTGGTCATATCTGTAGATTCGTGCCCGTGGTGGGATATATAGATACTTACGATTACAGCGGCCGACGCATAAAGAGCTGCAATAGGCTTGCTGATAAAAACTCCGATAAAGAAAATCAGTCCTGCAATTAGACTGCCCTGAAAGATCACCTGTCCGAACGCATGCCCTTCAATTAGGAAATCATCCATCTCCTCGATATCGACAAAATGATCAGGCACTGTCCGTAGTGCCAATTCAGGAATACTCAACACATATAGTGCGATCCAGGTGATGACGATAAAAGGGAAAGTAAAGACAGGAACATTTTTTTTCAAAGCGAACCCCATTAGCATGGTGGTCAAAGCTGATCCAAGGATCAAGGCTCCCCATACCCAGATGTTTGCCTGAAAATAAAAAACCACTGCGATTCCATACAATGCAGCATTAAAACCAAACAGTCCATCATGGATGTGCTCCTCATCAAACTTCATCAGTCTGGCTGTTAGGATGCCAACTATATTCGCCAGAATTCCGGCAAATCCCATCAGTACTGAATCATAAATAATTGCTCCGATAAACAATAGGCCGGTCCAGCTATTGCCTTGGAGCATAATCTGCCCAAATCCTTTAAAGAAAGCTTTTACAAAGGCGAGGATGTTATTTTTCATACGTAGATAATTTTGTTATTTGTTCAATTGTGAGGATGGCTTAATTCAGAAACAGCGACGTCCACAGTATACTTTCAATTTCTTTAAAAAGCATGTACAGCTGCTCTGCGCCATAACCCAATACACGTATCATAAAACCATCCTGCTGTAATTGACTGATGCCAAAAGCGACGTCTTTTGTTTCGCCATATTTTTCATAGAACGTTTCAACCCAATCAGTCGGGTCCAGTCCTGCACTATTCAGATAGATTAGAGTACCCTGATGTGTATAACCTTCCAAAATACCGAGCCCCTGAATAGGCATACGATCAGGCTGCAGAAGTACGTTGTCCTTGAGAACCAGCTTTCCATTAACGAAGCATTCCGTCAAATTTTGAAAATGGTTATATTGAAACTCTTCTCCCGACATCTTACGCCCACAGGTCACGATTTCACTCAGCAATAAATGGCAATTTGCCGCAAGGTGAACAACATTATGGCTCAAAAAATGTGAAGAATGCTGTGGAACAACAGGGTGAGGCACATAAGAGAACACAGCCCCTTCGCCAAGACGGACCTGCATGGTCTGAGAAGAGTGTCCCTTCATATGGAACAACCGTTGATAGGCCTGCGTCTGCAACTGCAACTTCGCACCGGCATCAATATCTATCTGGATCTGATGATCATCGCCATCCAGCAGCCCCGGAGAGGAACTCATAATCATCAGATAGGCTGCATTGTCATTTTGGTATTGCCCGACTGGAACAATACGAAAGGGCTGGGTGACGTACGCATCCTTCATAAAGGATTTTCCTTCACGATGGGCTATTTTAACAGCTAAAGAACACACCATAATTAACGTAACAACTTAGGTTCTTCAATATCCTGTAGCAATGCATATTTTTTGATCCAGCCCACAATTTCCTCCAATCCTTCGCCAGTTTTTAAATTGGAAAATAAAAAGGGAGCTCCTCTACGCATTTTACGGGCATCGTTTTCCATCACTTCGAGACTTGCGCCGACATATGGTGCCAGATCTTTTTTGTTGATCAGCAGAAGATCGGAACGAGTAATTGCAGGACCACCCTTACGCGGCATTTTCTCGCCTTCAGCCACATCGATGACAAAGATGGTAATATCCGCAAGGTCGGGACTGTAGGTCGATGTCAGGTTGTCGCCTCCACTTTCAATCAGGATCAGCTCGAGGTCGGGAAAACGGCTCGCCAATTCGTCAACAGCTTCTAAATTCATACTGGCATCTTCGCGTATGGCTGTATGCGGGCAGCCACCGGTCTCCACCCCGATGATACGTTCGCGCGGCAATAAACTATTTTTTGCCATAAATTCTGCATCTTCTTTGGTGTAGATATCGTTGGTAATCACCGCAAGGTCAAGTTCATTCACTAAACGGCGGCTCAATCTTTCCAACAAAGCAGTTTTACCAGAGCCCACAGGGCCACCGACACCAATTTTAACATATTTTCTATTTTCCATTTTGTATATTTTTAAGAGATATAAACCCTAGAGTATAATCGTTCGTGCTGCATGCAGCGGATATCAAATCCAATATTGCAGAGGCCCACTAAGTTTCGTTCAACTGACAACGTCTCCTGACAGAGGCCAAGGATGTCCTCGTGCAGGCTAAATAGTATATCCTGGCCGTCCAACTGCCCTAGTGGCACGAGTTTTACGGCATTGGTTACCATGGTGATCGCCGCATTATAGTAGAAGGCGTGCAGCGATTCTTCAAGAGGAATCTCCAGCAGAGCGGCCAGCATCCCATACATCAGACAATAGTGGCTGTCGACTTCTTTTTTTTGTATAAGTGCACCCCAGGTGAGCACCAGATTCTCTGGCTGGTAGCGACTGAATATTTTATAAATACGTACGCCTAATTTTTTGCTGGCTTCACGAATTTCTTTGGCGCTTTTCAGCGCAGTACATTCTTGGTCCAATGCGATAAGGGCTTGCAGGTCCTGTGCTATCGTTGCTTCATAAGCCAACCTCATCAGCGCAGCATCGTTGTACTTCAGGTTGTACCACAGGTTACGTCGTACATATTTCTCAGCCGTCGCTTTGTCATGGACCAGTCCTTGCTGCACGTAGGTCTCCAATCCATTGGAGTGCGTGAACCCACCAATAGGCAGCGTAGGATCTGCGAGATGGAGCAATTTGCCCAGAAAGGTATTTTTCATTGACATAAATTATTTGTTCATTATTTGCTTGCGAAGTGTTAGTGCGCTGTGTTCGGGCTTACTACTTACTATCGATCATTATTGAGATATTTTTTGTCGAAAATTTCAGCTGCTCATGATGTCTGGAACCCACGTTTGCATTCAGCTGATATAGAAGCTGACGTTCGCAAAGTTCGGGGCCGAATCCATGTTTGGACAACCATTCAAACATAGACCGTTCGTAAGGCATGAGCAATTCATTTGCCTCCACAAAAAGAGGCAAATGTTTGTTACCAATTTCACTGCACAGATAAGCTATATCCAGGAAATCAGCCGCAATCACTTTGATCACTGAGCAAGGCCGGATCGTAACGATCACTACTTTTTCATCGTCTTCGTATAGAATATCGCCCTCCTTTAGACAGGCAGTATTGCCTAAAAGTCTTATTGCGATATCCATACCTTCAGCTGTGCGGAGTCGCTGTATTCGTTTGGTGGCTTCATACCATTCTATCGCAAGTAGATCATGACGTTTATGGATCTGCTCATATCGGCTATTTCTTGTAATCTCAGTAACGATCATAAGATTAAAAGAAGAGGTTTTTTGATAGTCCCAAACCTACGGTAGAACCGTTGATACCTGTAATGACTTCATGATCATCAGCCAGCACTGCATCTTTGCCATGGATCTTTTTGTAAGACAGCTCCGCTACTTTTGCCTTGAGTGCCCAGCCCTTTCCGAGGTTAATGCCAACTAATGGGTATACTCTGAACAGGAAACCATTGTATTTTCCATCAAGAGGTCCTTCTTGGCCCACTACATGCTGATCGCCCCATAAATAATGTGCGTCCACCTGTCCGATCAACATAAAATGCTCACCTAAAGGCCAGGTGTTGCTATAGAATGGTCCCAGCTCGTGAGTATGATCTGTAAAGTCCAGCGCTTTGTTGTATGCTGTATTAAAGCCGTAGTTGACCCCGACATTCATGTTGTCGTTGAAAAAGTAACCGATCCCGACCGGTGCTGCACCAAATTGGTGACCTGCAGTGGTCTCGTGATAATTGACCGAGCCATAAAGCATGATGCCACCTTTTTGGGCAAAGGCTGTATGTATTGAAAAGCAAGCTGTGGCCAGACAGGTACTCAAAAAGATTTTTATGTATTTCATATATCTGTTTTTCATATATACTATGGCGCGATCAGCTATCACGCCATAGTGGTGGTCATCGGGTTAAAACAAGAAGTATAATTGTCCCAAAGAGACGGTATCAACCGGTTTTGACCGCAGTATTTCTCCGTCTAAGCTCACTTCATAGTTTTCTGGATTCACTACAATTTCGGGTGTTGCGTCATTATGGATCATGTCCTTTTTGGAGATGTTCCGGCAGTTTTCTACCGGAAGCAGTCCTTTGGTCAAACCATATTCTTCTTTGATGTTGTTATCGCATGCTATTTTGGACACGAAGTTGAAACACGTGTGGTGCACAGCTTTGCCCAGACCACCGAACATGGTCCGCAGCATAATCGGCTGAGGTGTAGGGATGGACGCATTTGCATCCCCCATTTTGGATGCGATGATCATTCCACCTTTGATAATCATTTCTGGCTTTGCGCCAAAAAGAGCTGGTTTCCAGATGACCATATCTGCAATTTTTCCGGGTTCAATTGATCCTACATATTTTGAAATACCGTGTGCTATTGCTGGGTTGATCGTGTATTTGGCAACATAGCGGCGTGCGCGGAAGTTATCATTTTGTTTGCCTTCGTCTTCAGGCAGCGGACCAACCTGCTTCTTCATTTTATCTGCTGTCTGCCATGTGCGGGTGATCACTTCCCCCACACGACCCATTGCCTGAGAGTCTGAGCTCATGATACTGAAGACACCACGGTCCTGCAAAACATCTTCCGCAGCGATGGTTTCCGGACGAATGCGTGAGTCTGCAAATGCCACATCTTCGGGAATCTCTTTACTCAGGTGGTGGCAGACCATCAGCATATCCAAGTGTTCATCTATTGTATTTTTTGTAAAAGGGCGGGTCGGATTCGTCGATGCGGGCAGTACATTTGGATACATCGCTGATTTAATAATATCCGGAGCGTGTCCACCACCAGCACCCTCAGTGTGAAACGTATGGATGACCCGGCCATTGATCGCCTGAATCGTATCCTCCAGAAAACCGGCTTCATTTAATGTGTCCGTATGGATCGCAACTTGTACATCATACTTATCTGCGACAGACAGGGCCCTGTCAATTGTGGCGGGTGTCGCTCCCCAGTCTTCATGAATTTTAACACCTAAAGCGCCGGCTTCGATCTGCTCGACAATAGGCTGTTCGGTACCGACATTTCCTTTACCGAAAAAGCCGAAATTCATGGGTAAGTCTTCGACAGCCTGCATCATACGACGGATATTCCATTTACCCGGGGTGACAGTTGTTGCATTGGTACCGTCTGCAGGTCCTGTACCACCGCCGATCATCGTGGTGATCCCACTGTATAGGGCAGTCTCTACTTGTGTAGGGCTAATGTAGTGGATATGTGTATCTATACCTCCGGGCGTCAGGATATAACCTGCCCCACCGTGCACTTCTGTTGAGGCTCCAATTATCATATTCGGCGTGATGTTGTCCATTGTGTCTGGGTTTCCCGCGCGACCGACACCAACAATTTTTCCATCCTTAATACCAATATCACCCTTGACAATTCCCCAATGGTCAATAACGATCGCATCGGTAATTACCATATCCAAGGTCCCCTCATCACGTGTGTGTACCGAAGACTGGCACATTCCATCCCGCACGGTCTTTCCACCACCGAATTTAGCTTCATCGCCATAATAAGCATAATCCTTTTCCACCTCAACAATGATATCTGTATCACCTAAACGGATCTTATCGCCACTGGTGGGACCAAATATGGCGCTATAATTTACTTTACTAACTTTTAAACTCATGACACTTTATTTTTAAAGCCTTTTTCCTTCACTTTTTTTAATGCATTCTCTTTCGCTACTTCAGTCTCGGTATCGCCGTTAACCAAGTCATTATGACCATATATCCGTTTCGCTCCCGCATAAGGCACTAGCTCTACCTCTTTGGATTCTCCCGGTTCAAAACGCACAGCTGTACTGGCAATAATATTGAGACGTTTTCCGAAAGCTTTTGCCCGGTCAAACTCCATCATTCTGTTCACTTCAAAGAAATGAAAATGCGATCCTACCTGGATAGGTCTATCGCCTGTATTGGTCACAGTGATCGTTGTCACTTCTCTGCCTTCGTTGCAGATAACATGACCATCTGCTATAAAAAATTCTCCTGGAATCATCATATCTATTTTAACGGTTATCGAATCGGGTTATGAACAGTCACCAGTTTTGTGCCGTCGGGGAAGGTTGCCTCGATCTGCACATCGTGAATCATTTCAGGTACACCCTCCATAACGTCCTCACGCGTCAACAGTGTGGCGCCAAATTGCATCAATTCGGCCACGGTACGTCCATCGCGGGCAGCTTCCAGCAGCTCACTGCTGATCAAAGCAATAGACTCCGGATAATTTAATTTAAGTCCTCTAGCTTTACGTTTTTTCGCTAGTTCGCCTGCAAGATGAAGCAATAGCTTCTCTGTCTCTCTAGGTAATAAATGCATATAAAAAATTATTTAAATTGTTGTTATTTCAGTCAAGATCGGTCATAGCGAGCCCATACGATTCAAATAATCGTTCCGAAATTGGGGACAGACAAAAGCTTGATACAGAAACTCAAGAGTTTCATGTAAGGAGCCTCTGTCTATTAAGAAAGGGGAAAGTTATCCCTGAAATGGGATCTTTAAACTCTGGAAGAGAATATATTTCGGTGGTAACACCAACCGGTCCATATACGGTGTTCTGTTATTCGGCAGTTGGAGAAATGCCGGATAACAGAATAAAAATAGACAAACAGAGAGTATTGCCCAATCAAGCAATTTACTCCATTCATCTTTTAAATCCATCTGTTCGGTGATGTCATAAAGATCATGTTCATGAACAGCAGCAACTAAATACTCCCGGTCAGATGGATGGTTTGTATCACCAACTTGCGGTTGCGCAGCTATTCCATCCAAGCGGATGTAAGAAGGCGAAAGTACAGCAGCATGCTTAGGCACAGCCATTCCTCCCAGGAGTACAACGCCCAGGAGAAATACGATAAAAATCCAACTATGTCTAATAAATGTGTTCACTAATCCTATTTTTTGTTGTCCAAATTTACAACCAAAGCAGACCACCTCAGTAGTACAAATCTTGAATTAAATAGTCTAAATTTGTTCAAAAACCTGCTTTACACCTATTCTCTCCATTTTCATGTTAAAAGGAATAACCGAGGGAAACCATGATATTCCTTGGTGCCCCAGCAAAAGCCCGCGTGTAATCAAATCCCCCAAGAAAGTAATACTTATCAAACAGGTTATTGAGGTTTATTACGATCTTCATTGCACCTAAATGATAGTAGGCGGCGGTATTGACCGTTGTATAAGAAGGCCACTGCCCCCATAGCGCATTTCCTGCATCGTCTTTCCCTATGCTATTATCCATGCGCCTTTGGTCCACATAATAGACTCCCACACCAAAGCCAAGCCCTTTTAAAGTTTTTTGCGAAAAGACATACTTGAGCCAGGCACTCGACATATTTTTGGGAGCTCCAGGCAAGGTCTGCCCCACTTCAGATGCGACAGATGAAGATTTCACTTCCGTATCGTTATATGTATAATTGGCCATTACCTGAAACTCAGGCGTCAGCTGCCCACGAATATCCAGCTCAACACCTCGCGAAAGGGCATTGCCTGACTGCCGATATTCAGGCAGACCAGAATCGTTGATTGTACCCGTAGCAATAAGCATATTTCGACGTTCAATATGAAAAAAGGAAAGGTCCATTTGTAACTGCTCTTTAAAAAAGCCTGTTTTCAACCCAGTTTCGATCTGAAAACTACGTTCGGCCTCAAATGGTTTATCCGCACCATAGTCCTTATAATTCTGAATAAAGTTGGCTCCCACCGGTACAAAACCTTGCGAGTAACTCGCAAAATAATTAACCTGTCTATTTATTCCGTAGGTGACTCCAAGACGTGGCAATAAAGCATTCTGGGTCGCATGGAACCGATTTTGCCCATCAATGGTTTCGGAAGAATAGTGTTCATGCCGTATGCCAAGGACCAATTTCAGCTGATCTGAAAAGCTAATCTGATCTTGTATATATTTACCTGTCGTCTTATATGGACTCAAAAACGGATATGCCACCTGCGTACGCCACACGTAATTGGTCAAATCATGCGTGGTATACATGGGATGGTTGAGATCAAACGTCAACGGGACCACCTTCCCATCTATGTTCTGCTGTCGTGCCTCGCGCAGCTGATTTTCTTTATCACCGCGGTATTGTGCAAAATCTATCCCAGCAACGATATGATGGTCCATTTTGTTTCCAGACAGATCCCACTTCACATAACCAACCACATTATCCGTATAATCCCGTCCATGACGGTCAAAAAACCGCATATTCATTATGGTATTGTACGGAGCATCCGCGAAAGTATTTAAGGTGCGGTGCTCATTGACGTCTTCCTGATAAATGGACTTCATATAACTGAGGTTCAGGCTAAGATTTTCTGTTAGCTTTTGAGTAAGACGTCCACTTAGTGAAAAGGTTTTCGAATTGTAGAAATCAGAAGGCTGACTCAAAGTAAATGAACGTGGAAGCGCATAGAAATTATTTTCTTTGATTCCCATGCCGCGGTCCAGATAACCATTGAATTGATTGTAGACGACGTCCACATCCACAGTAGTTCCCACCCTGGGCTTAAAGGTAAATGAGGGCGCGATCATGATGCGTTTTTGGCGATTGACATCGCGAAAAGTCCTTGTATCTTCATAGCCCCCATTGAACCGGTAAAGAATTCGCCGTGCACTATCCAGCGGACCACCCAGATCCACCGTGGTACGCATGGTTTCGAAACTTCCACCGGCAAAGGTTACAGCACCTTTAAACTGCTCCAAGGGTTTCTTGGTCGTCATATTGATTGTCCCGCCGGGCACCACATCACCAAATAATGAGGCTCCTGGTCCTTTAAGGACTTCGATATTTTCGAGATTAAGAGTCAATGGCGCATTATAATAACTATTGCCATAACTATAGCCCGAGCGAAGGCCGTTCACTAAACGTATGCCCGTTTCATAACCACTTTTAAAACCGCGGATGATCACATCGTCATATGACGAAGCTTCCGTTACTCCGGCCAGATCCTGAATCAATGCGCCTGTCGTAAAGGCCTGTTTATCCTCAATAAATTCCTTGCTCAGTACAGCGACAGATTGTGGAAGGTCTTTCAATTTTCCGGCGAACTTCCCCCCCAATTCCATATTGTTCGTCAAATAAGAATTATTGCGGCGACCAGTTACCAGCACTTCGTCAAGCGTCCTGTCATCTTCTTCGAGCGTCAGCCGCAGACCTTTTTTAACATTCCAGCTGATTTGTTCCAGACTAACGAGCTGTGATTTATAGCCCAGTGCGGCAACCTGTAACTGCAGGGGAAATCCTACGGCAGCGATCAAACGAAATTCGCCATCGGCATCTGTAGTCGTTTGCTGTCCATGATTGGCCAGTGTTATGGTAACCCCTGGAATGGGCACGCCATTTTTATCCTGTATTTTACCAAATATTGCAGTGCCTTGCTGCGCATACACCCCGATAGGAGCAACAGTTGTCATTAATGCGAAAGCAAGCGTCTTCATTGAATTATTCATAAAAATCCGTTAAGAGCTATTTCATCAGTTCTAGTTTCTTCTCGCGTCGAGTGCCCGACAGCTTGCCTACCAATAGTTCCATATGAATTGTAGGAAAGCCACATTCCTCACATACATCGCTGATTCGGAAACCTTGTTTTAACCAAAACTCACAGGCCCCTTCCAAAAAAGGATGTGTATGTAAATAAAGGCGCTCGATCTCTTCACGCTTTGCTATTCGCAGCAAGTATTCAAACAATACTGTCCCAAGACCAGTCCGGCGATAGGCGGGATCCACAAAAAGGCGAGCAACCTCCACGGTCTTACGTTCGTCAAGGCCGAGGTGCGGAAACCGATAATCGTAGCCGAGCATCCCGATTACGCCAACTAACTGGCCCATACAATCTCGCGCCTGTAAAAATGTTCCCATTTGGTTATCGAGATATACCCGTTTAAAATCAACTAGATCTTTCGGAAGTTTG
This sequence comes from Sphingobacterium sp. InxBP1, assembly GCF_026191775.1. Taxonomy (NCBI): domain Bacteria; kingdom Pseudomonadati; phylum Bacteroidota; class Sphingobacteriia; order Sphingobacteriales; family Sphingobacteriaceae; genus Sphingobacterium; species Sphingobacterium sp. InxBP1. The sequence goes on along the minus strand of NZ_JAINDX010000049.1, from coordinate 688,771 downwards.
TTGGCATCCAGCATTGGGAAGAGCTGTTTTCGAAATTCAATCACGTAGGGCAATACAGTATCGATATCCTCCTCAGTGATTGTTGTAATTGATATGTTATAACTATGATTTTCCATGATAATTGCTCTTTTATTGTCCTGTCTTCACATTGACCAACCTTATGCTTATATACCTCTACATAAGCACACCTATTCAGCTACACTCCGATGACCTGCTTTACCTCTTCTTCAGAGACCTTTAAACTGGCAGAGGATGGGATACTTCCCTTCAATGCGGGTACGAACATCCACTTGCCCTGATTTACCAGGGAATTTAGCGGTAGTTGGTAGGTCTGTTCGAGCTGTTCACGAACCTGCTCTCTACTCCTATGCTGCAGATCTATCAAGGTATTATCCTGCATCAAATAGAAATGGTCTCCAAAAAGATAAGCCATATTGGGATCATGCATGACACATACCACAGTCCGTCCTTCATTTGCCAAGTCCTTTGCCGCCTGCAAAACGGCTATCTGATAATTGAGATCTAAGTGGTTGGTGGGCTCATCCAACAACAGTAAGTCGGGCTGCTGTACAAGTATACGACAGAGTAATATCAGCTGCCGTTCGCCTCCGGACAATGCGGTATAGGCTTTGCTCATTAAATGTGCCAGACTAAATTTATTCAAAATAGCATCTACTGCCGCAAAATCTTCCTTAGCTGGTACAAACCGGGAAAATGAAGCCCTGCCCGTTAAGACCACGTCCCCTACTTTAAATGGGAAAGTCGTCTGATGAAACTGATTCAGGAAACCTATCTTCGAGGCACCGGGTTTGCCTACTTTCCAATCGCGCCGCTCCGTTTCGCCAATCCGCACCGAACCATGATACTGTCGTTCAAGGCCAGCAATGATGTTGAACAATGTCGATTTCCCGCTGCCATTCCGTCCTAAAATGACGGAAAGCTTGCCTTTTGTAAAGGTTACATTGACATCACGTAAAATGGTATGTTTACCGTAAGCAAAGGAAAGGCCCTTGATATGTATCGATTTGCTCATGAGTTCCAGTTAATTTCATTACGGCGCATCAGATAAATAAAAAGCGGAGCACCAATGATCATTGTAAATACGCCGATAGGTATTTCGAAGGGCATTACAGCCCGTGAAAAATCATCTATAAGCAAGAGAAATGTTCCGCCGATACTGATATTAGCCCATACCACAATATTGTTGTTGGGTCCAAAAATCATCCGGCTTATATGCGGCACAATGAGCCCGAACAAGCTAATGACGCCCACCGCTGCCACTGCCGATGCCGTAACCATAGTTGCCACAGCGATGCAGATGATTTTCAGTATCTTTGGATTTACGCCAACAGCGATGGCTTCTTGATCACCCAAAGCCAATAAATTTAACTTCCATCGCAGCAGGATCAATATGGCCAGTCCGATTATTATTGGGAAACAGGCCGAATATACTTTTGACCAAGAAGCGGTATGAAGATTCCCCATTGTCCATTGCACAATAGCTTGCAGCTTGTACGGATCACTGATATACTGCAATAGGGTCAACATTGCGGTAAAGACACCAGAAATGACCATGCCGGCGAGAACCATGCCAATGATAGAGCTTTTCAATCCGGCATTCGACACAAAATACGTCAATAATACCGCACACACACCAAATAAGAATGCTGAAATATTTACCGGTAGAATTGGGAATAACATTGCCAAGGCGGCCCCGAACGCAGATCCAGACGATATTCCCAGCGTAAAGGGATCCACGATCGGATTTCTGAAAATGGATTGCAATATGCCTCCAGAGGACGCTAGTGCTGCACCGACCATAAAAGTTAAAAGAATCCTTGGAAGGCGTACCTGCCATAAGATCGTATCCATATTGTCCGTTAATACGGCGGAACCATGACCTCTGTATATGCCGAGCTGCAGTCCTATGCGCTGACATAACTCCATCAAACCAACATATTGACTTGAGCCGACCAGCAGCGATAAGAACAGCAGCAGTAGCGGCAACAACAGCAGTAAAGAAAGTTTCTTGAATCGTTCCATTATTGGAGAAGTCCCGGTTTACCATATAACTTTTCGAAGGCTATTGCCAAGTCGTTCTTCAGCTGTCCTTCCGTATAACTTTCAAGACACCAATGGCGCACCTGCTTGGCGAAGAGCATAAACTTCACCGTATGTGGATCAAAAGGAAACGACGGGGTCATCACAAAAACCTGTTTATTTTTGACCGCTGGTAATGCTGCAAGCTCTTTCAGATGATATACATCAGAAAGTTTCGAATTCCAAAGGATAATCAGATCGGGATTCCACTTATAGATAGTCTCTGCTCCTACATTTGGAGCTTCCATTGTCAGCGGACAAGCATTGGTCGCCCCCGAAAGACGAATTGCCATGTCAATAAGGCTACCTTTTCCTGAAGTGGAGAGCACCCTACCCTTTGACCATGCATAATATACTTTCTTTTTCGTCTGGTCCGCCGGTAGCACCATTTTTTTGACTTCGGCATCCACAAATTGCACAATTTCCTCCGCACGTTCTTTTTTTCCCAATAAAGTTCCAGCTCCGATTAATTCGCTGAAGATGCTTCTTTCGTCTTTAGAAGAAAAAGTGAAAACAGGGATACCGAGATTTTCCAGTTGCGCAATGTTATCCTGATCGGTATTAAAAGTTAGTACCAAATCCGGATTGAGCGCTACGATACTTTCCACATTGTTGGCTTGTCCACCAAGTGTAGGTGTAGGAATACTTTTTCGGGCGATGCGAGGGTCTAATCTGGACAAAAATGCGTAGGTATCTTCCATATGATACACCTGTTCGGGGATACCCACGAGACTGTTCTCAGCCTGTAGCATATAGACTTCGTCAACCAAAGACGAGAACAGCACTACCACTCGTTGTGCAGGCTTCACCAAGGCAATTTCCTGCCCGCGACTGTCAATGGCTTTCACAGCATCAGTAGCTGAACTATGCTGTCTATTCTGGCATGCTTGCAGTAGAATAAACAGCAATGCCAGCCCAATATATTGTTTAATTATTTTCATTCTTTCTGCTATCCTTTAGTTGTTGGCGGATCGAATTTTCGGTTAACAATACAGCCTTCTCTAACTGGATAGCCGTACTGTACTTGCTCAAAAGCTGCTCATACAACCGGCCATCGTATGGTAACCGGAGTGCTAGCGTATCCTCAGCTTTAAATATGGGTAGATGCCTGTTGCCTATGAAATAACTAAAGTCTGCCAGCTGGGTAAAGTCCAAGGGATCAAACCTGATGGTAAGTGTCGGCTTGATGGCAATAACTGCTTGCAGTTTTCCCTGTGCATAGAGTGCATCCCCCTGATGCCATATTGTCCCTCGTTGTAATTCCAACAGCAGACCGTTCCCTGCCAGTGTGCTTCGGGTAAGGCGGTGTTTGTTCACTTCAAACCACTCCAACAACAAGTGGTCTCCGGCATGATCTTCAAGACGGCCGGGGATAATCGTATCTATAACTACAGGCTCTGTATTCATTATTACATGTATTTGTTGTCAGCAAACTTCCTTTATCGGAAGACTCAAGCAGGGAAGCACCCGCTATGCAGCGATGCTACTTGGTTTCCAGCTCGCTGTATTGTTGTTTTTTCCGTTGAACCTTCGCTTTCAGCCAGTCACACCAGATATCCAAACCGTCGCCATTTAACGTACTGATCGTGATGACCTCCAAATTCGGATTCACCTCCTGTGCGTCCTTCGTTACAGCATCCACAGAGAAAGGGACATAAGGCAACAAATCTGCTTTCGATACAAGCATCAATTCACTTGTCAAAAACATGCGCGGATATTTTTTCGGTTTGTCATCTCCTTCAGTAGTGGCGAGGAGTGTAACACGGTAATCTTCTCCTAGGTCGAATGCTGATGGGCAAAGTAAGTTTCCAACATTTTCAATAAACAAAAGGTCGATGTCTTCAATATTAATATGATCTAAAGCCTGTAAGATCATTTGTGCTTCAATGTGGCACATTCCGCCAGTGACGATCTGCAAGGCATTGATGCCGACTTCCCGCATTCTGACAGCATCACGCTCAGTTTCGGGGTCCCCAACCAGGACAGCGATATTCAGCTCTTTGGAGAGACGTTTTCCTGTTTCCTGCATCAAAGTGGTTTTGCCTGAGCCCGGAGAAGAACATACATTGACCACACACACATCTTTTAAACGTTCGCGGATACTTTTAGCGACGAAATCATTGGCTTTTAACAGGTGTAGTGTTGTATTTTCACATTGAACCGAGCCTACCCGGTTACCTAAACTCTTTGGATTTGACATATTGTCTGACATGATAATAAATGTTTAATCTTATTTAAAAATTACTTTCGAAATATAAAGTTCATTTCCCTGAACAATCGTATTAGATGGCTGTCCACAGTCGCAAACAAATCGGTGAAAATGGACAGGAAAATTCTTCTGACAGCTTTCACAGAAGGCGATAATATCGTTGACCACGACTTCCATTTCCATATCGCGATAGTGCGCGTTTTCGATGATAAAAGCGTCAAACGCGTTTTGAATCAGTACTGGCTGTACATTGGACAGCAGTCCTGCAGTAACCTGAATCTTTTGGATATCATCCACTCTGCTCCCATAATGTGAGCCCAACGTGTCAAAGATATCCTTTACTATACTTAGCTCGTGCATTGGTATATGTTAAGAAAATCAATAAAATAATGTAGAAAAAGCAATGTGATTTTAGCTTCGATCCCTAATAGGAAAGAAGGTAAGGACAATGACTAAAACGGGATTTTCAGTTGCTCAAACAGCAGAAAACGGGGTATGGGAATAGGTTCTAAGTCCACGACGTGTTCATAACGATAATCGTTGAACAATCCAGAGGCCAACAGGTCATGCCACATCAGGTCAATCATAACAATCCACCGATCTGTTAGCCAATCCTGATTCAGCTCCACATCCATTTCTGCTACCGCTTGTAAAGATGGATAAATGGGATCTAGATCAGCATGGTGCAATTCATGTAACCCTGCTGAAGAAAGGTAAGCGACGGGGTGAAAACTATCACTTTTCAGTACAAGACCACCTGCATTTAGCGTCTTAAATGACAGCAGTAGAATTGAAACAAAAAAAATAAAATGCTTCCACATAAGCTAAAACCTAACAAAATTTCAAGTTAATCCTTGACAACAATACAAAGTTACTACCGATCAAAGAACAAAAAGTAGCACAAATCTTGAATTTTGTTTCACAAAATAGGAAAACCCCAAAGAAAATTCCATAATTCTTTATATATTAAATTAAAATTTGGTTAAAGCAGCATTAAAACGGTATTAGAGCCATAAATACCGATAAACTGCAACTCATAACACGATCTTAGACTGTATTCATCAGCCTTGGATTCCCGTCATTTATTGGACTGAAAATTCCTTGTATTGGTCTACTGGAAAACTGAGCGGTTAGTGGTGTGATCAGCCGCTATAAATATAAAAGAAAGCCAATCCTGATCTGGGATTGGCTTTCTTTACTGATGTGATCGGTGATTAACGATGTAGATCAAAACGGTCTAATTCCATGACTTTATTCCACGCAGCGACAAAATCCTTGACGAATTTTTCACCGCCATCAGCGCTACCATAGATTTCGGCTACTGCTCGTAACTCGGCATTCGAACCGAATACCAGATCGGCGCGTGACGCGAGCCATTTTCTTGAACCGTCCTTACGCTCTGTTCCTTCGAACAATTCGCGGTCGGGAGATATCGCCTTCCAAGCCGTCCGCATATCCAGCAAGTTCACAAAGAAATCATTAGTCAGCTGTCCGGGACGCTCGGTTAAAACACCCGTCTGCGATCCATCATAATTTGTTTCGAGTACACGCATACCACCAATGAGCACGGTTAATTCTGGCACAGACAAGGTCAGCAGCTGGGCTTTATCTATCAACAGTGCTTCGGTAGAAACTGTATAGGCACCTTTTCGATAATTTCGGAAGCCATCAGCAATAGGCTCGAGATAGCCCATCGATTCGACGTCTGTCTGTTCCTGGCTTGCATCCATACGCCCGGGCTGGAAAGGAACTTTTATCGTATATCCAGCAGCTTGAATCGCCTTTTCGATGGCAGCCACCCCGCCAAGGACAATCAGATCGGCGATAGATATCTTCTTTCCGGTAAGCTGTCTGCCGTTGAATTCCTGTTGTATATGCTCGAGCACGGCGAGTACTTTTTGCAATTGGGTCGGATTATTGACCTTCCAGTACCGCTGCGGCGCCAATCTTATCCGGGCACCGTTTGCTCCCCCCCGCATATCTGATCCACGGAAAGTGGAAGCCGAAGCCCAGGCGACCGACACAAGTTCGGCAATACGCAACCCAGAAGCAAGTATTGCCGATTTCAGCTCCTCTACATCGCTTTCGTCCACCAAAGCATGATCTACAGCCGGCACAGGATCCTGCCACAACAATACTTCGGCCGGCACATCGGGCCCCAGATAACGCTCACGAGGTCCTAAATCCCTATGTGTCAATTTAAACCATGCGCGTGCGAACGCATCTGCAAAAGCGTCAGGATCTTCGTAAAATCTACGGGAAATCTTTTCATAGATCGGGTCAAAGCGTAAGGATAAATCTGTTGTCAACATCGTAGGCCGGCGCTTTTTGTTGGGATCAAAAGGATCCGGAATACTGGCATCCGTTCCTTTTGCCACCCACTGATGTGCACCGGCCGGACTTTTGGTTAACTCCCAGTCGTTTTCAAAAAGATTTTTGAAAAAGAGGTTGGACCACTCCGTAGGCTTCTGGGTCCAGATTACTTCTAACCCGCTGGTAATCGCATCTGCGCCTACTCCGGTATTAAAACTACTTTTCCACCCCAGCCCCTGCTGTTCTATTGCTGCAGCTTCAGGTTCCTTGCCTACATTATCCGCGGGTCCTGCACCATGGGTCTTGCCAAAGGTATGACCACCGGCAATCAGCGCTACTGTTTCTTCATCGTTCATTGCCATGCGGCCAAACGTGTCACGGATATCTTTGGCAGCAGCTATAGGGTCGGGATTCCCGTCTGGTCCTTCGGGATTCACGTAAATCAGCCCCATCTGGACTGCCGCTAAGGGTTTTTCCAAGTCGCGGGAGTGTATTTTGCCATCGGCATCATCATCAGCGGACAATACACCATGTGCGTCAGCCACACCTTCCGAACCATGTGAGTAGCGTACGTCACCACCTAGCCAGGTCTTTTCGGAGCCCCAATAGACATCAAGTTCAGGTTCAAAGGCATCCACCCTTCCACCGGCATAGCCAAAAGTTTTGAATCCCATTGATTCCAAAGCCACATTACCGGTCAATATCAATAAATCGGCCCAGGAGATATTTTTGCCATATTTTTGTTTTATCGGCCACAATAGGCGGCGCGCCTTATCCAGGCTCACGTTATCAGGCCAACTATTCAAAGGGGCAAAACGCTGCTGGCCGGTATTAGCACCACCTCTACCATCTCCCACACGATAAGTACCTGCACTGTGCCAGGCCATACGGATAAACAAGGGACCATAATGACCAAAATCTGCAGGCCACCAGTCCTGAGAGTCTGTCATTAACGCATGTAGATCCCGCTTCACCGCCTCCAGGTCCAACTGTCTGAAAGCCTCTGCATAATCGAAATCAGACCCCATAGGATTTGATTTTGCGTCATGCTGTCTCAAAAGATCCACCCTGAGCCGGTCCGGCCACCAATCCTGATTCTGGGTTCCACCCCCCGCCACTGGATTACGCATCGTTCCATTGTGAAAGGGGCATTTGCTGATGTCTTTTTCGTTGTTGTCCATATTAAAAGAAAGTTTATTATTAATACCTTGATTTTGTCAAATTGTTTGACGATTACTTGCATAAAAGTAAGCAAATACTCGCCTCCCTGCTCATTGAACCATTTGATGACATATAAACAAAATCTATAATAAACATATAATACCATAATAAACAACAATACACACATCTATTGCGGGTCACTATAAAGAAGCATCACCAAAACAAAAGCACTGTTTTTGTTATTCTATTATAGCGTGAACCAAAAACGAAGAAACTATGGGAGAGCTATCTACTTATTTCGTCAGCGCTTTTATCGGCATCGGCCTGGCTGCCGCTACAGGATTCCGCGTGTTTATGCCCTTATTTTTGCTGAGTCTAGGCAGTAGGCTGGAACTATTCCAAGTAGACAGCGAATGGGCCTGGACAGGTTCAAACTTAGTTTTGATGACGACAAGTGTTGCCATGTTGATCGAGGTCCTGGCCTTTTACATCCCCGTCGTTGATAATATGTTGGACGGGCTGTCGATTCCATTAGCGGCTATTTCAGGAACGGCTTTGTTTGCCCTACAATTTACAGAGATAGACCCACTCTTCCGCTGGAGCATGGCAATCCTGGCCGGCGGCGGGACTGCGGCAACGATCAGTACGGCGATGGCGGGCACACGTGCCGCCACGTCCCTGGGTACCGCCGGTCTTGGAAATTTCGTCGTTGCGACTCTGGAAACTATCGGCTCAACTATTTTGACCATATTGGCGCTATTTGTTCCGTTTATGGCTATCCTTGTCGTGATCGGTTTATTCTATTTTTTCTGGAAATTCGGGAAGAAACAATTTCGAAGGAAGTGGCGAAAAACTAAAAAGGGCTAATGCCTAGACATTGCCCTTATCATATCGCTGTGGAAACAGCTTTTTAATCGATGACCACCTCCTTCGGCGTCTTGATGTTCTCCAAGTCCTTGGGTAGAATTACTGTCAAGACACCCTCTTCAAAACTAGCGTGCACATTGTCGGTCAGCACCTGCTCATTTAACTGGAATTCGCGCTCGAATGCTGCACCTGGATGTTCTTTATAAATATATGCTGCATTGTCATTTTCATTTTCCGTACAGGAAATCTTTAAAATCCCATCGTTGATGCTTACCTGAAATTGTTCTTTTTTTCGGCCGGCGGCAAATACCTGTACTTCATAGAATTCGGCATTCTCAGCAATATTTACGGGAACAGCCGCCGCATCATGTGCTCTGCCGCCATCTTCGAAAAAATGCTGCTGAAATTTTTCGAAACGGTCTTTAAAATGCTGACCGCAAAATCTATTATAATTTGAATATGCTCTAGTCTGTTGATTTCTTTTAAACATGTCTTTCCGTTTTAATATTTTGTAAACTGTTGTTTATTATGTATTCCGTACAATTTGGATTAATATACTGGTACTATCGTGGCATCTTTCGGACGCTGTTGCTTGTGCAACGGCACTATTGCCATTACCCTTTCAGCATTGCTGTATAAATGGGGATAGACTGGGGCCTTTTCTTTTTCCGATAGCTGCATTTCCCTGCGTCGCAGTCGCGACATCGCAAAACTTCCTATTCCGATCAAAATGGTTGCAAAAAGCAGTAATTTAAAAATCGTTCCAATAATCAATGTGGCAAAGCCAACTATTGCCGTAAGCGCTAGCAGACGGGGCAATATAAATCGAATTTTATGTTTCATTTTTTTCTATTAATTGTTCATCAAATTTCCAGATCTTTTATCCACTGCAACCTCCATACATTCGCTAGCCGTCGGGCCGTTGTGGGCCAGTTTGCCGACGATCATTGCTATAGTGCCGTTTTCGGTTGCTGCATCTTTCAGAGCCTGGTATAAAAAAAGGCGCCTTTATTTAAGAAGACGCCTGTTTATACTTTTTACTTTAAAAAAATTACACTTTTTTAAAATCCACATCGGTCGCCAAAACGGCGTTTCCACTCTTCGCGCAACCGCTCTCGTTCTTCATCGGAAAGATCTTCTTGTCGATCCATAGGACGCGAAAAGTTCTTGCGGAACCCGCCACGTCCCGGTTTCCCAAAACCCCGTCCAAACAGGATTCGCGACAACACAAAAAGTCCAAAGGCCTGCCAATAAGTAATTGCCTTTAGATTGAAAATATCGCACACCACTGTGTTCCACAGAAACTGGAGTAAGGCAACCAGCAAGAAAACGCCAATGACAACCGCAGCAAATACAAACGCAAACTTGCCTCTTCCTCGTTTTCTCATTCTTCTATCCATAGCTTTATTCTTAAAATTTTAATTCCTCGTACAGACTCCGCAAACGGAGGCGCAAATGCTTAACTGCGTAGCCCTTTCGGCTAATGATCGTTTTTAGATTTTCATTTTCCATGTCGGCGATCTCCTGGAGCGTTTTTTCTTCCATCTCGTTGAGAATAAACACCCGACGTTGTTTTTCCGGCAATTCTTCCAATGCTTTCATCAATTCGTCCCAAAAAATATCTTTGAACAGTTTAAGTTCTGCATTATTGGAGTCATCTACAAGGAGAAACTGACGCACCGGAAAAGCGGATTCACCTTCTTCGTCCCCTTCCAGGAGTTCATCGAGCGATTCACTTTTCCTTTTTCGATAACTATCAGTAATCTTATTACGCGTCACCGCATACAACCATGCGCTGGCATTTTCCAGTTCGTCCATATTGGTCAGCCGGCTCAATTGATACCATACTTCTTGTAAGATATCTTCAGCGTCCTCTGCCTTTTTTACTTTACCTTTTACAAAACGTAGCAGCTGGCTTCCATAAGTCTTGACAATATCCGTAAATGATCTGGAATTTTTCTCTGCCATATGATTTTGGTATGCAATGTCCATAGTAGCGCAGACGATTCAAAACGTCTTTTACTTTAAACTATTTTATCATTTACGTATTGGTAGTACTGGTGCACATCATCCGGAATCAGCTGCTGGCTACATATGTCTGCGTGTATTTGACCTCCGCTTATCCTGCAGCACCTTCCCTTTGTCCGTAATAAAGATAAAACGATATTCTGGAAATTTTAGGATTAATTTTACGCCCTCTAGTTCCCCCAGTACCATGACGGAGGTGCTCAGTGCGTTGGCGATTTCTGCGGATGGGCCATAAATGGTTACGGAAGTCAATCCCGATGCCGGATATCCTGTGCGGGGATCTACAATGTGAGCATAACGTTTTCCCTCAATTTCTGCAAACTTTTCGTAGCTGCCGGACGTCGCTACCGAACCATCAGTGAGCTGGAGTATTTGGACCATCTGATGAGATTTGAAGGGGTTATTTACGCCGATTTTCCAAAAGTCGCCGTCGGGTCGCCTGCCCCAGGCGGATAGATCTCCAGAAGCATTGACAATACCAGCTTTTATTCCTCGGGCTACCATCATCTCCCGGCCACGGTCTGCTGCATACCCTTTCCCTATGGAACCAAAACCAATCTTCATACCCGGCAGTTCCAGAAAAATTGTCGATGCCGCGCTATCCAACCGAATATGCTTATATCCTACCTTAGCAACCGACCGGCGAATTGACGTTTCGGAAGGCATCGTTATCATGCTGCCGTCAAACTTCCAGACTTTATCCATCGCAGCAATACTGATATCAAAAGCGCCCTGTGAATTTTCGCTATACTGGATAGCCCGCTGGGTCAGTTCAAATACCTCACGATCTACTTTGACGGGCCTTATTCCTGCATTGCGATTCACTTCAGAAATCTGTGTATGCGGGCGCCATTCGGAAATTAAATTTTCGATCCGGTCGATTTCAGCGATCACTTCAGCAATATGTTGTGCGGCGGATAAGGTATCCCTGTCTATCAGCGTAATCTCGAATATCGACCCCATCAGGGTTACCTGTTTCTTAAGCAGTACCTGTGAAAATACCGCCGAAACGTTCATCCAAAGAAATAAGGGCAGCAGCAAAAATTGTCTAACTTGTACCATAACCCAACATTGTTCAAAAGTTAAAATGCATATCCTAACGGATTGCCAAACCAAGCAATTTTAGTAACAATCAGTCAATACCTGACCGATGCGTTTATAATATTCGAGTGTTTTACCTGAACTCTTCAGTAGAATTTCGTTTAATACAGCTTCTACGTCATGTTGCATTTGCAACGCGCCGCAGAGCATGACACAACCGTTATGTTCCAGCAGATTTACAAAATACACACCCTCTTCGCGGATCAGATCCATTACATATTGTGCCGGTTGCTCACGTGAAAACGCCAGCCGCAGTTGTTGCAATTGCCCTAGGTGTTTTTGTTCCTCAGCAAATTGGCGGTAGTGGGCCGTCGTCGCGTTGTCATAACGGAATCCGGCATACAGCCGGACCGGCGTTTTAGCCTGGTTTTCGGCGATCATACCTAAAAACGGTGCAATACCTGTACCATTCGCGATTAGGGCAACAGCAGGAGCAGACTTTGGAAAGTGGAATCGGGGATTGACGAGAACACGGGCTTCCAGCAGCTGATGCTGCTGGAGCTGATAAAGAAAGCTAGAACCAAACCCATCCGGGAACAACTTAACAACCAGCTGCACCATCCCGTTTTTATATCCAATGGAATAAAAGCGCTCACGCTGATCCTTTGCGGGATAAATAGCCAGCAAATCTCCCGATTGGATCTGCACCCTATCCTGCGGCTTTAATAAAACGGTAAATGTGCTGTTGTTCGCTGACAGTACGGATTTTTCGATAACCCTAAACCGCTTAAGTCCGGCAACTTTCGGGGTATAAATCGCAGGTGTGGAGGCTATAGCGATACCAGTCTTTTCGCTCCAGTGATGTATCCATGAAATCAATTCGTCCACATTTTTATCATTAACGGTATGAAGAGGAATCAGACGGTTCGCCCAGGACTGCTGCGCCAACAATATATCTATTTCATGCGCATAAGCGCAGAAGTCGGGATAAGCTTTTGACCCAAAGCCAAGCACCGAAAAATTGACGGCCTGCTGGGAATAGGTCCATATTTTTTTTCCAAACTGAGATGCATTGGAAGGCGCGGTCCCCAAACCGTACGTAGAGGTAAAGACAATAATATGCTTTGCTCTCGGAAAAGTTTGGTATTGATTCATACCTAACAAAAGTGATTTCTGTCCGTCGGCAAGGAACTGTTTATGAATCTGATTGGCAAAAAATGATGTACTACCATTTTCTGTACCGACAAGAATAATGATTTCGGCCTCACCGGTAGAATAACAATTTTTAATTTTAATACGGGTGCGCTTGAATGTAATGACAAACCCGGTATAGATAAAAAACAGGATATTTAGCGATGCCAGTCCCAGAATAATAGCCCAAATCCGATTTGTCTGGCCAGTATGCAGATCAAGGGAAACTTGTTCGGCCAACGCAGTAAACGGGTATGTCACCTCTTTATGGATAGATCCGTTCAGCTGATTTATGGTAAGCTCGCGGTCCTTCAGTTTGAGCACATAGTAGTCCTCTGGATCATCTTCCATAAAAGGGAATTCGACTTTAACGACGTCACTTAGCTTAGTTCGCTTAAAGATCGAAAAGTTCGCTATATCTCTTTCCGCCTGTTCGGTTTTGACCTGGTATTCGACGGACTGATTTGTCTTATCTAAAAGACCGATACGGACCATGAATAAATATGTTCCTGTCAAGGCCAGGATAAAAACCGGAATTAAAAATAAACGGCCTGAAACAACATGAAAATATTGAGAAAAAAAATCACGGTTGATCTTTGCAAAAAAGTTTCGAACGCCTTGCTGGCGCTTCACGATCAGTACAAGCCCAGAAACAGTAATCAGGAATAAAAGAAAAGAGACCACACCGATGATGACCCGCCCTGTCACTTTAAGAAATAGCGAACGGTGTAAAGCGGTAACCCACTGAACAAACTGACTTTTATTGTCTTTTTCGCCCAGAAATTTACCGGTTTTCGGGTCTATATATCCCTTTACAGAATTGCCTTTCGTATCAACTGCGTCAATACTCACAAATTGACCGTAATCTATTGTAAGTTCAACAATCTCTGGGTAGATCTTTCTCAAATTAGGTAGTGTCTGCGAAAGATCAAGAGAGTCGATATTTTCCGCCCTATAGGACGATCTTTGTTCATTTACGGCATCAACAGCCAGAATAACTCCCGTTACGGCCAAAAGTAGCAAAAATACGGAAGAAACAATTGCCAGAGCCAAATGGGCATACCGCCATACAGATACCAGCATTTTCTCCTATTGTATCTTGCTTAATTTGACGAGTCTAATATAGCCTTTACCGCTTGCTTTTTCGGTGATAGCCGATTTCGTCAATGGGATTTCAACCTCCGCCGTATGATAATTTTGCTCTTCAACAGCTGATTCAAAACGGAGCTTATAGCCTTTGTTAAATTTAGATTCATCGATTTCTAATGTGCGTATAGCACGATCCCCCCCGCCCACAGAAGCACCGGTGACGGCATTCAATTTCTCTTTCGTTTTGCTCTGAAATTTATACCATTCTTTCAGTGTATTATACCACTGTTTGTCCGGGCCTAACACGGCGAGTGTCTTTTCGTATGCGCCTTTCGGATTAATCAACGATATGATAACGTAAGCTTTCTCACCTTGGTAAGCGTTCATCTGTATCATACATTTGTATTTACCTGTCTGAGCAAAAGCGATTACGGAGACAATGGAAAACAGGAATGTGGTCAGCGCGATTTTAATTGTAGTATTCATATATATATATATTTTTAAAACCGTATGAAATTCCAGTCCATAGCTGGAGCTGCAAAACATACGGAAATTTCATATTATTATTTTAAAAAGTCGAGTTGTACATTTCCTTTTGACAAAAATTCATTTTCTTTTGCGAGGTCATAAGCTGTCTCATCAAATTCTGTCTTTAGGTCCTTTTTAGCCCCTAGAGATATCAAGGTTTTCAACAAAGTATCATCTTTTGCGATCAACGCTGCTTTATGCAGCGCAGTAACGCCCTCTTGATCCTGCGCATTGATATCGGCACCAAGTTCCTTAGCAAGCTGTATCATTCGGGCATTTTCTTTACCCACCGCCAAATGGTACAGGGTACTGCCATTTTTTTGCGGCGCTGCAACATCTAAGCCTGCGGATTGAAGCAGCGTTAGTTTTTTCGTAAAGTCGTCCGCCTGTGCTGGGTGGGATGCCTGTTGCTGGCTTTTCTGGACTGCTTCTTTATAGGAATTAAACCAATGATAAGCCAGATTATTACCATCTTTATCCAGCTGTCTGACCTCCGCTCCATTGTTTATCAATAGGGCGACAATTGCGGCAGAACCATTTTCAATAGCCTTGGTCAACGCCGACTCTCCCTTTTCATTTACTGCATTCACATTTTTTGCTTTGGAAAGGAGCAGCTCTACCAATTGCGGATCGTTGCCACCTGCCGCCAACATGAGTGCGGTATTACCTTCGTTATCGATCTTCGCCACATCAACACCTCTGTCCACAAAGTAGTTGATTACCTTCATATCAGGTCTACGCATCAACGCGTGCAACAGCGTCGCACCGTCTTTATTGATAACCTTCGGATCAAGTTTAAGCTCTTCGACCAGATAGGTGTAGGTTTCAAGTCCATTCGAAACTTGTCTTGAGCCTTGTGTTGCAAAGAATAATGCCTGACTGGTCGGCTTTACTCCCCTGGCGATAAGTTTTTCTATGATCATCGTGTTACCCAATTTTGCGGCATAATCCGCGACAGTGCGGCCATATTCGTCCGTATCGTGGATAGAAAGCCCTTTCTGTATAAAATAATCTGTCAGTGCAAGATCTTTGTCGGCCGAGACGGCAAGCATCATCAATGTTGCCCCGCCCTCGTATTTTTGTTTCGGATCTATACCTGCTTTGAACAGCGATTCATAAATAGCCGTGTTGGTATTACCGGTAGAGGCTGCATAGGCGATGATCGGATATCCATGGCTGTCCTGATACTTTACGTCCGATCCTTTTGCAATTAGATAGTCAACGAGTTCGGCATTGCCACTTGAAGCAGCCCAATGCAAATAGCTACGGCTGTGGTGTGTCTTTTTTGAAACACTATTTCCGTCTTGCTCAATCATAAATTTCACAACATCGGTCGCTGCACCATTTAGTATGGCCATAGTTACCGGATCAAAAGACGCTGCGTTTGGCTGCGAAGGACTATTTCCTTTTTTAATCTCATCCTGCACATCGGTCAACGTTGGCTTACCTTTCCAAAACTCACCATTCATCAATGAATTTGTCTGTGCGTTGGCATATGAAGACACAAAAAGTAAAGCTGCTAGTAATGTTTTTTTCATCAGAATATATTTTATCGCAATGGATTATCCTCAAGCTTCTTATCATTTAGCATACATGGATAGCGTGAGAATAATTCGTATGAACGTTGAGTTATCACTTTATTTAAATTAATTCTAAATTACTGCAAATCTAAAAAATAATTCCACACTAAAAAAATTATTCGGGTCAAACTGTACGTCATTGACCGTATTACAGGCTAACGTCAGGCTAGGTTTTACTTAAAATGATCAACTCTCAACTGACTATTAAGGATTAGCGAACAGCGAAAATGGCAAATTTTCTCAGATTTGCAAATCAAACAAATTTGCAGTAGTTTGCTTAATATCTAAAAAGAATATCATCATGACTACAGTTGTATCCAGCCCGATAAAGATCGCTCCCCTTAGCGGCGAGAAAGCGTATACACTTTTTAATCGTATTTATGAGCCAGCTGACGGAAAGATACTAGGCAGCATGTTGATTATTCATGGTATGCAGGAACACAGTGGGCGTTATGAGGAGTTAGCTCAATATCTCGCAGGACGTGGGGTCGCAGTGTTGACCTACGATCAACTGGGGCATGGAAAAACAGCGCGTGATAGGCATGCTCTGGGCTATTTTCAAGCCCGCCGACCGGTTCAACAGCTTATCAGTGATGCAGCGACAATGAGTAAGCTCTTAAAAAGCCGCTATGTTAACCGGCCACATTTCATACTCGGACATTCGATGGGCTCCTTTGTTGCCCGTTGTGTTCTTCAGGAAGCTGGAGACCATTTTCAGGGCGCAATAATTGTAGGTACAGGACAACGTCCCAAAGGTGCTGTCCTATTACGTGGATTATTGGCACTGTTAAACATTCTTGCTCCGCAAAAAAGAAGCAGAATCATCAATCGGCTTTTTAGCATGCGGAATAATGCCCGCTTTACCTATGAGCCCCCTCAAAATGGCAGCAATTGGTTAAGTGCCAATACGGAAAACAGGCTGCGTTTTCTCAAAGACCCCTTATGCGGCGGGCTATTTACGAACAACGGTTTTTTTACGGTGCTTAGTCTGACACTACGGGCAACAGATCCTGACAACACAGCGAAGGTCCCCCGCAACTTACCTATCTTATTCATCAGCGGGCAGGACGATCCTATTGGTGACTTCGGTGCCGGTGTTGAACAGACAGCCAATCAATTACGTTCACAGGGGCTAACCGATCTTACGGTAAATCTCTACAAAGGCATGCGCCATGAAATACTGAATGAAGATTGCAAGCAAGAAATTTTTGAAACGATTCGTCAGTGGATAACGCAGCATTTATGATGACTTTGGTGCTGGGGTAAATATAGGAGCTTGCTGTTCCGTTACGCTACTTGTTGCTCCCTCGATAACAGGCCAGCTCTGTTGCCAATTAACCTGATCCAGTAGAAGCATACGCCGGTTACCTCTCGTAGGAACCCGCGGCCGTTTTGGATCCATGGCATGGTAGAGTATCCAGTCCTTTCCGTGATCATCACGAATAATCCGGGAGCTATGTCCAGTTCCCACGAAGCTATCGTTTCCCCTTAACAGGAGCGTGCCACTCCCCCGCTTAGTCAGGTCCCGGCCTTCACGATCCAGGTAGGGCCCCCGCAGATATTTAGATCTGCCCACGAGGATATGATAGGTGCTTTTCTCCCCCTCACAGCACGAGCCTTTTGAGCCTATAAAATAATAATAGCCGTTCCGCTTATGAATCACGACTGCTTCGAAGTCCCCCGCAGCAACCTTAAACTTCTTACTTAAGTCAGGTATGGCGGTACCGTTATCATCCAGTTCGATGCCATAGGTACCTTGGGTCGGGGCATCACTAAAACTTCCCCAGAAGAGATAATTACGACCATTTTCCCGGAAAAAATACGGGTCGATTGAGTTGGGTACATCGATTTCTTTGCTATCGAATAGTTTCCCCTGATCAACAAACGGTCCTTGGGGATTTTCAGCTATCGCAACCCCGATGCCGGGATTAGGATCGCCCCAGGTCGAATACGCATAATACATGATGTATTTTCTATTCAGCACAACCACGTCCGGCGCCCAGATTCCTCCTGCAGCTTTCCAACTGGGTTTAGCAGAAAAAGCAGTACCGATCCAGTTCCAATGCACAAGATCATTGGACTGCAGAATGGACACGAGGCGCTGCCCTTTACCGTCCCCCCAGTTATCCGCTGTTCCATAAGCGTAAAAGAGTTTATCTTCGGGGCTTCGCACGACAGAGGGGTCAGCAAGTATTGGTTCAAAGACAGGATTGGAATACATCTTTTTTTGTACCGATAAATTGCCGGTACGGACCGTCTGAGCAACCGAGCCTGCTGAACTCCCACAGGAGTTCAGCAGGCTTGGTAACACAACTGCGCCGATGCAATATTTTGTTATCAAACGTAACATTAGTTTTTAATTAAATACAAAATCATTACTCATTATACTGTTGATATGCTGTAGCCTATTTGATTGGAGCCGTATACAATGCCCGGTGCACAGCGTTCAGTTCAGCCTCAGGCATTTTGACCACTTTACGGTCATAAGTCATTAGTCCATTGGTTTCGACTTCAACATCCGTCGTCTGTGTATAAACTGCCGCCGAAAGCCCCATTGGAATAAGTCTTGTTAAGTCGCGAATCAAATGCTTGTACCGTTCCAGGAGCTCAGTTTTATTCTTGAAAGTCTGATAGCCCCAATTATCTTTTTGCTGCCAGGTATGTCCATCCACTGGAAGCCCAAGGCCGCCAAACTCACCGAGTGCTAATACTTGTTTGGATCCAAACAGACGAGGATCTGGCATGGCGGCATCTGGATAATTATGAATATCCAAGATATGGCCTGTCTCCATAAAGTTACCTCCACTGGCGCTGTTCACTAAACGGGAAGGATCATTGGCGATCGTCCATTCGGTAATCTCTTTCGTTTTAAACTGTCCCCAAGCTTCATTAAAAGGCACCCAAATGACAATACTTGGAAAATTGTGAAGCACATCCATAATGTTCTTCCATTCCTTTCGATAGTAGCCTTCCGATTGTTGAGTGCGTATTTTATCACGATTACCGCCCGATATTTTGCCGGGTTGCATATCCCAATGATTACCTCCTAAATCACCGCTCGGCATGTCCTGCCATACCAGAACACCAATACTATCGCAGTATCGATACCAGCGTGCTGGCTCCACTTTAATGTGTTTGCGGATCATATTAAAGCCCATTTCTTTTGTCTTAATAATATCAAACTTCAATGCTTCGTCGGTCGGAGCAGTATGCAAGCCATCGGGCCACCAACCCTGGTCGAGGGGACCGTATTGGAAGTTGAACTGATTATTTAACATCAGTCGCTGTATGCCGTTCTGGTCTTTTTCCATACTTATTTTACGCATTGCAAAATAGCTCTTCGCATGGTCGATCACTTTACCTTTACGAAGAAGCTGAATTTCTAAGTCGTAAAGCTTGGGATTGCTGGGAGACCAAGGTTCCAAATTCGGTACAGCAAGGTCAAACAACGTATTAGGTTGGCCATTTTGTTCTTTAATAACGCGGCTTCCGTCCAACGCCCGCACTTTGATTTCGTCGCCGGCCTGGCTTCCTTCTACTATTGCTTGGAAAGCTAAGACTCCCTGATCCAAGTTGGGCGTCTGTTTGGTATTAACAATATAGGTTTGTGGTACACTTTCAAGCCATACTGTTTGCCATATACCTGTTACTGGGGTATACCAAATTCCATTGGGATGATTTACCTGCTTGCCTCTGGGCTGGGGGCCATCATCTGTCGGGTCCCAAACGCGCAAGGCGACTTCCTGTTTCGCCCCTTTCTTAAGCAAACGAGTTATATCCATGGAAAATGGATCAAAACCACCTTCATGGCGCCCGACCAGTTGGCCATTGACATATACATCACATTGCCAGTCAACGGCACCGAAATGCAACAGCACCTTATTCTTGCTGACAGATTTATCTAGTGTTATGACATTGTAGTACCATAGTGCTTTATCTTTTCCAACCTGCTTGCCGACTCCTGAAAGCGCGGATTCTATGGCAAAAGGAACTAAAATCTGACCATCCCATTGAGTAGGGATCTCTTTTGTATCCACCCCGGTCACCGCGTATTTCCATAATCCATTCAAGTTTTGCCAGTTGTTGGATCTTATTAATTGTGGTCTTGGGTATTCCGGATGTGGCTGCCGGGGTGTTACTTTTTCTGCCCAAGGGGTCAATATATGCGTATTGACCGGTTTCCAATCTTGCGCAAAATTCAATTGAGCAGCTACCATCAAGCTCGCAAAAAATAAGGTTTTTTTCATCATAAAAGCTGTTTTATTTGTATATTTTATTGTTTAATAGTTGGAAAAGCCGAGATACGCAATCGAGCAGCCCCCATCGGGATAAGTTCTACTTCCTGAACTGCAGCCGTACTTTCAACAGGACTCACAGGCAATACTCCCGTCAATCCGTTTTCATCAATCTTCCAACTATCGATTTGTTTTGCCTTCACCATAATTGAAATTGGTACCGCATCTACGCTGAACGGAAAGTTGTCCTTCGGCCAGGGACGTCTGACGATTTTTAACCGGTCGACAGTTTTCAACTGCTGTGGAAGCAAACCATAATTCCAGTCGCTGGCAGGCAGAATTTCGTAGGAGGGCCATTTTGCCGGATCAGCTGTTTCCTGCCATTTCGAATCGCCAATTGCGGAAACTTTACTATCCTTTTTTACATAGTTTTCTTTAATCTTCAACGCATAAGTAAGCGGTCCGCGTTGGATACTGACCGCATTCTTGTTTTCGGTCCAGATTTTTAAAGCCACGTGCATGGGTAGCGAAAGCTCTACTCGATCGCCGTCGTGCCATGCACGATCAATGCGTATGTATTTTGTGCCTGCGTTTATCTTTTGGGCTTTACCATTAATCTTGACCTGTGCTTGCGTCGCCCAAGCTGGTACCCGCAAATAGAATGGAAAACTGACTGTCTTTCCATAGGTGTCTATTTCGAAATGAAGTGACTCCTCAAAAGGATAATCGGTAACCTGCTTCACTTTTATTCTCTGGTTATTGGCTACTTTAGCTTCAGCAGTAGAGGCTGCATATAAGACAGCAGCAAGCCCATTATCATTGGTGGCCATATAAAGATGCTCGGCGTAATAGGGCCAGCCCTGGCTGTGATTATGCTGGCAACAGCGAGAACTAAAAGGATTCATCATCAGGAACGGCCCATTGTTGTCAATTCCAGGAGCGTGGTTGTGGCTGTCACTGATACTCATGTTGGGACTTGTGATATAACGTAATGCTTTAAAGTCAGCGGTGACTGCTGCGGGATAAGTATTAAAAGCAACTTCCTCGGCATGGTCTGCCCAGAATGGATCTCCTGTTATCCCCAACAGAATTTCGTTGGATGCCATCTGCTCCACCATACCGCAGGTTTCAACTCCTTGACGTGGATCGGTATAACCGGGCCGAGCGTTTTCATCAGCACCAAACATCCCGCCCGGTACTTGTCCAAAGACTTGTCGCACAAATTGAAAATTATCATAAGTTGCCTTTAAATCCTCCTCAGCCTGGCTTTTGAGATAATAAGTAGCAGGTTCTCTAAAACACTGTGCGATATTGACGTTGTGCCAATTGGGTAAATCATTTTTCTGTCGCCAATTCGCGGTATTTCGGTGAATTTTGTCAGCAAGCTCCAATAACCAACCGTTATTTGAAGTCCGATTGTACAGCCAATACACCGACAACAGGTTATCTCCGCCACGACTATTTTCCCAATAGTCTTTCAAGAAGAAACTGTCTGGTAAATTTGCCTGCCATTTAAAGTAATTGGTCATCAGAGTAAGCACGCGTTGATCTCCGCTATATTCATAATACGACTGCAGGCACCAAAGCATAATCATGTTGCCCCACAGATCAGGCTTATTGTTTCGCAGAATCAATGGACCGAAGTAGCCATCGGGTCGCTGGCTTTTGATTGCGGCTTCAAGCCATATTTTAGACTCGGCAATAATACTAGGATCCTTTAATATATAGCCTAAATTTGCATAACCTTTCAACCAATATGGAACCTCCTCCCAACCGTAGTCACCTTTGCCATCCGTGCTCAACCAAGCGTTATTCTTTTTGGATAGCCAAGCACTGATTTCACCTAAATGTCCAGTCAGACCATCTTTCTGCAATTCCAGGTACTTGCCCAGCCATCCCTGAGGAACGATGTTCCCGACAGGTAATTTCAGCAAGGCGTTCTGTTTTAGCGGAAAGCGGTTGTTTATATAATTTAGGTTTCTGCCTGCCAGCGGCAGCTGCCTGACCTCAGTCACTATACTCGTCTGAGCCGAAGCGAATAGGCAAAGACCGGTCAAATAAGATAATAGGGCAACTTTTTTTATCATTATCAATGGATTAGTACTATAACTGATTAGTCAAATTTATGTTTTAATTAACACTTAAAAGGATTGATTTTTCTCAAAACACTGCCTATTTGTATCAAATGTGATTAATGATATGGAGGCCTATTATCCTAAGAAGGAAACAAAAAAGAAAGCACGTCACTTCACAGCGAGATGCTTTCAAAACCAATCATTATAAATATGAATTATTTTACCGAAAAACGGTAGAGGGATTTGGTATGGTAAATAGCTCCGGGCGACAAGACCGTCGTCGGAAAATTAGGCTGATTAGGCGAGTCGGGGAAATGCTGAGGTTCTAAACAGAATGCTGTTCTAAAGGAATCTTTTGCACCGTTTTTAAGCTGCACCTGTTCGTTCATAAAATTACCGCTGTAAAACTGTATGCCTGGCTCAGTAGTGAGAATATCCATGACAATACCGGATTTATCTCCGACCACACGCGCCGCTTTATACCAATCCCCCTCTTTTTCCTGCGCCAAAACAAAATTATGGTCATATCCCTTGCCATATTCTAATTGCAGATCTCGAGCATCGATATCCTTTCCAATTCGTTTCATTACAGTAAAATCAAATGGTGTCCCTTTTACGGTAGCCAGCTGACCTGTTGGTATCAGTGTGCTATCCACCGGAGTATATTGCTCTGCAAATAGCTGAAGCTCATGATTTAAGATTGTGCCGCTCCCTTCCCCATTCAGGTTAAAATACGCATGGTTTGTTAAATTAATAACTGTCTTTTGATCAGATTGTGCCCGATAGGTGATTTCTAACGCATTATTATCATGTAAGGTATAGGTAACCTCCATATTGATATTGCCAGGAAATCCCTCGTGCCGATCAGGCAATGTATAACTAAAAGTAAGTGACGATTTATTAGATGACTTCAAAGTCCAGTTGGCAAAATGAACTCCTTTAAAACCACCATGAAGCGTATTCGGACCATTATTGACCGCCAGTCTATACCTTTGGTCATCTAATATGAATTGTCCTTTTGCTATGCGGTTACCGAACGGTCCAACTATTGTACCGAAAAATGGTTCTTTCGGGTTATTGTAACTACTGGCTTTAGAAAAGCCTAAAACCACGTCGATAAAGTTGCCCTGCCGGTCGGGAACCCATAAACCCACCAAACGAGCACCAAAATTTGTCAAGTATGCTTTTGCACCCGTTGAATTACTTAATTCGTATAAATAGGACACTTTTTGATCGATTACCGCTTTAAAGGAAGCGGTGTCCATATAACTTATCTGAGAATCAGGTTTATTTTTTTCTGATTTGCCAGACTGCTGACAGGAGCTTCCCAATACCAATAGAGCCATTGCCGCAGTCAATGCCGATATTCCATTCATTCGTTTTGATTTATAGGGTTTATAATCCTAGTTTAAGTAAGAACGATATTCTTATCTATATTTTTTATAATTTTAGCAATTACAATCTATCGCCTAAAGTGCTAAATATTTTAATTTTAATATGATTAATTTGTTTCATTTTAACGCTATTTTGTATCAATATGTGAATGATCATGGCAAACCTAAAATCTCTGTTTATTCTCTTTCTGTTGTTGGTCGGGGAATTGGTCTGTGCGCAGCCTTATTATTTTAACCATTATCAGATCAACGAAGGTCTATCCAACAATGCAGTGATCTGTAGCATGCAGGACAGCTATGGATTTTTGTGGTTTGGAACAAAGGATGGCTTAAACCGATTTGACGGGCATAATTTCCGACATTTTAATTCTTCGACCACCGAAAAGAACAGCCTTGGCGGCAACAACATTATTTCGCTAAGAGAAGACTTTAATAAACATATCTGGGTCGGTACCGATCAGGGTATTTATTGCTATAATCCGGTAGACGAACAATTTAGATTGCTCAGCAAAGAGTTTGAAAACGCTGACGTACCGGTGATCATCACTGATCAAAAACAAAGAATCTGGTTTATCTCCAATGGTATGCTTTATTGTCACGATCTGATTAAACAGATCACCAAACAGATTACCAAATCAGATCTCTATATCACATCGGTCAGCTGCACAAAAAATGGAAACATATATTTTGGTACACCTGAAGGCAAGATGTTCCAAGTAGACGAGTCCGGCCGGCCATTTTTGATGCTCGATTTCCAACTAAAATACGGTGCGAAAGATTGGTTTAGTATTGAGAAAATTGCGGAAAACCGGCAAGGAGAATTATTAATAGGCACTTCTAAATCAGGTGTCTATACATACAATCTGAAATCCAGAATTCTGAAATCTATTTTGGGACCTGATCACGTGCACCAATTCCTATATGTACGGGATATCCTGCAACCAAATGAGAACGAATATTGGTTTGCCACTGAATCTGGCCTCTTTATTTACCGAATTGACAGCCAAACCTTTATCAATATTCAAAAAGAACGGGAAAATCCATGGGGTATTTCTGATAACGCGGTATATAATATTTTGCAAGATAAAGATCAGGGCATTTGGATAGGCACCTACTTTGGTGGAATCAACTACTATCATAAAAATAACAGCATCATCGAGAAATTTTTGCCGGGGGAGCAGCCGGGCCGCCTAAAGGGATCCGTTGTCCGTATTATCAGAAAAGATGCTTCGGGTCATATATGGATCGGTACCGAAAATGGCGGACTGTCTAAATTAGACCCACTTTCTGGCAATATCGAAAACTATTCGGAAAAAAAAGGCAACCTAGCCAACAATAATATACATGGTATCCTTCCGATCCAGGATAAGCTGCTTGTGGGCTCCTTTGTCAATGGTCTGGATATCTTCGATGCGACGGCGCAGCGTGTCACCTATCATATTGATAGAAATAGCTCTGTTAAATCGGATCTGCAAAGCAATTTTCTTTTCTTCATACAACAGACACGAAATGGAGACATATTAGCGGCATCTACACGCGGATTTTATCGATTTGATCTTAACACGAAAACATTTCACCTGATATCGAATGTACCAGCATATATGTTTTATACGACCATTTGGGAAGACAAACGAGGCAATATCTGGCTAGGTACCTGGCGTGATGGGCTGATTTGTTATCATCCAAGAAGCGGATATTTTAAACACTACAGACACCATGCGGCAGATCAGCACTCATTACCCAACAACCGTATCAATAGTATCTTTGAAGATTCCAAAAATCAGATTTGGGTGGCAACAGAAGGTGGTATGGCAAAAAAGCTGCCCCAAGGCGAAGGTTTCGAGAAAATTGGCATAAATGAGGGAATGCCCAGCAACGTCATCTTGGCGTTTCTCGAAGATCGTCAGAATAATCTTTGGGTAAGTACATCAAAAGGGTTAGTAAGATACAATATATTACATGGCAAAAAGCGGATTTTTAACCTCGAATCCGGTCTTCCCACAGTTCAGTTCAACTATAACTCATCTTTTAACGATGATGCCGGAAACTTTTATTTTGGAACGATCAACGGGCTGATTCGATTTGATCCCTACAAGCTCAATGCCATTAACTATAACACTGATATCCCCATCTACATCACGAATCTACAGGTTAACAACAGAATGATACGTCTCGATACAGATAGTAACATTTTGTCAAAGTCTATTCTCTTTACAGACAAAATCCAGTTAAAACACGACGAGTCGTCATTCAGCCTAGATTTTGCCGCACTGCATTATCAAGCTCCGCATTCTATACATTATAGTTATCAAATGGAAGGCCTTGACGAAAATTGGGTAGACATCAACAGTGGTCAGCGCGCGTATTTCACTAAACTGTCACCCGGCAAGTATATATTTACCATTAAGGCCAAAGATCCCAATGGAAATACAATACCCACTTTCGCCAGACTTGAAATTGTGATTCTGCCACCGATCTGGGCCAGTATACCGGCATATATCTGTTATGCCTTAATTTTCTTCGGACTAGTGGCCTTTGTTTTCTATCATTTTAACGAAAAGGTTAAACAGCGTAATAGACAGCATCTTCTAACCGTCCAAAACCATCGGGAGCAGGAACTATATCGATCAAAAATCAATTTTTATACCGACGTAGCCCATGAGATACGTACGCCGCTCACCTTAATTAAAGCGCCATTGGAAAAGCTGATGGACAAAGTAGAACATAATCCCGTCACCGACAAACTGTTACTCACGATGCAAA
Organism: Sphingobacterium sp. InxBP1; assembly: GCF_026191775.1. Classification (NCBI taxonomy): domain Bacteria; kingdom Pseudomonadati; phylum Bacteroidota; class Sphingobacteriia; order Sphingobacteriales; family Sphingobacteriaceae; genus Sphingobacterium; species Sphingobacterium sp. InxBP1. The sequence goes on along the minus strand of NZ_JAINDX010000049.1, from coordinate 662,197 downwards.
ACAATACCGATAAATTGATTAGCCTCAGCAATCAGCTGCTGGATTTCAGAAAGGTTGAGGCCGAAGGCTTTAAACTGCGTTTTGAACTCGAGAACATCAGTGAGATTGTACAGGATATTCTGAGTAACTTCAGCATCACAGCCCAAGCCCAGGAAAAGAGCATACAATCCTCCATTACCCCCTCCATAATGGGCTACATTGATGCTGAAGCTTTCGACAAAATCTGCTACAACCTCTTCAATAATGCGCTAAAATACTCCTCAAAATGTATAGAAGTCGATCTAAAGGTTGATAAACAGAAAAATATGCTTATATTAACCGTGAAAAACGACGGTACACTAATTCCGCCGAAAGATAGGGAAAGAATTTTCGAACCATTCAACCGCTCAAAGCAAAATAGGAACGTTCATGGAAGTGGCTTAGGTCTGGCACTGACAAAGTCTTTGACATTGAAACACCAAGGCGCCCTATCTTATCATGCTGACGAGTTAGGATGGAACGTGTTTAATTTGACATTACCTTTGAATCACCATACAAACTCATGATTATGAATGCGAAATCCCATATATTACTGGTCGATGACCATACCGAACTGCTTGATTTTATCGCAGATGATCTTAATGAAGACTACCAGATTACGACAAGCACGAATGGAAAAGAAGCATTAAACATATTGTCGTCTGAATATTTCGATCTGATCATTAGCGATGTGATGATGCCCGAGATGGATGGTTACGAGCTCTGCAAAAAAATAAAGGAAGATATTGCTTATGCCCATATTCCAGTCATTTTATTGACTGCGAAAAATAGCATTGAGTCAAAAATTCAGGGATTGGAGTTTGGCGCCGATGCGTATATCGAAAAACCCTTTTCGCCTGCATTTTTGAGAGCTCAGATCGCGAGCTTATTAAAAAACCGGATCAAAGTGAAGGAGTTTTTCATCAAAAACCCAATGTCGCAGATACAGCATATTGGTCAAAATCAGCCAGATCAGGATTTTCTACGAAAAATTGATCAAATTATCACGGAACATTTGGATGATCCCCAATTTAACGTAGATAAAATGGCAGATATACTTTGTATGAGCCGCCCCACGCTTTACCGGAAAATTAATATTGTATCAAGTTTGTCGCCGAATGAACTGATCAATCTGACCCGTTTACGAAAGGCTGCGGAACTACTCAGCCTACGGCAATATAAGGTTTATGAAATATCCAATCTACTGGGATATAGTTCTGCAACGCATTTCTCCCGGAACTTCCAGAAACAGTTTGGCCTCAGCCCAACTGAGTTCCAGGAAGCACAGTCCAAATAAGCGCAGATGCGAGAGCCCATATCAACAAACGATATGGGCTCTTCACATAAAGTAATTCGGTAAGTTATTCACCATTTTATATCCACCTGCACCCCGTCCGGATTGTTCTCAAATCTCAGTAGATAAGTATTTGTCCTCGCATCCCAATCTGATTCAACGAAAACATCTTTGTGGTCGACAAGTAAGCTTTTTGGTTTTCCCGGCAACAATATACGTGAAATATTGGTTGTGTTAGCTGGGCTTTTGGCTAAGAAAGCGTAATGCCCGCTGTTCCATACTTCATTATAAATACGACTAGCCGAGGCTAGCACCTGTGGTTTCTGCTTATCTACAACCCGATCTATGTTGACAAACAGGCACTGTTCGTTGGGTTGAACCTTTTTTGAAGTAATGATGGGCAGGTTGGGGTCAAACAGATCTATTAAATTTCCTCTGACCTCGTACGGCTTACTGCTAACGCTTTCATCCAACACAGCGATCAGATCATACACGCCACGGGTTAATGTAAAATAGTTTTTGAATTGCAATTTTTCGGATTTTCCCCGATTGTCATAAAGCTGTTTTACCAGATCGAGTAACTGCCCACTGTTGTTAGGTTTGACAACAAATTCTTTGGGATCAGCACGTAAAATATGAAGTGTGCCTTTTCCATAACAGTACGTTCCCTCTTTTGGCATAGCAGACACCCCCATTTTTTCAAATAAGTGATCAGAAGGGCGTTGATAGTGATTGCCCTTCGTATTCCACCATTCCTGTACCGACTGAAATGGATCATTGTCAGTACCGCAGTATAAGAGGATGCCCCCATTTTTAACCCAGTCTGCAATATGCTGATGTGCTTCTGCTGCCAGCGGTTTCATATTTGAATAGGACATTAGCAGAATTTTCGTGTCAGCCAGTGCATTCTTTACCCCTATATTTTCCAGGTGCACGGTATTCACAGGAACCCCATTCTTCAGCAGAGGAAGAGCAAGGCCATAAAAGTTAGCTAACTGCGGATCGTCATAATCGGCATGGGAGGGAAAGCGCTGGAACATCAGCGAGTTGGCCAACAATACACTTATTCCTGTAGAGCCAGACACTTTATTGGCAGATTTTGGCATGTTAGTTAAGCTATTGATCATGACCTGCATTTGCGTTGAATAATGTCTAGGTATTTTCTCTTTTTGGTCACTATGGGGACTGGTTTTATAGAGACCTTCATAGATCCGCTCGGGCCAGGGCATCACTTCATAATTAGCAATATTCGGATAGAGCAGCTGCGCAGTGAAGGTCGCCTGATAGTTTTTTTTATAATCTGCCCAATCCCTTGGCCAGTCTTCAATTGGATCCGTAAGGAAAAACATTTTACGGCCAGTGGGCGCAGTCATTGATTCCATCACACCATACTCCAAAAATGCAGTTTCAAAAACTCGTTCCCTGGCTATTCCATTAAAATAATTTGGCTCCCGCGAAGTACCTGTCCACACCTGCGCGATATAACCATCCACACAAGGTAAGGTCGCCAAGCTTGCCTCTGGACTGACAATCATCCATTGCGAATAATTGATCAAGGAATGTGTCGGCACATAACATTTTACATCCATTCCTTTGGTCTTTCCATAGGCTTTTGCATAAGTAAAGACCTCCTTGAGCGCATTTAAATATAAAGCATACTTTAGTTTATTAGACAGGTATGTATTTTCAGGCGATTCATGCTGTGGACGCCAATCGAACCCATAAAATTTCCTCCATTCTTTTTTGAAGGCCTCGCTGTAGCCTGCCCGGGCCCAAAATTCGGGTTCCTCCATAAAAATAGCGTCAATGCCAGCATCGATGACCCTTTTAATATGCATCTCTTTGATATATTTCAGGTAATTATCGGTAGGTACGATATAGGGTACCATGTGACCATGCCAGATGGTATCGCCTTTTACATCGACCTGCCCCTCGTCCAGATGCATTTTTCCATCCCATTTTCCGGTAAAGTAATCCTGATATTCACCCCAGGCAATGCCTGTCATAAAATGGGTAATGTATCCCCGGTCGCGCCAGGATTTCACCCTTTGCTCAAAAGGAACCTTTCGGGACTTATCTGAGGGATTGCCTCCTGTTCCATAAATCATGACCGCGTCCGCGCGGTTATCGATTGTTGGCCTCCATTCACGCGAACTTTGAAAAGTTGTCTTTACAGAATCCTTGTCCTGCGCTGAAACAGTTGCAGCGATCAGCAACAAGAGTGTCAGTATATTGATTTGTTTTATCATCCTTCAATACTCCCGTTTGCGTTTAAGGTATATCTACACGTTTTGCTTCGTTATAATTCCATCGGCGTGTTCCCGTCCCTCGGGGTGTATCGTAGTTAATACGGGATGCCGCGCGAACAAAGACCGTTCGGCCAGCGGGGATCTCACCTGTAGATTCTATCTCGATCACCTGCCCCAGCTTGGCGTCAAAACTATCTCCACTATATTCTATTTTGCTGGACCAACGTTCGTCACGTGCTCTATATCCCACGGAGGAGGAATAACTAATGAACAGCTGAATATCCGTAACATTTAAAAAATCGTCATTATAACTTCCCATGGGTTCGATCTTTTCACGGAAAAATGCCTCAGATACTGCACGGGTAACCCGGACCTTCGCTTTTACTTTTCCATCCTGTACTGTAGGCTCACCCACCCATTCCACTTTAAGGAAGGGATGAACTTCCATTTTTATCTCATGGGAACCATTCAGCTCCATGTTCTTACTATCATCTGACAGCACCTTTCCATCCATATCGGTTCGTACCAATGGAATAAAAGGGCCATCTACCGTGATATTATAGTTACCCTTGAATAACTTGGTATTTTGGAATGTACCGTCAGGCATACAGTAAAAATCTGGGTTGTGTTCGACATTATTTCCCCAGCTCAGTTCAGTCAGCCGCACCCTGATCCCTTCACTTCCCTGGTCTGTCAACACGGGCTGACCAGTCTGTGCATCCACTACCGTTCCTTTTAACGTCACGGAGGGAGCTTCATAATTATCGGCCTCAAAAAGACTGCACGAACTTAACATACCTATTATGCCCAACGTGCCTAAAATATATTTTTTCATTAGATGTATACTTATAAGGTTCACACTTTGTCCATTCATAAGAAGCTGCATATATTGCGATGCTCCTCATTTTGTGGTTATTGCTGTCTAGCGGTTAGGCTGTTGATCAATAACCGCGCTTTTCGCTACTTCTCCACCAGGTATTTCAAAATAATAATCAACAGGGGTATAGCGAAATGTCTTTGTACTTACCCATTGGAAACGTGCATCAAAAAAATACTTTCCTGTCGCGGTAGAGAAGAAAGGATAAAGTCCTCTGAATCTGAAATTTTCAGTATTACTATACAGGTTTTTATCCTTTTGTTTGCCCCAGAATCCATCTCGTCCTTCGAAATGCAATACCCGCCAACGCCTCAAGTCCCATTTGGATTTGTGCTCAAATGCAAGCTCCTTGCGACGTTCTTTCCTAACAATATCTCGTCCTGTGTTATCGCCCGAAATTATACCAGTAAGTAGCTCAGCCCCCGCGCGCGAACGGATTTCATTGATAGCATTGGTCGCGGTCTGCAACAAATCGCTGCCATCCGCGGGGTTAACCCCTAGCATTTTCAGTTCTACCGCCGCTTCCGCCGCATTTAGCAATATCTCCGCATAACGCATCAATATAAAAGGTTGGTCTGACTTTCCCTCCCCTACTTCTTTTGCAGGATTGGTGTTAAGCCATTTACGAACATAGAAACCTGTCAAAGTCGCTTCGCCATTATCAAAAAACGGTCCTTCATTTCCAGCGGCGTTCATTTTCTGTCCATTATAGTCCACCGTCTGCTGGCCACTTCCGTCTCTCGGGCTCAAATACAATGTTTTGGGCAAACCTGAATAGACATTCAATTGTTGATAACGGGTATCCGCTGTGGCATAGGAATAGTCAGTAAAAAATGGTTTAACGGGAGCTGCACCAGTATAAACGCCCGCCCGTATATCCATCCTGCGCTCCTTAAAGATATCATCAGGAAAAATCACATATGCCCTTAGCCGAGGTTCTGCGTTCTTAAAGAAATCCATGGGTTTGTCATAGAGGATGTATTCTCCCTCACTATTGCTCTGCCCGGTCGTTACTTTCACGGTTCCATCAGCATACTTGTCAAATCCATCAAAAAGCTCTACAAAATCAAGAGTAGGACATGTTCCCGCTGAGAGCGGAGATCTAAACGTGAAAGGCGAACTGAAGGCATCGAAGCTATGTGTCATTGTGGGATAAACATACTCTTTCACATAAATATTCTCAGGACTACTCAAATCGCTAAACATATCCACCATGTTTTGGTATTGAGCTTCCCTATCGTTCGCTACCCATTTCTTTTTATATAAGGAGTAACTACCCTCCGTCATAACCTGCCTGGCAGCCGTATAAGCCTCCGAAAAATACCTTTGGGCAGCCGCTTTTGCGGTACCGGCATCAAAACCGATAACCCGCACCCCAGTCTTTCGTCCAAGTCCAGTCAAACGGCCGGAAACAGTTTCATTGTATTTGGCTACACTTCCCGCATAAAGCATGGCTTCAGACTTGAAAGATAACGCTACGAATTTATTGGAATATCCCGTTTTGGGGCTTTTGGGCATCATTAACTTAATAGCCTCGTCGTAATCTTTCCTTATCTGATCCCAAGTCTCTTCCTCCGAAGCACGCGGTACCTCCAGATTGTCCGCTGTATTTGGATACTGTAAAACCTTAGTGACCAAAGGTATGCCTCCGAACCGTCTCGCCATTGCATAAAATACGGTAGCACGAACATAGTATCCCTCCCCCAAGTAGTGATTGTACAGTTCTTCGGAGAACTTGCTCTTATAATTGGGGAGGTTTTCAATGAGGTAATTTGCGTCCCGAAGCAATTCAAATGCTCGTCCCCAATAGGCTGTCCGTTCGCCTGTAAAGGACGTACTGATGCCATCGCGCGTTACCGCCTCTCCAGTTCCTTCGATGCCTAAGGCTCCTAGCCAACCATTAAATTCGATCCCCCATTGGGCCATATATTTGAAATCCTCAAAAGGCATCAAGCTATACATTCGGGCCATGTAAATGTCCATCCCAGCTGGCGTGCTCAAAAGATCTTGGTCTGTCACAATATTTTTGGGGGTAATGTCTAAGTCAGCACATCCTGTGAAGCCAAACGCGCCCATTAATGATAATATAATAAGTAATTTTTTCATCTAATTATTTTTTTGGTTGCTGATGAAAGTTCGATGAAGTGTCTCCCTCACCTTACGGTTGTGGATTGTCAACCCGAAACCTTAACTATCTGCATTATCTCATTCTTCAATTCATGCAATAATATGTTGTTTCCGACCTATTGCCATTCGTCTAAAAACTAAGCGACACACCAAGCGAATATGTTTTATTCAAAGGATACATACGGCCTAAGTCGTCATCGGGATGTTCTGGATCTACAAATCGTACTCCTGTAATCGTGAATAAATTGTATGCGTTGGCATACACACGCAAACGCATGGTTGATGAAGGTTTTAAATTAGAAAATGTGTAGCCAAGCTCCACACTTTTTAGACGTAAATACGCTGTACTAACGCGATTGAACTCGGAGTTCGATTTAGGATACCGGCCTGTGAAGGCATAGTAGCCTTTTACCCATTCCGTTGCGGGATCATAAGGGTCCGCAGTAGGATCAACAGGATGCCAGCGATCCAGATATTGCTCTAATGTACCTCCACCGTTTGACCCCCAAATAGCATAAAGCGGTTCTTTGTATTCCATAGAGCCAAGGGCGGAGCCTTGCAATAGTAAACTCATATCAAAATTCTTATAGGAAGTCTCGATGTTCATGCTATAGTTGAGCCAAGGCGTTTGATCAAAAGCGAACGGATGCTCATCCTGACCGTTAATCTCTCCGTCACCATTCCAATCGAGGTATTTGTAGTCTCCGGGTAAAACATCCCGTTCTTTATAAATCGGATAAGACCAGATGTCTTCCCAACTTTCGAATCTTCCAGCGGATTCATAACCAAACTGTATGCCTTGATATCTATTGTTGAAATTGTCATTACGCCAGCGATCGTAAGAATTCTTGTAGGGTCCATTCTGTACGGCTGTCAGATACTTATTTCTAGTTACTGTAGCAATCGCACGAATATTATAAGCGAAATCATTAATTCTATTGCGATGTTTCAATTCAAGTTCGAGCCCCATATGGCGATCACTATTCACATTTTCCAGAGGAGCTGTTGCTCCGATCACCGTTGGAAACTCGCTCGTACGACGTTGAAATAAACCCGATCGAGTTCGTTCGAAGTAATCCAAGGTAAACCCAAAGAGGCCATTCCATCCTTCAAAGTCCATTCCGACATTGAAAGTTTTTGCTTTATACCAAGTAATTAACTCATTTGCAATTGGCTTACGGCTAACTCCGGTAATATACTTACCGCCAAAGATATAGCCGGGTGCATACTGGTTATTATATCCATTTTCAGCATTTCCACTGGTGGCAGGATAGATATATCCAGGGATCCATCCAAAATCCCAAGAAGAAGAAAGATCATCTCCGAGGACACCATAGCTGGCTCTAAACTTCAGTTGATTGACGAAAGAAAGCCCCGCAATAGACTTGAAAAACGGCTCCTCAGATAAGCGCCATCCCACGGACGCAGAGGGGAAAAATCCCCATTGATGACCTTTTGCAAAGCGCGATGATCCGTCATAGCGAAATTGAAATTCAGCTATATAACGGCCACCAAAATCATAATTTGCCCTACCAAATAAAGCCGACTTCGCTTCATCATAATAATCGGTTATCCCATTATACATGGAGGTCATTTGCCCGTCTTCCACACCCGCTGATAGTTGATCAGAGCCAAAAGCAAGATTTTTTAAACCATAGAAATTGTCTCCGTCATTTTTTTGAGTTTCCCAACCAATAACACCAGATACTTTATGCTGCTCTGCGATAGTACGGTCGTAATTCAGTATAAATTGTCCTAATAACTGCTGCTTATCGAAAAACTCCCTTTTCATCTGATTGGGACTGCTTAGATTATACAGCTTTTGATCGTAGGTTCCAGTACTTTTGTTAAAAGCATACTGATAATATTCTTTTCTAAACAGGGCGTTATTATCCACGCGATAATCGTATCCAATCAACGCTTTAGCTGAAAAGCCCTCGAGAATCGGCGATATATTACTTAAATCGTAATTCAAAGCAGCTGAAGACTGCAAGGTCTTCTTTTTAAACTTCCGGTAGCCCGAGATGTCCGAGTCGATCATAGCAAGTGTATTTTGTTCCAGATCGAGGCCTTCGTAATTCAGTAAGGTATTTTCAGCATCTGCATACGCGGGAAACAACATCCCCTGCTTCCAATAATTGCGTATGATATCCACTGAACTTGTATATGGGTTGTTTTGCTGATCGGCCATACCGCTGAGATTCAATTCTAATTTTAGTCCTTTAGCCAATTCAGCATTAATATTCGAGCGTAAGTTGTATTTATTATAGTTCAGGTCGCCCGATTTAAAAAAGCCCTGCTGGTAAGAATAGCCACCACCGATATAATATTGAATTTTATTACTGCCGCCAGAAATGCTAATATCATGTTGTGTCTGGGGCGAGTATTTGGAAAATAACAACGAAGTCCAATCCGAAGAGCGCCGTGTACCGTTTCGGAAATCTTCAAAATCTTTTTCGGTATAGATCAGGCTACCACCATTGATATTGTTCATTGATCTTTCATTGTAAATCGTCATTGCGCTTATCGCATCCGCCAATACCGGCATACCGGACGGCTTTTGAAAGGTATAGGACCCATTATAGCTAATGCTGGTCCGCCCCTCTTTCCCCTTCTTTGTCGTTACCAAAACGACACCATTCGCCGACCGGACACCATAAATCGCTGCCGATGCATCTTTAAGCACCGAAACATCCTCAATATCAGCAGGGTTAAGTCGCTGAAAATCCTCTGCAGTACGTGGTACTCCATCAATCACCACTAAAGGTGCACCTAATCCACGTACGTCGAAATTGGCACTATACGCGCCTGGTTCTGCACTTTTTTGCCACACGCGAACTCCCGCCACCCGTCCGGCCAGCATATTCTGGGGATTCTCGTTTTTTGTCTGCCGCATTTCCGTTCCCTTTACCGATGCGACTGCTCCGGTCAACGATTGCTTTCTTTGCGTTCCGTAACCGACAACGACAACTGTTTCTAACTGTGTATCGTCGCTTTGTAACACCACATTTATTGTGGTCTTGCCAGCCGTAAGCTCTTCTTTTGCGTTAAAGCCAATCGATTTAAATAGAATCGTTTTACCCTCAGGGACCACAATATGGTAATTGCCATCCGCATCTGTCGTGGTCTCAATACGGGTACCAGCATTCTGGACTGAAACAGTTACACCAGCGATCGGTTTATTATTGCTGTCGAGAACTTTACCGCTTATGTTCTTCTGTTGTGCCCATCCGACAGACGGCATACCTAGTGCCACAAGCATCAGCAAGGAGCCAAGCCGCCGTCTTGTTTTCCCTATATACTTTTTCATATTTATAATTGTTTGAGTTATTTTCTATTTACCGTATGATATTGCGACAATAGCGCATACTGTGTCGCATAAGCGAACATAAACATGCCCTCGATATTATTCTTGTTTTGATCCGCATGCCAGCCTCCAAGCAAATCAGCTGGTAAAAATCCAGAACGTAAGAAATGGCGATAACCATAGTCCAGATTTTGCTGGAATGAATCCATAAACACTCCGGCATTCCGATACAACGGTTGTATGTGGAAAAAACCCTTCAACAACACCACGTTAAACCAATTGTTAAATCCGTCTGATGCATAGGTATAATGACCCGGAATTTGGCTTCCCAGCTTAGCAAAGTATTGGAAACTCGCATCGGCCAGTCTCTTGCCGTCTTCTAGATAAACCTCGGATTTGGTCGCACGATACAGATCCGCAGCTCCTGCTATCATTGTCCCACTATTATAGGAGAATGCTGTACCGACCGCTCTAAGCAGCTGGGTATTTTTACGATATTTCTTTCCGTTGACGACTTCATAGGCAATTGTACAGTCCGGATAGCAATCTCCCATCATATCGTCGTAAACGCCATTTTCGTTTAGTAAATGTTCTTTTTGCCATGAATAAATCCTTTTAGCAAAATCCAAATAAAAAGAGCTTTTCGGTACCATTTTAGAATGGCGTGTCTTTCTATCATGCGCATCAATGTAATTGTGCTCAACAAAGTCTGTTTTGTTTTTATAGATCTCGTGCAGCCATACCAGTGGACTAATCATTGGGCCATTGCTGCAGGCATGTTTGGTCACATACCCGGGGCCCCAAGGAATCCCTCCATTTTCCTCACCTTGATCATTTAGTGTACAATCCCAGCCATCCAGTACATATGCAGTAAGGTATTCCGCTTCGTTGAGATACGCCTCTTTTCCTGTCAAGTGATACGCTTCAATCAGCTCGCGGATCAGCCACATCTGATCGTCATAAACGTTTAACACTCCAGTTACATTTGCAGCTCCTTTTTGTGCAGCGCGGTCTACCGCGTATACTGTCCAATCTCGTGTCTGTGTGAACGAAATTAGACGGAACGTGCCTAAATAATAAGCTGCATGATCATGTAGTTTATCTAATAATTGGACATACTGATCATAATATTGGTCGAATAGCACCTCGTTTCCCTGATCTTTTTGTAATTGAAGAGCGCGGAGGATTGCATTTACAGCTTCAATCGAGGCAGAATACATCCAGACACTTGCTTTTTCCTCCGTGTGCGTCTTTGTATCGGGATTATAAAAGCGATGCATAAAGTGCCCGTCTGCCGTAAAATAGACATCTATTGATCGATTCACCAGCTCCATGGCACGCATCAGGTTCTGATCTTGCGCCAGCAGATGGGCCGTATTCGTATTGACAAGTGGAAAAGGACAGACTGGCGCTGCATGACTATGCTGCACCAATATCATTGATAAGGAAGCAACAAGCGAAAATTGTAGCTTTTTAAACACTTTCATTTTAAGATTTCGATTTATAATTAGTCGAAGAGGGAGAACAAAGAGCCTCTCTATTCCTTCGCAAGGTAGCATCTTCTGATTAATTTTAGGGTTAAAACAGGGTTAAAAGACAGAAATAAAACGATAACCCGTAAGTCGGACAAACTGAAATAGAACTGTTGGGACGTCAACATTCAAAAATTGTAACATAGCTTTTATTTTACGTACCGCATTTTTTTGCATACTTTTAAATCCTGGAAAGATTGATAAGGGATTATACTAACCGTTACTTGACTTGATCGACAAGGATTACATTGTGGCATATTTTCTTTGTCAGCGATTATTGATATAAGTTTTTCATTGTGTTATGCGTTGCTGTGTACTATATTTTGTTGTTTTGCTTTTCATCCCGATACGCTCCTTATCACAGGGACTTAAATTTACGGGAGGCCATGAACCGATAGACAAGCGAACTTCCTATGACATGTTTGATAAAAAGGACGTCTCTTTCGAACAACAATTTACACTCTCGTTTCAATTATCGATTTATGGTTCCAATTCTTTAGGCAATATCTTCAGGGTTAAGAATACTGACAGTCATACAATCTATAATTTGTTCTACGACGAAGAAGCCGGAAATTGCATTTTTCGACTGAATGAAGAAGGTAAGAGCAGTTTAATCACTGCTAAAATCGATCAGCAGCTCTTGTTTCGTGAAGAATGGATTACTATTCAACTGACATTTGATCTGCAGCAGCAAGTATTCAAATTAAAAATTCAGAACCAGACTTTTCAGTCTCCTAAGGTCAGTCTGCCGAAAAGTTACCGTCCACATGTTATATTCGGGAAGAGCGACTATCTGATCGACGTACCTAAGATGTCCATCAAGAATGTTTCGATTGGCAGCCCAGGTAATACGTACCTATTTCCATTGAAGGAAAACAAAGGCAATATTGTCCATACAGCGGATGGTGCTAATTATGGTTATGTTGTCAATCCAACTTGGCTGATTGTGGATTCGTATAAATGGAAAAATCTATTTATCAGCAAATCGCTCTCTCAGGCCGGATCCAGCTATAACCAACGTACCAAAGAGATTTATTATTTCAATCAGGATTCTATTGAAATCTATAATGTCAGAACTAACGAAAGGAAAAAAATTGCGTTTGACAATCCTTGTCCCGTAAAGCTGGTATTGGCAAACCATTTTATAGATCCATCGACGAATAAATTATATGTCTACGAACTTTTTTATCCAGCACATTATCAAGGCCCTACCGTAGCCAGTTTGGACTTAACGCATTTTGAGTGGAAGGTAGAAAGCTATGATTTATTGAAAACAGAGCTGAATCATCATGGTACATTTTACGACATAGAGAACAAACTGTTCTATATCTTTGGTGGCTACGGCAATATGACCTACAGTAACCAGTTCTACCGATACGATTTAGGCTCGGGCAGATGGGAGACTATCAATGACTGGTCGGGAGATAAAATTCTACCGCGGTACTTCTTGTCTGCTGGACAAACTTCAAATAAGCGGACAGCTTATATTTTCGGTGGTATGGGAAACGAATCGGGTGAACATATAGTCGGTCGAAAATACCTCTATGATTTCTACCAAATCGATCTAGACAACAAGAAAATCATAAAAAAATGGGATCTCCCGTGGAACGACAAGCACATTGTGCCAGCACGCGGCCTGGTATTTCCGGACAGCAACCATTTCTTTGCATTATGTTATCCGGAATATCTGACCAAATCAAATATTCAACTATACTGTTTTGACATGAAAGATGGCCGTTTTGACGTTCTAGGCGATTCGATTCCAATTTACTCGGATAAAATAAGTACGCATGCGCAGCTTTATTATGACCAGCAGCTGGGGAGGCTTTTAGTATTGGTACAAGAGTCAAAAGACGATATACAATCTACCTTAAAGGTATATTCGCTCAATATGCCTGCCATAAGCTTAAGCGAATTAAACAGTTTTCCAGCGAAAACGCGAAGTCTAAACACGCTTTTGGCCATTCTAATATTGTGTGGTGCTTTTGGTGTTACAATGTACTTTCTACGAAAACGGAAACGGGCGTTAATCGTGGATTCCACAGAAGAATTTCAGCGCGCAGCCATGATCCCTTCAACACATCCTATAGACTCTTTTGTGGGGACTATAGAACATGAACCCAAATTAGCAAACGCAATCTTTCTATTTGGCGAATTCCGCGCTATTGACCGTAATAATAGAGACGTCTCTCATTTGTTCAGTACAAAACTAAAGCAGGCGTTTTGCCTGATACTATCACAGCCTTCTGGTATAAGCTCCCGGGCCTTTAGCCAAAACATGTGGCCTGATAAATCAGAGGACAAAGTAAAAAATTCAAGGGGTGTAACAATAAATCATTTAAGGAAGGCCCTGGGAGAATTTGAGGGAATCGAACTACTGTACAAGCAGGGAAAATTCAGGATAGAGCATACAGATCCATTCTATTGCGATTATTTGGACTGCATTCGACTAACATCCGACTTCACCCGCACCTATGCAAACGAATTAATACAGATTATACAGCGGGGCAAGTTCTTACAGGGACTGGATCACCCCATATTCGACATGCTAAAATCGGCAATGGAACAGCGCTTATTACCGATTTTATTAGCGGAGCTGCAACAGGCTGCCGCCGAACACCAGTACAAAAGAAGCGTGGCTATTGCACACACGATATTTTTATTGGACCCCTTAAACGAACAAGCTTTATTTACTGAAATTAAAGCACTTATCAATGCTAATCAAAAGAGTCAGGCACAAATCAAATTCAGGGAGTTTTGTCTCACTTATAGACAAACTATGAATGAAGATTTTCCTTATAATTTTGATCATATAACATAAAAAGCTGTCCGAAAAATGAAGCTTCGCCCACTTTTCGGATTGAAAGGCCCATCTTTATTGAACAGTTCGTCCCACAATGGTTTATTTATATGAAGTGGCAAGCAAACGCTCATGGCGTCTGACGAACTGTTTTTTTAGCGAATACAGTTTATAATAATCGTATAGACCGATGATCAAAAGCACGACACATACCACATAAAATGTCTTATTGGACAGATAGGCAAACGAAATACCGCTTATCAGACCGCCCAGAAGATATGCGCTTACGATGCTGAGCAATAAGTGGAATTTATCCACCAGAGCCTTGTTACTTCGATTTGATTCTTTGGTGAACATGGAGATCAATACAGCCAAATCGGTAGTTAGCCCTGTGAGATGTGTTGTCTTGACTACTGAATTGGATATACTGGCGGTTAGTCCGTTTTGCAAGCCCATAGCAAATAATAAGGAGCCTACCAGAATCTCCGTTTCTTTTAAGGAATCTTCGTAAAAAAAATCAAGGTATATTCCTACAAATAATATACTCAAGATTTCCAGTATTAAGGGAATTGAATGGGTCAAGTAGGAAGAAAACTTTCCCTTGCCATGGATGATAATCAAATTAGAAAGCATGCTTCCGATCAAAAATAGCAGAATCCAAAACAAGACTACTGCTCCCTGATACCAGTTTCCCTTGGCCATTTCCTGCGCGAAAACAGCATAATATCCTGTTACGTTGGAAGTAAACGAAAAAAATACAATGACAGAAGCTACGTTAACCATTCCGGCCGAAAATGCCGTCAATGCACCTAACTTAATATTATCTTGAATCGTTCTGTGGTTACTATATTTTCTTAGCATAATTTTCCTTTCCTCCTTTCTTCAATACGATCCGTGCTATTCCTTTGGTCTGTATGTCCAGATTCAGATGTAGGACCAGTTGATCTTTATCAAGTTTTTGGATGACAAAGCTTTCCACCAATTGGTTGTTTTTCCGAAGTTCCAGAATATGGCCCCGCCCTTTTAGAAACCAGTTATACTGCTTATCTTCGTGATACGCAATAAAATTTTTCTCGCCCATTCTTTCAAAATGCCACAAGCCGTCCTTCAATGGTGGCAAATGTGCGATTGCAGCATCTTTGATACGCTCATGGATAACCGCCTGTTTTTGAAATAGTGGTGACTTTTCGACCTTCTCGAAGTACCATCCCTGTTCTTCCCATTCACCTTCTAAAAGGCGTTCAGGATTTTCGTAAAACATGACCATAGACGTTGCTCCCAAGAGCAAAAACGTTAACAGTACAAAATTAAATCTCGCCAGTATTCTTCTTTTAATAGTTAACATACCACTTCTTGTTAAAAAATAAATCTGCTAAAACATTTCTTCCCGTTTTACTGATGCCCGCTCTTTCAACGATTGGAATATGCTTTGCTCTGCTTTTTAAGTGCAACAATGCCTGTGCAACATCAAAAAAATGTCTCGTTCTTTTTTCAAATTGATAATCCGCAGGAATTTTGACTTCATCGATCCGGGCACCTTTCAGATAATGTTGTAAGTAATGGGGATTGTCTGCCCCCAGAATATCCGCATAGATAGTGAGCTTGCGGCTTTCATACCGGTGACAGATCATCTGACAGGCTTTTAAAAAATCTTCGGACTGTAGATCATGGAGCTGATCCTCCAACGTGATACCTAATAATTCACTAATGGAAGTACTGCTTCTGTTGCCATAGACTAAGATCACATCAAGCTGCTCAGCTTTTGACTGCTCAATGCTCTCAATCACAAAAAAAAGTGAATCAATCGTAAAATCACTGGGAATCAAGACTCTTGTTGCTTTTGCCATATCCAATTACTTTTTGAACAAAGTTAAGGGACCCGCATGGCAACGGAATGAATCTAAAATTAGCTTTTGATTAGAATTCTAGGATACTTATTAAATGGAGATTAAAAAAGCAATAAAAGATTAAAATGGCGTTAAAATCGGAGATAAGTTGGCAGTTCTATTTCCACTACCGTACCTTCTCCCACTGTAGAATTAACTTTCAGTGTGCCCCCGTGGAGCTTAATAATATTCCGGGCCAAGGGGAGTCCAATACCATAACCATCGATTCCACTGGTATTAGATGCTCTAAAGTATGGGTCATAGATATGCTCTAATTCCGCAGAAGGAATTCCGATTCCTTTGTCCTTGATCAGAATAAAGACGCTATTATCCAAAGCGCCCAAAGCGATATAAGCAGTGCGGTCAGACGAATATTTGCAGGCATTACTTATAATGTTGGATAAGGCTAATTGGAGTAAGACCGCATTACCGTTCACTTTCAAACGCATACTATCATCGGGAAGCAGACTAAAATCTGTGACAATCCTGAATTTATCGTTAATGGCTTTTACCGTCAGCTCAGCATCCATTACGATCTGATCAATCCGTACAGGCTTAAAAGCCGCGGCGTTATTAACAAATCCCGTACGGGCAAGTAATAACAGTGCTTTAGTTTTTTTCTCCAGATGTTCCGCTGATTCGATAATCTTATACAAGGTCCGCTGGTATTCTTCCTTTGTCCTTTCTTTGGAAAGTGCCAGATCCGCTTGTCCAATAATAGATGTCAAGGGAGTATTCAGTTCATGTGAAGCATTACTGATAAAGTTTTTCTGGGTTTCGAATGACGTCTCCAAGCGTGTCAGCATACTATTGAATGTCAGGGCCAGATCCTGAAGTTCCCCTTTATATTTTTCTTCATCCAAACGTTTGTACAGATTTTCCGAACCGATCTGTTGCACTTCTTTCATCATGGTGAGTATAGGCTTTAAGAAGGACCGCTTCATAAATACTGAAACAACCAATATAAAAAGTATACCAAGTACCAAACTGATAATAAGCAAATTACGCAGGTACACCAGATGATGCGTATAGAAATAGTTTTCTGCCGAAGCTCCTACAATATAGTTTTTGTCGTCTTTTGAAAAGTACTTTGTCGAATAAAACTGTTTGCCTGCTTTAAAATTTGATGTCCCCGCTTTATTAATTTTATCCCATAGTTCTGCATTGAACCCCTGACTCCTCAGGATATTTCCATGATCGTCAAATTCAACCAGAAATTCATGCTGGTTATTTAAGTTTTCGATAAAATCCAAGCTCCATTGATCCGTTTGCGATGCTGTACGGCTATTGAGAAACTTTTCGGCAGCAATATTCCTTCGTAGGTCAAGACGCTTATAAAAATCCGTAAAAGCAAAATTTGTTATCGAATAGAAGATAAACCCTACAAAGCAGCTGACATACACGACCAGGATCGAAATCAGATAGATAAGTTTTCTGTTGTAATTATGCATTTTAACTCTTTTCAGTCCTCAATTTTCAACACATATCCCATCCCGATAACCGTATGTATGGCTTTTTTGCTTGTCACTCGCTCTATTTTTTTTCGCAGATAATTAACATACACATCGACTACGTTTGAGCCAATATCAAAATTAATTCCCCATATCTTGTCCAGTAGCTCACTTCTTTCAAACACCTTTTTCGGGTTCTGAATGAAAAGCAGGAGCAATCGATACTCTGTACTCGTTAGGTTCAACTCCTCTCCCTCGCAGTACGCCACCTTTTTATAATCATCAATAGTCAGAAAACCATAACGATAGATATCCTTTGAAAATTGCGGTTCTCGCTGTGAAGCTTGTACAATTGATTGCTGGCGGCGGATCAATGAACGTATACGCGCTTTGAGTTCAATGAGTTTAAAAGGTTTGGAAAGGTAGTCATCGGCCCCGTTATCAAGACCTAAGACCACATTTTCAGGTGTGCCGAGGGCGGTAAGCATCATGACAGGTAAATCTGTATATCCCCATTGTCTGATCTGCTTGCAAATGTCCAGACCGTTAGTACCCGGCAGAAGGATATCCAAAAGAACAAGCGCTACATCCTGTTTCGCCAAAAGCTGCTCAAGTCCTTCAGAGCGCTCTAAGTGAATCACTTTATAGCCCTCTTCGCCCAATCCCTGCATAATCAAATCAGCGACGTCCTGTTCATCCTCTACCAGAATAATCTTTAGCTCCTCCATATTCAGCATAATGTGCGATCCCATTTATTAACCAGCAATATAAACCATAAAAATACTGTTTTGATAGTATAGACACAAATCTAGCAACAAAACAAGTTATTGCCTCTGTGGTAAATCACAGTTATAGCTGACCTTTACCCATACTACTAGCTCGATGCTACTTTTTTTCCGGCTCAATCGCCAGTACATTTAGATCGTTATTCACCGCGATGTATATCCTATTACCGTTGTATTTCATGCCGGAGGAAACTCTTTTCTTCTCCTCCTCATAAATAATTCTCTACCAGTGTTTAATAAAACCGATTAATTCCCTATCTTTACACTATTGAAACAAAACTCAACATCAGCCATGTTTATCGGCGCTGTCAAATGGTTCGACAACAACAAGGGGTTTGGTACCCTAGCGCTACCTTCCGGAGAGGAACTCTTTGTGCATATACGAAGGTTTAAAGAACCTCCAGAACATATCATCCAACCGGGGGAAGCCATCATAGGCGAAAGAAAGCCTGATCCCAGAAGAGGCGGTTACCTGGCTCAGAACTGCAGGATCCTCCATAAGCCAGAAGACTGGAGATTTGTTATCTCCCTTCTTGAAAAAGAACAGACTGTCCTTATTCCTGATAACCATGGACATCAACACAAACACAACCTAACCTCGCTAACTGCAAGACAACTATTAAGGAGCCAACCTAAAGATCAAATTCCCCAAATGCTAACCTCCTATTTCGGTTACCACTTTAACAGTAGTATTTTCATCGCTTATGCCGAATTGCTGGAAAAAAGTATCACAGGGGTTTTTGAGAAGGAATTTGCGGCATCGTTATTAACGCAGATATTTGACTATTTTGGCAAACATGTTTCACATCAAATCCTCTTTCGTGTATGGAAAGAACGGATGTTCAAGTACTTAGGTTACGCTGCGGATGGCGATTATGAAATTCCAGAAGAAGTATTCAATCTCAACGCAACGGAGATCAATTACGAGGATTTGACAAGGATACAATATTACAGTTTTGGTACATCTTTTTGTAATGACTTTGCGGAAGCTTTATTTGATGATTTGGAAACTATGGACAAAGATGAAATCGAATCACTGATCCCCTATACCAGCTTTCTGGACAACAAAGATCGTATTGAGCGAATCCAGTTCATTTTGCAATGATCCACTGGATGATTTAACCTTCTGCCGCTACAGGCAGCCCACACCTATAAAGAATACTGAGCCGGATCTGTTAGTAGCAGCTAAGCTGCTACTAACAGATCCGGCACCTCTCTCATAGACTTATGTTTTTCTACAAAAACTGCATCATATGGTAGGCAGACGATATCCATTTTGATATGCCTTAGTTAAAAAGCTGTCGGCATCTCTATCATTGAATCTGCGGTTAGTTTTATCCCAGAACAATTTCTTCTTGCTTCGGTAGGCAATATTTCCCATTTGAGAAAATACAGCTATATGTGCGCCCGCTTCTATTGGCGCATGTAAGCCCGCACTGGATTTCTGCCGAACAGCCTCGACGAAGTTGACCATATGTTTTTCTAATCCATTATCTATTGAAGCCTGGAAAGAAACGGCATCCATTCTCCCTTTTTCTGGGATAACCTCCCAACCTTCCCGGTTTACAACCAAAGTGCCATTGTTTCCAATAAATGCAACGCCATGTGTTTTCTGGTATGGGCCAAGATCTATTCCAGTGGCTTGTTCCCACTGAACATTAAAACCATCAAACTCATACACCGTCGTTAAGCTATCGGGGGTTTCAGCAGCATCATCGGGATAGGCAAACTTACCCCCCGCAGCCATGACGGAGATAGGATCCGATACTTTCATACCGATCAGAGCATAATCCAGCATATGGACGCCC
The DNA here is from genome assembly GCF_026191775.1 of Sphingobacterium sp. InxBP1. Lineage (NCBI taxonomy): Bacteria > Pseudomonadati > Bacteroidota > Sphingobacteriia > Sphingobacteriales > Sphingobacteriaceae > Sphingobacterium > Sphingobacterium sp. InxBP1. The sequence continues at coordinate 642,063 of NZ_JAINDX010000049.1, read as the reverse complement.
CAATCAGTCATCAGGCCGCCGGCATAGTCCCAATACCACCTAAAATTAAAATGAAACCGATTTGGATTGAAAGCTCTTTTTGGTGCTGGGCCCAACCATTTATCATAATGCACACCCGCTGGTACCGATGCATCCGCTTGCACAGGAATGCTTTTCATCCAACCTTGATAAGCCCAGGCTTTGACCAGACGAATCTTGCCTAATTTTCCACTGTGTACAAAGGCCATCGCATCTCTAAAATGCTGCTGGCTACGTTGCCACTGCCCCACCTGAACGACGCGCTTATATTTGTTTGCTGCAGCCACCATGATGTCACATTCGCGGATGGAATTTCCAATAGGCTTCTCCACATACACATCTTTACCAGCTGCTACCGCGTCGACCATCTGCAAGCAATGCCAATGATCGGGAGTCGCTATAATCACGACATCAACATCGGACGCCCGTAACAGTTCTTTGTAATCAATGTACGCTTTAACGGTAATATTTTGCTTTTTTAATTCAGCGACCCTGTTATTGAGTACATTTTCGTCTACATCACAGAGTGCAGTACACTGCACTCCCGGCACCTTTAAGATGGCGTTGAGATTAGCCCAGCCCATTCCATTGACGCCAATCAGCCCCACACGAATGTTTGTGGTCTGAAATCCCATGCCGTTAACAGGAGACAAAAAAACTGAAGCAGCCAACATTCCGGCACTTCGGATAAAATCTTTTCTTTTCATTGTTTTATTTGGTTTATGCTGATTAAATTATTTATATGTTATACATCATCGACCGGAGCATACCAAACAGATTCGCCTTGTATTTTGCCAATCCGCAGTCTCCATAACGAATATGCAGGTTGTTTTAATGATCGCCAATATATCTGCCGGCTTTCATTCCGGAAAATATACAGCCCCCGAGAAATGTCCCTTCCAGTGCACGATATCCATGCATTCCACCACCGCCAAAACCTGCAACTTCACCAACTGCATACAAGCCTTCAATGACCTCATCCTGCGCCGTCAATACGCGGCTATCGAGATCTGTTTTAAGCCCGCCCAAGGTTTTCCGTGTCAAAATATGCAGTCGTACAGCAATCAGCGGTCCATTTCTTGGGTCTAGTATTTTATGGGGCTGTGCAACACGTGCCAACCTATCTCCTAGATATTTCCGTGTACTTCGAATATAATTAACCTGAAAATCTTTGCAGAATGGATTGTCCAATTCACGGTCCCGGGCCACAATCTGGGATTTTATATGCTCATAATCCAGCATTCCATCACCAGTAAGCTGGTTCATCTGTTTTACTAAAGCCTCTAGGCTATCGGCCACAACAAAATCCTCCCCTTTTTCTTTAAAAGTCTCCACAGGGCCAGTAGCTTTCCTGCCAAACAGACGTTGTAGAAAGAGCCAATAGTCCTTATTGGTAATATCGGGATTTTGTTCCGAACCGGATAACGCAAACTCCTTTTTTAGGATGTTCTGAGTTAGAATAAACCAGGAATAGCTGGATCCATTTTGCTGCAGGTATTTTAGCGTCCCCAAGGTATCGAAGCCCGGCAGATAAGGAGCAGGGAGGCGGTCTCCCTTAGCATCAAACCACATGGAAGACGGGCCGGGTAAAATGCGTATACCGTGGTCAGGCCAAATGGAGTTCCAATTCTGCACACCTTCAGTATAATGCCACATCCGGTCTCTGTTAATCATATGTGCACCCATTTTCTCAGCGACGCCGATCATTTTTCCATCGACATAAGCGGGTACGCCGGAAATCATCTTCAAAGGCGCTATCCCGAGCCGTGCGGGCCAGTTTTCTCTTACTAATTCATGATTTCCGCCAATTCCACCTGAAGCGATCACTATATGCGGAGCATAGAACGAAAATGATGAGATCACATTTCTGTTTGTGGCGAATCCTCTTTCTTGATCATCATCAGCCAAAATATCTCCAGACACACCTTTGACAGCTCCATTGCGACTGATCAGGTTTGTCACCCGATGCCTGAATTTAAATAGCAGCAGGCCTTTGCGCTCAGCCTGATAGGCTTTTTCAACGAAGGGTTTCACCACCCCTACACCGGTTCCCCAGCTTACATGAAATCTCGGCACTGAATTTCCATGGCCAGACGCGCTTCCATCGCCACGTTCCGCCCAGCCAACCATAAACATCAGTTTGATCCCAAGCTTAGCCAGGTAATCATATTTCTCTGCAGCAGCGAAATTTAAATAAGCTTCAGCCCACTGCCTCGGCCAATAATCTTCCGGCCGGTCAAACGATGCTGTGCTCATCCAGTCCTGATGCGCCAGATCAAAAGAGTCTTTAATACCCATTAGGCGCTGCTGAGGCGAATTGATTAAAAAAAGGCCACCGAAGGACCAATACGCCTGGCCACCAATATTTTTTTCGGTCTCCTGATCCAAAAGGAGCACTTTCTTGCCTGCATTAGTTATTTCCATTGCCGCTGTCAGTCCTGCTAAACCAGTTCCTATAATGATTGCATCGGGTTTAAATTGATCTACTGTCTGCATAGCTACATACTCGTCGATACGCTACGTAATCATCTATCAGCCACCTCTTCTCGTAACGCTATATCTTTTTAAATTTAATAGTTTATCCCCTCATACACAAATACAATCTTCGACTGATCGGGTAATTGAGGGATTTCCCTTCTTTAATATATAATTAATATTATACATGTATACAATTTAACTTATTTTAATTATAGTTCAGACCGATTTAACTTTGTCTGCCGGGATTTGGACGAAATGTTAGGGCCAGACTTCCCGTGCAATAAACAATCTTAGAAACACAACAATTTAAATAACAAAATGGAATATAGAAAGTTAGGAAACACAGACTTAGAATTATCCACCATAACCTATGGTGCATTTGCAATAGGGGGAACTATGTGGGGCGGCAATGAAGAGAAAGATTCAGTCGCCTCAGTCAGGGCCTCTATCGATCACGGCGTGACTACTTTAGATACCGCCCCTTTTTACGGTTTCGGCCTGAGTGAAGAGATGATCGGACAGGCGATCAAAGGATATGATCGGTCACAGATTCAATTGCTAACCAAATTTGGTCTGGTTTGGGATGGAACTAATGAAGCAAAAGGTGAGTTTTTCTTCGATGCAGAAAAGGATGGGAAAACTATTCCAGTTTACAAATATGCATCTAGAGCCAGCATCATGAAAGAAGTGGAAAATAGTCTGAAAAGATTACAAACAGACTATATTGACCTTTTACAAATCCATTGGCCGGATACTACTACGCCTATTTCCGAAACAATGGAAGCGTTAGAATTGCTTTTGCAACAAGGGAAAATCCGTGCAGCTGGAGTAAGTAACTATAGCTTAGAGCAGGTCGCCGAGGCACAGCATTCGTTAAACATAGCCAGCAACCAACTGGCATACAGCATGCTAAATCGAAATATGGAGAAAGATATTGTCCCCTATGCACTTCAGCACAATCTAGGGATTATCGTTTATAGCCCCATGGAAAGAGGATTATTGACCGGCAAATATTTTGGAGATGGTAAATTAAAAGCAAATGATCACCGCAACGCATACTTCCAACAGTTTGATCTTGCCAAGGTAAAAACGTTTTTGGACACGATCAGTCCAATCGCTGCAGATAAGGGAGCAACTCTTTCGCAGTTAGTGTTAAAATGGACCACTTTACAGCCTGCAATAACAACTGTATTGGCAGGCGCCAGAAACGCTGAACAGGCTATTTCCAATGCACAATCAATAGAGATAAATCTCACAGCAGACGAATTGTCCCATATTAACCATGCGTTGTCGCAGCTCTAGGAGCCCCGTCACTGATAAGCCATCCTAAATGCCTACAAAAAAGCTCGTGTGTGCTCCTGTAGGCGTTTAGGACAGCTTGACTATGTCTATCGTCGTCTTACTTCCGTACTATCTTATTTTCGAAAAGCAGTCCATGATTTTCATTAATTCAACAGCCTCTTCGATAGAAGCGGGATTGGGCCTGTTTCCCCTAAAAAATTCTACCGTACTGGCAATCATAGGATATTGAATGTGCTCCGGATGATCAAATACAATTTCTTCCTCCTGACCATTGGACCTGACATAAACGGAATCGCCAAACAATGAAAACCTGATATTCCCCAAACTACCTAAGATTTCGCAACTGTCCATATGATCATTTGCTGGTGCATTGAACCACCAACTGCCCTGAAAGACCACTTGGTTCCCGAATAATATTGTTCCTGATGTATAATCAGCAACGGTATTCCGAGCATCGTGAATGAGACTAAAGCCTTCATAGAAAATTGCAGGACCAAAGAAATAAAGCATCAGATCCAATTGATGTGGAGCAAGGTCAAAAAAATATCCGCCCCCTGATATTTTGGGGTCTGTCCGCCAATTGTCCGCCCCCTTGGATACTAATTCGGGGTTGCGGCTCTGCCATAGTCGTAGCTGTACCGTCTGCACAGCTCCGATCTTTCCAGAATCCAGCCATTCTTTTATTTTAAGGAACATGGGCAGTTGTCTTCGATAGTGAGCCACAACCAGCTTACCTTGTGATTTTTTCGTCGCCTGCAATAATAAAACCGCTTCTTGAGCATTTAAGGTTACAGGCTTTTCCACGTATACATGCTTTCCTAAGTTTAATGCCAATAATGCATAATCAAGATGTGACGATGGCGGAGTAGCGATATAGATGGCATTCAATGCTGAATTACCGAGCATCTCGTCTACGTTTGCATACCAGTTGGCAATCTGATGTCTCCGGGCATAATCCTCAGCCAACGAAGCATTCCTACGCATGACTGCCAGTAAATGGCTACCCTCTACCTTACTAAACGCCGGGCCACTTTTTTTCTCAGTCACATCGCCGCACCCAATGATTCCCCATACTATCGTATTGTTATCTTTCATTTTATATTACAGTAGCCATTTTAATTTAGTCCTTTGCGCCCAACAAAAGTGTTTTTGCCTAACAGAAATCCAATCGCTTTTTCTATATTTTTCCGTCTGCTTTCCTCGGTTTTTAATTGCCCTATATAGCGAATGATTTCTTTCCTTAAGGAAGGTGATAAATTGTCAAAATTATTTTTCGCCTGTACATTTTCTGACAAAGCCTCCACAAGTGCAGGATGAGGGCCTAAAGTTCGGTCTTGCGGATCAAATGCGACAGATAATTCGAGCATTTCACCTATACGCTTTGGAGAGCTTGGCAGCATGCCCATATTGATATACATTCGCCATTCACCCCGATATCGCAATAAAGTCTGCTTATAGTCTTTTCCATTCACTTGCCCTTTTATCGGAATACTCCCTTTGCTCCTTCCCGCATCGTTAAATAGCGCATGCAATATATCATTCGGAACCGATACAAACGGATTGATTCCTATAATATCTAATCTGGCTTTAAAAAAGTACATGCTCATTCTTCTATTTTATCCAAATAAACTCACCAGAGATGATGAATGCCACCTATTCAAAATAAGCATGCCTTTCAATCCATTGCCTATTTGACATTGTATCGCAACAACACAGCTTGCCTATCCTGCTGTCAGTTTACCTTTGCAAATTACAAAACTAATTTGAAGAGTTGATATTCAACGTACAATCAATTCTTCAGACGCTATAAATAGATATGATCACAAATATTTTTCTATTTTTGATTGAATCAATCACGGAAAGTAAATTTAAAGAAGCGCAGTATGATCAGTAGGTTCTTCAAAAAATTCTATCTACACGTCGTTATATGGACCATCCTGCTATTGCTTCCCTTTATAACTTATCTTTATCAGCCGGATAAGATCGCTGATTTCAAAATCTATGCAGCAGCAACACATCTCGTGAATATCCTATTTTTGGCTACAAATTTCTATCTGCTCTGTTACTTTGTGGCTCCGAAGTTTTTTTTCGGGCACCGCAAAACCTTTGCCGCCGCCATTGGAATAGGTTTTTTTATTTACGTAGGGCTCAATTACATAATCGTTTATTTTAATCCCGACGGTGAACTCGCCCATCTGGTCAGGGAAAATATACTATTTGTACGGCTTATTATAGGTCCGGGTATCATTTATTCGTTATGTATGATTACCTCTTCCATGATTTTTTTGTATGATGAACAAGCGCGGCAAAAGGAATTGAACAAGCAAATTGCACTCGAAAAAACTACAGCCGAGCTCACCATATTAAAACTTCAGATCAGCCCGCATTTTCTCTTCAACACGCTCAACAACATCCGTTGGCTCATTCGCAAAAAATCGCCGGATTCCGAAAACACAATCATCAAACTATCAGAAATACTGCGTTATATACTTTATGAAGTCGATGGCCCCAAGGTTGAACTTTTTAAAGAAATCGAACACATGCGCAACTTTATCGCTCTTCAAACGCTGCGGCTTCCGATCGAAGGGAATGTAGAGTTAACGATCGATGATGCCGTCAAGAACAGGATGATTCCCCCTCTCTTGTTTATACACTTTGTCGAAAATGCGTTCAAATATGGAGTAGACAGCAAAAACAGCCCACAGATACAATTTCAGTTCCTTGAAACAGCAAACGGGATCAGTTTCAAATCACGTAATAAAATACTGCGGCATACCGAGTCCCGTACCAACGAGGGGATCGGTTTAACAAATATCAGACGCCGGCTCCATTTGCTCTATCCACACCGGCACGACCTCTCACTTATAACGACCGAAGACGGCTATTTTGAAGTAATACTTAAATTAGTAATGGATGAAAATTAAATGCATACTACTGGACGATGAACCATTTGCGCTCAATATTTTAGAAGATGATCTCCTTTCTTTTGCGCAAATCGAAGTGCTTCATAAAGCCAATTCAGCAGCCGAGATCCTACCATATCTCAAAGATCATCACGTCGACCTCATTTTTTTGGACATACAGATGCCAGAGCAGCTAGGCACACAGTTTGTTCGCGAGCTTACAAATCCGCCCCTCGTCATCTTCACTACAGCTCATCACCAGTATGCCGTAGAGGGGTTTGAATTAAATGCTGTCGACTATCTCCTTAAGCCGATCTCAAAAGAACGGCTTGCGACTGCCATCCAGAAAGTAGAAGATATCCTGTCGCTGCGTCCAAGGCGTATCGATGAAAACGACCATATCATCGTCAATGTAGCATACAAAAAAACTAAAATTTTGCTCCGTGAGATTAGCTATATCGAGGGGCTAAAAGATTACGTTAAAATCCACCTGGTAGATCGCAACATACCGCTTCTCACACGAAGTAACTTGCGGGGAATGGAAAAAATACTTCCGGCGACTAGCTTTCTCCGGGTACATAATTCTTTTATTGTCAATAAAGACAGAATACAACGCAGTACACATTCCAAGCTTTTTTTACCGGAGACGGTGCTGCCTCTCGGAAAAAAATACATAAAAGCAATAGACGAACTTTTACAGAACAGTACTGCTTATCTCCGATGATCCACCAGATTTCATTGGTCTACACATTCTATGTTTCAGTCTACAGATAATTGCATAGCTTAAAAATCCTTTTCAAATTTGCTTTCGGTTAAGTGCCATACTGTATATGGCCGTAGTAACGAAAACATGAAAAAAATCATAGTAACATTCTTAATAGCAACAGCAGCGATATCCTCCTATGCGCAGACAGCACCGATGGCGCGACCTACGGGATTTTCAGTTTCCGATGCGAAACTTTCGGGTCAGGTTACAGACAGCGTTGGAAAACCTATAGCCCAAGCCTCCATTAATCTTTTACGAATAACTCAAGACCCGTCAACGGGCAAAGAAAGAGAGATATTGATAAAAAGTACAAGTTCGTCGGAAAATGGAAAATTTAGTTTCACAAATGTAACGGTGAACGATAAATTAAAATTAAAAATCAGTTCTGTTGGTTATACATCTGTAGATCTTCCTGTAGAATTTGGTACCGAAAAGAACATAACGGAAAAAGATCTTGGAAGCATTGTGTTAGAAAACGACAATCGTAAGCTAGAAGAGGTGACCGTCACCGGGCGCAAAGCATTACTTGAGATGGATATTGATAAAAAGGTATATAATGTCGAAAAAAATATAGTTGCCGCAGGTGGTACAGCAATTGATGTGCTGCGCAATATGCCATCCGTGCAGGTAGATATCGACGGCAACGTTAAACTCAGAAATGCGGCCCCCACCATTTTCGTCGACGGGAAACCCACCACGCTCACACCCGACCAGATTCCCGCCGATATTATTGACAAAATAGAAATCATTACCAATCCATCGGCAAAATATGATGCTTCGGGCAGTATGGCCGGGATCCTGAACATTATACTAAAGAAAAATAAAAAGACGGGGTATAACGGAATGGTGACACTTGGCGCAGATCGCTTTGGCGGAACCAACTTTATGGGAAGTCTCAATGCCCGCCAAAACAAACTCAACATCTCCCTTACAGCGATGAACATGCGGATGCGCACCAATACCGAAGGAGATAGCTATCGCTCAAGCAGCATTAATGATGTTACGTCATCTGTCGATCAGGAAATTAAAGGCAAAACAAAAGGGACCATTACTTTTGGAAGACTCGGTGTGGATTATGATTTTAGCCCCAAGACCACAGTATCTCTTGCCGGTATCCTGGTAGAGGGTAAATTCCGTCCATATGAAAATACATTCATAGAGACAGAATCGCAAAATATACGCTCATTGAGTAATCGAATTTCAGAATCTGAACGTAGCTTTAAACCCAGAGGCTTGCAAGCCGGGCTGATTCAAAAGTTCAAAACGGAGGGTGAAGAACTTACCGTGGACTTTAATTACTTTGGAGGTAGCAACAGATCTTATGGTACCTATACAACGGACTACTTAAACAGCGGCCACGAAAGTACAGGAACGCAGATTCAAAAAAATACCGGTTCAGGCAACAATAAATTTATGACCGTGCAGGCGGATTATGTCAAACCTTTTACTAACGGAATGAAACTAGAAGCTGGAATCCGTGCACAGGTTAACGACATTGAGAATCTCAATGACAACTCGCTCAAAGCTGTCGGCAAAGGGGAATTCGAGAACATTACTGCCGCATCGGCCAATTACGACAGCAAAAACAGCGTGTATGCAATTTATGCTTCGCTTGGTGGAAATTTAAAAGATTGGGTATCGTATAAGATTGGACTACGAGCAGAAAGTTCCACATACGATGGTGAGCTGCTGAACACCAATGAGAAGTTTCACAACCGCTATCCGCTGAGTCTTTTTCCATCGTTATTTCTGAGCAAGAAGGTTTCTGAAAAGGATCAGATTCAGATGAGTGTAACCCGTCGGGTCAACCGTCCCAATTTCTTTCAGATTATTCCTTTCATCGACTATACAGACAGTCTCAATATTACCCGTGGTAATGCTAATCTGGTGCCCGAGTTCACTACTTCCGCCGAATTGTCCTATAGCCGCACGCTGGGTAAAGGTACTTTCCTGACTTCGTTTTACTACAAGCATACCAACGACCTCATCACCCGTTATCTAACACAGGAGCTCAATCCCATCACCGGAAAAATGGACTTTATCAATACGTATATCAATGCAAACTCCAGCAAAAATTATGGTGCGGAATTTACCTACACCAATAACATGCTAAAATGGTGGGATCTGACTGCTGACTTAAACTTTTACAATTCCAAAATTGACATTGACGACACCACTCCCGCTGATGGTATGTGGACCGTATTCGGAAAGCTAAACAACACCTTTAACCTCAAAAAAAATTGGAACCTGCAGCTCGCTTTTGAATATCAGGGCAAAACAAACATGCCAGTCACACAGAATCAGACCTTCGGTCCGCCAATGAACCAAGCACAAAGTTCTTCGCAAGGATATATCAAACCTTTTTACGGAGTTGACTTTGCGATCAAAAAAAGTTTCTTAAAGAATCAAGCCGCTTCAGTGACTCTGGCTGTCAACGATATATTTAGAACGCGCGGCAATATGATTGTATCCTCGGGGGAAGGTTTTTCGCAAACTTACTACCGACTTTCCAACCCACAGCTTATAAAGCTTAACTTATCCTATCGCTTTGGCAAAATGGACATGAACATGTTCAAGAAAAATAAAAGCCAGAACGCGATGGAAGGAATACAGATGCAATAATTGTAGAATCCAACTTATTACCAAGTTCGGACTAAATTCTAAATTAAACGCAATATCGAACTACTTTTACACCCGGTCAACAGGGGGTTAACAGGGATATACCCCTGTTATACCCCTGTTAACCCCCTGTTATCTCGCTGTAATCCCCCTGTTACTATCGGATTTGATTATAATTTGGTACCGTATTTTCTGTCCTTATGCCTTCTCGCTGTGGATCCAATTTTCTTGGGTTTTACCATCAAAAGTTTTGCTATGGATGTCGAGAGGTTGCAAAATGCCAGTGTTGTACCGGTCGACAATCGATATAATTTCCAGCAGGTCATCCAAGATGTAATCCGCATGTGCCTGTTTCAACTGAACAGCAGTATGAGCACCTGTGGTAATTCCTATGCTTAGGGCACAGCCTGCACATCTACCCTCCTCAATGTCAATAATGGAGTCGCCGATTTTAATTACCTTAGCAGCATCACTAATTCCAAACTTCATCCGCGCAAGATCAATCATATCAGGTTCAGGCCGGCCTTTGGTGACATCTGTCGCCGTAATCAAAGCGTCGACATCTCTTCCGACTTTCCAGTTCAATTTTTTCATAAGAAACTCAGCTGTCTGCCGATCATATCCGGTATTGAGTACACCGATTAGTTCCCTTTCTTTTAGCGCTGCAAAAAGTTGTTCAGCATGTGCGTTCGGATAGATTTCTTGTTCTTTATAAGCTACTTTAAGTTCTTTCCGAAAGACTTCAAATATTTGTAAAGCTAATTTATCATCATCAACATCTAAACAATTTTTGAGCACCGTCCGAATTGCCTGTAACTTCTCTTTTCCAGCGCCGTGCTTCAGAACATCGCCCAGACTTAGCTGATAGTGGCCAACGTTGTTAATCGCTGTTTGGAGTGTCTTATAAACTATATTATTTTCGTTGACGGTCGTGCCCGCCATATCGAGCACTAACATTTTGATCGCTTTTTTCATTTGTTTAGCAAAAATAAAAAACTGTTAAATAATACTTAACATTGATTTATTAACTTTTTGCTATTTTATGGTTAATTCCCTGTTACCGTATTGCTACATAATAGGTCCAGCAAATAAGGAGAAGCTGGAAAGGAATTCTAAACCACAGATACGCGGGCCCAGCACCATCGAAAGACGCTGTTTCATAATTCAGATGGCTAAAGCACGCCCGAATATTAGCTGGTAATACGGCAATAAAAAATAGGATCAACACTATACCGGTCTCACGGCTACATGTTGACACAAATATACCAACAGCAGCCAATGCTTCGAAAACTCCTGTCACATAGACCACCGTACGTTTAAATGGAACAAAGTCAGGCAGCATCAACTCCATACCGGTTGTGTATATGAAATGTCCAAGGGCGGTAAACAATAGCATAACACTAAGTGCAATTTTGCCAGCCAGCACATAATCTGCATGCCCTTTGGAAAACCATATTGTCAAATTCGAGAAAATAAAAACAATAATCAAAATATAGAACGGTTTCATCTTTTTTTTTCAAAAATAAAGGTGCGGATAGTGCAGGTCAATGAACAATTGTTAATAAATTTCCTTTCTGATCCTGCTTAGCGACTGTGGTCTCACACCTATATAAGAAGCTAGATATTTTAAGGGAATATGCTTGATCATCTGGGGCTGTTCCCGCAGCAGATTAAGATAGCGTGTCTTCGCGGTATCTTCAAGTAAGGACACTTCGCGCTTCATTTTCTTCAGAAAGATGTCTTCCGCTGCTTTTCGCCCAATGATGTTTCCCACTTGTGTGCACTTGTAAACACTATTGAGGTCGTCGAAGGAAATACGCCATAGTACACAATCCGTAATGGCTTCGACATTATAAAAAGAAGGTGATTGTGTAAGAAAAGAATCATAGGCACTCACAAAGGAATTCTCAAACGCGAAACCGAACGTAAAATCATGGTCCAGCTTTGGAATATTGAATCGTACAATACCATACTCAATAAAAGACAGATACCTCTCCGTATGACCCATCTTCAAAAGCAGTGACTTTTTTGGAAATTCTACTTTCTCCAGTTTGGAAGAAAAGATCACCCAGTCGCTATCTTCCATCTTAACAAGTGAATTAAAGTAGTTTTTGATTTTTTCCATGGCATCCATATTTAGGCCAAGATAAAAACTTCGGCACAAAAAGCATCAAGATTTTTACGGTAGCCAAGTATTATCTTTGTGTCAAAAACTAAATAATTACACAAATAAATATTATATTACCCCAATAAACTTAACTTATGATTCGTATTTCTGAAAATAAAAGTGAAGCATGGTCTTTATTTAGGAAAGCTGTTTTCCGTTTCCTCTTTATGTTTATTACTTCTTTCATTTTCGTATTTAACAATGGAACATTTCCGCTTTACGGATATATCAATACCCCGCTCAATGATTTAATGCATTTGGTCACACCGTGGTTTGCAAAAACGGTCTTAGGGTATACATATGATTATAGCATATTTGTGAACGGAAGTGGTGACACATCCTATGCCTGGGTTTCGCTTTTGCTATTGATTACTTTTGCCTTGGCGGCTTCACTTATCTGGTCTCTCACTGATTCGAAACGCCCTCATTATAATACACTATATTACTGGTTAACCGTCCTGATACGTTATTATATTGCTTTTATGCTGATCAATTACGGCGTTATCAAGGTGATGCACGCGCAAATGCCTCCGCCGACTTTAACCAGACTCATTCAGCCTTTGGGTGAATTCTCTCCAATGGGCCTGGCCTGGACCTTCATTGGTTACTCCAAATATAAAACGCGACAAGCAATGTCAACATATTTTAGTAGATCGCCGCTATATGGGATTTACCGCTTTGCCCCCCTACAAAAAGCTGTCCGTACCATTCCAGAAGATTGGCGGCTGATCATCTTTGAGTTTAACAACGATCATGTCCTTGTGCGCGACAGCTATTATTCCCCGATTTACCAGACAGTCATAATAGATCATCCGAAGAAAAAGATCACATTAAATCAATTTCAATATGATTATAAAATCAACCAAAATGGTGACATTCTGTTAAGGAAAGTTTTTGATGACCGCGTTGAAGAAATAAAGCTTATCAAACAGGATCCGCAACAATTTGAATTGTTAACCCATCCCTTTCGTTGGATACAGGAATTTCCGCACAATAGGTAAGCGGCTCTTCGATCAAAGCTCTATCCTTGCAGGGGAAGGTGCTTATCACGAAGACGATCAGCGGCAAAACAAACTCTCGATTTTTTTGAACCCCATAACAACCAAATAAACCCCGAAAAAGATGTTTGAAACCGGCACTAAAAGAAGAAGTGACAAGCTATCAGAAGAAATTAATGTACATTACATCGAATGGTGCGGGCGGCGCCATAGAACAAAAACCACACGGAGAGACGAATTCACGATTACCTTGTCACATTCAAAAAGAGGCGCTCACCATATAGACCATCATCGATATCCCATGCGCGGCTATCAGATCCACGTTGTTTTCCCGGGTCAGTTGAGTCATTTCAGCATTTTGGATCATACGATTGTATGCCAACTTGTAATTGCTAAAAGAAGCTTTGATATGCTTCGTTTTGCATTGCGGTTTAATATGCAAGTGTACCGGACCTTTCCTGTACAAGAACTTACAAAACCCAAATTTGATATTCTTCATCATGAATTAAAACATATAGGAGATGAACTGTATCAAGACCGTCCGATGTTCGACGTCATCAGCTCCCGCGCACGGCTCACACTGCAGGAAATTAGTCGTGTTCTGGAAAAAAAAGTGAGCGACAGGAAGCTGCTGGCTTATCCCGATAAGCTGGCCGAATTCATTGATCTTGTGGAGCTCCATTACAAAACCGAGCACAGTATCGCATTCTATATAAACAAACTAAACATTACCCAAAGCCATCTTGCCTCGCTTACACGGAAACATAAGCATATAACACCAACCAATATTATAAAAAGCAGAATACTGGAGGAAGCGATCAGGCTGCTAAGCCAACCCTCCGTAACGGTCAAAGATGTTATGCTTGAGTTAGGTTTTACGGACCAAACAGTTTTTAATCATTTTATCAAGAGAATGGCTGGAATCTCGCCTGGTACAATAAAAAAGAATCAAAATATTTAAATACAATTTTCCTGCAATCAAATTCACTTCGGCTAGCAATATGGCGAAATCATATCGCTCTACTTCTTCTTTATAGTAATATTGTCTAAGTATGCCGTTTCTTGCCCCACATTTTTAAACAAAATCCGCACGATTTTCTTATTAGCTGCGACTTCTGTCCCCGTATTAAAAGCTATACGATGTTGGCTGCCATCCCCACTTAAAAGTTGTGGCTGACGCCGGATAGTAGTAAGTGCTCCGCTCACTGGTATTACATCGTGGATTTCTAACTCAATAGAAGAGCGCTTACCCCAATATTCCAGAAGATAAGCTTGCTGAGGATCCAAGTAAACATACTGCTCTATTTGTTTACTTACGGGAAGAGCCGCAGCATGGCTGCCTCCTTCTCCACTACCAACTTCTAACCGCGCCTCCCCTTCCCAAGGTAACAGTCCACCCTTCGCCTCGAAGTCTGGATTAGGAAGTTCATTTTCATTTTTTAGGGGCCAGCTGTAAGCCCGGATATAATCGACCTCCATATTCACGCCCCCTTCCGAACCATAAGCGCCTAAAAATACATTCATAAAATGATTGGGCGAATAGATGTTGTTTTTATTGGCATATTCCTTAATCAGATCGCCATTGATGTAGTGTTTTATGCTTGTGGGGGTCCAAAGTACTCCGTGCGTTACCCATTTTCCAACATGTTCGTATCCCTCGGCTATATGCGTTGCCAGATTATGTTGAAATACACCTTTCTCATCTACATCACCATGTATAACAAATTGTGCGGTGATATATTCAAAAACGTCAATTTCGAAAAGCTGTCCTTTTGGTCTTATCCCTTTAATACCGTCTACTTCAGATCCCTTTTGAAGATAATAGCGGATATCAGGTCCGGGAGAATCAAACCAAAAAGCCGTGTTGGTACCTTTTGGATTACCGCTACGATTGCGCCTGACCTTCACTTCGAAGTAACCACCCCTACTATTATCTAACAGGTTTTCATTGGTTCTCCAATCATAAGTTTGAATAGAGGATATCTTTTGATTTCCTCCTTCGGCGAAAATCCGCTTGGGCAGTGTATCATTAACGTAGAGGTTGATAGCGCTGCTATCCATCGTGTAGGCGGGCTGCGGCAATTGACCGTCCAACATTTCCTGTTTTGATGTTTTATTTAGGTAATTGAGGGATGAAAAATAATTGGTTGTCCACTTATTGCGATTTAATAGCTGATCATTAAATTCATCCTGCCAAAAAATCTCCATTCCGGGTGGCACCGCTCCCGAACTTGGATTTCGTTGCAACTCGGCGAGTTCAGCATCGTCTAATACCCAATTTTTTGTGGTATAAGTCTTCGCGCTAGCCAATGTTTCACCAGAAGCAGACTCAAGCCATATATAATAGGTGGTCTCTGGTAAGACCTGCTCGATATAGTATCGTCTGCTCCCCTGTTCTATCAGGCTGCTGGGCACCGTCGGCCTTTTATTGGTGGCGGAACAATAAATCTTGCTTCCCAAAAGCCCGCGCATATCCGCATCAATATCAACCCGTATCCAGCTTCTGGTGCCTAACAAACTTAGCTGTACTTTAGACGTTGTGGTTTGTGCTGACAGAAATGATGTCGTAAAGAGATACGTTACAAATAGTATTATATATTTTTTCACAATAATGCGATTAATCGGCTCCAAAATTTATCAGCCGTTAAACGATAATAATCAGAATAATTGGGACTACCAAATTCCGCCGAAACGCAACCGATTGTTTAATTTAATGCCAAAAATTATTTCTCTTCAATTTGTCTCCGCTGTACGCAGGATCCTTCAAATCGGCAGTCGTATGCTACATCCTAAGGCGGACCATCATTCCTTTTCTACACGTTCAAGAAAATCGTAGGAATACCAAAACTTCAGAAGGGAAAAATCCGCTAAGCTCCTGAGCGAATAGCTTATCGGAAAGTCAAATTTATTTTGTTGAACTTTACATTCTTTGTGAAATTCAGTTATAAGTGTTTTTATACCCAACAGACCACTTGCTTGCTTAATATAGCTATCTTTTGCACCGCCCCGCAAATAAATCAACAAGTCCGACTCTTCTAATATAGCGACATCTATTGGGGTTAATGGCTGACCGGTCTGCAGCTTATCCAAGGCCCCTTCAAAATCGGCACGGGGATAGTCGCTTTCAGCCATCAGGATGGTATGGGTACCATAATTAACACAGTTGACATAATACGGTTTTAAATCCGAACTTTCACGCTGGCCGACATCTTTTCTACTAAAAGCAGCAGAAAACTCATTAAACTGAGTCATTAATGTAAAAGCAATGCTTTCATTATGCATTAAATAACCATACTTCCTTCTAATCGTGGTTGAGTCATTATGCTTAACAAGTCTTAAAACCGTATTTACATCAGCGCTATTGTTTAGATAATAACGAATGGCCCTATAATCAAAAAAATCTGCGACAGAATAACCTGTTGATGAAGTTACCGAAACCCCATCTCTATCCTGATTTTTACGTGCATAATCGCGCATCCTCGTGAAGCTAGGAACAAATTTACCGGCCTTATGAACAGAATTGGATGATTTAACAGCTATTTTGAAAGCCTTACGATGTTTTTCTTGTGAGATCAAGGACAAGTTAGGTAACGTATCTTTTAATCCCCATACGGATCCTAAATAGAAATCCTCGCCCATAGTACTATCCACATACATCTGACTGACTGAAAAGCCTACCGATCGGCCAATAAAATGATACTTTGCAGCTGTTGTACTGCTCTCAATTTCCAATTTGGAGTCAGCTTCTTCCTTGTCGCAACTAAACAAAAAGCATAAACCGAGCAACAGCACAACGATATATTTCATAATTTAACAATATGCATCATTTCGAACGTTTATTAAATGATCTCATTGACTTATGGACAAATGGTATCAGTTTCAATCAAATATATATATAAAATTTCAAAAGGACCTCACAAAAATCAGAATAACAATAAAATACATGGCCAATAACCTAATAGGCCTAACCTAATACAGGTGTACTATGTTCTCATTCCTGACTAGCATCCCTCAGTCTAACAAGGGCAAATAACACGGTAAAAGATAATGCGGTCAATCCCGAAATCGCCATATTTAATCTAGTGATTAGCACATGATCGGACATGGAATACTTAATACCATAATAAGTGACCGTATAAGCAATTAAATAGATAACTAATGTTTTAATAATCTGCATAAATTCAAAGAATGAGTACCTAGCGGTAATAAAACCTATCAAAGGTATGAAGCTATTTTATAAAGTTCGTTATCCTGTTACAAAGCGTTTTATGCGATTTACAATCCGCAGATATGTTGCCATCTTTTTTAAAATCGATATCGAAGCAGGCATAAAAAAAACACCCGAAAGCATGGGGTACTCCGGGTGTTTTAGCCATATTATTAACCTATTTTATGAAAAGTGCCCTAGAATGGGCAACACTAAATTAGAAAAAAGATTTGTCTAAACAAAATAAAAATGATTTTTTTTATCGCTAAATCGGTTCATTAGTTTTCCCTCCTAGATTATGTATGATAGCTTGACATGAAAAATAATCGCTATTTTTGACTTAATCAGATAATGAAAGGGTATATATATGACGCCTAAAGAAATCCTACGACAACATATCAGCAAAACCGTTGAACTGAGCGACGAACAATATGATTATTTCTTTTCGTTATTTAAACCTGTTTCTTTTAAAAGAAAACAACTGATCATCAGTCCCGGTGATGTTGTGGAAAACGAGTATTTTGTATTGAACGGCTGTCTTAAAACCTTTATAGTCAATAACGAACTTAAAATGCACATCTTACAATTTGCGACTTCAACTTGGTGGGCATGCGATTACAATGCGCTTCACAACGGTACGGCGGCCACCTTATCACTGGACTGCGTCAGTGACGCCGATACATTGTGTCTCTTGGGCGAAGACAGAGAAAGAGCCTGCAAAGAAATCCACGAAATAGAAAGCTTTTTTAGATGGCGTTCCAACAGAGGTTATATCGGTCTTCAAAAAAGAATTTTATCCCTACTAAATAATGACGCACGTAGTCGTTATGAGGAACTCATGAATCAATACCCCTTACTTTACAATCTTGTTCCGAAGCATTTAATCGCAGCCTATTTGGGTGTCTCCAGAGAAACCCTGAGCCGCCTTCACAACATTAAATGATGTGATCTACATCACAAAAATAAGCCCGTCATTAAATTGTGATGTATATCACACAAAGGTCTTCGGTATTATGCCCTACTTTGTATTGTCATTCTGAACATATAATATTTAAAGATGGGAAAAAAACAAAATTTAAAAGTACTGATTGTACTGACCTCGCATGACCAACTGGGAGATACTGGGACTAAGACAGGGTTCTGGATAGAGGAATTCGCCGCCCCATATTATGTTATGGCAGAGGCCGGAGTCGATTTGACGCTCGCTTCTCCGAAAGGAGGAAAACCTCCAGTCGACCCCAAAAGTGCGTTACCTGAATTTCAGACCGAAGCCACTAAGCGGTTCGATGAAGACAAAGAGCTTCAATTCAAATTGGAGCACACCCTTGTTCTAAATCAGATTAAGGAAGATGAATATGACGCTATTTTCTATCCCGGTGGCCACGGTCCCCTATGGGATCTGGCAAACGACAGCGATTCTATTGCACTTATTGAGGCATTTTGGCGGCATGGCAAGCCGGTAGCAGCAGTATGTCACGCACCGGGAATATTTCGATTTGTTAAAGATGCCCATGGTGTTCCTCTTGTAAAAGATAAAAATGTGACCGGATTTTCGAATACCGAAGAAGAAGCTGTACAACTGACCCAGGTCGTTCCTTTTCTAGTCGAAGATGAGTTGAAAAAACTCGGTGGCCGATATAGCAAGGGTGCAGACTGGAGTAACCATGTGGTCATAGACGGGAGCCTGATTACAGGGCAGAACCCACAATCCTCAGAAGATACTGCACGTGAGCTTCTGTCATTATTAATGAAGTAATTTGGGTAAACAGCGTTAAAAAACATTTGTACTGTCATATCCCGATTTTAACGCTGTTTATTTACTGCATGCGTGCACATTTTTATCGAATATTGTGCTGCTGCTTGTGCGACGCACTATCTGGACGATCGGTTAGCACAAACTGTCTAATATCACCTTTTTCCCAGGCATTTGCAGAAGGGTCTATTACTGGCATAGGAATATCCGACCTATGCTGCTTTTTTTTGATCGTCGATATTTGAAAGCGCCTGTCCCTTTCAGCAATCAGCTGTTGATGAATTTGCCCATCTTTTGTAAAGCCCATCATGATCATTGGAACTCCTACAGGCAAACTATTCTCCTGGTCTGTATGCCAGGTATGAATCGTCTTACCATAAGTATGAATAAGCTTTTCCATTAACTCGTGCTCGACGTCATCCGGTATGCCCGGGGCAACAAGACTACCCGAACTCACCTCATAATGATGCGAATGCCAAAGTTTCTTTTCCTCTTCGGGCAATGTTCTAAAAATTTTGTCGGTGATTATATATTCTACCCCCATCAGCTTGGCATCTTCGCCGTTGCCGTCAAAAATGATGGCCTGATAAATATCATTATTCAATTGCTGCACGTAATGATGCGCTTCCATTTGCGCGTTCATATTACCATTGTAAAAATGAAATCCGTCAAGATATACATTAAATGACTTTAAAGGGCTCTTATCCTGTAGAAGATTTGCTCCCGCCTCCAGCGCTTTGTCCTTCGCTCCCTTTTCATTGCCAGGCACCTTCACATTGGATGTTGTATTTTTGCCGCCACAAGATATCCAGAGATGCATCACGATCAAGCCCATGCTCACATAAATAATTCGATTTTTCATCCGCATCTAATTTTGTTATAAGAATGTATACATTAGTATCCTGTTTTGCTATTTTATCGCATAATTGTTGACTATTTTTTTCAAATCAATTCCTTTTCCAAGTACCGGTTTGAAAATATCCCCCTCGCTGTTCATCCGTTCTATTGCATTAAAAATATTGAAATCACTAATTTTCAATCCTTTCTTCACTTCGTCCCAGTGCAGAGGCATGGACACCGTAGCTCCGGGCTTTGGGCGTACGGAATAGACGGAAGCAATAGTTGCATGCGGCCTATTTTGCAGAAAGTCCAAGTACATCTTGCCTTTGCGATCACGCACGGTACGCTCAAGACTTGTATAATCTGGCAGTTCGGCGTGTACAAGAGTCACAACAATTCGAGCGAACTCTTTGGACTGTTCGTAAGAATACTTATTCCCTAGTGGGATATAGATGTGAAGACCAGTAGAGCCACTTGTTTTGCAATAACTTGGAATGCCCATGTCGTCTAAAATTTGTTTAGTGACCTGAGCCGCTTCGATGACCTGATCAAAGGAATTTTTGTCGGGATCCAAATCTATAATACAATAAGTGGGATTATCTGGCTTTTTAACCGTACTGTTCCATGGATTCATCTCGATACAGCCCAGGTTAGCCATATACAATAAGGTAGCTTCATCTTTTCCGACCAAATAATGCCTATCACGATTGTCGGATTCACTCTGGTACAAATAAAGTTCTGCCCAGTCCGGCGCAGTATCCGTCACATCCTTAAAGTAAAAACCTTCGCCATCGATACCATTAGGGAATCGATTCATACTTTGTGGCCTACCTTTTAAGTATGGTAAGATAAATGGTGCAGCCTGATAGTAATAATTGATCAGATCCCGCTTTCTAATCTTTTCTGTTGGCCAATAGATTTTATCCAGATTAGTAAACTTAAGCTCCTGTTTATTTATTATTTTCACCTGCGTTTTTTCCGTGGGGTTCAGCAATGTTTTACGTTTTCCGTCCATACGTGATTTGACGAACTGATTGCTCCTTTCTTCCACCAGCTGTTGGACAGGCTGTTCATGCTCCAAAACTACTTTCTTCGCATTCTTATCTTCCCGTAATCCATCAAACGACGGGTGCCGCATAACTCCATCGTTGGTAATTTCAGCAAAACTCACTTCACAGACCAGTTCGGGACGTAGCCAGGTCACGCTTGCGTGCGGCGGGTCCGGACGGAAGCGAGATGGTTTATTAACGTCGGGTTCTGTCGTAAAAGGCGACTTATTAGTGGTCAAGGGTTCAAACAGCGCCATCATATGCTTTTGTACCGCCGTGTTGAATCCTGTTCCGACTTTTCCAGTATACACAAGTTCTTTTCCGTTATACACACCGACCAATAGACTGCTAAACAATTTACTGCTACCGTCATTTAATGTATAGCCGCCGATAACAACCTCCTGCCTCTTGCTAGCTTTGATCTTCAGCCAATCATGCGAACGATTGTGGGCGTGATATAAGCTGTCTTTACGCTTCGCCATAATTCCTTCCAATCCGAGTTTTTTTGCTTCTTCGAGAAACGCGATACCCGAGGTATCAAAATGTTCACTGTACATAATCTGCTCACTTACGGGCAGAACTTCTTTCAGAATAGCCTTTCGTTCGACAAGGGACAGACCTTTTAAATCCTTACCTTCATACCAAAGGATATCAAATACATAATAAACCAGGTCGCCATCTGCCTCACTGCGCCAATTTTGTAACGCAGCAAAATTGGCAGTCCCATTTTTGCTCAGCACAACGATTTCTCCATCGATGACAGCATTTAAATTCATCTGCTTTAATTCCGCTGGGATCGGATAGAATTTCTCATTGAAGCTTTTATCATTTCGCGATTTCAGTTCCACCTCCCCCTTATTCATAAAGGCTACAGCTCTATAACCATCCCATTTAACTTCATACACCCAATCCGCGTCATCAAAAGGTTTGTCGACCAAAGTGGCCAACATGGGTTCAATGGTAGTATAAAAGCCTTGGGTAGGCATATTTTTTAGAAATTTATCAAAATTTATTTGCTCCTTCTTTTTGGTTGCCGGCTTTGTTTCGAGCTGTTCACTAATCACTGTAGCGGCCTTTTTCCCAGCCTCTTTTTTCTTTGCGCCTGTTGTGCCTTTTTTACCTGCATTTTTTCCATAGACTTTGTCAGGCGACTTTTCCATCTGGGCGATCGTTTTTCCTGAAATCACCGATCTATCCTTTTTAACAATGTCTTGTTTACTCGCATATTCATCTTCCAGCTTCATCAGCAACCAGCCATTCTCTCCCCGACCGTATGCCTTAACTAGGGCAAATTCCCCCTTTAGCTTATGCCCATGAAGCCTAATTTTAAGCTTCCCCGAATAAAGCTGATGTCTTAGGTTTTTGTCCATCTTGATAACATCATCCGTATCTATCCCGACAGCTTCATAAGTCCCCTCATCCCAAACGATTACGGTACCGCCCCCGTATTGCCCTTTCGGTATCACTCCTTCAAAATTGCGGTAGTCATAAGGATGGTCTTCTACCATCATGGCCAGACGCTTTACTTCCGGATCCATAGAAGGACCTTTGGGCACAGCCCAGCTTTTGAGTACCCCACCCATTTCCAGGCGAAAATCATAGTGAAGGTGTGATGCATCATGTTTCTGCACTACAAATCGGAGTTCTTTTCCGCTTGCCTTTCCTCCAAAGGGCTCGGGTGTCTTTTCCGCTGTCCGTTTCTCACGGTATTTCGTTAAACTCATGCGCTCGATTATTTAAACCTATCTTAATCCCTCAACATCCACACATAACACAATGCTACTAGATAAAAAGTTTAAATTATTTTTTCTTCGCATCTTATTGAGGGTAACATACATGCGATATCAACTGTTTGCGAAAATACAAATTGACGATTATTATAAATGAGAAGGTTTTATTCTCCCATTTCATGGAGCATTTTATTTACGTTCCAGTCTCCCATAACCTGTTCAAGCCGATAAAACTCACGTTTGTCATCTCCTAGTTGATGCGACCAGCGTTTCCGTTTGGAAAGATCTTT
Source organism: Sphingobacterium sp. InxBP1 (assembly GCF_026191775.1). Classification (NCBI taxonomy): domain Bacteria; kingdom Pseudomonadati; phylum Bacteroidota; class Sphingobacteriia; order Sphingobacteriales; family Sphingobacteriaceae; genus Sphingobacterium; species Sphingobacterium sp. InxBP1. The sequence goes on along the minus strand of NZ_JAINDX010000049.1, from coordinate 618,943 downwards.
TGCTCCCTCGCCTTTAGACCCCAGTTCAGCATAAAAAACTGTTTTTTCTTTTTGAGGGAATAACTCGTCACCGTGCCATTCATTCCAGCCCTCCGGTACAATATGTGGTCCCAAATAGCAGTCGACTAAAACGGTATTAGCATAAGGACGCCAGGGTCTGCCAAGGAACACCTTCATTACCGACTGGTCTACAGGTAAAAACTGGCTTTTATAAAATACATAGCCGTAGCGTTCACCAGCAGGCGTGGAGGCCGCTGTCACATAGGAATTGCTCAATGAAAACAGCTTACAATCACAAAAAAAAGATGTTCCGGGACCGAAAATAAAATCGGTAGTACCATAGATACTACAGTTAGCAAAATAGTTCTTTCCGCCACTTTTTCCGAGATACAAGGTATCCTGATAGCCCAGTAAACGACAATTTACGACTGCGATACGATCGCCTTCCAGATGAAGCGCAACAGCCTGTCCGACCGGTCCAGCTGCATTTTCGATCGTAATGTTCTTAATCAATACTGAATTAGCGCGCACCAAAAGTGTGTAACTGTTAAACGTTCCCCGCTTTATCTCGCCTGTTTCATCAGGACAGTCCGCCATCTTCCCGGCATGGTCGTCGTATACAATCTTTGTCCCGGTAACATCCTCTCCAATCAATTGTATATTCTCTAAATAAGATGGTATAACGACTTTTTCATGATAAATACCATTTTTAACCCATATCCGTACAGCATGTTCGCCTCGAAAAGCACGAACCGAGTTAATCGCAGCCTGTATCGTCGTAAAATTCCCTCCCCCCTGTTGATCGACAACAATAATTTCGGTCGCCGCAGTAGCATGTAGCCGGCCTCCGGCCAATATTAGTATAAAGACCCAATACAGCTTAAGCAGCTTGTTTAATATAAAACATTTATCCATCCTTTACTATAATAAATCGTTAAGCGTATTTACGCTTCTTCCTTTTGTGACAATGGCATCATTTACCTATACGAAACCAGTCGAAGTCCGCATATCCACTGTCGTTAATCTGTTTGTCACGGCTAGCGTATAGTCCAAGTGTCGCACCAATCCATTTTCCCGGTCTAGCCCGAAAATCCTTTTCAATATCTATATATTTTTTACCATCAATACTATAGGACCAATTGCAGATTTCACCTTTTCTAACCTGGACACGCAGAAATACAAAGTCATCCGGTACCGTAGTGACAACGCGCACATTTTCTGTATTTCCGCTGTAGGCTTTGGAACAACTACCATAATAAAGGCGAAAAACACCATTATTCTTTTGTATAAACAGCTGACTGTAGTCTTCTCCAACAACCACGAGTCCCGCCCGTTCTCCCAGCTCCTTTTCATTGGGCCGGAGTCTTACTCGCGTTGTTGCAGTAAAGTCCTCAGCCGGAAATTTTTGCGTGAGGATATTGGGAAGCGCCATCAGATTCTTGCCATCTTTAGGCAGCAACTGTGTGTAGAGACGAAGATTGCCTTTATGCGAAGGCATCAGCCATGTTCCGTCGGGATTAGCCTGCCATTGCCACTGGAGTCCAAGCTGAGGGCTATCAAACTCGTCAGATTCCTGTGGATTGACGACAGGCAACTGCTGCTTTCCGACATGAGGTTTCTTATAAATCATTACTGGGGTTCCTACACCATCGCCGTCCTCGTCCTCGCCGATTATGGGCCAGTCTTCCTTCCAAACCATCGGCTGCAGATGCACCACTCGTCCCATAGCTTCCTTGTCCTGAAAATGGAAAAACCAATCTTCTCCTGTCGGTGTGTTTACCCATGCCCCTTGATGGGGCCCATTGACTGTCGAATTATTTTGCTCCATGACCACCTTTCGCTCGTAAGGGCCGTATATATCTTTGGACCGCAGTACGAGTTGCCAACCAGTTGCGACTCCGCCGGCCGGCGCAAATAAATAATAATAACCATTACGTTTATAAACTTTCGGTCCCTCTATGGTCGGATCCAATTCATGGCCGTCATAGACAATAGTGCCTCTGTTCAGTACTTTAGTGCCTTCAGCATTCATTGGCGCAATGCCGATAACGCTTTTTAGTCCGGCACGACTCCCAGCATAAGCATAGGCCAGATACGCTCTACCATCTTCATCCCAAAATGGGCAAGGATCGATCAACCCCATTCCTTCAAAGACCAGCACTGGTTCAGACCAAGGACCTCGGATATCCCTTGTTTTTATTTGATAGATACCGAAATCTGGATCCGGATAATAAATGTAAAATTCGTTCTCATGGTACCGTATTGACGGAGCCCACACCCCACCGCCGTGCTGTACTTTGTTAAATACAGTCTCCGGCACCTGCCGTTGCAGAGCATGCCCAATAATTGTCCAGTTCACCATATCTTTGGAATGTAAAATGGGAAGCCCCGGACTGTGATTGAAGCTTGATGCAATCATATAATAATCCTCCCCAACCCGTATGGCATCTGGGTCGGAATAATCCGCATTGATTACCGGATTCTTGAATTTTCCATTTCCAAGGTCAGGCCGCCAGACCTGAGACTGGTAATGCTGACCAAATGTTAAGGTAAAATGCCCCAACACTAGATAACTAAATAGAACGGAAACTTTCCAAATATGCATCATATCTTTATTATAGTTTATTATTGCAATCTAATAGTGATAAAATCGCTATACGCAAACGTCTTCTCGTTGAGTAACCCAGTCGAAGAACCGCCACCATCGCTTATGAACAGCCCCCCACAGGAGAGACCACGGCCAATTGACCAAAATGAGTGCTGAATGAACGTTCTCCATCGTGTACATTATGCTTTTTAGGTCTCGTCATTAATTTGGTTATGCGAGTTAATTATATATCCCTTAATTCTCTACACCAGATAATTGTCTGTATCAGAACACAGCAACCGGTTGCATCTTTAAACTTAGTATTTTTTATATGCACTATAAAACAAAATTTACGCAATCGTTATCATCATTCATAAAAAGGTTATTCAGATCGTACAGATATTATACTTGACAATATCACGCCAGCGTAATAAAAATTCTTTAGCACTTGAGATTCTATTGTTAAAACTTACTTTTATATTCAAAAAGTCAATAAAATCACAAACGATGAAAACGCTACCCATTTATCTGACTCTATTTTGCACCACATTACTGCTACACGGATGCAACATGTTTGACATACATCCTTACTCGGGAAAAATAGATGGCAAGACCAACATCAACAATCAGAACATTATCAGAATCGAGCGCGACTATTCGCAGCGCGATACTATACGATATGCCTTTATTAGCGATTCGCAACGATGGTATAACGAACTTGACGATTTCGTAAAAATAGTCAACTCTCGAACTGACATTGACTTTATTATTCATGGCGGTGATATCTCCGACTTTGGACTCACCAAAGAATTTCTCTGGCAACGCAATATCCTAGAAAAGCTCAACCAGCCTTATGTCGTATTACTGGGCAATCACGATTGTCTGGCCAATGGTGAAGAAATATTTGAAAAGGTTTTCGGCGTTCCCAATTACACTTTTATCGCTGGGAGAACCAAATTCCTTTGTCTGAATACCAATGCGCTTGAATCAGATTATTCCACACCCGTCCCTGATTTTTCATTTATCGAACGCGAACGTTTAACGGACAGTGAAAGATTTGACAAAACAATCGTTTTGATGCATGCCCGTCCCACCTCTGATCAGTTTAACAACAATGTTGCTCCCATGTTCCAACATAGCATAAAACAATACCCTAATTTGCTGTATTGCAACAATGGTCATGACCACAGCTATCAACAGGAAGACATTTTTGACGATGGGGTTACCTACTACGGGACACCCAACATAGGTAAGCGGCAGTATTTAATTTTTACGATCACTAAAGACAGTTACACCCATGAGCTTGTTTCCTTTTAAATGCAAAACGCTTCAATTAGTATCTTTATTTATATTATTAACGAGTACAGGTTTCGCCCAGGACATGCAAACAATGTCCGACAAGTTGGTCGATACCACGGGAAACAGAGAACTCAAAAGAACCGCTTTCCGTCTCATCCCCTCCAGTTATATCATTCAATACGCTGGATCTATAGGTCTATTTTCTCTGGGGTGGGGCTGGGATTACGGAAAAAAACACCAGTGGTCTACAGATTTTCTCATTGGCTATGTTCCGAAATATGATACTGACCGAGCCAAACTGACACTGACACTGCGCCAGACTTACACCCCATGGTCGGTACCCGTCAACAAGCAGACAGCATACCATCCACTACGCACAGGGGTATATTTTAATACTACGCTGGGTAAACAATTCTGGTACAAAGAGCCTGATAAATATCCTAGCAGTTATTATAGTTTCTCCACCAGACTACGGATTAATTTGTTTGTAGGGCAAGACTTTATCTACCGGCTCAAATCCCAAACCTCTTATTTCGAGAGCATCAGATTATATTATGATTTTCATAGTAGCGACCTCTATCTCGCTAGCGGGATTCCCAATAGCTACCTGAACTTTGATGATTATATCGGCTTAACTATAGGTGTCAAGCTACAGATAAGGAGAAAATAGTCGCAGCGAAAGATCACGTAGAAGCACGGTTTCTACTTATCTAACAGATGAAAACCTTTCTGGGAACTAGTCAACAGGCTTTTATAATAAATGTAAAAAAAACATTTAAAAATACTAAAGCAAATCTTATCTTTGATTTAGCAGTCTTTACGTGATAAAAGCTGCCGTCAACCAATCGGCAGGTCCTGCTAAGAAACTTATAAGCTCCAGTACACCATGAAGTTAAAACGCATCTTTTCCTCTCTCATTCTGACAGTAACGCTCGGCCAGCATTTATCAGCCCAAATCTCCGGCCCGATACAATATTTTGATTTAAACGATGTCAGATTACTGCCTAGTCCTTTTCAACATGCTCAGCAACTGGATCTTCAATATCTACTAGCGATGGATGCCGATCGGCTTCTCACACCTTTTTTACGTGAGGCCGGCCTGCCACATAGGAAAGAAAGCTATACAAATTGGGAAAGCACAGGCTTAGACGGCCATATCGGTGGCCATTATCTCTCTGCACTTTCCTATATGTATGCATCGACTGGTGATCCCCGCGTGAAAAACCGGCTCGATTATATGATCTCCAATCTGGAACGCTGCCAACAAGCCAATGGTAACGGGTATATCGGTGGAGTACCGGGCGGAAAACTCATTTGGGAAGAGATCCAACGGGGCAATATCCACTCTGGAAGCTTTAATCTGAATGGAAAGTGGGTACCTTTATACAATATTCATAAGACCTATGCTGGTCTCCGCGACGCATATTTATTAACTGGTGATCAGAAGGCAAAAAATATGCTTATTGACATGACCGATTGGGCTCTTAGGTTGGTTTCGCAGCTATCTGAAACACAGATCCAGGAGATGCTAAGGAGCGAACATGGCGGGCTCAATGAAACATTTGCCGACGTCGCTGCGATCACACAGAACCCGAATTATCTCGAGCTCGCCCGAAAATTCAGTCATCATTCTATTCTAATGCCACTGATATCCCGCCAGGACAAACTAACCGGACTTCACGCCAATACGCAGATACCTAAAGTACTTGGCTTTAGCCGGATAGCGGAGCTTACGCATGACCAACAATGGTCTGACGCCGTACGTTATTTTTGGGATAATGTTGCTAAACATCGATCGATCTCCATTGGCGGAAACAGCGTAAGTGAACATTTTAATCCAACGGATGATTTCTCCAAAATGGTCTATAGCATCGAAGGCCCCGAAACCTGCAACACCTACAATATGCTACGCTTAACAAAAATGCTTTACCGAACTGATCAGCAGGCAAAATACCTTGACTTCTATGAGCGGGCCTTATATAACCATATCTTGTCTACCCAGCATCCTCAGCACGGCGGTTTTGTTTATTTTACACAAATCCGTCCCGGTCATTATCGTGTATATTCACAGCCTCATACCAGTATGTGGTGTTGTGTAGGGTCTGGTATGGAAAACCATGCTAAACACGGGGAAATGATTTATGCTCATCATCATGATGAACTTTATGTCAATCTTTTTATCCCCTCTCGATTAAATTGGAAGGATAAAGGCGTGGAGATCATTCAGGAAAATAGTTTTCCAAGCACGGCATATACCTCCATAAGGATAAATACCAAAAAGAAACGTACATTTACACTAAATCTACGCAAACCGAGCTGGCTAGCGGGCCTACCGCAAATCTTTATTAACGGTAAACCCATTCAGCTAGAAGACTCAGGCACCTCCCATTTCAAGATAAAACGCACTTGGAAGGCCGGGGACCACGTACGCATGAAGCTTCCTATGAACATCCGTGCCGAACAACTGCCAGACCGTAGCAATTACTATAGCCTATTATATGGACCTATTGTCCTGGCTGCCCGCTCGGGTACAGATGACCTTAAAGGTCTGCTAGCCGACGACAGTCGAATGGGACATATCGCGTCCGGCAAACAAATTCCATTACGAGATATTCCTATTCTGGTTGCCAGTCCTGACTCCATTAGTACGCTCGTTGATCCTATAGCCTCTAAACCACTTCACTTTCGCTTGAACGGCCTATTCCGCTCAAAAGATTCACTGTCCATGGAACTCGAACCATTCTATGGTATCCATGATTGCCGCTACATAATGTATTGGCCTCAGGCAAACCAATCAACATTACACGAATTGCAAAGACAGATCGAAGCAGATGAACGAGAAAGTCTGGCGCTAACGGCTATTACCGTAGACAAAATCGCTGTAGGCGAACAGCAGCCTGAGTCCGACCATTTTTTCCGTGAAGAAGCTAGTCAAGCCGGTCTAATAGACGATATCCGCTGGCGGGAAACCAAAAGCTGGTTCAGTTACCGGATGAAACAAACAAATAATGCCGTACTGTATGTCAAATTCTTGGGCGACACCTCCCGCACAACTGAAATCCTTGTCAATGGGACACTTGTTGGAACACTCCGCAACGTGGCAGACCATGTACAGCCTCAGGTTTTTCGGCTCCAGCTTCCGAAAGAAGCTGCAGGTCAGCCGCAAGTCGAAGTAAAAATTAAGGGGACTTTGCAGTCCCCTACTCACAAAATATTGGAAATACGAATGCTCCGGTCTGAATAACTCCCGGAGCTAACCATCTAACCTGACTGACGAAGCCTGCCCCCATTTTGTCCAGCTATCTTGCCACGACCGTGTAGCTGACAATTTCAATGGTTTCCCTTCCAACAGAAAATGGCCGGAATAAATTAATTGCTCGGCTCAACGGGCAAGATATTACCCTGCTTATCAAAATAAAGTCGGTCTATACACACTTCTCGATGAAAACCCGCCGCATCTCCCATACCTATTCCATCAGGATAACTAAACCGATGATATACGATATACCACTCATCTTTGCCTGGAACCTGCAACACCGAGTTGTGACCCGTACCATAAATCCCTTTAGATATATCCTTTTGCAAGATCAGATTGTTTTCGGGGACTGTTATTGGCCCATAAGGTGAAGGAGAGGTTCCATAACGCACGCGATAGTCTTCATTACGGGTGTCATTCTCCGACCAGAAGAAGTAATAAAGCCCATTACGATAGATAACGTATGCACCTTCGCGAAATGTCTTGTCTGGCGTCAACACTTTGACCGTATTCTTTTTGATGGAGACCATATCTCGATCAAGTTCCGCAACAGCGAGATAGCCATTTCCCCAATATAAATAACTTTTGCCAGACTTCGGATCATGAAAGACAGCCGGATCGATTTCTTGGCCTCCCTTCACACCAGCAGGCTTAAAATCAATTAATGGTTTGCCCGAATCCTTGAAAGGCCCCGTCGGCAGATCAGCTACCGCAACACCTATTTTTTGCGCCGCCGTGAAATAATAGTAATATTTGTAATCATTTCCTTTCTTTTTCTCAACGATACTAGGCGCCCATGCATTACGGGGCCCCCAGGGAACATCTTTTTTCAGATCAAGGATTACGCCCTCATCCTTCCAGTTTTCCAGATCCGTGGATGAAAAGGTTTTAAAATAGAAACCTCCCCAGCCATCAAATCCATCACTTGTTGGATAGATATAGTATTTTTTAGTTTTGTGGGAGTAAAGCACGTCCGGATCCGCATAGAACCCGTTAAGTACGGGATTCTTCTTTAAACCAATAGATATATCCTGCGGTACACCCCAGTTCGCAGTCAGTACCGCCAATTCCTGTCTAGTAATCGGTATAATTGTCCCATGACGTGGATGGAAATCCATATCGATCTCATGGTCGATTACCTTGAATCTATCCAGATCATCCGATACACAAAACTGATATTTTCCCTTACCGTAAACATCATACATCAGGACATATTGACTAGATTGATTACGTTTGAATACGCTAGAGCCTTCCACAGCATCCTTGGTCTGTTGTTTATATCCTGGTTGTTCTACCCACTTTCCCGAAGTCAAGCCATCAGTAATAGCCACTTTAATCCCATTGCCATGTCCTTCTGTTTTGTAGAACAGATAAAACAGACCATTCTTTTCTATAATGTCTCCATCAATGCAAGACAGACCATTTCTTGGGGTAAACAGTACCCGTGGCTCGGTCTCGAAATCTGTAAAATCCGGATTGGCATAGGCATAGTAAATAATATCTGGGCCATCTCCATGTTTCATCGACCAATACACCAGATATTTTTTAGCTTCAGCATCAAATATGGTCTGGGGCGCCCATACGCGCTTCAACGATTCCTGCCCTGCAAATCGTTGCTGGATATCGATTTTACTATATGACCAATGGAGTAAATCTTGGGATTTCAACAAGACCATACCACGGTTGGAGTCCCATCCTTTAGACGAAGTCATGTCAGTCAGCACCATATAAAAAGTCCTGCCGTCCACACCTCGCAATACATGTGGATCGCGCACGCCACCAGTTTTGCTGATTAGCTTCGAATCCAGCACCGGACGATTGCCGTTTAGCGCCCGATACGTGTATCCATCAGTACTGATGGCAAAGCATACAGCTTCATCTTGAACAGCATTACCCTTAAAGTAAGCGAATAAATAGCCAGCAAAGTCCTTTTCGACCGGTCCATTGTGATAGACCTGAGCACATATATAGTGCGAAACATGCAGCAACAATAAAGTAACAAAGGATATAATTTTATTTTTTTTCATTCAGATCTATATTGGGCCACTAACGTGGCCTGTTATGTAAGTTGCTATTTTATCTTAATTTTTTCAACGGAACTGAAGTTGTATTCTCCAGCAGATTTAGAACGCACGCCAATACGCACAAAAAGCTGGTCAATATTTAATTTAGCAGCCTTTCTTAGCAGTAGATCATTTAGTGAAGCAGTCATTGACATGCTTTGTCCAAAAGCTAAGTTAGCAAGATTAAATCCCTCATTTTGCTCATTGTTCACGTTGTCCACAATAGTGGTCGTTGAGATAAATAGTCTCACGTCGTCCACTTGTGCCGACTCCAAAACTTTGGATACCTCAAAACCACAAGTTACCGTATTGCCCGAAAAGCTCGCGCTCACATTCGGCACACTAAAATATGGAGTGACGGGTACATTTATTGTTGTATTCCCTTTGACCTCCACAAGAATGGTATCTGTAGGCTGCTGTAACCAAGGTGCATTACTTAGCCGGGTCAATTTATATCGGCCATCAAAAAGTTCCGCTGAAAAATGTCCGTTCTGGTCAGCATACACATTAATTTTTGATCGAAGAGCAAATCCATCCTGCCAAAGTTCCAGCTCAGGTCCATTATTACGTATTTGAACAGCCGCTCCCTCGTGGGTAATCTGACCGGACAAAACAGACTTTGGAGCCTCAAAATTATCATATTCACACGCTGTTAGCGTTAGACTGAACACGATAGCGTATATTTTTAAAATTTTTATTTTCATCGCATTTAAATTAGTGATAAGGATTTCTAACAATCTTTGGATTGGCATCGATGGCCGACTGTTTGATCGAAGCATAATAATTTGCTAAGCGGAAAAAACGAGCCTTTCTAAACCGGTTAGGACGTACCCGTTCAAAAATAAACTTTCCATTGTCGGTATGGCCCGGTCTGGCGATCCTATAGGCATATAAGCCTCTCACAACGGCATTATCATCATTTTCTGAGCCATTCCACACTAGATGGGCGAGACGCCATCTTTTTAAGTCAAAAAAACGATGGTCTTCATAGGCCAATTCTACGCGCCGTTCGTTTCGGATGATATCCATGGTTAATAAAGTTATGCTATTTTCGGGAAATCCAGCTCTAACTCGCAGGGCATTGATATAGTGGACAGCGTCCGACTGACCCAGCTCAAAGGCCGCTTCCGCAGCATTTAAATAGACCTCTCCTAGCCGAAACCAAGGCCACCAATTTGCGGCAGAAGTACCTCGCGTGCTCGCTGCGGGAGCATCGCTTATAAACTTTCGAATATAAAAGCCAGTATTACTCACGTCCTGCGCATCTATCTGTGGCCCATCGAAACCTGTCCACAGACCGCCGGCATATGGTTTCCCCAGCTCTTCATCGAGCTGCTGCCCCAAACGAGGAGCGACATACAGTTGATAGCGATTATTGTTCCAGATGGCAACTCCAGCTTGTATGCTTGCTGACCTGCCACGGAACAACGTCCCTGGATAAATAACCGTACCATATAAACGAGCATCTTTATTCGCAAAGATATCTTGGATATTTTGGTAGGCAATATAGTTACCGTTGGCATCGCGGTCATGCAAAATACCTTTCGCGCCGTCTAGATAATCAAAACTTTCCACTAAAGCGAGCGAAGGAGAAATCGTTGAAGATGATTCATTATCTTCAGTCATACTCTTCAGAATGTTATCATAGGCAAAGCGGTGCACCTTCAGTCCAACTGCAAAATCCTTAGCAAAGATCACCTCATTCCCCGTCTTCTTATTTAGCATATCGTAAAAGTTAGCGCCCTTGTCCGGATTTTCACTGTACAGCGAATACGGCCCCGCAATGATTTCTTTAGACGCCGCCAGAGATTTGGTATAATAATCCCTGGCCATGGCCGCAGGAATACCAACTTCCCCACCAGGCGTGCTGATCGGCGTAGCCATCAAATTGTTATACTTTGCCAGAGAGGCTGCATATAGCATTGCTCTACTTTGCAGGGCCAAAACGGCATATTTATTTGCCCTTGTTTTACTTGCTTGATTGGCCTCTAGATCATTTTTGATCTCCTGAAGTTCATTATAAATAAAATCGTACACCTGATGTTCTTTGGCACGCGCAACCTGCAAAGGTGTAGGGTCGCCACTAAAATCATAAATCAGTTGCGTTGTGACAATGGGCACTCCGCCCATGCGCTTAACCAGTTCGAAATAAACAAACGCACGAATAAAACGCAGTTCGGCAATATATTGTTTCTTTTGGGAATCCGATAACTGTACACTTAGCTTTTCGATATTTTCCAAAGAAAGATTGATATCCCGGATAAACCCGTAATCCCAGTACCGCCCGTAATCATCGCCAAACTGAAAATCATTTCGCCAATTCTGATCCCTGTGACCCGACCACATCGCATCATCCAGTTCAGTCATTCCCCCCGTATTAAAGACACCATGCATCGTTGGCAGACGATCATAATAATTAGCTAATAAAGAGGTGAGCATAGTCGGATCGTTCCACAACTGATCATCCGTAATCAGCGCTTTGGAATCGCGGTCAAACCAATCATCATGGTTGCAGCTGTTGAATAATAGCGTCGCAAACAACGCCATTCCCATATATATTTTCTTCATTTTCATTGCATTAAAAAGTGATATTAAATCCGACCATAACTACTTTCTGTTGCGGATATACTACGGCCGCAGGAGCTTCAATCTCCGGATCAATCTGGAATTTTCGCACATTGTCAAATGAAAACAGATTGGAAGCATTCACATAAATCCGTACTTTGTCGGCACTAATTTTTTGAACGATCTGTCTTGGAAGATTATAGCCCAACTCCAAATTTCTGACGCGCAGATAGCGGACATTTGTCAGCCAAAAATCGCTATTCTTCGCATTTGGGCCCGAATTGCCTTCTCGAATGGCCGGATAGTAGCCGGGAATCCATTCACTGTTTGGATCGTAAGGATCTTTTCGGTGCCATCTGTCTTCCAGGAGATAAGCCGGCGAGTTGCCGCCTCCATGGAAAGCATTACGCAATTCGTAGTCTTGAAACCACGACTGTATAGCTCCGCCGGCAAAATCAATGTTCAAGTCAACCCCTTTCCAGTTGAGTCCTATTTTCCCGCCAAACGTTAACATGGGGGCCCAACCCGTAGGATATCCGATTGGCCGTTCGTCCATGTAATTAATGACCCCGTCCCCATTGACATCTTTATAAATCAAATCGCCCGGCAATTGGTCACGGTTGCCATTTCCATCGTTGTTGATTGGATGATTTTGTATCTGTTCCATGGATTCAAACCGTCCGACCACCTGGTACCCCCACCATACGCCACCCCACCGGTCCTCGGCAGAATTTCTGTATTCGTTCCACGAATTCCCAAATCTCGGTTTGTAAGTCTCCAGACTTTTGTAACGGGAGAAGGTGATATTTCCACTGACGACATAGCTCAGCTCCCCAACTCTGTCTGTGTAAGTAATGATTCCCTCTGCTCCAAAATACCCGTTCTTATTTAAGTTTTCATTCGGTAGGCTATACCCTACCTCTTCCGGTAATAACACGTCATACCGTGGTGCTGGTGCGCCGGTTCGTATGATTTTGAATGCGTCCGCCGTCATCGTCAACTTACTGTTAAACATCGTTAGATCAATACCGATATTATAATTTGTATTTTTTACCCACGATAGATTTCGTATCGGAATGCCACGAGGTCGCAAACCGTTTACAAATTTTCCGTCCAATATAGCGTTGCCTGCACTCCAATCATAGCCGGCTAAATAGCCATGCATGTTTACTCCTTCTTCCAGACCTGTCTGGCCTATCGAAGCCCGGATTTTCAAATCGTTAACGACATTCTTTAAAGAAGCAAAAAAAGGTTCATCCGATATTCTCCAGCCAAGACTGGCCCCCGGAAATAGTCCCCACTGTTTACCTTTATAATATAAATACGAGCCGTCATATCGTCCCAATAGCTCCAGTAAGTACTTTCCCTTGTAGTTATAGTTTATACGGCCAATATAGCCCGCGCGAGCCTCATAAGACCATTCATCGGTTAGTCCGTTCAGTTCATCCATTTTTATTAACGGAATATAGTTATTTGAGGGATTAGCACTTAATACCCTGAGCGTACGGTCCCAATCTGACCGTTCATACCCTAGCATTGCCGACAACGAATGATCACCAATCTTTTTATTGTAATCGAGCTGGAACTGCGCAAATCGCGACACAATATCTCTGGCGGTATTGTATCGCCATCCCGCCGCACTGCCGCCTGTCGCCTTATACATATCGTTTTCATAACGATATACGTCGTAAGTATATTGAAAACCATCAAATTTATTGCTTGTATAGTTATACGAGACCGTACCTTTTGCCGACAGACCAATTTTCGTTTTGTAGGAAGCAAACAGGTTAACATTCCCCGCCAAGTACGAGTTGTCTTTATAACCGGCAATATCCCGGTCAAATAAGGCTGGGTTATACGCAAAGTCGTGTGTATGAGCTGGGTAATTCGGATTGTCATTCGCATAGGGTCCTACTGTCGGTCTATTCTTCATAATCGCTAAAATCGAAGAAAAATAACCATCGCCTCCGGGTAAACCCACATCCTGAGTTCCTTCATGACGTCCGGAAATCTGAGATCCAACCGTCAGCCCCGGCAATACCTCCGCTTCCATATTAGCCTGTAAGTTGGTTCGTTTATAATTAAAATCTTTAATCATAGCGTCTTGTTGCAAGTGACCAGCAGAGAGGAAATAGTTTGACTTCTGCCCTCCGCCTGTAATATTTGCATTGATATACCGTTGAGGAATATTCTTGCGGACCACCATGCTATAATAATCATAGCTTTGATACCCCGGCTCGGTTCCGGCTTGCCATTTCGCAAGTTCTTCCGGTGTATAGACGGACTGTGGTGTTTGATTGGGATTATTACTATTTTGCGCTGCCTCCACTAATCCGCGGGTATACTGTGCCGCGTTTGCCATTTTTGGAAATCGTGTCAGGTTTTGCCATCCTTGATAACCATTGATATTAATTTTTGCTTTTTCTCCTTTAGCTCCTTTTTTAGTTGTGATCAGCACGACCCCTCGGGAGGCCCTAAAACCGTAGACGGCTGCAGCAGCATCCTTTAATATGGAAATGCTTTCAATATCCTCTAGATTCAACGAGTTAAAGATATCCGCTCCTGAACCATTTTGCGTACCGACCCAGTCTGTACCTGTCTGCCCGCCATAGGCAACTCCATCAATGACGTAAAGGGGATTCCCCATGTTCCGGATTTCAATAGCAGCTCCTCGCCCCGGGCGAGCATCCTTTGCTCTCACAGATACTCCCTGAACTTTCCCCGCCAGCGCGCCAGCAGTAGTCGTCGAGGATGTCCGAACGATGTCGTCAGATTTTATGTTGCTAACAGCCCCTGTGATATTCCGTTTTGACTGGGTGCCATAGCCAACGACCACAACATCCTCCAGGACATGATGATCGCTTTCCAATTCGATTCTTAAATTAGTTGTTCCATTCAATGGCATCTTGTAGGTTTTGTATCCTACAAAGGAGACGACAAGCATCCCCTTATTCGCATTCAGCTCAAATTTCCCCGATTTGTCTGTTGAGGTTCCCTTTCCACCGCCTTCGATCAATACACTAGCGCCAATAATCGGCTCGTTTGCTTTGTTAACCACTTGCCCCGTCACCTTTTCCTGCGCATACAACAACGTTGGCATCGCACTCAACATAGTGTAAAGGGAAACAATCTTTAGGTTGTTCATAAATTTAATACTTATTTAAAACAGTAAATATTATAATCTAGCCAGAATGGCAATAGGATGGATAACGTACAATCGCTTATTTCGGTCGCATCATCGCCACCTCCACCTAGATTTATAATTGGATTAATAAGTCAAACTTAGCCGATTTAATCACATTGTAACGTATACAAATCCGTCAAATAGCATACAATTTTCGGTCAAAAAACGCTATTTTAAGGGTTTGGGATACCTAAATACGCAACTTCGAATCGGACCGCTGATAAGCGGATGGCAGCTGTCCAAATTCTTCTTTAAAACATTGCCGAAAATAGATCGCACTATTGATGCCCACCATAAAGGATACTTCTGTCACATTATATTTCCCTGTCTTCAATAGTTCAGCTGCTTTACGTATACGTATCTTGCGAACCAGCTGATTGATATTCTTTCCTGTGATTCCTTTCAATTTACGGTAAAGGGTCGATTGACTCATGTTCATTTTTTCAGCCAGTGTCCCCGCATCGAGTACCTCGTCCTGCATATGCATTTCTACAATTTTTGTAAACTCCTGCACAAATTCATTTTCTTGCCACCATTCATCTCGATCCTTCTTATCTTCTTGCGTTCCTGATTTCTTGGAAGCTACGGCGATATTTTTTAGGATAAGTTCATTGCTTTCTCTCTGTCTCCGCAACAAATTCCGAATACGCTTAGCAAGCAGCTGCGGACTGATAGGCTTTACCAGGTATGAATCTATCCCAAGATCATACCCCTGCTGCCGATCAAGATCGGTATCTTTGGCCGTCAATAAAATAAGCGGTATATGACTTGTTGCCCGGTCTTGTTTCAATTTTTCTGCTAAAAGAAAACCATCCATATCGGGCATCATCACATCGCTTATGATGATGTCTGGCACCTTAGTCTGCGCGATAGCGAAGCCAGCAGTACCGTTTTCGGCCAGTATGACTTCATAGCTTTCACCCAAAGTGCCTCCCAAATATTCACGCAAATCAACGTCGTCTTCAACCAAAAGAACTAAGGGGCGTTGCGACGTCAGTGTTGGTTCCGTTTCCTTTGGCACAATTTTATTTGCCATCAAGCGGACCACAAACAGCGTTCCCACACCTTCCTTGCTTTTAACCTCGACCTGTCCATGGTGTATGCTCGCGAGCTCTTTCACCAACGCCAGGCCCACCCCAGTGCCATACACACCAGTCTTTGGTATCTGGTAGAACTTATCGAAAATGCGGTTAAATTCCCCCGCAGGAATTCCACAGCCCGTATCCTCTACCGACAATACTGCCCAGTTGGTCAAATTTGATGTCTCGTAGTGTAGACGCAGCTTGATCTGCCCCGTGGTCGTATACTTATACGCATTTGAAAGCAAATTATCCACGATAAGCTGCACAATTTCGGCATCAAACATCGTGCGCGTATCTACCTTGGGGAGATCAGCTGATATGGATAAAGCTGATTTGTTATTTAATGTTTGATACTTATGCACGAGATCGCTAAGCATCTCTGCCAAGGATCCAGCCTCAAGCACCAAAGGTTTATATTGGGATTCTATTTTTCTAAATTCCAGCAGCTGGCTGACCAAGCTAAAGAGTCTATTAGCACTTTTTTGTACGGTCCCAATCAGGTTCCGATGTTTGGCCGATAGTTCTTGTTCGTGAGCAAGATCTTCAAGCGGCCCCAAGATCAATGTGAGCGGTGTACGCAGTTCATGTGTGATATGGGTATAGAAATTCATACGTTCGGTGTATAACTGCTCATCCTGACGATGCTGGCGCTCCTTAAGCCTAAGTTCAGACTCAGCATGCATTCTCTTCATATAAAAGAAAACAAGCGTGTACAACAACAGCAATGCTGCCAGCACATAAGCAACCTTAGCCGGCCAGCTTAAGTATACAGGTGCTGCGATTTTAATAAGTAAGCGCTGCGGTGAGGGCGACCATTCTCCATTTTTCATCCGTGTACGTATGAGCAATTCATGCTCACCGTAGGGAATATTCCGAAAATCTAAAGTCGTCTCATTTCCAAGAAAGATCCAATCACTGTTGAGTCCCTGCAGTTGATAACCGAATTCCACCAGACCATTCAGGGCATAGTCCATTACCGCCAATTCAATGCGGAAACTATTCTCATCATGATTAAGCGCGATCTCTTGCGCTCCGGAGACGTATTTGTCCAATTGGGAATTCCCTTCACCCGCCCGAAATACAGTTAGCCGACTGATACGTATTGGCGATTTTGGAAGATCCAATGGAATTTTTTGTGGATCAAAGTAACAAATACCTTCCTGCATACCAAAGAATAAACGGCCTTGGCTGTCCTTTCCCACACTCCCATTAATAAAACCACCTAATGGTAATCCAAAGGAATCGTCATATTGTAAAAAACGCCCCTCCTGAGGGACATAGCGTAACATACCGGATTTTGTCGCACACCAGATGTTGCCATGCAGGTCTTCCGCCAGAGCATTGATAAAAAGCCAGGCATCACGTCCTGCTGATGTCATCAACGACAAATCACCTATTTTCCGACTTGCACTTTGCATCGCTATACCTTGGTTTGTTGCTATCCAAATATTATTGTTGCTGTCCCGCAGCAGATGGTTGATGGTGTTATTAGATAGCCCGTTGTTCCGGTCCATCTTATGGATCAGTTTTCTGTTTCGATCAAATACATATAGTCCTTGACCGTACGTTCCTACCCACATGTTGCCATGTGTATCTTCAACAATTGCCCTGGGAGCATAGTCCCCCAGCATTGGTGTATTGATCAGGAGTTTTTGTACCTTACGACCATCCGGATCATAGATAAATATTCCCTGATTAGCCGCAATCCAAATCAGTCCTTGATGATCTTCAAATATAGCGCGGACTTCGGTCACCTGCTCGCCAAGCGCGATCTCACTCCAGCGCCCCACTGCGGCATGACCAACAGCCACGCCGCCTTTTCGCATACCGAGCCAAACACGTTGTTTACGATCCTTATAACTCGTTAAAATAAATTCATCGGGAATACCGCTCCTACTCGTCAATTGCCGACGTAGCTGTCCATGCCTATCCATCTCAATAATACCCGATCCCTCAGTCGTAAGATAGACAGTTTGCATTTCTGTTTCAAAAACACCGCTTACCGTTGCCATACGCCCGGAGCGCAAGGCTTCGGCGGGAAAAAACCTAAAAAATGTGGATAGATGACTAAGCACTCCAACACCTCCACCATACATAGCAAGCCAAATATTGCCAAAACGATCCGGAGCAATATGCTGCACCATCGCATTGTTGCCCTTCCCGAGATCGACCATCTGCTGCTGTTTAGGTCCTTCCACCTGCTTGCTGTATGAATAGTCAGCCTCCAGTATAAAAAGTTGTGAAGATTCTGCTCCAATCCAAATGCGGTTGTTAAACTCTTTGATCGCATACACAAAAGGCTCCATTCCGTTCTTGGCTGATCCGCGCAGGGAAATGCGCGCAAGCTTACCCGTTGGCGGATGGAAGACGGCCAGCCCTTTGCGCGTACCAATCCAGATATTATCCCACTGGTCACAATAGAGTACTTTTACTTCATTGTCAGGCAATATGCCCTTCGTATTTTCCTCCGTCAACCGGCGTACCGCACGACGCGTCGGATCGAAAATTGAGACGCCTTCGTTGACATGTCCGATGTAGAGTATCTTTTTCCTGTCTTCAACTAGACACCAAATACTATTTTCAGGAAGTTCCGGAAGTCTACTTTTATTGAAATAACTAAATTCTTTTTTAACAGGGTCAAAGTGCTGGAGTCCCTGATGATAGGTAGCTAACCATAACGTTCCGTCATGGCTTTTGATCATAGCTGTAATATCATTGGTGGCTATCGACTTTGGATTATGGGGATCATGCAGGTAGTAAGAAAATTTATGACTATCTAAATCAAATACATTCAATCCATTAGACCGCGTACCAATATATAATTTTCGATCATCGTAGAGCAATGTATTGATTTCATTGCTATTCAAGGACAGGCCGTTTTGCTGTTCGGAAGCGTAATAAGGTTTAAAAGATTTGCCGGCAAACCTATTTAGACCCAACTCCGTCGCTATCCACGTAAACCCCTCGTCATCATGTACAATATCCAGTACCTGTTGATTCGTCAATCCGTCCTGTATTGAAAAAAAATGCGCCGGGTTCGTCTGACAGACTGCCAGTATCCACGGCCATAAAAGTCCAACTATCACCCACAACCTTTTCATCTCCGACAAATAACAAACGACTAATTTCCATACAATACAACGCCGCCATGGGGTTGCAATATTAATTTGAGTTTATTTTCCTTTCTTAATTTTATGGAGCTTTGTATGGAGTTACGTGCTCCGTCGTCATTGATAAGTTGTACCGACTGCCCCGAGAGCATGGATAGCTGCAATTCAATTTCTTTTGGTTTTGTTTCTGCATTTATTCCCGCAATATACCAGGTATCTTGTTTCCGTCTGGCTAAAACAACATATTTACCAGGATAACCATCCAAAAATACCGTTTCATCCCATGTTGTCGGCACCTGTTTTAGAAAATCAATAACGTATTTAGGCATATCCTTCAGGTTATTCGGTGTCAAACCAAAGTTCTGCACAGGGCTTTGGAACAAGACCGATGTTGCGAGCTGAAATGATTCCGTTGTCTTGCGGGTCGTACCTTCGTTGTTTCCTCGGCTATGTCTTCTATTAAGCAGTACAGGACCAAAGTCCATTGCTGCTACAGCATTGCGGATAAAAGGATGCAAACAGGCATTGAAAGCCTCAGTATCATTGGCATGCTGCGTAAAGATCAAATTTTCAGAAGCCAATACCGCCTCACTACCCACAAAGTTAGGGTACATACGTTCCCATCCTCTTGGAAGCGTACAGCCATGAAAGATGACGGTAATACCGTGGTCATTGGCATCCGATAAGATATCCTCATACAATTTCAATGTTTCCTGCTTGTCGCCGCCAAAAAAATCCACCTTGATACCTTTTATACCAATCGATTGCATCCAAGCCATTTCTTTCTTGCGGGCAATACTATTGTTCATCTTATTTTTTGGTGTCTGTGGGGCATCATTCCAGTACCCATTCGAATTGTACCAGAGACAAAGCCCAACCCCTTTACCGCGACCATAGGTAGCCAGCTCTTCGATTTTGGCATGACCGATCCGTGTATCCCACCAATTATCTATCAAAACATACTCATACCCCATCGCTGCAGAAAGATCGATAAAAGTTTTCTGATCCTCAAAATTGATGCTTTCATCCTGCCATTCCAGCCAGCTCCACGTAGCCCGGCCAAAAGTATAGGCCTTACTTGCCTCGTATTGTGGCTCTACCACGTCAAAAGGCACGGTAGTTTCTACAATAGGTTTTAAACTCTTGCCCACAGTCAGGGTTCGCCATGGAGTGTGAGCGGGCAATGCCACCGTCGGCTCGCTGTCGCCGATGCCATTGTTTTCACCTTTTTCAGGAAAAGCAATCTGATATAGCCCCGCTCTACACTCCCCAAGTTTTGAAGCGCAGTAGCCGCTATTGGCTCCGGTTTCCGAGAGTAAAACCCAGCCCCTGTTGCCTATGCGAAAGAGCGCTGGAAACGTATAACCCAGTCCATATTTCGAGCGTACATCCATGGTCTGATCAGGAACATACTCTTCCTCATAACTCGGCTTTGTCTTCTTCCAGCCGATCATGGGCGAAGCCTGCGGTGTCAAGAAGGTCGTCGTCAGCCCGGGAAACTTAAAACCGCTCAGCTCCTCTTTGATCTTCAGATTGGCAGGTTCGCCTACCTGTGGAATGCCATAGCGAAAAGCGATATCATTATTGCTAACACGAAACGTTACAACAAGTCGTTGTTTTATGTCATTTTCAAACGTACACTGCAATTCATTGGCTTGATAGTGCACTTGACGGCGCTTGATTTTTGGTTCTTCATACTTTTTATCTAGCGCTTGCCTGTGCGAATCGACCATTTGAAGATGATCGCTCAGATGCACATCCTCCCCCCGCAGTCCTAAGGGTGACTTCTCCAGCATTTCCTGTCCTTCCAGATTAACACGGTAATAAAGCTTACCATTATCCAGCCAAAGATATACCTCCAGTCTCCCGTCGGGACCGGCGACTTTAAGTTTCTGAGCTCGCAAACCGAAAAATAAAATCAGTAGCAACCCCGTGATAACCATTCGTTTCTTCATAACCAAAAACCGCTTTATAAATTCATAAAACTACGCCGTTCTACGCTTACAACTTTGTTAAAATTCATAGACAACTCTTAAACGAGTACTATTTCGCCGGAAGTTTAATTACCGTCAACGAATAGGGAGCGAAACTTTCCGTAAGCTTTTTGCTTTTCCGGATGATCGATTCCTGCTTAGGCTGTATACGCAAAGGATCTTCGATGCTGTTGCTGTTATTTAGATCGTGGCTCGATAACGTAACTTTCTGGCCACGATCTGCGATCTTCTTGTTTGAAGTGATGGACAGACTAACCTGCATAGGCTTGCTATT
The DNA here is from genome assembly GCF_026191775.1 of Sphingobacterium sp. InxBP1. Lineage (NCBI taxonomy): Bacteria > Pseudomonadati > Bacteroidota > Sphingobacteriia > Sphingobacteriales > Sphingobacteriaceae > Sphingobacterium > Sphingobacterium sp. InxBP1. The sequence continues at coordinate 597,529 of NZ_JAINDX010000049.1, read as the reverse complement.
ATAATTGACCACTTTAACGATCAGCTCGCCAGCGTTTTTATCATATACCGCCGAGGCATATAGGCTGTCTCTCCCAGCCACTGGCTGCCCATCCCGCCTGACGGGAATAATATCTGATCCCTTATTGGTAGAATATAATTTCTGTACCTGATAACTTGGAGTCCCATACGACTGTAAATTATCTACCCAAATCAGATCAGGAGACCACTGCCACCCGTCCACATGGCCAAATAGTGGTGCATAAGAGGCCATCTGTACCACATCAGCATTCCGTTCGAGCCCTGTCATAAACGCAGCCTCAGACAAAGCAGCTTCCCAGGTGCTTCTTCCAGGACCATTGGGCCGTGTCGTATGGGAAGCATACTCGCCAGCAAAGATTTTTGGGCCTTTACGGTCATAATTATCGTAGCGGCTCGCGCTGGACAGAAACCAAGATGGTGGTCGATAATAATGCTCATCAATGATATCGATCTGCATTGCTCTCAGCTTATCGTTGAGAAAATCAAAACGATCCCCTTCCGGATCGGTACCTGAACTGGCAATAATCTCGATCTCCGGATGCTTTGCATTCAATGCTTTTTTGAATACTTCGAGTCGTTCGATGTACTGCGGCCCCCAGTTTTCGTTTCCTACACCGATCATTTTCATGTGGAACGGTTCAGGATGCCCCATAGTCGCGCGTAGCTTACCCCATTTGGTTTCTACAGAACCATTAGCAAATTCGATAAGGTCGAGGGCGTCCTGTACATATTCGTCCAGCTGATCCAGAGGTGCCAGTTCAGCCGTATTAAACTGGCAGGCCATACCACAGTTAAGAATCGGCACCGGAGCAGCACCTATGTCTTCCGCCAGAAGGAAATATTCATAAAATCCAAGGCCAAAGGTTTGGTAATAATCAGGGGTGAGCCGATGTTTAAATTCCGTATTCCATCGGTTGATGATCAGTTCACGTTCACCTATAGGCCCAACAGTCTTTTTCCACTGAAAGCGGTTGGCCAGGTCCCTGCCCTCCACAATACAACCACCCGGAAAACGGATAAATCCAGGCTTCATGTCAGCGAGGAGCTGCACCATGTCCTTGCGGAGTCCTTTTGGCCGCCGTTTCCACGTATTTACTGGAAACAGCGAAAGCATATCGACATCCAGTGTACCCGCACCGGTAAACCAAATTCGCAATTTACCCTTAGCTGTGGTACTGCTGACAGCAAATTTGACAGCAGACTCAGTCCATGCCCCGCTCGACCGCAATGGCATTGTAGCCGTACCGATTACCTTATCCTGTTCATTCAGAACCTCGAGCATAATGTTCATATCTCCGGCCTCGCTTCGGTATTGCAGCGAAAACTCATATTCCTCGCCAGCCTTGACGCCCATTCCTCTAAATCCTTCATTTTCTAGGCCGAGTTTCAAATTTGACACATTGTTTAGTCGCAGATAACGTTTATTTCCTTTACGTTGGTTATCATTGAGCAGAAGATAGGTACCCTCGGGGCCGTTTTCCAGTTTCTTCCACCCCATCCAGGGCTGATCGAATTCAAAAGAACGATTTTTGACTAGCTCAGCATAGATCCCTCCATCTGCTCCCAGATTAATATCTTCAAAAAATATCCCCCACATATGTGGCGAAACCGCACCTGCGGGCCGATCCAATTGCACCGTTAATTCAATTGGTGACTGGGCTATTGCAGCAGTACCCATGCTCATGAACAATAGCATTGTTGACACAACTTTTTTCATTGCTATAATTAGATTTTTGGGACGATGAAGCCTCTGACTCCGGCATGACAACAATCATACGATAATCAGCTGACTTCACCTCCTCTTTAAGTTCATATAAGTTCCAATACGATCACAGAAAATGCTGGAATTTCAACCTCCACAACACCGTTTAGTAATTTCGCTCCCTTAAAGTTAACAGGAGCAATTTTTGCTGGCTGTTTGAAAGAGTTATAATCCTTGAGGTCGTCAGAGGTGAGCAGCCGGCCCGTAACCTTTGATGCTTTTACTGCTCCGAGATCTATCTGTATCTTATTCTTATTTTTAGGGTCTATGTTTACCAGCGAGATATGCGTCCGGCCTTGACTGTCCTGTGATGCCGAGACAGAAACCGCCGGAAGTTTCTCGTTATTGAAGTGGTAATCTACTGATTGCAGCGCGACAGGGATCAACTTGGCATCTTGATGCACTTTATACATTTCCATAACATGGTAGGTCGGTGTCAGGATCATTTTCTTACCTTCTGTTAAGATAACGGCTTGCAGCACATTGACCGCCTGCGCCAGATTCGCCATTTTCACTCTCCGTGCGTGATTATTGAAGATATTTAAGGTCATCCCCGCAATCATGGCATCGCGCATTGTGTTCTGCTGATACAAAAATCCGGGGTTAGTACCTGGTTCGACGTCGTACCAGCCACCCCATTCGTCCACAATCAAATCGACCTTCCCTTTGGGGTCATATTTGTCCATGATGGCAATATTCTTTTCCACCAGTTCATTCATAAACCAGGCCGACTTCATCGTTTTGAAATATTCTTCTTCTGAAAATTGTGTAGCTGAACCTTTTTTGTCCCAGTTGATCACCGCATAGTGGTGCAGCCCCATACCTTTCATTAAGCTACTGGGGATCTTTTTCATTAAGGTCTCGGTCCAATTGTAATCAGCGCTATTCGCACCAGAGGCGATCCGATACAAGCCACTTCCGTTGGTCCAGTCTGACATAAACGTAGCGTATTTTCGGAAGATATCCGTGTAATAGTCTACAGTCATATTACCACCGCAACCCCAGGATTCATTTCCCACCCCCCAATATTTGACTTTCCACGGTTGATCCCGACCATTTTTACGCCTCCAGTCCGACATTGGGCTTTTCCCGGCATAGTTGACATATTGTACCCAATCGGCAAGTTCCTGTACTTCGCCACTCCCTACATTCCCGGCTAGGTAGGGCTCAGCGCCGAGTAACTCACACATATTCAGAAAATCGTGGGTTCCAAAAGAATTGTCTTCAGTGACACCACCCCACCAGTTGTTCACTATTGTGGGTCGTTGCGCCTTCGGACCAACTCCATCTTTCCAGTGGTATGTATCTGCAAAGCAGCCCCCTGGCCATCGTAAATTAGGAATCTCTAGGTTTTTCAGGGCCTCCACTACATCGGTTCGTACGCCATTGACATGCGGAATAGAATCATTTTTTTCACCGACGTAAAACCCATCATAAATACATCGGCCCAAATGTTCAGCAAAATGACCATAGATATGGCGACTGATAACCAAGTCCTGGGCAGGCGTCTCCAATTTTACACTATTTTGCCCATATAGCAATCCATTTAGCAGCATGAAAGCAGCTCCTAGTTGTAAGCTCAGTTTTTTCATAAAAATACTTAATTAGTTCCGGCTAAACTGACCTCCCGTCGTCAAACTGAGTTCTCCATCTCAACAATTCTCACACAAACCTCGAGTTTATAGCATACAGACACCTGTCGAAAAGCGACATCCTTGTGCCTTATACCTTTGACTCCTTTGTTTTCATTTTAGCTGAAGCTGGTTTATAATTTATAATTATCACTTTCAGAATACACATCATGGTACCCCTTCTGAATTTTAGGCTCTCACAAATAATTAGTGTCAAATATACATTTATTTTTCGAATATGAAAGAGATTTTTTCAATATTGAAAAAATAAAAATGTAAAATCACATCCTGAGAGGTGCAATAAAGGTGTTAGACTATACCGAAACTACTTGGACTTAAACAGTTACTGTAAAAGATTATTTTGAAAGGCAAAGCGAATCAGTCCAGCCGTATTTTTTGTATTGGTCTTCTCCAACAGATGCTGGCGGTGCCCTTCTACAGTGCGTTTGCTTAGAAATATTTTGTCTGCAATTTCAGCATTGGTATGACCGGCAGCGATCAGTTCGAGTACCATTAGCTCCCTTTCCGAGATATCATATTGCTGCAAGGTAATAGCCCGATTCGTTTCGGGCGTAAATGTTTTATAGCTTCTGACAAAATCTAGCGCGATAGCCGTAGTCAGATACTGCTTTCCAGCTGCGACCTGTGAGATACCAAACAAAAGCTCATCGTAATCGGCTCCTTTCGATAAATAACCATCGGCGCCAGCATTGAATGCCTCTACTACTTTTGCCTGCTCTTCGATCATCGAAAGAACTGCCACTTTCATTTCCGGATAAATATTTTTTAGAATCTTTGTCAGCGTAATCCCGTCCATCTCTTTCATACCGAGATCAGTTAAAATCAGATCAGGCCTCTGATGGTGTTCGAGATACAGTAAAGTCTCCTCTGCGCTACCAAGTTCCTGCACGACTTCGAAAGTCCCATTAGACTCCAGCAATAGACGCAGTCCATTGCGTACTACCTGATGATCATCAACCAATATAATTTCAGTCATCCCATTCCTCCATATGATGAATAAATATAACGCATATTTTTTAAAATTATTTTAACAAGCAACTACTTATTTTATCAAAAATTTAAAAGTTTAAACACACATATATAATAATGAATATAAATAAACTATAATTTAAACATTAAATCTTAATTCCAAAATAATACAACACACTTTATATTGCCATTAGGTTTTCCCCCTATAGCCCGGGCTGAGAGACAGATCAGGTAGAAATCTTTTAAAACAGGTATTCCTCCCAACCAACATTTACCGATCTAATATCGTTCTGTAATAAAAGTTAATTGTATGAAAACATTCGAGAACGAAACTGCTGGGCATCTAGGCATGCTCATCTTAGTAATAGCTGCAATACCCAATCCTGATCCAAGAGAACCCAGCCCTGATCTGACCGAACCCAGTGAAGGGTATTCCTCGGACAATGAGGACGAGCTAATTACCACGGAGGAGGATAGTGAAGCCCCCAATACAGACCTTTCGGGTATCAAAGACGACCGAACACATGACACCGAAAAAGCCCAGGCAGAACAAGCGGAAAAAGACGATACGGAAAAACCGGACCTTTCTGGGGAGATTAATGTATAGACAACAATTTTTTAGAGCATCTGCACGCCTTTGGCCTAAACGATTACCGTATATCTTCCGAAGGATGAGGAGACAAATACGTAACCAATCATAAAATACGGTAAACCGATCTTTTGCAAACGAAGCAATGATTGACGCTGTTTTCAAAGTAGACAAACATAAAAAGAATCATATGGAAAATAACATCAATAATCCCGAAATTATCAATGATATTATCAAAATCAATAACGACCGGATCGAAGGTTACAATCGGGCTATCGAATTGGCGCACAGTCATGGTCTGCACGAACTGGAGCCGACTTTTAGGCAGTATGCGGATCAATCGCAATCTTTTATCGCTGACCTGACTCCTTATGTAGAGCTAGAGGGAAAAGAACCTACCGACAGCACCATGTTGAGCGGAAAGCTATTCAGAGCATGGATGGGAATCAAGGTTTCTATTACTGGTAATGATAAGAAAAGTCTATTAGAAAGCTGCGAAAAGGGTGAAGATGCCTTTAAAGCCACCTATAAAAAGGTTTTGGAAGACGATGCAAGTGAACTTTCACCAAATGTCCAAAATGTGTTGACCATGCAATTAAATAAACAGCTGGAAGCCCACAACCATATTAAAATGCTAAGGGACAATGCATCTTTATAACATACCCTCCTGGCATAACGTCATTTCTTCATGACAACAATGAGGGCTTCCTATGGAAGCCCTTTTTCAGTGTTTGACCGCGTCTTATTACAAAAAAAGCCGGATCCCAACCGATCCAGCTCCTATAGCACACATAATTGCTACAACTTTTATCTTACAGGTTCAAATCGCCTTCTTTTCCGATATCATCCGTATTGCCCGTAATGGTCGCCTTGAGCATCTGAAAGAGATTAATGATCATATTTGAATTTGAGTCCCAATAATGAGCTTCTACCGGCGTTACCTGCAAAAGCCTAATATTCGGATCTTCTTTTCCTTTTTCAAACCAGCCTTCCATCATTTTGTTCCAATAACGGTCTATTCGTGCCTGATCTCTACTTAGTCTTCCTGTGCCATTTATACTTAAAAATGTATAATTTTTGGCATCAGCATAAAATAGGGAAATTTTCGGATCGTTTTCGATATTCCGGAAGGTTTCGCTTTCTGCCGAACATATGTACCATATACTTCCGTCATCATCCACTTCCTGTCTGCTCATCGGAACACCATGCGGGTAGTCCGACTCTTTGTTGAAAGAGCACAGTGTGCCAATGTCAATTTGGTCTACGATGGACCTGAGCTTCTCTAAAGCCTCTTTATTGCTTATATTTTTTTCTGCCATAACGTATTTTGTTATTAAACATTCAGAGAATCAGATTTTTAAAAGATTCCCTCTGACGATAAATTAATCCTATTGATTATTACTGTATGTCCTGTGCCGCTAAACAATTATTTTGATCCGCCAAATAATTTACTGACGATCCAGATGATCACAGCCACGACTACCACTACCAGGAGTATTCCCGACCATACACCGGCCTTAAAAATACTCTCAATCGCTGCACAACTCGAAACGAGCGCGAGCAAGCTCGACATGAGCACAAACGGAATTATTTTCTTCATATTATTTGTCTTTTATATCTATAAGACAAGATTCGGATCGGAAATGTTCTAACGGATGGCCGTTCCTGTATTTTATTGTCCCCTGTCAGCAGTTTTCCCTGCTTTTGCCGAATATATACGTCCCACCGACGGGTTTTGTGGCAGACCAAGGGTAACTTCATGGTATTTGTGAGCTGAAAACTACGGTTATACAGATTTTGACTTATTTGGGTACAGCATTTGATTTATCACTAACAAAACTAATTGCTCACATAGATTTAATAAATATGGAAACGATAGATCAAAAAGCACAAAAAATAGGTTTGGAAAAAGGCTATTATCTATTATTAATGGCCATTTTAGATCTTCCTGTCGAAAACGATGAAAATAAAAATGAGGATGAATAATTTAGGTTCTGCTTCTATTAAAAGCTAGTTTAACAGCTTTTGCAGGATCAATTTCTTAATACAGGTAGCGGACAGTGGGCTACCTGTATTTCTTAGCTTGTCGGTTAGCCCTCAGCCACATTTAAGAATTCCACGCAAAATACCGTCCCGACATGAAGTTGACTTTCCACCGTAAGTGTTGCCCCTAGACGATCCGCAATACGTTTGACTATGGAAAGACCAATCCCCGAACCTTCAAATCCAGTACTGTTATCCAAGCGTTTAAATATGTCAAAAATATGCTTCCGGTCGTCTCCCATACCAATACCGTTGTCTTTGATATAATAACATACGGAATGATCCTTTTTTCGGCTGTATACTTCCACACAGGGGCGATCTTTTTTTGCACTGTATTTTATTGCATTACCAATGAGGTTTAAAAATAGTTGATACAACAAGGTTCTTTCACCTTGGATCGGGTGAATCTCTCCCAGCTTAAAATCTAAATCAGCGACTTCGTATTGCTTTCTGCAGCTATCGACTATACCTAATATTTTGGCTCGTGGATCGATCAGTTCAATTTTAAAGTCCACATGCGTAGATTTTGTCAATTGATACACTTTGTCCAACATTTCGGAAATGAGCTCTGTTGCGTCCATGATATTCGTTGCCAATTTTTGCAACATCTCCATAGAAAGATCCCGTTTGATCTGCATCATTTGGGCGGCTAGTTTTATGGATGAGAGCGGGTTTTTGAGATCGTGAGTCAGGGTATAGCCGAAAGTATCCAAAGCATTGTTCGACCGGACAAGTTCCTTGTTCAGTTGTTCAATCTCTCCACCACGTTGGGCCATGGCCTGCTGCATAATCTGAACAATCTTTTCCATGAACGAAAGTTCAGCCTTTTTCCATTGCACAGACTTCCCCTTCATCAGTTGACGCCAAGCATCAAACGACTTGCGTGGTGATGGGAAACGATCTGTTTCGCTGTCTTCAGCATATATTTTTTCCGGCTTTCCTGCCCACACCTCTTCATACACGTGTTCCTTTCTGAATAAGTAAATATTCCAATTGTTACTTGGCAATATCGTGATGCGCACCACCCCCGGAAACATATTTTCGGTATTACTGTCGTTTACATGTTGATAAACCAGTTCGGAGCTACAAAACAGGTCACCATCTTGCTGATCAGCCAACCTATCAATCTCCTCCAGCATGGCATTGTTAGGGACCATACCAAGGGTATATTGTCCTCTGTCGTGTTTCATCATTAAACCGTCAGCGTGACAGAGCTCCAGAATCTGTGGGGCAAAGCGTTCAAATACGGCCAGTGAGTTGCTATCGACCAATAGCTGTGATTTAAGTTCTCGTTCCATCACCCCCATAACCGTTTGCTTGACCAAGTGATCTTTTTGAAATTCCGAAAGGTAAAAGTTCACCGCATATTTCGTCAACAAGAGACATAAATCCCGTTGTGCCAAATCTACATGGGCTGGCTCGCGGTTTTGACAGGTAACCAGTCCCCAAAGTTTTCCTTCCACGAGAATTGAAAAGCTGGCACTGGCCCGTACTCCTGCATTGCGCAAGTATTGCATATGTGCAGGCGATAGGGCGCGTATACTACAGCACGACAAATCCAGATCTTTCGCCTGAACTCCTTGTATCGGGATGGTCTTTTCTTCAGTATCGGTAACGTGACGGGCCAAAACCTTGCTGTATAGCGCTCTGGCCTGTGCCGGTATGTCAAACTCAGGATACCGGTATCCAAGCAATGACGACATATCCTCCGCTTTCGCTTCAGCGACAACACGACCGCTTTTGTCTTCCTCAAACTGGTACACCATCACCCGATCAAACCGAATAATTTGGCGGATCAGCTCTGCCAATGATAGCCAGACAGCAGCAGGTCGTTCTTCCAGGTAAGTCGCATAGTAAACCAGAGGGTGAGCGATAAGAGATTTAGGGTTGGAAGCCTCCAATTCCAAATACCATCTGTGATCATAAAGATAGAGACTAAGATCATACGTCTGGCCATGGATACGCACACGTTCAACAAATTGATGTCCTTTATCAGGCTTAGCCTGTTCGGTGATCCCGGCCAGATCCCATTTGACATCAACAGCTAACGCGCTCAGCACCTGGCTTATTTTCGTACCCAGTATCTCTGTTACCGAATACGGTAATATTGTTGTGACGTTCTGACTGTAGGCAATACAGCCCGTCTCATCGAAAACAAATAGAAAGCCAAAAAACTGGATTTTACCGCAAAGATGTATTTTTTCCTGATCACACTCCAATTGACGCATAAGTTTGGTTTTTAAGAAATAGAGAATTTTTCAAGAGATAATTTGCCTAAAAACATAGGTTCAACCAAAACTTATTGCCAGCACCCCTCTTCAAATATTTCATATCCACGCTAAGTTACAAAAAAGAGTAAATAATTAAAACGCTTGGACAGCAAACCAATTCCTCGCATACTAAAATGACTCCCGTTGCGTCTTGCGAGAAAAACCTTGGATGTTTAGGTAACAATAAAATCACAAGATGGAACGCATATGGACCTGGCCAACAAAGAACCCTCAGCTGTTATCGCTGAGGGCTTATGATGCCGATCCGAAGATTTAGAATTTATAGCTGAAGCTTCCCACCACATTGGCCAGCTTTTGTGCATTGGCTGTGGTATAACCAATCCAGTAATGGGTATTGGTCAGGTTGTCTGCTTTTAAACCAATTCTGAACTTGCGGGCATCATAAAAAGCACTCGCATTGAGAACCATATAAGACGGCAGTTCGAAAGTGCCTACGGTAGTATTGATGATCTTGTTGGCACTGGCATAGTTGCCGCCAATCCCCATTCCGAGACCTTTAAACTTACCGTCAACAAACTGGTAGGTGGCGTTAAAGTTAACCAGCCATGGTGACGAAGCCGTATTCGGCCTTCTACCCAACACCGTCGCATCTGTTGTTTCGGTATATTTGGAATCGTTATAGCTTGCTCCTGCTATTAAAGAGAAGCCTTTGACCAGATAGGCGTTGACTTCGAGCTCAACTCCCTTACTGTTACGTTTTCCCATCTGCTGCTCGACTGCCCTTCCCTGCGGAGTATAACCAACAGTCTGTAGCGTGTTCATCACATTGATATGGTAATAATTGATTGTAGCATTCACTTTCCCATGCCATAAGTCGGCTTTGAATCCGCCTTCCCACTGGTTGGCCTTCTCCGGATCAGAAAGCGTGAGGTTTGACGCGGTATCGGAAACAAAGTAACCATTGCTGGTAAAACTGTTCTGGAAATTACCAAATACCGACAGTTTATCTTTAACAAGCTCATACACAAGCCCCAATTTAGGCGACCATGCGTGCTGTGCATAGGAAGGGGTCTCGTTCGCGCCTTTCACACCTCCCTTAAACCGAATACTTTCGTAGCGGATAGCAGTCATGATGTTTAACCCGGAAATGGGTGTGATGACATTCGAGATATAGGCGCTGTAAGCATTTGTTTTGTTTTTTAGCGGCCAGATAGCATTCTGCCAGGCTGGTGTATCGCGAATTGAATCGTAATACTTGCTGACATAGTCCCCATTAAAATTCGTGTAATCCATTTCTCCTGTGAAAGGGACGAAATCGATTACCCCAAAATAAAAGAACTGATCATTGCGCGTGCGTAGGAAATCACCACCGACAACAGTGCGGTTCCTTACCTGACCGATGTGGAAATCAAAGTTGAAATTTTGCTGTACTTGCAGGTATCGCTGCTTGCTGTCCGCAGTAGACTGATCGCCTCGATATAACCCCACCTCCGTATCGTTGGCATCGGCGCCGTATGACTTAGTAGTAATGTAAAAGTAGGGATTAAAACCATCCGAATAGCTATACGCACTATTGATTGATGTCGACGAACGAATATACTCATTGATCTTATAGTTGACCTGGCCAAACACATTGTGGGTACGCCCTTTATTATAAAGTTCCGATCCCAAATAAGATTTTTTATAGTTAAGTCCCGCTTTCTCCAGATCTTTCATGCCCGCATAACCAAATGGTGACAGAGGCCCCATCAGAAAGAAGTTCTGCTCCGCCTGAGCCTTATTTGCATAGAGCTCGTATTCGAGGTTTACATCCAACTTGTCATTGACTTTCCAGCTTAGGCTTGGCGTAAAAGCAAAATATGCGTTATGCACGTTGGTATTCTGGAAATTCCCTTCTCTGGTGTAAGCGGTATTGACACGAAACAATAGATTTTTGTTCTTGGTCAATGGTGTATTCAGATCAGCTTGCGCACGGTAATAGTTGTAGTTCCCCGCCGCGACCTGAACGTTCCCCCCCAGACTATCGTAGGGCTTTTTGGTTACCCGGTTAATCACTCCACCATAAGAAGTAACGTTACTTCCATACAAAGTGGCAGAAGGCCCTTTTAATACCTCTATCTTTTCAATATTCACAGCATCTATTGCACTGCTCACGGGGGCTACCAAGCCATTTCGAAGTGAGTTGTTTGAAATAAATCCACGGAGGTTAACGTACGCTCCCCCGTCGCCTGCTCGTCCAGTGGCATTCCACATTTTTTGCAGACCAGTGACATTGCGATAAGCATCGTCCACTGTAAATAGGAGTTGATTTTCCAGCGCGACCCGGTCTATCGTAGAATAGACTTGTGGATTCTCAATGGCTCTTAGCGGCATCTTGTTCGTCGATTCGCTGTCTTTTTTAATGTAAGCGTCGATAATGACTTGATCTATCCGTTGTGTCCTGACGGAATCTTTTTGTTGCGCAAAGGCAGAGATACTTGATAATACAGAAGCACTTAGTATTAACTTCTTCATGGTTATGGTAAATTTATTTGTAATAGTTTCTGATAACAAGGGTTAACGGTACAGATAGCGCAATCCACCCGAGCAGATCCCACAGACCATCGCCCAAGAGAGCAGCGATAAGTCCAAAGAGAGATAATATGGCAAGTAGTATGGGTATTCCCCATAGGCGCCAGAAATTTTTTTTCATAATGGTGATTCCTTCAAGGTGAATAACTGTTGTTTTCCTGCTCGGCGTCTGGCAAACCATAGATACAGCCCAGTTATCAGTACAATAATGCTGAAGACATCAAAGATCGCCCATACAACCTTCAACATCAGGCCGCCATAATTACCAAAATGCAAAGGTTCCGAAAGAAATAATGTGTTGACATACCAAGGCATCTCTCGGGTATCAGTTACCCTTCCCGTTTTGGCATCGACCAGTACGGGCTGCAACAGTTTGGAGGTCAGCTCGGTATCGCCGCGCATAAAAACTGCATAATGGTGCTTACTGGTAAAAGGCGTGCCCGGATAGGCAATAACCGAGACTTTCATGTCTTTAACAGCATTTTCCGCGGCCCGTTTGGCGGCCTCCACCGAGCTGAAATCGGCGGTAAGTGGCTCTTCATCTTTATAATGAGCAGTCATTTCTGCGAGCTGGCCCTGCTGCCACAACCCAAGGATTACATCAGATAACGTGTTTATTACACCCGTAAATCCGACGACAACCATCCATGCTGTAATGGCAATGCCCAATAGATTGTGTGTGTCCAACCATTGTAATCGTTTAGACTTGTTTTTCCGCACCATACCAAAGTCATATTTCTTCATGATCGGTCCATATAATACAATACCCGAAACAATCGAAATCATAAAAAGCAATCCCATCAATCCTAAAAACAGCTTTCCGGGAATTCCCAAAAACATGTCCGTATGCAGCTTGAGAATAATATGCATTAGCCCATCGGTTTTTGGTTCACCCAGAATCTCACCTGTATACTCATTTAGTACCAAGTATTTGCTGGCTTCATATGGGGCGTCCGGCCTATCGACCACATCAAATAGGACCTTATTTTCTTCACGCTCATCCCAGAATGCATATCGTACCTTTTCACGAGGATAGTTGGATTCTGCTATTGCCGCAAGTTTGTCAAGACTAAGTTTATGCTGTGAGACCACAGCTTCTTTATGATCCTCTAGCAAATGCTCAATCTCTTCATGAAAAATTAGTGGTAGACCAGTTATACACAGGTATAATAGAAATATTGTACAGATTAGGCTCGTCCATTTATGCCAGTTAAACCAACGCTTAGCAGTTTTCAGTTTCATGGGTAGTTTTTTGCAAATATATTATTTTTAATTAATCTAAATAATATATTTAACACATTATTTTTCACGTACCCTATAATGCGTCATAAACCCAGTATCCAACTGAAACGACTTTGTAACATGGGAGTACTTTACGCAAAAGGCCGGATCATTTTCGATCCAGCCTTCAAATAACTATTCTCTAACCTACGTATACCGTATCGATGGTTATATATCTAATCATTGAACAATTTTACACCAAAATGGTTTTACAATTTCGTCAAGATCAATAATCCTCTATTGTCAAAATTATCGAACGGTTCGCCCGGTCGACAGTCATCCGCGAAATGTCCACTAACGAACATCAACCGTTCGAAAACGAACATATAATAGACTTATCATATTCACAATTTACTATATTTCAACCTATTAAACAATTGGCAAACGAATTGAAAAAGCCAGTTGGCTATATCCAGCCTCCGCTGGTGGTATATTTTAAACAGCTCACTGATCAGCATTTATTTGCCTGGTCACTGACAAAAAATCAGATTTAACACAATGTTATGCTAAAGACCGTTTGGAGATCCATATTAAAGACCAAATCACTGAGTGCTATACACATCATCGGGTTGGCAATATCTATCGCAGCAGCGACGCTGCTATTTTTGACCGCCATGTTTGAATTGTCTTTTGACAATTTCCATCAGGATAGCGACCGTATTGCGATGATTTATAAAAGTTCGGAGCCACAAACAGGGAAGAAAAACGAATTGTCTATGCCTACCCCCCTCGCCCCGCAACTGAAGAAGGATATCCCTAGCATTGCCTATATTACCCGGTATGCAAACAGCACAATCACACTAAAAAATGGAGACAAGGAGTTTTCGTCCAACAATCGTTTTGTTGATATTGACTTCTTCCAGATTTTCGATTTTCCGTTTATTGCAGGCAACAAACACGCACTTTCTGATCCGGGAAATCTGATATTGACGGAAAATATGGCCCATAACCTGTTTGGCACCACGGATGTAATTGGCAAGCAGATCGAAGTCAATAATGGTGGTACTTGGCAGACCGCTACTGTCGGTGCTGTTTTAAAAAATATTCCTGCGAATTCGAGTTTGCGCTTTTCATCTTTGTTTCGCTATGAAAATCGGCCAGGATATCAAGAGCAGACCCAACAATGGGAGAATATGAACCACGAGGTATTTGTCAAAATGAAAAGCGAATTGAACAAGCTCAATTTCTCCAAGGAAACTCAGGCATTCACCGCACAGTTTTTTAAATCTGCGATTGACCGTCTCAAGAGGGACGGCGCAAAAGCAGACGCCGAGGGCAACTATTATAGCTTTCATTTATTACCACTGTCCAAACTTCACTCGAATGATTTTGGTACGGGCTCCTCCATCTCAGCCAGCTTCCCATGGGTTCTCTTGCTGATTTCGGCTCTGATTTTATTTATTTCCGCTTCCAACTTCGTCAATCTTTCCTTAGCCAATTCAATCAGTAGAAGGCGGGAGATTGGAACCCGAAAAACGCTGGGCGGTACGACTTGGGATATCGTCTACCAACTTACTTTGGAATCATTTCTCCTTTGTTTCATTGCCCTTTTGCTCGGCTTGACACTCGTGTATCTATTCCTTCCCCAGTTTAATGCGATGATGAATTATCAGCTGAAACTTCTGGAACTCCTGAACCCAAAAAATCTGATTATTTTTACTGCTGTATTTTTGATATTATCCCTAATTGCTGGTGGTCTACCAGCTTTTAGCGCGGCCCGCACCAATATCATTCTATCTTTGAAAGGTTCAGACAAAATCAAATCTTCGCGTCTCCGAAGCACTTTGACTATCCTGCAATTCGCCATTTCGATTATTTTGATTATCGCTACCATTGTGATCAGTTCCCAGATGAATTATATTGCGCACAAACCACTTGGGTTTAATAAAACAGAGGTAATCAGTATTCCTATTGGGTCTGGAATCGACAAAGAGGATGCCCTCCGCCAGATGCGTACGATCTTGGAGCAACAGCCTTGGGTGAAATCCGTGAGTGCCTCGGACTTTAATATAGGTATGGGCAGGGACGGCTCCCTTTCCACAAGCATCTTCGGTTTTGAACATCAAAACAGAGAAATTAAAACCAACTATATGCGAGTGGATTATGATTATCTCAAAACACTGGACATTAAATTGATCGCCGGAAGAGACTTTGACAAAAAATTCACCACCGACAGCAATGCGCTGATCATTAACAAAGCCATGGCCGCACAATTTGGCGGCGCCGATCAGGTGCTTGACAAAAAAATAGACATTAATGGCGGGAGCACCGTGATCGGAATTATGGATGACTTTAATTTTCGGGATCTCAGAACAGCAATTGAGCCATTAACTATTTCGGTAAATCCCAAGGTATTTACAGTCGAGTATATCTTTGTTCGTGTTGCGGCTGGCCAAGTTTCCCTGACTTTGGATAAAATCAACGACATTTGGAAAAAATTGAATCCGAAAGCCAGCATTCCTGCCTCCTATCTAGATGAAAACACACAAAATCTCTACCAATCGGAAAGGACATTCTCAAAAATTGTGATAAGCGGTACAGGTATAGCGATCATCATTTCCTGTTTAGGACTGTTTGGGCTAGCTTTACTATCCATAAACACCAGGATAAAAGAGATCGGTATACGCAAAGTCCTCGGATCCACCGTTTCAGGGATTATCATATTACTTTCGAGGGATTTTATTCGGCTGGTCCTGATCGCCTTTCTGATTGCCGCTCCATTTGCTTGGTGGACGATGCACAACTGGCTGCAGACCTTTGCCTATCGGATTGATATCCAATGGTGGATGTTTGTCCTGGCCGGAGGACTAGCCATCACAATCGCCTGGTGTACCATTGCCTGGCAAGCATTTCGAGCAGCCAGTACAAACATTGTCGAAAGCCTAAAGGACGAATAAAATTGCTGTTGCGGCGACGAAATAGACGCTATTGCATAGTATTGACCATTTCTATTGCCATCAATTTGTATAAATGGTTTTTTAACAAGTCATACGAAGCCGAGAGTACCTGGTTTTTGGCCGCTTTGTAAGCCGAAATATCCACCCTGCCAAATTCAAACTTGGTACGCGTAGTTTGCAGTGACTTTTTTGAAGCTTCCAGATGCTCATATAGGACTGGATATAGGCCCTCGTATTGCCTTATCTTTTGTTGTTCCTGTTCATACCTATTGTCGAGATCCAGTCTGGTTTTTTCCAGAATGAGCTGTTGCTCCTGCATTTCAATCCGTTTCACCTTTCTGGCCCGCATGCGGTCGCCGCGGGAGAATAACGGAACAATGAGATTCAGCCCCAAAAATTGATTTTTGTTATTGCTCAACTGATTATCAAATTTTAGAGAGGTATCCCACACATCCTTTATCTTATTGGAATAGAAAGTGCCGAAAGAATATGAAAGCGTGAGCTACGGCAGCTGCGCCTACTGGAATCGATTCAAGCTACTGAAGTCAGGAGGTCAGTCCATTTATAGGCTTTATACGTCCATCTTTATCGTATTCCAGCTCGACGACCTTCATGCTTCGCAGCCAGGTTTTGCCGCCCGATGGCGCCGAGTCATGATAAAAGAGATACCACTTCCCTTTAAACGGCATGATGCTGTGATGTGTGGTCCAGCCTACCACCGGTGATAATAATATGCCTTCGTAGGTAAAAGGTCCATAGGGATTGTCCCCGATGGCATAACAGATCAGATGGCTGTCACCGGTTGAATAGGAAAAATAGTACTTGCCTTTATATTTGTGCATCCAGGAAGCCTCAAAAAAACGCCTCTCCGTGTCCCCCTGTTTCAGAGGTTTTCCGCTTTTGTCCAGAATGACCAAGTCGCGGGGTTGCTCCGAAAACTCCAACATATTTCCAGCTATCTTAGCCACCTTTGGCGTCAGAGCCGGCGCTTCGGCGGGCGGTAATTCTATGGGCACAGCAATTTTATTGTTTCGATAAAACTGGAGTTGACCACCCCAGATACCTCCAAAATACAAGTAATAACTACCGTCTTCATCCCTAAACGCACAAGGATCAATACTATAACTTCCCTTAATCGGATTCGCCTGTGGTACAAATGGTCCGTAAGGCCTTTCCCCAACTGCCACACCGATTTTAAAAATATCATTTTTGTCCTTTAAAGAGAAATACATATAGTATTTGCCGTCTTTTTCCGTAACGTCCGAATCCCACAGCTGCCGGCCAGCCCAGGGAATATCTTTTATCTCCAGGACCTTCCCATGATTGACCACCTTCCCACCGATATCCTCCATCGAAAACACATGATAATCCTGCATGTCAAAATGATCACCGCTATCGTTTTCTGGAATGCCGCTTTCTCTATCATGCGAGGGATATATATAGATTTTATGTTCAAAAACATGTGCGGATGGATCAGCCATATAGTCGTCAGGATACAGATACCTGCTCTTCCCCACTTTTTCCATTTTTTGTGCCTGCTGTGCCACACGGATGATATCCCTGACAAAAGATTTGGGCTGATAGTCGCGGTCAAATAGCAAGGGATAGTCCTTACGACCTACAATCGGCCAGTCATTTTTCCACGAGTCGCCGTCAGCAACGCCCCACAGTGTCACCCGTGAGATCTTGTCCTGATGTTTGAGGTACAACTTAAAGAAATCTGTATATCTCCTCCCCAGCTCAGCCATTTTACTGGCAGGCAAGCCTTTGTCATATGGATTCATCTTTTTACTGTAGGCATGACGTTCGCCAACTTCTGCCCCCATTTCCGGACGCACATGTGGCAGTACCGAGATATCCATCTCGGTCACCATCACCTGTACACCCAAACTGGCGAAACCCAATATCGTCTTCTCCACTTCTTCCAGTGCCGGGCTGTACAGGCCATTATGCTCCTGCATACCCACGGCATGCACTGGCACTCCGGTAGCCTTCACCCGTTGTACCAGCGCCATTATTGCCTTCCTTTTTGCAGGAATGGCGGTCGAATAATCGTTGTAATATAGTTCTGCCTCCGGGTCTGCTTCATGGGCAAATTTGAAGGCCAGTTCAATAAATTCCGGACCGATGATGTCATAAAATTTACTTTTTCGCCAATCACCATTATCCAGTATGGCCTCATTGACGACATCCCATCCGAATATCCTTCCCCTATATCGGGACACTACGGTCTGAATATGTTTGCGCATGCGGTCGATCAGCGTCTCCCGAGACACCTCTTTTCCGTTTTTGTCAACAAAAAACCATTGCGGAGCTTGCGAATGCCAGATTAGGGTATGACCGATCATTTGCATTTTATATTTTTCGCCGAATGCAACAAAACGGTCTGCATCCCGAAAGAAGAACTCACCTTCGCGAGGTTGCAAAAACATGCTTTTCATACAGTTTTCAGCCACAATGGAGTTGAATTGTCTCTTGACTACAGCTACCGCTTTGCTATTCCGTTCCCATATCTGCTCCAGATTGAGCGCCGTACCGATAAAAAATTTATGTTCGAACGCATCCTTTAGCCGCACCGAGTCTGCGGTTGGCTTCGCCTGCTGCCTAACGGCAGGGACAGGCGGTATCCATAGTGCCATCAGGGCCACGCCAATTGTTTTTACAATATTCATAATCATGTAGCTGAATAAGGGTTCTTGACTTGCTCTCCGGTAATCTGTCTAAAATTGTCAGTATTGATGTATGCCATGCAGTGTAGATGTAATATTCTGCCCTTTACCGCTAATTAAATTTCACGCGATAGCTTTTCAACTGCCCATTGTATGTACAATCTACCAAAGCATGGCCACTTGACGAATCAGCCTGCTTAACACGGATCTTGACCGCTGGATTATCCGAAGATGCTTTTACTACCGGAATCTTTTTATTACCCGACGTTAGAGAATAAGCTACCTCGTAGATATTATAGCCGATTAATCCATTGCTGTCTGTGGATCTCTGCGGAATAGAGGGAAGTTCCAGTCGTTGACCATTGACAGTAACATGCACAGTAGGCGATACTGGACGCTCAATTTTATGCGCTTTTGAGCTAAATCCAAGACCAATAAAATCAAACAATGCCTCACCATCCGCACCTTCTGCGACTATGTACAGTGCATGTTTGCGATTCAGGTGATCAACATATTTTGATACGTCAGCGGTCAGCTTTGTCACGGCTGACTTCGCATTTGCCGGAACGGATATCTGCGCGATCTGCTTGCCTTTCCAGATATCATTGTCCCAAGGTCCGTCAAGCCACACATTGATCTTAAAAGCTCGAGAGGACTTGGGCGTAATAAATACATTAAAAGCTGTATTATTTCCTGGTCTGGTACCTTCAAACGCCTTCAACCCAAACTTATCCTGATCGAGGCCACCAAATCCAAAATATTTAAATCCGACAATAGTACCGTTTTTTAGATTTGTTACCGGCATATGGTTGTCCCAGACATCCCATGAATCCTGCTGCAAGCTTATATCAGAAAGATAGCAGGCGTATCCCGCGGAGTAATACTGATAAGGATCCAGCCCGTAAAAATGGAAGCCCTCCGAAGTAACCTCTGCACCCTTATACTCTCTTCCCTGCTTATCGCGTACGGTCAGGTTATTCTGAAAAGGGTCAAAGGCCCGTATTCTAACCATTCCACCATCTTTTACGCTCTTTTCATCCCATTCAACCTTAACGGGTTCGACCACTGCCTGTCTCGCAAAACCAAAACCACGTGGTGGCCGATGGTAGAACACATACCATTGTCCATTGATAAGTTCGATACTTCCATGCGTATTGTGACCCGCATTGCTGGTCTCTATCGCTGATCCATCCCGGTTCAGCACCGGCGCACGGGAGTCTACCAATACGCCACCACTCTTCCAGGGCCCCAGTGGTGAGTCTGCTACAGCGTACCGCAGTGTGGAATTGGAACTGCCCACGCCATATTCAGGGCCAGAATACCCACTATATACTGTGACATACTTATTGCCGACCTTACGTATCGACGAGGCCTCAAAAAAGTTGAAGGTTCCCAGATCCTCCCCCTGGAAGATATTCGGATAAGTCGTTCCTTGGGGATCACGCAGTTGCCCATAACGTGCACTTGCCGGCAAAAGATAATTGATGACCTCAGTACCCGGCCTCAGCGAATACATTGTATTCTGGTCCAGTTGCGCAGCCATGGATCGCTGAAATCCCCAAAAACCATAAGCGCGAAATCCGATTTCGTAGTCCGGATCGTTCGGGTCAGTGATATATTCAATATAGACCGCCGGATCAAAGCCCAGGATGCTGCCGGGCAAGGTGCGTTTTCCATCAGTCGTTAAATTTATCGGCTTAAAAGGACCATTGGGTCTATCCCCTTTCGCTACCATCGCTTCCCGGTGTTCTCCTCGGCTATGTGGAAATAGGTAATATTCTTTTTTTCCATCTTTTCTCTTGACCTCCACAAGGTCAGGGGCATACATGACATCCCATTTCCCATCCACTTGATAGGTAAAAATGGCCCCCTCATCGCGCCAGCTACTTAGATCTTCAACCGGAGCAGACCACATTCTGATATCCGGTCCACAGTAACTGCTGAAACGCAGGTCGTGCGAACCGATGATGTAGGCACGGTATTTCCCAGGTTGGTCAGGATCTTCAAATACACGCGGTTCGCCATCAGGAAGATGTTCCCAGAGGGGAAGATAAGGATTGCCAATAGATCGGTGTACAAAACCTTTACTGGCGTCCTGTACCATATCCTGCTGGTTTTGCCCCTGCACCAAGACTGTCGACAGCACTCCGGTGACGGAAAATAATAAGGCTATTGTCCTTTGTCTTAAGACAATATGTAGTCGCTTCATATAATGTATCAATTAGTTTTCGAATTTGTTTTGTTACCCCATCAGACCATTCCATCGACAGGGCAGTACGCTTTTACCTGCCAAACCGCCACGAGTCAAAAAACAGGATATTGGATGGGGCTTTTCCTTTAAAGACAAAATAGAGATCATGCACACCTGTTACACGATTGGACAGCACACTCTCCACGGTAGTCCAGCGATCGTCGCCGCCAGTCATGGGGACTTGCAAGGATGTCAATAAAGGGCCGTCAACAGCGCCCGACCTGACTTCCAGGCTAACTCCACCATTGTGGGTTGTCCCTATCCGCGCCCAGAATGTTGCAGCTCCTTTTTCACCAAAATCAACATGTTTGACACTGGTGTAAGCACCATTTTTCAACGCCTTGACAAAGACTCCCACCGTGGCATTTTGATACGATTTTACCTGTTCAGACCAGGCAATCGTTTCGGCTTGAGTTAGTTCATAAGGATTGACCGGCGCTAAGGCTTCGGTTATTCCGGGAGACATTGTCATCCTCGGAATACTTCCATCAGGGTTGAACTTCAGTTCCTGAACGGCTACCGAACGTGTGAAGCCTCCCCCACCCGGCAGGGCACCGTTGTGATAAAAGAAATAGGTCTTGCCCCTAAAATCAACCACCCCGGGATGGTTCGTGAAAGCCTTTCCTTCCGCAGGCATGACAACTCCGCCATACCTCCAGGGCCCTTCGGCTTTTCTACTCGTCGAATAGCCTATAAATTCAGGCAATGGTCCTCCCGGCCAGAAGAGATAGTAGAGGTCATTTCTCTTGTACAACCAAGGACCTTCTTCATAACCCGAAGGCCGCTTCGGATCGCCGTCCCTTTTCCCGAATGACGCAGCAGTCATCGGCACTTCCACAATGTCATCACTATAGGAGATCATGTCTTCATTAAGCTTGACGTATTTTAGTTTGGGATTGCCCCAGTACATGTGCGCCTGACCATCCGCATCGATAAACACGGTGGGATCGATGTCTCCCCAATCGCTTTGCAGCAGTGGTTTGCCCAGGGGGTCGTGAAAAGGTCCCAATGGACTGTCCCCTACAGCAACACCTATGGCACCGCGGTTGTTGAATTTGGAGATAACAGGCACATAGAGGTAAAATTTTCCATTTTTCTCCACACATTGCGCTGCCCAGGCATCTCCTTTGGCCCATTCAAAGTCGGTATACGACAAGATTGCACCATGATCTGTCCAGTTGACCATGTCATTGGTCGAATACACCCGCCAGTCGTTCATGTTAAACCAAGTAGATTCATCCTCGTCATGTGTAGTATACAAGTACAGCCGGTCATTGTACACCAATGGTGCCGGATCAGCGGTGTAGGTCGTCTGGATAATGGGGTTTTGCGCTTTGGACACCCCTATAATGAACAGGCAGATCAGCAGCAATCCAAAAGGTAAGCGTATAAAAAAAAGTTTGTTCATCATCGTTTTAATTCGTGTCGATATGGAAGTAGTCAAAGTCAACATAGCCACCACCGGTTTTACTTGCGTAGTTAAACAGTCCAAATCGGTAGCCCATAAAGTGCGGAATTGTGTAACTCATCTTCAGCTCGTCGCCTATAGCTATCCACTCGCGTCCATTGGTACTATAATAAAATCGGGCAATGTCTTTTCTGTCAACAAAGTCACAGGTCGCTTTGAGGAATAGCTGATTTTCATTTAAAGGTATTTTGGCTACCTCTTGCGGCCTTCCTGACCCAGCATTGACCATGATCAGCGATCTACGGCTACCTTCCATGCGCACCCCGAGGAGCCCATAATTTTTCTGTAGTAGGGACAGTCCTGCAAAGTCTCCATCTTTCATGTTGGTCACATCGATGGCGACCGTACCATTACAGGAAGGACCGATCGTCCTTTGAGTCAGCGTATTTTTGGCCTGTAAAAAATCATCAGTCAACTGTCCTGTTTTTAATCGTAGAAAGCCCTTGCGTTCCGTTAGAGACCATAAGCTACTGTCGGGATTATGGTTCCACTGCCACACTAGCGGCAACGCTGGCTCCCCTTCTTCACGGCTAAAATCGTCCGAAGCGACGATCCCCGGCATCAGGCTCCTATTGGCCGGAAGGTCCAATGCAGCAGGCACCTTGCCCGACACTCCCAATACAGGCCAACCATCCTTCCATTTGACAGGTACTAAGAATGGAATCCGTCCCACAGCGCCATGATCCTGAAAAAGATAGGCATACCACTGCCCATTCGGCATATCAATCAAGCCACCCTGTGCGACGCCCTGGTCCTGTAGGACCACCCGTCCTTCATATGGTCCCTCCAGTCGGGATGCTCTGTGGACAATGACGGTCCGCATTCCGCCTGCTGGCCAGGAGATATTGAACAGGTAATACATGCCGTTGATCTTAAACAGCTGGGATCCCTCCGCCGGCAGGCCGGCAGTCTTCTCGCCCCTAGCAAGGGCTGGCAAGGAGGCATTATCGATCAACACCCGCTGTGATCCGGCCTTTATGCCCGAAAAATCAGGCATGAGTTCGGCGATATGCAGGCGCCCCCCGCCCCAGACCATGTACACTTTCCCCTGGTCAAAAAACAGGCTATGATCGTGCATCATGGGCTGAAACTCCCGGACCTGCCAAGGACCATGCTCGATATCCTTTGTATAATAAATATGCGTCTTGCCAGTGTTGGAAGAAAAGGTACTCACATAGTACATACCTTCGTGAAAACGCAAGCTGCTGGCCCAGGAGCCATGGCCATATGCATTCTTTTGTCCTGCAAGATTCAGTTCGTCGCTATCGCCCAGACGACTGTAGGCATAGCTGACAAGGGTCCAGTTGATTAGGTCCCTGGATTTCATGATCGGTACCCCGGGATTCATATGCATGGTTGTGCTGCTCATGTAATAAGTATCACCGACACGTATCATTGACATGTCCGGCACATCGGCAAAGATGACGGGATTATGCGCCTGCTGGGCCAAGAGCAATTGCTGGCTCATCAGCGCAAAAATCAGGACTAGTTTTTTCATTTTCATCATACTAAGTTCTAAAAAGATATTGCGTTAACCATGCCCGCGCCTAGGGCCAACATGTGTCGTGCCCCATCTCACGGCAGAAACAACGGCCAACGTTTCACTTTTTAAACAGGAGTTGCGCAATATTATAGAGATCATTCTTCCAGACATTGAAATCGTGGCCTCCGGGTTCAAGATAATAGATATGGGGCACCTGATGTGCTTCCAGATAATCATGTGTTCGCTTGCTGAAGTTAAGCAGACCGTCCTGATCACCACAGGAAATCCAGAGCAGCTTTAATTTTCGTTTTGCTAGCATCGGGTCTGGTATCAAGTCCTGTGGCAACTTGGTGTTGGGCGCCGATGAAAATCCACCTACCCAGGCAAATGTATCAAGGTGCCCCAGACCGAAATTCAGTGCCTGCCCCCCACCCATGGACAAGCCGAAAATGGCGCGGTATTCGGGTGCTGCCCATACTGGGAACTGTGCTTCGACATATGGGATCAAATCGTCCAGCAGATCCCTTTCAAAAGTCGAAAATGCAGCCACACGCTCGGGAGCCATCACGTTGCCGCCGGCGCGATCATCCTTCATCGCCCGGCCGTTTGGCAGCACCACGATCATAGGCTCTATTTTTCCTTGGGCATATAGATTATCCAGAATAACCTTTGGATTGCCGTGCCGCAACCACTCGCTTTCGTCACCACCGATTCCGTGCAAAAGGTAAAGCACGGGATATCTTTTTGTGGTATCGTAGCCGGGAGGCGTATATACCAAGGCTTTCCGCGTTACGCCCACATTTTTGGACGGATACATGATGCTATCGATTTTCCCGGCAGAAGCCAATTTCTTTTCAACATCGAAACCTTTCGGTGCAGCCTGCTGTGCCCGCAACATGAAGGCCGCCGAAAACATCAACAATGCCGTACAGATGATCTTTCTCATTTTATGGTCTATTTAACTGTATACAACTATTCAGGTTACTTTTCCCGCCTGTTACTTCTTTCGTTTCCTCTCGAGGACGCGATTTACTGCAGCTACGATCGCTTCGGCATTTAGCCCGTATTTGTCCATGAGTTCGGCTGGAGTTCCGGATTCACCAAAGCTATCGTCCACAGCGACGTATTCCTGCGGAACTGGCAGCTGTCGCATCAGCAGCTGCGCGACACTGTCCCCCAAGCCACCGAGCCGGTTATGCTCTTCCGCCGTCACTACACAGCCCGTTTTCGCGACCGAATCAAGTATTGCCTGCTCATCCAGCGGCTTGATGGTATGTATATTGATAATTTCGGCATCAATACCCAGCTCCTCCAGTTTTTCACCCGCTTGAATGGCTTCCCACACCAAATGGCCGGTTGCAATAATCGTGACATCCGTCCCCGGATTGAGCAAAATGGCCTTACCAATCACAAACTCCTGATCTTCGGGTGTAAATACAGGTACTACAGGACGTCCAAACCGCAGGTAAACCGGTCCTTCATACTTAGCAACAGCAATGGTTGCCGCCTTTGTCTGATTATAGTCACAAGGGTTAATCACGGTCATGCCCGGCAGCATCTTCATCAATCCGATGTCTTCCAGTATTTGGTGCGTGGCTCCGTCTTCTCCCAGCGTCAGACCGGCATGCGAAGCAGCAATCTTCACGTTTTTGTCCGAATACGCGATGGACTGACGAATCTGATCGTATACCCGACCAGTCGAAAAATTAGCAAACGTACCTGTAAATGGGATCTTTCCGCCGATAGTGAGCCCAGCAGCGATCCCCATCATATTGGCTTCGGCAATGCCGATCTGAAAAAAACGTTCCGGATAAGCTTTGATAAAATCGTTCATCTTGAGCGAACCGATCAGGTCAGCGCAGAGTGCGACCACATTTTGATCTTGCTTGCCAGCTTCCAGCAGTCCGGCACCAAAGCCCGATCGCGTGTCTTTCGATTCTGTATATGTATATTTCTTCATGTTAGTCAATTTCGATATCTTCTCGTTTCATGCTTAATAGTCGCCCAGCGTCTCTGCATTCTGGCTTAATCCCGCCGCCAGCTGGTCGTCGCTTGGTGCGATCCCATGCCATTTGTGCGATCCCATCATAAAGTCGACACCATTACCCATTTCGGTATGCAGCAGCACCATCACCGGCACGCCAGCTGATGTCATTTCCTGAGCTTTTCTGAGACCGTCGATCACCGAGGCCATATCATTTCCACGTCTGATTTCAATGACTTTCCAGCCAAATGCCATCCATTTATAGGGGAGGTCTCCGAGCGACAGGACATCCTTGGTCGCACCATCGATCTGGGCACCGTTGTAATCTACAATCGCGATCAGATTGTCCATCTTATTGTGCGCGGCATACATGGCTGCTTCCCATACCTGTCCCTCCTGCAATTCGCCGTCTCCCATCAGTACATAGACCAGCCGCCCGTCCTTGTTTAATTTCTTTGCCTGTGCAGCGCCAATAGCCACCGACAGCCCCTGCCCCAACGAACCGGAGGCCACGCGGATACCCGGTAGTCCTTCGTGGGTCGTCGGATGCCCCTGCAGTCGGGAGTTCAGCTTACGGAAAGTCGCAAGTTCGTGCACAGGGAAATAACCAGCGCGGGCCAGCACACTATAAAACACCGGGGATATATGTCCATTCGAAAGAAAAAATAGGTCTTCCCCCACTCCATTTATATCAAACTGATCATTTCGCTGCATCAGTTCGAAATAAAGACAGACCAATAGTTCGGCGCAGCCCAGTGAGCCGCCGGGATGCCCCGACTGACAGGCGTGCACCATCCGTAGGATATCTCTTCTGACCTGCTTAACAATAGCTTCTAAATTATGTATACTATTTTTTGTCATTACCATCTCAGTTGTTCATTTGTGCGGCTACGCGTTGGTGATCAGCAAGAAACTGGGCTAGCCCACTGTCTGTCAAAGGATGTTTGAGCAGCGAGTAGATCGCCTGTAATGGGCCGGTCATCACGTCCGCACCGATGCGGGCGCAGCCGAGGATATGGGCACTGTGACGTACCGAGGCCGCTAAAATTTGTGTAGAGAACGTATAATTGTCGTAAATCGTGCGTATTTCACGGATCAACGCCAGTCCGTCCACCGAAATATCATCGAGGCGGCCAACAAAAGGTGATACATAAGTGGCTCCAGCCTTCGCTGCCAACAGCGCCTGTCCAGCAGAAAAGACCAGCGTACAGTTTGTTTTTATACCATGGGTGCTAAAATATTTGATGGCCCGGACGCCATCTTCGGTCATAGGCACTTTGACAACGATTTTACTACCCAGGGCAGCAAGCTGCAAACCCTCTTCCAGCATCCCCGGATAATCGGTTGCGATCACTTCTGCGCTCACATCACCGTCGACGATTTCACAGATTGCCCGGTAATGAGCGTGTACATTCTCCTGCCCTGTGATCCCTTCTTTGGCCATCAGCGAGGGGTTGGTCGTTACCCCATCCAATACACCTAGATTTTGGGCTGTACGGATGTCGTTAAGACTGGCCGTATCGATAAAAAACTTCATATTTCTTACAGTTGATTAGTTTGTGTAGACGCCGCAACTGGGCGCTTGGTTATAGGACAAAACTATCATTTTCAACCCTATAGGATTGCAACAAATAAAAAAAAGAAGGGTAAAAATGTTTAAAATACACTTTTTTGCGACTGAATATACTCACTTGGTGTCATATGGTATTTTGCTTTGAACACTTTCGTAAAATAATTCGGATTTGCAAATCCCGTTTCGTAGGCTACTTCAGATATGGACTTATCGCTTTTCTCCAATAAGCTCGCGGCTTTTTCCAGTTTTACTGAGCGGATAAAGTCTACAGGCGACATTCCGGTACATTCCAGTAGCTTATTGTACAACGAGGCCCTGCTCATTGAAATATGGGCACTCAAAGCCTCTACCGACAATTGCGGATTGTCGATATTATCGTGGACGTAAGTAAGTACCTTCTGTAAAAATTTGTCCTTTTCGGATACGATGGGCATTTCTGGAGGAATGATGGATACCTGTTTGCTGTATACTTCCCTAAACGCCCGATTCAGATGCAGCAGACTGTTGATCTTGGCAACCAGCACTTCCATATCAAATGGTTTTGTCAGGTATCCTACCGCTCCCGACTCAAGTCCGCACACCTCGCCATTGTCAGCCTGCGAAGCTGTCAGCAGAACCACCGGAATATGTTTGGTGCGCTTATCCTGCGCTAACTTTTGGGCAAATTCCATCCCATTGAGATAGGGCATCTGCACGTCGCTGACGACCAGATCGGGATGATGAAAAAGTGCTTTTTGCCAGCCGTCTTTTCCGTTTGTAGCTTCGATCACCTGATAATACCCTTTCAAAGATTCTTTGAGGTAATACCGAAAATCCTCGTCGTCCTCGATAATAAGCACAACCGGACTTTGTCTGACATCGGCGACCTCAGGTGGGAGCATCATTTCAGGCTCAGAAAGGGCATTTAGCTCGGTCTCTGTCTTATCCAGCCATAGATCAAAAGCAAATATACTACCTCTACCCGGCTCGCTATTGACAGAGATCTTCCCTTTATACATCTGCACAAATGACTGTGCAATCGACAATCCGATGCCTGAGCCTTGGCTAGCCACTTTCCCGTCACTATCATACTGGAAAAAGCTTTCAAATATACATTTTTGCATATGCTCGGGAATACCAATACCCGTATCTTGAACCTCGATATGAACGTGCAGCTTTTGGTCTGCCACCGTGACGGATGAAATACGAACCGCGATATCGCCCTCTCTTTTGGTAAACTTAAACGCATTGTATATCAGATTGAACAGAATACGCTCGATTTTATTGCGGTCAAAACGGCAGTAGATTTTATCCTGACAAGGGAAAAATGAGTAATCTATTCCTTTTTGTAGGGCCATATCGTGAAAAGACCGGTAAACCTCCTGTACAAAAGAAACCAGTTCACCGTCCTCTTCCTGCAGTTTTAATTCATGGTATTCCATCTTTCTGAAGTCCAGCAGCTGGTTGACCAGATTTAATAGACGCCGTGCATTCCGGCTGATTAAGCTGAGCTGTTCTCCCAGATTGCTATCCTTATTTTTCGCTAGCAGTGCATCAATAGGTCCCATAATCAGCGAGATTGGCGTCCTAAATTCGTGACTGAGGTTTGTTAAAAACCTGATTTTCATGGCGTCGAGCTGATGTTTGGCTTCGGCATCTCTTTTCTGCTGCTCAATGAGCTGTCGGGCCTGCATCCGTTCTTGCTCAAGGGCAAATTTTTGTTTCAACCGCTGAATACCACGACGCCGGATCAGCAGCAGCACAGCTGCCACAACTACCACATACAAGATATAGGCGTATACTGTACGCCAGAAAGGCGGAGCGACATGGATGGCAATAGATTTGATTTCCGTATTCCAAATTCCATCGTTGTTGCTCGCCCGAACCTGAAAGATGTAGTCTCCCGGATCCAGATTAGTATAATAGGCATTATTTTCACGGCCGTTACGGATCCAATTTTTATCAAAGCCCACAAGCCTGTATTCATATTGATTGTCCTCGGGCACGGTGAGATTAAGTGCAGCAAAAGAAATGGAAAAATTCTGTTTGTACTTCAGTGGGATACGCTCCGCGGTCAGCAAAGACTGCTGTATGGCTCCCCGATCCGAGGGTTGCACGACGGTATTGTCAATTTTCAGTTCCGTCAGCACGACGCGGGCTGGATTCACGTTGGTCTTCAGGTTGGCCGGAAAAAAATGGTTGAATCCCTTTTGTCCACCAAAGTACATCTCACCGTCGGATGTCTTCAACGATGCACCGAGCATAAAAGCTCCTTCCTGCAAGCCCACAGCATTCGAATAGTTTTTGAATAGCTTCTTCTCCGGAAAATAGCAGCTCAGCCCCTTATTGGTCGCAAACCATATCCTGCCTTTATCATCTTCAATGATACTCTGTATAGCGCCATTGGCCAGACCATGTTTTTCAGAAAGCGATATAAACTGCGTTTTTCCTTTTTCGAGCATGCCGACACCATTGCCGTTTGTTCCCACCCAGACATTTCCTTTTTTATCGCTATATACCGCCAGCACATAGTTGCTGGGCAACTGATGGTTGGCTTTGTCATAGACCGTGCTGCTGCGGGTTGTAGGGTTATACCTAACAAGCCCTGAGCCGTAGGTACCGATCCACATATTGTGGTCACTGTCCTCTTCCAGTGCGCGGATGAAATTTCCCGGCAGCTGTATCCCCTGATCCGTATGGATATCGCGCGTATATTTTTTTACGGTAGCACCTCCTTTTTCGATCACATTGATACCGCCGCCGTTGGTTCCCACCCATATATTTCCCTGATAGTCGCTTTTGAGGCAAAAAATATCGTTGTTATTTAAGTTGTCCCGCCCAGTGCCCGCCAGATAACGCTTTCGCTTCCCACTGGGCAGGTCATAAGAGAGCACACCATGTTGGTAGGTCCCGACCCACAATTGATCCTGCTGTCTCTCGAGGGTCAGCACCGTTAGGTCTGCAGGAAGCCCCGGACCTAAATTAAAAGGGGACAGCACATCGCTTGTACGGTTATATTTCCAGACCCCACCGCCATCGACCCCGAGGAAAATGCTCTGTTGATAGTCGGCAAATGAGGTGATCATCGCGGGGTCACCTGTCTTGCCTTCCAAAAAATTCAAGCTTTTCAGGCGAAATTGGCTCAAGTTGGTGTCGTACTTATTCAAACCTCCCTGAAAAGTGCCCACCCAATAAATTCCACTATCATCCAAAAAGATAGATCGTATAGATTTATGTGACAGGCTATGGATATCACTCGGATCAGGCCTAAAGGTCCGGATGGTAAAATCATCGGTATTAAGCACATCAAGACCATTGTCGGTGCCGATCCAGATCGCCTGCCGGCCGTTGTGGCACAGCGCGTAGATTCTTGGGCTACTCAACTTGCCCATTCCCGGCTGTGATGCAAACTGGGTAAATTGCGACTGTCCAGGATCCAGATATTTGAGTCCGAGCATCGAGCCGATCCATATACGCCCTCTGTCATCTTCGACGATGGAGGTCACCTCAACGCCGTTCCCATATCCCTCCCGTTGAGACAGCACCTCAAAACGACTTATTGTCTTTAGATCAGCTGAGATACGAAATACAGCATTTTCCGACGATACCCACATATTGTTTTGGCGATCGCGGAAGACACAGCTGCTGACCTTATCGGCAAAGGTCTCGAGAATGCGTTTATATTTTGGCTCAACTGCCTTCTGCAGGTTGTTGACGTCCAAGATCGACAGCGCACCATAGGAAGCGACCCATATATTTCCTGCCGCGTCCTGATCGATCGCATTGATCGCGCTGCTGAGCCATTTTTCATCTGGGGTCATGCTGTATGCGCGGATGCGATCGGTCTGCCGGTCATAATAGCTCAGTCCGCCGCCGTTGGTACCGATCCAGATCCGCCCCTTCTTATCTTCACACAGCGCCGAAATGTGATTGGCCATTAAGCTATTTGCATTATCGGCATCGTAACGGTATACATGATATCGGCGGCCATCAAACCTGTTGAGCCCGTCCTCTGTACCCAGCCATAAGAAGCCGTAACTATCCCGGTAGATGCTATAGATCGTATTGGACGAAAGCCCATCTTTCGAATAATAGCGTTGAAAAGTCACGGGCAGATTTTGCCCAAAGACAACTAATGTTATCAGCAACCAGGTCAATAGCAGTAAAGTCCGTATCATATATTTAGGTGTCATCTGCGCCAACAAAAAAAGCGTCAACAATTGCCAACTAATTTATCAAAATAATCCCGTTCATACCAGAGTTACCGTGCAATTATGGTCCCTGGACAGCCATATTTGACATTCTTATCCTTCATTTAAACATTCTTGCTATCACCCATATTTTCCATATGGCTAGTTTTGGTCTACAATTATAAACTGTTTTGAAAGGTATCTTCCGTCAATGACAATCCACTCATTAGTCATGCAACCGGTTGCGATATATTTCAGACGATATTTTAACCAATTATAATAAACGATATGACGACCCTGGATGACCCTTAGTTAGGCAATTTGCCCATGCACAGACAACCTGCTGGTACATAGCTGTGCTACCAACTGACAAACAAGTTAACCAACGAATTTTTTAAACCTATTTATCAATCCACAAATGCTATGATGATTACATCTATGATCACATTGGTAAGGCATTGGAAAAAGCTATGGGGTATAGCTAGACCGCTGGCTTTACTACTGTTCTTAATCCTCTCGGGACAGTCAACATTACAGGCTCAGGCTCAGCGACAGATCCGAGGAAAGGTAGTCGATGGCAAAAAGACACCCATTAACGGTGCCTCAATCAAAGTAAAAGGTTCATCCGTGGCTACTGCCAGCGATGACGCCGGCTCTTTTACGCTACTCTTGCCTGCTGATAAACATCTATTGACTGTCTCGAAAATCGGCTATGGGCAGGTAGAGGTAGATGTTGCCAACAAAAACACGATCGACATACAGCTTACGGATCAATCTATCGAAATAGAAGAAACCATTGTTGTAGGCTATGGCCGCCAGAAAAAGGAAACTGTAGTCGGTGCCATCGCGCAGACTTCCGGCAAGATTCTTGAACGGGCCGGTGGAGTCTCCAGCGTCGGGGCAGCATTGACGGGCAACGTGCCGGGAGTCATTACTACCGCCAGTACAGGTATGCCGGGCGAAGAAGACCCACGCATCGTGATCCGCGGCCGGAGCACATGGAACAATACGGACCCACTGGTGATGGTCGATGGGGTAGAGCGGCCATTATCTGCCGTCGATATTAGCTCCATTGAAACGGTCTCTGTACTCAAAGACGCCTCGGCTACCGCAGTCTATGGTGTCAGGGGGGCCAATGGTGTGATCCTCATTACCACCAAGCGCGGCAAAGAGGGGCAGATGCAAATACGGGGGACCGTCAATAACGTCATTAAGGCTGTCTCCCAACTTCCAGGTAAAATGGACTCGTACGATGCTTTGATGCTCCGAAATAAAGTCATCGAATACGAACTAGGGATCTCCCCATCCAGCTGGGCCAATTACCTACCGCAGGATATCATTAATAAATACCGCTTCCCGGCCGATCAGTCCGAGCGCGAACGCTATGTAAATACCGACTGGGCCAAGGAATTATTCCGAAGTCATGCATTTTCACAGAATAGCAGTGTGAATATTGCCGGCGGCACTCCCTTTGTCAAATATTTCGCTAATGCAGATTACCTGTACGAAGGCGATATGTTCCGTCAATTTGAAAATGCCAGGGGCTATAACGCAGGATATGGATTCAATCGCTTAAATGTGCGTTCCAACCTTGATTTTCAGCTGACACCAACCACCAAATTTTCGACCAACCTGGCGGGATCACGCGGCGTCAGGAAGAGTCCATGGGGCGGTGGCAATGACTATTCCTATTGGATCGCAGCCTATACCGTTGCACCAGACGTGATTTATCCCCGTTATTCAGATGGCACCTGGGGATATTACGCGCTGAATACCCAGGCCGGAATTAACTCCGCACGCGTACTGGCTCTTAGTGGCACCGAATATATCACCACCAGCCGTATTACCACAGATTTCACCCTCGAGCAGGACCTTAAATTTTTGGTCAAAGGGCTTAATGTGCGCGGCACAATCTCCCTTGACAATACATTTGTGGAGGGAGGACGAGGTATCAACGATGCCAACAACAACACTCAGAGTAAGTGGATAGATCCCAATACTGGGCTCTCCACCTATCAAATTGCATTTGATGGCACCAACAGGTTTGACTTTGTGGAAGGTATAAACTGGACTACAGGAGCTGGGCTTGTGCGGGACTGGTCCACCTATAGAAGGCTGTTTTATCAGGTGCAGCTGAATTATGCCACTACCTTCGCCAAGGATCACAACATTAGCGCCATGGGGCTATTCAACCGCAACCAGACCGGAACGGGGAGCATGATTCCATCTTACCGTGAGGATTGGGTATTCCGCACGACCTACAATTATAAAAACAAGTATATGCTCGAGTACAACGGCGCCTACACGGGCTCTGAGAAATTCGGCCCTGACAACAGGTTTGCCTTTTTTAATTCCGGAGGTATCGGGTGGTTGGTTTCGGAAGAAGCATTTATGAAGCCGATTTCCTTTTTAAGCATGTTGAAGCTGCGTGCTTCCTATGGGGATATTGGTGACGACAGTGGTGGCAAGCAATTTCTGTATCTGACACAATGGGCTTATGGCGGTACTGCTGGCATGGGGGTCGAAGGCCGCTTTTCCTATTCTGACGGCAATACCAGTCCCTACGTCTGGTATAAGGAGAGTGCCCTGGGCAACCCCAATATTCGATGGGAGAAAGTCAATAAATTTAACGTTGGTCTCGACTTCGGATTGTTCAATAGCCAGTTGACGGGAAAAGTAGATTTTTTCAGGGACCGTCGTACCGATATCCTGATCAGCGGCGCCAACCGTGCGATCCCCTCCTACTTTGGCATGGAAGCACCTACGGCCAACCTCGGAAAAGTGCAAAACAAAGGCTTTGAAGTAGAGCTAAAATTTAATCGACAGCTTAACACCGACTGGAGGATATGGGCCGATATCAATTTTACCCATGCCAAAGACAAAGTCATCAATGCTGATGCACCAGAGCTACTGCCTGAATACCAAAAGCCAGACAACAAGCAGGTCAATCAGACCTATTCTTACGTTGGTAGCGGCTATTACAATACCTGGGATGAGCTGTACGCCAGTACGATGCACGACAACAATGATTTGTCTAAACTTCCAGGCAATTATCACATACTGGATTATAATGGCGACGGTGTTATCGATACGAAGGACAATATCCCTTATGCTTTCCCGTCTGTACCTCAAAATACCTATAACTACACCATTGGCTTTGACTGGAAAAATTTTAGTGTCATGACCCAGTGGTATGCAGTCAACAATGTGACGCGACAGGTGGTGTTCAACAGTTTTTCTGGTCAGCTTAATCTGGCTTACGACGAAGGGTCTTATTGGTCAAAGGACAATGTCCATGCCGACGTACCCCTACCGCGTTGGTTGTCACAGACCAGCAACTATTCACCAGGTAGCCGATATATGTTTGACGGCTCTTATATCCGCTTGAAGACTGCCGAGATCGCGTACAATTTTAACCGCGAATCTGCTATCCTTAGGCGGCTGGGTTTACAGCATCTCCGTGTATTCTTAAACGGTAACAATCTGTTGTTCTGGTCCAAAATGCCCGATGACCGCGAATCAAATTATGCCGGTACAGGCTGGGCGTCCCAGGGGGCTTATCCCACCGTTAAGCGCTTCAATTTAGGAGCAAACATTACGTTCTAATAAAAACCAATATGAAAAAATATTTTAAGCTAATCTATATTACCGGTGCGATCTGGTGCTGTTCGCCCCTCGTCGGTTGCAAAAAATATCTGGACAAGGAAGAGCAGTCGATCGTGTCGCCCAAAGAAGCCTTTAAAAACTTTATTAACTTTCAGGGTTATACCGAAGAGCTGTATAGCTGTGTAGTCAATTTCAGTAATAACTATTGGACCAATTCCTGGAATTGGGGTGAAGATGAAATGACTTCTACCGCCGGAAACTATCATTTTGTACATAAAGTAGACAATGGTAACTTCTGGGGCTGGCAAAGAGAATCTGATGGCTGGGGATCTGGCTGGTTGGATCAGGGCGACTTCAGCACTGGCAACAACGATGTTTTTGCCAACCGTGCCTTTCGTGACCTTTGGAGCGCCGCCTGGTTTGGCTTGCGTAAAGTAAGTCTCGGACTAGAGAACATCGACAAGATGACCGAGGCCACACAGGAAGAAAGAAACCTGGTCAAGGGACAGTTATTATTTTTCCGAGGCTGGTTTCACCATCGCCTGATGGAATACTTTGGCGGAATGCCCTACATCAATCATGTACTGCCAAGCGATGAACAGCTCCGGCTACCTAGGCTTAGCTATCACCAATGTGCTGATTTGGCAGCTGCCGACTTTCGCGAAGCAGCCAATCTGTTGCCGATCGACTGGGACAATACCACTGCCGGCAAACGAACATTAGGAAAAAACCAGCTACGCATCAATAAGATCATGGCTCTGGCCTACTTGGGCAAAAATTATCTTTGGGCAGGCAGCCCGCTGATGAATTACCAGTCCACAGGCAGCAGGACATACAATACCGAATATTGCAAAAAAGCAGCTGAAGCCTTTGGCGAACTGCTGTCTATCGTGGAGAGCGGACAGACCAACTATGCGCTGGTGCCCATGGCCAACATCCATTTAAATTTCTATACCACAGGGCAGAACTGGGCAATGCCTGGAAGTACCGAAGCGATTTTTAGAGGACCCTACATTGACGCCTGGGTATCCAACTACGGGACCAGCAAGCAATACATTCCTTTGGTAGTTTCCGACGGTGATGCGATCAAGTTTATCCCCACGGCAAATTACGTCGATTACTATGGCATGAAAAACGGCCTGCCCATTAAAGACATCACCCAGTCCGATGCCGAGTCGGGCTACCATGCGGAATACCCCTGGAAAGACCGGGATCCGCGCTTCTATAAGGATATTATTTTCGACGGTGTAAAAGTTGTACAGGGAAACACGCAGGATGAAAAAAATCGCTATGCCAATCTGTACAGCAATGGAAGCTACCGCGATATCCAGTCGGGCAGTCAGACCGGGTATGTGCTGCGCAAGTTTGTCCCAATCACGGCCAACAAATATGATCAGGCCTACAACTACGGTTCCAACCTACATATCTATGTACCCTATATGCGTCTGGCCGATGTCTATTTGATGTATGCTGAGTCAGCGTTAATGGCCTTCAGCTCGCCAAGCGGCAAGGCCGGCAACTACAGTAAGACGGCTGTCGATGCGATCAATATCGTCCGCGACCGCGCCGGCGTAGGCCACGTACATAGCAAATTTCTCAGTTCGGCCGACTCTCTACTACCTGAGCTGCGTCGCGAACGTGCTGTGGAACTGGCATTCGAAGGACATCGTTTCAACGATCTGCGCCGCTGGCTATTACTCACCGAAGCGCCATATACCATAAAGAAAGCGGTTTCATTTGACCGCTCCGGGACATTCAACACTGCCGACCCGTCACAAAACAGAGTGGTCAACCTTAGGGAAACTGTGCTTTTGGAGCGCAAATTCACAAGCAAACACTACTGGTTGCCCCTCAAAGTAAGAGATGTCAATATGTATCCCGAATTCTACCAGAATCCGGGCTGGTAACGAGTTTTCATTTAATCATTTAAAAAATGAAGTACAAAAAATTAAGAATAGCACTGTGCCTTGGATTTACTTGGATGATCGTCTCCGAAGTCACCGCAGCAACATCCTTTAACCCGGCAATTGGACCATATAAAAATGCATTCAACAGACTTCCAGCACCCGGGCAGCAGGATACCATCGGTAGCGACAGCACCGCACTCATACAGGTTGCATTTCGGAAAGTAGAGAAAAAAGACCTTATGGGCAACGTGCAGTCTATTGATATCCCCCAGCTGCTCGACAAAAATTACAGCATGTATAGCCTCGAAAATCTGGAGGCCTTTATCCCAGGCTACAACGGCAACATCTGGGGTATGGACGGTTACCTGGTACTGGTAGACGGCTTTCCACGCGATGCCAATAACGTCATGCCCACCGAAATCCAGCAGATCAGTGTGCTCAAAGGCGTTAACGCGATCGCGCTCTATGGCAGCCGTGCTGCCAAAGGCGTGATCAATATCACGACCAAACGTGGTAAAGCAGGTGCACAGCAGATAAAAATCCGGGCCAATGGCGGCATGCATACGGCAATCAGTTACCCCCAATATCTGGGCTCAGCAGAGTACATGACATTATATAATGAGGCACGACAAAATGATGGCTTAAGCCCTCTTTATAGCACCGAGACTATCTATCAGCATGCAGCCGGAAACAATCCGTATCGCTATCCTAACGTCGATTATTACGGATCTGAATATATCAAAAACCATTATAATCGCTATGATGCCACTGCTGAAATCTCCGGTGGCAATCAACGCGCACAGTATTATACCAACTTTGGCTTCTGGTCCGAAGGCGCGATGCTCAATTTTGGACAGGCCAAAAAAAATGGTGGTGCCAACAGGTTTAATATGCGGGGCAATATCGACGTCAAAGTCAATGACCTTATCTCCCTCAATGTTGATGCTGCAGCCAGCTTTTACATCTCCAAAGGTGTCAACGCAGATTATTGGGCTGCAGCTGCGACAGGTAGGCCTCATCGCTTCTCACCGCTTATTCCCGTTGATAAGATTGAAGACGGGGACAGCAATTCCATGATCTATGTCAACAATAGTAATTTTTTGATCGATGGCAAATACCTTCTGGGAGGCAGCCAGCTGGATCAGACCAATGCTTTTGCCAACGTGTACGCTGGTGGTACAAAGCGCTACCTCAACCGGCAGTTCCAGTTCAACACAGGCCTAAACTTTGACTTAAAGAATGTACTCCAGGGCCTCGTATTCAAAACCAATTTAGCGGTAGACTACCAGTCAAACTACAACCAATCGTACAACAATAGCTATGCCGTCTATCAGGCGAGCTGGAACAACTACGACGGCAGAGATCTGATCAGTGGCCTGACCAAATATGGAGATGACCGTGTCTCCGGTGTGCAGAATATCACCGGAAGCAACTACAGACAGACCATCGGTCTCAATGGATCGTTGCAGTTTACACGAAGCTACGATTCCAAACACCATGTTTCAGCGATTCTTCTGGCCAATGCCTTTCAGATCGCCACCTCAGGCAGCTACCATAAGCTGAGCAACGCTAACCTCGGCCTTCAACTTGGCTACAATTATATGGGCAGATACTATGTCGACTTTAGCAGTGCTTACAGCCATTCAGCTAAATTGCCAAAAGGCAATCGACAAGCCTTATCACCTACATTGGCAATAGCTTGGCGCCTGTCGAACGAACAGTTCCTGGCCGGAAGCGAGTTTGTTAACGACCTCAGACTATCGGCATCAGCAGGCATCCTCAATACAGACCTGGATATCAGCGACTACTACCTTTATCAGGGGTATTATACCTATAACGATGCTGCCTGGTATAGTTGGCGGGACGGCGATCTGGTCCATACATTCGACAGGCGTCGCGGCGACAACCCAAATATGAAATTCCCCAAACGTAAGGAACTCAGCATCAACCTTGAGGGCGCGCTGTTTAATCATTTGATCACCTTCAATACGTCCTACTTTCTCCATCGTATGACAGGTGGTCTGGTGCAAGCCTCTACCCAGTATCCCATGTATTTCATGACGTACTGGCCGGTTTATTCGGACCTTCCCTACATCAACTATACGATTGATGAGCGACGGGGCATCGATTTTGGCGTCAACCTGAATAAACAGATCGACAAGACCTTTGTATCATTGGGCCTCAATGGAATGTACTATACGACGAAAGCGGTACAACGGGACGAGTTATACCAGTTTGCCTATCAAAACAGAGCCGGCAAACCGCTAGACGCCATATGGGGACTACAGCATGAAGGTTTTTATCACAGTCAATCCGATATCGACAATTCGGCATTCTCCTCTTTTGGTGAAGTCAAACCCGGAGATATCAAGTACAAAGATCAGAATGGAGATGGCACCATTGATACACGCGATGAAGTTTATTTAGGCAAAGCTGGATGGGCTGGCGCTCCTTTCACACTCGGCATCAATCTGACTGTAAAATGGAACAACTTCTCATTATTTGCTTTAGCCACCGGGCAAGTGGGTGCCAAAGCCCTTAAAAACAGTTCTTATTTTTGGATAGACGGCGAAGACAAATATTCTGTCGTAGTACGTGATCGCTGGACAGAGTCGACCAAAGAAACGGCCACCTATCCTCGCCTCACCACATTCAACAGCGACAACAACTTCCGAAGCTCAGATTTCTGGCTCTACAAGACCGACAGGATCAATCTGTCCAAAGTACAGCTTTCTTATGATTTTCCTAAGCGCTTGTTCCATTCGAAGTTTATTCACGAACTGGGCATCTATGCCATGGCGTCCAACCTGTTGACCTTGGCGAAGGAAAAAGAAACCCTACAGCTCAATGTTGGACAAGCGCCACAAACCCGATTTTTCAATGTGGGTCTGAAAGCACTGTTTTAATTCACCATTATTTAAAACGAGTATGATGAAAAGAATATTAACCATAGCCCTTATAAGCAGCCTACTATTTTCTTCCTGCGAAGACATGTTTGAGCCCGCTCTTGAAAATAACCTCGAACTCGAGACCGCCAACAGCCGTCCGCTCTATGCACAAGGGCTGCTGTTGAATGGCTACAACCGTGTACCCAGCAATAGCTACACTTTTGATGATGTCGCCACCGACGATGCCGTGAGCAACGACAAAAGCAATAATTTTCTGAAGACAGCAACCGGACAATGGACAGCGATCAACAACCCATTTGATCAATGGCGCAACAGCTACGCTGCTATCCAATACCTCAACAATTTCCTCTCCCTGAGTGATCAGGTCGCGTGGGCACTGGATCCAAAAGTCAGCGCACTGTTCAACGATCGCATGAAAGGCGAAGCCTATGGTCTGCGTGCCTTATTTATGTTCCATCTGCTACAATCACATGCAGGCAAGAGCAGTACAGGCGAAATCCTCGGCGTGCCGATCCTTGTGACCCCTGAAGACGTCACTTCGGATTTCAACCACAGCAGAGCCTCATTCGATGCCTGCATGCAGCAGCTATATGAAGATATTAAAAAAGCCGAGGAACTCCTGCCGATGGATTACGAGGATATCACCGCAGACAGCCAAGTCCCTGCCAAATATGCTGGTACGGTCAACAAGGATGATTACAACCGTGTATTTGGATCTTACTTCAAACTACGGATGACCAAACGCATCGCACAGGCCATCCGCGCCAGGGCCGCCCTGTTAGCCGCGAGCCCGGCCTATAGCGAGGGTAGCAAAACCACCTGGGAACAGGCGGCAAACTATGCCGGTCAGGTCATTCAGGCCAAAGGGGGGCCAGCGGGTATCGATCCCAAAGGTTTTACCTGGTATATCAAAGATGTCGTGGACGGTCTCTCTTCGGGTTCCAATGCCGTGGAGATTCTGTGGCGTACAGACAAGGCCAACAGCAACAGCCTGGAGCAGGATCATTTCCCCCCCACTTTGTTTGGTCGCGGACGGCTCAATCCGACGCAAAATCTGGTCGACGCCTTTCCGATGGAAAATGGCTATCCGATCGGTGATCCTAATTCGGGATACAACAAAACGAATCCTTACGACAAACGCGACCCCAGACTCAAAGCTTATATTATTGTAAACGGTGCCACGGCAGGCGTAAGCAATACCTCCATAAATACCGCAGTTAATAGCCCTACGAATGATGGATTGAATAAGGTCGAGACATCCACCCGTACAGGTTATTACTTGCGGAAGTTGCTCCGTCAGGACGTCAACCTCAATCCCTCCTCCTCCACCCAGCAGATGCACTTTAATGTACGCTTGCGTATGACGGAAATGTATCTGGCTTATGCCGAGGCCGCCAATGAAGCCTGGGGACCAACCGGTACGGGAAGCTTTAGCTTTTCCGCATATGATATTATCAAGGCCATACGCAAACGCGCGGGCGTAGGCACCGCCAATGG
Source organism: Sphingobacterium sp. InxBP1 (assembly GCF_026191775.1). NCBI lineage: Bacteria > Pseudomonadati > Bacteroidota > Sphingobacteriia > Sphingobacteriales > Sphingobacteriaceae > Sphingobacterium > Sphingobacterium sp. InxBP1. Next base: position 555,998 of record NZ_JAINDX010000049.1, on the reverse strand, counting down.
CGATCCTTATCTAGAGCAGACCAAAAACAGCAAAGAGCAGATGCGCGCGCTGATCCGCAACGAACGCCGGCTGGAGCTTTGCTTCGAAGGATTCCGCTTTTGGGATCTGCGCCGCTGGAAGATGGACATCAATGCAACAGCCAAGGGCATCAGTATCAGTGCCAACAATTACACCGAAATACCGGTAGAAAACAGACCATACGAAAACTACATGTATTATGGTCCTATTCCGTACAGCGAAGTACTCAAATACAATAACCTGATACAAAATATGGGATGGAACTAACGATAAACTTCTAATGATGAAAAAGATTAATTTACTTTACGCGATGGCTCTGTTTAGCCTGGCGTCCTGCAAAAATAATGACTGGGAATTTCCGGATTTCGAATATCAGTCTGTCTACTTTGCCTATCAGACCCCCATTAGGACAGTTACCCTAGGCGAGGATATCTTTGACAATAGCCTCGACAACCAGCACAAAGTTAAAGTCATGGCCACGACGGGCGGCGTGTACGAGAACAGCAAAGACATTCACATCGATTTTGTGGTCGACAATAGTCTGACCGAGGGTTTAACTTATCCAAACGGACAAGCCATCACCCCATTGCCGGCCACTTATTACCAGCTTGCCAGCAATCAAATGACGATTCCAAAAGGGAGTTTGACCGGAGGTGTAGAAGTACAGCTCACCGACGCGTTCTTTGCCGATCCCAAGTCTCTGGAAACGTACTACGTCTTGCCCTTACGCTTGACCAAGGTAGTCAATGCCGACTCCATTTTATCGGGCAAGCCTTCTTTTCAAGGCGCCAATCGGGCCATTGTATCCGACTGGGATGTAGCTCCCAAAGATTTTACCTTTTACGCACTCAAGTACATCAACCCCTGGCACGGCAATTACCTGCGTCGCGGCGTGGATCAGATCGTCGGAAAAGGCAGCCATGCTAGCTTGAGCCAGAAGGTCGTCCGGCATCAGCCTTATGTCGAAAAAGACGAAGTCAAAAATGTCAGCACGGCCGCCCTTAAAAAGTCCCTCCTGCCCTTGGCTTTTAAAGGTTCAGATGATGTCAATATCAACGTCAACCTGATATTGAGCTTTGACGACGACAACAACTGTAGTATCAGCTCGGCCAGTACGGGGATCACCGCCAGTGGCAGTGGCAAATTTGTTAAGCGGGGAGAAAAGAACAGCTGGGGAAATACTGACCGGGATGCCCTGTATCTAGCCTATTCCATTGACATGCCCCAGATGAGTATCAGCAGCAAAGATACGCTGGTCATGCGCGACAGGTCCGTAAAAATGGAAACCTTTACACCAATCAAAAAGTAGTATGTATCCAAAAAGAACAACGATGAAACCATTGAATAAAACGATTGTCATCCTGCTTTCATTCGGCAGTGTCTGGAGTTCCTGTTCCAAGTACAAGTCCCTTGAATATACGGTGGAGAAACCTGCGCAAGTGCTGGCACAGGAGGACATCGACGCCTATCTTCCACTAAAAAGCTATTTGGACAAGCAGACCAACCCAGGCTTTAAACTCGGTGTAGCACTCAATATGCATGATTATTTCAACAAGGGTGTCCTTTACCGGCTAGCCAACCGCAATTTTGATGAAATGGTGATGGGCTATGAAATGAAACATGGGTCGATCGTACAGGCAGATGGTACATTTAACCTAGCCGGTGTAGAGCAAGTCATCAGAGCCGCCCAAGAAAACAATATGGGAATTTATGGCCACACCTTATGTTGGCATTCAGGACAAAATGCTGCCTACCTGAATAAGCTGATCGCACCCATTGTCATTCCCGGCCCCGGAGGGCCTGCCCTTGCCGGACATGCACTAAAGATGAGCAACCCTTCGGTAGTGAATGCATGGGAAGCACAGACCGCATATGATATTAAACCAACCGAAGTCGGTAGTGAATATATACTTAAGATCATGGCCCGTGGCAGTAAGACAGGAAATATCGGGATAGACCTTCAGACCTCCAGTAATTATACAGGGAATAACATGGGCACACTCGCCTTGACAACCCATTACCAAGCCTATGAGCTTAAAGTGACAGCCACCGCAGAACGCAATCGATTCATTATCAACTTTGGGCAATATGATGGCACTATTTTTATCGATAAAGTGATCTTGACAAAATCCGGAAGTTCAGTTAATCTTATTTCCAACGGTGACTTTGAAACCAATGCAGATGGATGGACCGGATGGGGCAACAATTCTACCAGAGGTCTATCCGCAGACGGTGAGGGATATGGTAGCCCCGGAGACCGTATCATCGAAAAAACACCCGCCGAGAAAGAAGCTATTTTACTCGAGGCCCTCGACACATTTATTGCAGGCATGTTAGACAAAACCAAAGGGTACGTTAAAGCCTGGGATGTGGTCAACGAGCCCATGTCTGACTGGCCGGACCAATATGCCTTAAAGACGGGAGTTGGCAAAACCGATCTGGCTGATGACGAATTTTACTGGCAGGATTATTTAGGTAAGGACTATGCCGTGAAAGCCTTTCAATTGGCCCGTAAATATGGAAACCCCGAGGATCTCTTATTTATCAACGATTACGGACTCGAAGATAGTGGAGACAAGTGTAAAGGCCTGATCGCCTATGTTAACTATATTGAGAGTAAAGGCGCTAAAGTCGATGGGATTGGCACCCAAATGCACATCGATATCAACACCAGCAAGGATAATATTATCCATATGTTTAATCTATTGGCTGCCACCGGCAAACTGATCAAGGTTTCAGAACTGGATATTGGTCTCGGCAACGGCATCAAGACCGCCAATGCCAGCGCCGAAATGTATCAGAAACAAGCTGAGCTGTATAAGTTTGTCGTTGAAAAATACCTGGAGCTTATTCCAAAAAAACAACAATACGGAATCACCATCTGGAGTCCGCTGGACAGCCCTGATCAGGACAATTCGTTCTGGCGGCGCGGTGAACCAATTGGCCTATGGACCGAAGCCTTTGTCCGCAAGCCTGCTTATCAAGGTGTTGCCGAAGCGTTGCTGAACAAGAAATAATCCATTCACTAAATTAAATGATAAATTATGAGAACAAGCAAAACAACCTTACTGCTGGTGTTCCTGCTCAATTTGATCTTGGGTTGCTCGAGACTGGACGAGAAGATATTACCCGAAGAGTCCAGTAAAAGCCTTAAAGCGAATGTATCCGCGCAAGCAGTGACTACCTGGCCCCGACCTACACCGACGCTGCATGTGGGCGGCAAGCACCTCAAAGACCCCTGCGGCAACAATGTTGTCCTGCACGGTGTTGCCATTACTCCCAGTCCTTGGTTCAATGGCTGTCAATACGGAGCCAATTCGGGCTATTGTACCTGGGATAATTACAATGTACAGGGTGCACTCAATTACAACAAAGCAGTGATGGACAAGCTTAGCAGTGCCGCTGACGGCTGGTACCTGAACTATATCCGTCTCCATATCGACCCCTACTGGACCAATGATCCCGGGGCCCCGATTCCCGAAAACGACATATCACGATTCAATTACAACCGTCTGGTTACCTATACCGACCAGGTCATTGTTCCGTTGATCAATCACGCCCGCAGCCGGGGTATGTATGTTATCCTAAGGCCTCCCGGTGTATGTCCACACCGCATCGCCATCAATGATGCTTACCACAGCTATCTTAAGACCGTATGGACCTTTTTATCACAACATCCCGGGCTGAAAAATGCCGACAATGTGATGTTCGAACTGGCTAACGAACCGGTAGAAATACTGGGTACCAATGGTATCTGGGGCACGACGGGCAACGAGCATTTTGCGGCACTCAAAAATTTCTTTCAGCCGTTGGTCAATATCATCCGTAGCAATGGTGCAAATAATGTCTGCTGGGTTCCAGGCACGGGATGGCAGTCACATTACCAAGGCTACGTCAACCATCCGATCACGGGCGGCAATATCGGCTACGCGGTCCATATCTATCCCGGCTACTGGGGTGGGGTCAACAACTATCAGTCCTTCCAGAATGCCTGGAATACCAATGTCAAACCGATTGCCGATATTGCGCCTATAGCCATTACCGAGACCGACTGGGCTCCACAGGGGTACGGCACCTTCGGTATCGGCAACACAGGTACGGCTGGAGGCAATGGCTTCGGTGCCAACCTCAAATATATCGTAGATCAATCCGGCAACGTGAGCTGGAATGTACTCGCACCGGACAATCTGATCCATAAAGGCGACCCGAATGCAGGTACGGCTTACAACAACGACTGGGAAGCCTGTGCGGCGCCCGTCAAACAGTGGTTTCAGCAATACGCCGCGTCCAATTATCCCGTTTCCAACTGCACCGTCACGGGACTGGTCAACAATGGCATTTATGAGATCGAGTTTCAGACTGACGCCAGTAAAGTCCTGGATTTAAAATTCGGTGAAGACGCCAATGGCGCCGTCCTCAGGCCATGGACCAGAAACGGCGCTACAGCACAGCAGTGGGTCGCCATCAATGCGGGCAATGGCTACTGGCGTTTTGTGTCCAAAGCCAGCACCTCCGGCCGTTGCATCGATCTGGAAAGCGGCAGCAATACCTTGGGTACCGCAATTCGTCTTTGGCAGAATTATAGCAACGATGCTCAGGCCTGGCAGGTGATACCTGTAGCCAATGGCTACCATAAAATCCTGTCCAAGGTCGATGCTACCCGTGGCTGGGATGTGCCCAACTGTGTGATGGACGGCAATTCGGCACTGCATCTCTGGGATTATTATGGTACGTCCTGTCAGTTGTTCAAATTCAAATTTTTAGCGATGAACTAAGGCTGTATGCTACATGCAGCAGACAAAATGATATTTAACTTTTTCCCCAATTCCCTTACATTTTTTTCGCGGTAGGTCCCACCTATCGCGAAATACTTTGTATATTATGACTATGCAATATAAACATCTGATACGACTTCTGATCTTTGCAGTGATGGTTAGCCTGTCGGCGGCAGCTGCAACGGCGCAAAACAAAGATTTTCATATTTACCTGTGTTTTGGTCAGTCCAACATGGAAGGGCATGGCCGTTTTGAACCACAAGATACCTCGTCCGTCGAACGCTTCTATGCCTTACAGGCTGTGGATTGTCCAGAGTCGGGTCGCCGTGCTGGTGAATGGTACCCAGCTCAGCCTCCGATCACCCGGTGCCAAACGGGCCTTACGCCGGCAGACTACTTTGGGAGGACGCTGGTCGAAAACCTGCCTGCCGATATCGAAGTCGGTGTGCTCAATATCGCGGTGGGAGGCTGCCATATCCAGTTGTTTGATCAAGATAGCACCCAACGTTATGTGCAGCGAGCTCCCGACTGGATGAAGTCCATGCTCGCCGCTTATGATAACGATCCCTACAAAAAGCTGGTAGAATTGGCTCGGATTGCGCAGCAGAAAGGCGTGATCAAAGGGATTTTGCTCCATCAGGGCGAATCCAATACCGGAGATCTCGACTGGCCACGGAAGGTGAAAAAAGTGTACCAGCAGCTATTGAAGGACCTCAATTTAAGAGCCGAGAACGTTCCCCTCCTAGCTGGAGAACTTCTCTCTGCTGAAGAAGGCGGCAAATGTGCTCGTATGAACAGCATAATCCGAACATTGCCCAGTACGTTACCCACAGCGCATATCGTCTCCTCATCCGGATGCGGTGGCATTGGTGATGGACTGCACTTCAGTCCTGCAGGATACCGGCAGCTCGGGAAAAACTATGCCCAGCAGATGCTGAAAATCCTGAACCAGTAATCACCTCATGGAACAGGCCCTCACGCAGAAGAGGATTCCACCAGCCCCTGAACAATGGAATAGAGCGTGGCGATGGGGTGCCCGATCACGAAGGACACCCCATTGACAAATAACGAATCATTAGCGCATTTTCACCCTACACTACCGATCGTTGTCCTGTATTGTTTACATCAGTTACCAAAGATCCGCGCGAGCTCCTGATGTAGCGCTTCTCCTCTTAAGTTTAAAGCCACAATATTTCCTTGCGGATCTACAAGATAATTTTGCGGCACCGCCCGTACGCCATACAGTACGGCAGCCTCATTGCTCCAGCCTTTAAGGTCGGCGACATGTATCCAGGGCAGACCATCGTCTTTGATGGCCTTTAACCAAGCGCTCCTACCCTTGGTATCATCCAGCGATACGGCCAGGACTTCCAGCCCCTTGCTTTTATATTTGTTGTACGCTTTCAGCAGATTCGGATTTTCGGCACGGCAGGGGCTACACCAGCTGGCCCAAAAATCGATCAGCACATATTGTCCCTTAAAATCTGATACCCTAACCATTTTTCCCTGGATATCAGGCTGAGAAAAATCAGGCGCTTTATTACCGATTTTTACACTTTTCTCAGCAAGAAATCGTGCCTCCAGCTGACGGGCAGTGCTCAGTTGACGAACCTCTTTAGACAATTTTCGAAATAAGGGCTCAATCTCACTGAGCTTACGCTTGTTGGCTGCATCGATCAAGGCATCTACCGCAAAGATCGAGTTGGGATTATTTTTTGCAAAAGCCAGCTCTTTGACACGACGATCCTCAAATTTCGCTTCGAATTTTTCATGGATCGCTTTGTATTGCGCCTCCGCATCCGGAGCATCTTTGTCTACCGCAGCAAAAGCTTTGTTACCCGCATCGATGATATCCATAAAGCCACCTCCAATTTCATTCAGATAAGCAACATAAGCATCGTGCAATGGCGATCCTTTTATGGAAGCCGTTTTGAGCGAATCCCTGATTCCAATGGTATAATGCTCATTGCCCAGATAGAAATACAAGCGGTCACCAATATTTTGGGCGAGCATTTTGCCTTTTCCATCCGGATCAAAGACCATACGTGAATAGGTCGGTTCTTCCACTTCCCCGGTAAAGCTAAATTTACCATCGACAATAGCAACGGAGTCAGATGCCGGAAAGCCGTCTTTTGTATAATCCAGGTATACCTTTTTTCCATTGAAGACTTTGGGCGCAGTGCCACTGATCTGAAAACCACTTTCCTGCCCAAAGGATACCGCCGGCAGCAAAGCCAGCAAGTAAGCCATTATTTTTAAATTTTTCATGTTCTTTAAAATATTTAATTTGATTCTATCCTTATTTATTTTCTCCAGGTCATATCCACAGGAGTACCCGGGATACCGCCTATTTTCTTGATCAGCTCGCCATTTTTTCCCACCTGAATCGCCAGGTAGTAGAGGGAACCGGCCGCCCCTGCAATAAGCGTATTTTGATCATCCTCCAACTTTAGCAGACTGATATCGGACTGTACCTCCGTCTTCAACAGGTCTACCTGTTGATTCAAGGGGTTGTAACGAAACACCTGGTTTTTATGAGCAACATAGATATAGCCATTGCGGGCCGCCAGCATCCTGGTCTCCTCCTTGATCCATTCCGGATGTATAAACGGCCTTTTGTGCCCTGCCGTAATCAAAAACGGACCATTAAAGTTTGCGTTGAACTTCAGCTCATAAATTTTTCCCGCTGTATCCCTGACATAAGCGTAGGTATCCGTATTGTTGATCTGCAACATTTTGACGAGCTCCATTCCCACATTGAGCGGGTCAAAAACCTCCGTATGTGCTACACTGTATTGCGTACCGAAATACATGGGGCTACCATAGATATTGATGCGAACAAATTGCTTTTTATTTTTCTCGAATGCAATCACACTAAAGTTGTCGTCCACCGCTGTCAGCACAAATTCGGGCGACAGCTCATAGTCGCCGTCCGCATAGGTTCCAAACATCCCATACGTGTTGGATTGATCCCATGTGGTGGTCGTACCGCCATAAAATTTACCATTGATCACGCCCATAAGGACACCTTGGGGATGAGCCTGCAGGCTACCCACCTGGATCGTACTTGGTGCCAGGAAGAAATTGTCGTGTAGGGTGCCCGGTTTAAGCGTCTCTTTGACCAGGTTGTTGACATCAATCCGCACCCCCGCCTGCCTTGAAATGATCCAGTATCCTAAAGGCGTATTGCTTGTATACTGATTTTTTAAGTAATGGATATGTAAAGGTTCTGCGGGCAATTGTTCACCGTTGATGGCTTCATAAATATTCGGCTGTACGGTATTGTCGGGTTTGATAAACGAGAGCATACTAACCCCGTTTTGGACCGAAAGCACCAACGATCCCTGCGAAAAAGCGGTCTTTCCCTGTATTTTGAAATCATAGAAATACTTCATCCCGTTGGCGGTATTCGTCAAAGTAAGCCGGGCAGTATATCGTTTGGCCTGCAGGCCAAATACGATTCGTAAGGCAGGACCGTCATAATGGTTGGCTTCGGGCACAACCGCCTCAGGCACATCGATACGCCAATGGCATTGTAGGCTAGTTGGATCAATGCCCGTGATTTTGGGCGCAATGATCAGGCTGTCACCTACGGAAGCCTCATATAAGGTGTCCAGACCGGCCACTACCGGCGCAGCGGGCATATCGATCACATAGTTGCCCTTATCCTTATAACAGCTCGCCAATACAGCCAGCCATACACAAAAAATAGCATATATTCCCTTCATCTAGCGCACCTCCTTTCCATTTTCATCAATAAAGTAGTACTTGCCTGACGCTGTATTTTTCCGCAATAAGATCGTCCGGTTGGGGTTGTCCGCATGGTAAAACAGGTATGTCTGTCCGTTGTCGTTGCTGCGCAGTACATAATTTTTCTCTGGATGGTCTTTTACCCATTTAAACGGGTCGTTGAGCATCATCAGCAGTAGGTTGGCAAAATACAGGTTTTTTGGCGCATCAAGTCCCACCATGGAAAGCGAACGCTGTTCCGTGACAATCAAAAACAGCTGATGCTTCACCCTGGAATAATTGTCAAGCCACATGGTCCACCAGGCCGGCTGTTCCAGTTGTGCCGAAATGATGATCCGCGCACGTACCAAGTCTGGGTTTTCGACACCAAAATCATCGGAAGCCCGAAGTTTGACGATCAGCGATACCGACTGCTTTTCCAGCTCACTAATATTATGAACGATCAGCGGCAGGAAGGCATGACCTGCATCTGCCTCAACGGGATATTCCGGCTTCAGTTCATCATAATGTATATTGCTGCGCGCCGTCGAAGAATCTTTTTCGACAAATGCGCTATAGTGGCGCAGCTGCTGTGCCCGGTATCCCATGATTTTGACTGGGATCAAAATCGTGTCTACAGCCTTTGTCATATCATATGCAAAAGTGTAGACCATACTATCGCGGTCAGCCCCAGTCAGGTCAAAATAAATATTTGCGTTCCTGTCATAGGTGGTCAAGTTTGCCTTTTTACAGGCGCACAGCAACAGCAGTGGCAGTATTAGGCCTATAAATGTATTCTTTTTCATGTGGTCGCTATTTACCGTTGTCCATAAATTATCTCATCGTCAGGCAAAGGCCAGACATAGATTTGCTGGCTGGCTGGGATGCTCGTGCCCTGCGGCCCAGTGATCGGCGCATTCAGCCGTTTATAGGCATAAAAGAGCTGCCCCTCAGCATACATCTCTTTTCTGTATTCCTTCAGGAGTTCGCTCTGCAGCTTTGCAGGTGTCGAAATATCCACCTTCTGTCCGATTCCACGATGCTCACGCACCTGGTCCAAATAAGCTGCCGCCTGCGCTGGCCCGCTCTGGTAGCTGCATTCCGCAGCGATATAATAGATCTCGCTCAGCCGGATTGCGGGAGCTACCAGATAGTGCAAATTGGCAGCAAAACTATCCCCTAGTGTATTCCGTCGATATTTGAGTATGGTCGAAATATAGGCATTCCCCACACTCACGCTACCGAACCACTGGGTATAGCGCATATCGCCCCCACCTGCTCCCGCCACTTCGTAAATGGCCTTCGCTTCATCCTGATCTAGATACATCGCGCTATTGCTTTCCAGAAACCACTCGTTATTATAGGTGTTGTTCATGGCCGGAATGTACCAGGCAAACAATAGTTCTTTATACAGGATACGGTCCTTTTTGTTGGCATCCACCGCCAGGAAGTCGGTAGCATTGGTCCAGGGAAACTTATTGGCATCAATAACCTCCCGGGCATTGGCCAGGGCTTTTGCCTTGTCGCCGCTATATAGGTAGGTGCGGGCCAGTAGACCACACACTGCATAATAGTTGAGTCTATGCCGCCTGTTCTGCAAAAAAAGGCTCTTGTCATGAAGTTCCGAATTTTTCAAGGTATCATCCACGGTCGGATATCCAATGATATAGGATTTCAGACGGATCGGGTCCACCGTGAGCAATTCTTTCGCCTGCTCCAGGTCACGGACCACCGAATCCAGTACCTGCGACACTGTCGACAACTTGGTCGTTTTGTTCGAATAAGACGTGACATACGGTATCGCCTCTGCCTTCGCATTGACTGCCGGGACGGGGCCAAAGAGCCGCAGTGCATCAAAATGCAAATAAGCACGCAAAGCCAGAGCCTCTCCCTTGATCAATGCATAATTGTTTGCCCTGAACAGCTGTTTTCTACCGTCAATCTCAGCCAGGATCAAATTGGCATTGACAATTCCGTTGTAGAGCCCCTTCCAGATATTATCTTTCCGCGTGATAAAGTTACCGTCGGTATATTTAAACAGCAGGGTCTGCTGATAACGCAGCGCATCGTTGCTGGTCATCGCATAGTTCTGGGCCAGTACCTCCGGCGTCCCGATGGTCAGTTCCTTACCGTAAAGGTCGTCCTTCGCGCAACGCGTGTAAATCCCGATCAGCGCTTCCTTGAAGCCATCTTCCGTCGAAAAGAGCACCGACCTATCGATCTCGCTTTCAGGCTGTATATCAAGCCATTTGGAACAAGAAAGCATGACCAACGGCAAGAGTATCATTAAGAGTAAATTTATTTTTTTCATCTGTACCAATATTTTATAATCCAGCCTGTAGGGTAAAAGTTACACTACGGGCAAACGGGTAAGTAATGCCCCGCTCTACCTTCACCGAAGACCAACGGAAGATGTCGTTTGCGATCAGCCCCATGCGCAGGCTCGAGAGATGTAGTTTTTTCGAAAACTCCTTGTTGGCATCATAGGAAACATTGAGCGACTGCAGGGTAAACAGATTATCTGGCATAATAAACCGGCTTGACACCCTTGTCTGGCCCAGATCCTGAATGCTTTTATAAAAGGTCACATCCCCAGGCTGTTTCCATTTGTCCTCCAGTACACGCCGGTCTACATTATAGCGCGGATCTGCGTTTTCGACTCTGTCCACTAAGGTTTGATTATAGGTCTTGCCGCCTATTCGGGTCTGAAAATAGGCCACGAGCATAAACTGTTTATAGCGTAACGTACCGCCAAACGAGCCCTCCATTTTTGGTGTCGCCACCGCCACCACGTCGATGTCGCGCGCGTCCCATTCATAGGATAGTGTACCATCTCTTTTTAGAAACACTTCCTTACCATTTTCAGGATCAATCCCCAAGGAAGGCACTGCATATATGGCATCAAGCGATTGGCCTTCCTTGTAGCGGAGCAGCGGAACGCCCATTAGGTCACTACCCTGCTGGGCTTCATCTACCCGTTCATTGTAGCTTTTGAGTGCATTGGAGATCCGGACGATTTTATTCTGGTTGCGTACCAGATTGGCCAGTAGGCTGAGTGTCCATTTTTCATTTTTAACCGCTACCCAGTTTGCATTCAGCTCAAGGCCCTTATTCTCTAGGTCGCCGAGATTCTCTTTATAGGAACTAAATCCGGTGGAGGGCGCCAGATTAATATCGGCCAGGATATCCCGTGTCAATTTATGATAATAGCGCGGCGAAATGGTTAGCCGGTCCTGCCAAAGGCCGAGATCCACACCGATGTCGGTACTCTGCGTCTTCTGCCAGGTCAGGTTTTCGTTTCCATAATTGCGGACGATGCTGCCCAGGCCTGACGAATACCAATTGCTTTTATCATAATTGTATGTCGTCCTGGACATATACGGGTCAAACTGCACTGAGCCCGTGAGACCGATAGTGGCGCGCAAGCGCAGCTGGCTGATCGTGCCGTTGTCAAACCAGCTTTCTTTGTGCATATTCCAGCCGATCCCAGTGGACCAAAAAGGCGCCGTACGTTTATTGGCGCCAAATTTGGATGAGCCATCGATGCGCAGCGTAGCGTCCATCAGGTAGCGGTTGTCGTACGAGTAATTGGCACTTAGGAAAGCCCCGAACAATCGTGAAGCCCCAAGGCTGCTGGAAGGGCTGGCATTTTCGGCATAACCCTTGGCAAATCCCACGCTTGTAAACCGGTCGTTCGGAAAACCAACCGCTTTAAACGAACGCTCATCATAGCTCTCGGTCCGTATGTTGGTCCCGCCGACGACATTAAAGCTATGTTTTTCGATATTACGCATCCAGTTGAGCCGTATATTGGCATCCCAGTACAATTCATTATTGGTATAGCTGGTATAACTGCCCTTTTCGTCTGTCTGCGAAGTCGGGTAAAAATAAAATTCATTGGCCAGGGGCGAGCGAAAGTCGTCGTTGCTATTGAGCCTTTTCAATAAGCTGACCTGTCCCCGCAACCGAAGTCCCTGCCCCAGGTCAAAATCTCCCGAGAAGTTATTGAGCAGCTCGGTATATCCCAGTTTGTTGAAGCTATTTAAGGTCGCATTGTACAGCGGATTGAGCACATATTCACGCTGTGCGCTACCCGAGTTTGCTACCCTTGTCCAGACATCCGCTTCCTGCGTTATATTGCCATTGTCATCCGTCATCCTATAGTAGGGGTTCATCCGCACATAATCCGCAAAATTGCCGTATGGAGATTCCCTACCGTCCACGATGGTTACCGAAAGCTCGTTCTGAAATCTAAATTTATTCTTGAGATTATAGGCAAAGTTGAGTCCCCCGGAATATTGGTTTCTTCCGGATCCTTTCATGACACCGGGCCGTGTCTGGTAGCGCATATCCACACCGTACCGAAAGCTCTCCGAGCCACCTTCCAGATAGAGCCCATGCTTCTGTCCCACAGCAGTACGTACTGGCTGCGATAGCCAATAAGTATCTACACCACCCAGCACATTCGCCAATTTTTGGTAGTATAACTCGTCCAGCGCATCCTGAGGCTGGCGCTGGAGCGTACCGTCATACAAGCCTGCCAGCTTTTCATAGGCCAGTTTGTCCTTGGCATTCAGCACGTCATAGCCCGTCAGATCCGGCATATTGACATTACTCTCATGGGTATAGGTGAGCTGCAACTTGCCATCTTTAGGCATTTTGGTGGTGATCACCATCACCCCATTGGCAGCGCGCGAGCCGTAGATTGCTGTTGCGGCCGCGTCCTTCAGGATCGTGACGCTCTCAATACGCGTCATATCCAGGTCGAGCACCTTTTGTACGCTGACTTCAAAACCATTTAATATAAAAGCAGGCATGTTGATCGTCGTCGTGATATTATCCCTACGCAACACCTCGTTATTGCCGGTCGGTAACGAAGATGAACCACGCACGTTAATATTTGGCAACGCATTGGGATTGGATCCAGCGAGATTGTTGTCCAGTAATTTAAATGAAGGATCAAACACCTGCATGGCTTGCAGTACGTTTTGCGGGTTGACCTGCCGCAGCTCTTCTCCACTCTTGGTGATGGCGGTTCCGGTGTAGGAGTCTTTCTTAAGGGTTTGATAGCCTGTCACGACGACCTGGTCTAGAGCATTGGGTTCCTCTTCCAGTTGAACCATATATTCTGTCCTGTTGTCGGTCAGATTGATAACCAAGTGTTTATAGCCCACCATCCGCACCGTAAGCGGTTGCATGGATGCCGCTACCACAAATCGCCCCTCGCGGTCAGCCACGGCGATGGTGTTGCCGGACTGCGAAATGGTTGCTCCTGCGAGCGGCTGGCGATCCCTGCCCAATATCTGACCCCGGATCTGCGTCTGTGATGACTTTTCTACTGCGCGATCCACTTGCTGTTCCTGCCGGCGGGCTGGCGACTTTCGTTCCAGAAAGATCGTTTTGGACTCAATAGTATACCCGATCGCCTGGGTACTCAAAATTCTATCGAGAAATAATTTCAGCGGCATCTTATCCGCCTTGATGGTAACGGGCTTTGCCGCCTCTAACATTTTCTTTGCTCCAAGCACTTCATAATTCGTCTGACGTTTAACTGCCTGCAGCACATCCATCAGGGGCACCTGATTGCCCGAATAGGTTACGGTTTGCGCATTGGCCCCTGGGCTAAGCTGTATGAAGACAGCAAAAATTAACCATAATAAAGGCCTGGTCGCTCGTGAAAAACAACTTCGTTTCATTAATTTCTAGTACGTTAAGTTAGGTTAGTCTGCTGGACCTATGGTCCGATATGTTAGTTCATAAGTAAGATGTTTATGCTTTATTGCCTATACTACAGTCCTCCTTTCTGTCCTTTGGGATCAATTTTTTCGATAATGAGTTTTCCGTCGTCCGTCAGCTGGTAGGACAAGTCCTGGTCTTTTAAAATCTTCAGGATACTGGACAGTCTACTCGTACGGAATGTACCGCCAAAAAACGATACATCTGGTATTTCCCCCTTATAGACCACATCCACCGCATACCAGCGCGATAGTTCATCCATCACTTCCCGCAGGGACTTGCCATCAAAATTAAATCTGCCATATACCCAGGCGAGTTCCTGTTGTACATCGACAGCATGCCGGGATAGTTCTGTCCCCTTCCTGACGGCCTGATCTCCCGGAGACAACAATAGCACCCTGCCTTTCAGCATTTCCTTCACGCGTACCTTTCCTTCCAGCAAGGTTGTTTTGGTTACGGCCGCATCCGGATAAGCACGCACATTAAAATGCGTTCCCAGCACCGCGACCTGCTGGTTTTTGGTGGTCACGACAAAGGGCTGCCCCTGGCGTTTGGCTACTTCAAAATAAGCCTCCCCGGTTAGATTAACTTCCCGTCTGTCTTTGGCAAAGACGGTGGGATAAGTGAGTAAAGTACCCGCATTGAGCTTGACTAGCGTGCCATCGGGCAACGTCACATCATAGGTCCCGCCGCGAGGAGTTTCGATTTTGGCTGACACCGCTGCATCAATCGAAGCAACCTGACGGCCATCATCGTAACGTATACCGTTACTATCAATGACGACCTGGTTTTCCTGCTGGTTGAGCGTGTATTGACGCCCATCCGAGAGCGTGATGACGGCCTGATTGGAGGCAGGTAGTCTGTCGTTGGCCGCCGTACGCTGTACATCCCCGGCAGAATGCTTAGCGACCTGCTGGTACCAGACGCCCCCGATCGCCGCAACCAAGACACAGGCGGCAGCGACATAGGGCCACAGCCTTTTTAGAATAGCAGCTTTTGGACTTGCGCTTCTGAACCTAAACTTATGTTTAACAGACTCAAAATCACGATGGTTTTCAAAATACTCAAGCCGGATATAAGCATCACGCTGCACCTGGCCCTCCAGACAACGCGCATAGATCGCCCTGTTTTCTGCCGATTCATTGAGCCAGCAGTCCAGAACGGCACGATCTTCAACACTTAACCTGCCCTGCAGTTGCCGGAGGATTAAAGTACTTATACGGATGAGTTTTTCTTCTTGTAAAGGGTCCATTTTACGCTATTCAACTATAGATACCGCGCCGATTCCAAAAAGTACCAAAGACTCCAAAAAAAAGATTAAATTTTTCCAAATAGAACGATTAGTGAAAGAAGATAACGGAAAGAATCGCTGCTCAACTGCTGCCGCAACAGGCTTAGAGCACGCAACTTTTGGTTTTTGACGGTCTGTATACTAATCTGCAACAATTCGGCTACTTCCTGATTGCTATGCCCCTCCAGATACGTCAGCCGGACAATCTCACGGGCTTTGGGAGGCAAGTTATGGATAGCACGGTAGAGTTCGGCCATCGTCTCAGCATAGACGATCTCCTGTAGGTGTGAACCTTGGTCCTGCTCTTGTTGCGAGACATACGCATCGACCCGGTCCGACCGTCGCTGTCGGGCCGTTTGGTGGTTGAGGCCTACCCGACGTGTCGTCTGATAAAGGGCTGCCCTGAGATGCTGTAAGCTTTCAAAATCACGTTTTCCCTGCCACAAACGGATAAAACCTTCCTCAGCGATATCTTCCGCTTCCCTGGTTTCGTTGACAAAGCTGGCAGCATAAAGACAAATACGGGCAAAATAACGATTATATACATGCGCGCAGGCCTGCTCCTCTCCGTTCCGAAAGTCCTCAAGCAGCTTTTTTTCGCTCGTATAGTCCATAAATAGATCCGTTTAGCCCAGGTTGATGTTCCAGTGGTTAAAGATAACTAAAAAGAATGAATACTTCCTATCCACGGTGCGCACATCATGCGATACGTTATCCTCTGCCAGCCAGATTATACCATAAATTTTTCTGTCCATCAGTCTGAAGATGCGTTGCCACCATAATTTATTCTGAACTTGATCGGTTCCTTGATTTTGTGTGCATCAATCTGTTAACTTTGAACGCTGGCTTGGTCGTCAGCCTATTCCAACAATCAACCTGAGAAATGTACATGAAACCTATGCCTACCTCACGCTTTAACAATCCATTTGCCTTTTGTCGGATCATTGGGGTCGCCCTATTGATCTGCAGCGGTCTGATCCACTGCCTTGCTCAAACCAATAAAGTCGCGCAGCGCCCTATCCCCAGTTCCATCGTCAATCGCGCATTGTCGGCATCCATCAAGATGTATGGCATCGACAGCCTGAGCAGACAGCAGAACAGCGCCCCTTTCAGCGGGGTGGTGGTCAGTGCCGATGGATTTATACTGACAGTGGCACATTCCACCACGCCCGGGCATCATTATCAGGTTATCTTTGCCGACGGACGGAAAGGTACTGCAAAGGCACTGGGGCGGCTGGTTGTTGATCAACAGAGCAACTTGCCCGATATTGCACTGATGAAGATGCAGGGCGAAGGGCCATGGCCCTTTGCCGAGATGGGCTGGTCTTCATCGACCGTAATACAGCAAGCTTGTTTTGGTCTCTCCTACCCCGAGACACTGCCCTTCAATAGGCCCTTTTTGCGCGCTGGACATATTCTCAGACAACAGGATGATTACGGGCTTATGTGGAGCAGCTGCATCATGGAGCCCGGAGATTCGGGCGGGCCGCTTTTTGACCTGCTGGGTCGTGTGATCGGCCTGCACAGTCGTATTGACGCTGCCGAAGGAATCAATTATGAAGTCCCCGTCGACAGTTACCGAAAGTACTGGAGCAGCCTCACGCAGCCCGTGGCTATTGGCAGGTACCCCAGCTCGACCGACCCTATCGGCACCGATCCACAAAAAGAACTGCTTGCAACACAAAGTGCCGACCGGCCGGCAAAATTACCCAAGACAAATCTGCAGGTTTTTCCGGTCAGCAGTATGCTGGACGGCGATCGTTTACAAGTACTCGGAACGGCATTCACCTTATCCAACAAAGTTACAGTCATCCTTTCCAAGAGCAGTATGGTAGCCGATCATCCGGTGCTGATGACCGGACGGCAAAGCCACCCCTTAACAGTACTTCTACGCGACGAAACTACGGACCTTGTCGCCTTGGCCACACCAAAAGAACTGAAGCGGGCGACCCCCATCACAAATCTGGCAACCCGTCCTCTCCCCGATTCATTGTTGGGTATTGGGCTGTGGTCACTATTGGACGGCAATACGAGCAAGCAGGGTGTCCTCGGTATGATGCCGCAGCCATTTCCGCGTATCCCTGTACCAGGAAGTTTTGATGCCCAGATGCGGGAAATTGAAGGACTGCCGACATTGACCAAAGTAGACAGTATGGGGGCCGCATATCGTGCCGGGCTGCGGTCCGGAGACCGCATTCTCGCGATCAATGGACATGATGTATCCAGCGCCCTTAAAATTAACACTGCTATGCGGCAGTATTCGGCTGGTGACCGCCTGACTGTGCAGTATCGCAGGGATACAGCCATACTGGACGCCGGTATCGTATTGTCCAGATGGCCCGTACCGGAGAATCCACATCCGGCGAATCATATCCCAGGCGGAAAATCGGACCGAAGGGACACGTTTCCAAGTGTATTTATCCATGATTCCCGCATCCATGCCCAAGAGTGTGGAAGTCCTATTATCGACAGCAAGGGTGAATTTATTGGGATCAATATCGCGCGCTATAGCCATACGGCCTGCCTCGCTATCCCACGAGATGTCGTGAAAAACTTTTTGTCCAACTTACGGCCGGCCCGTTAACGACATAAAAAAGGCTAAGTCATTGTCGACTTAGCCTTACAAAATCAATCCCTATAATTTAAGTATACCTATCCTTATGAATCTTCGCTTTAAGAACAATGGTAACACAAATTAGTTTTGATTATTTTATTTTTTTACCGTTTTTGTGCTCAGGTAGCCGCGCAGGCACTTTCGCCTTAGCATTTGGCCGGGCGTACAAAGGCAGCTCAGCTAATTTTTAATACCGTGGCTATTTCATTTTGGATCAGGCCATCTGGAAGCTCAATTTCTAGCACATCCGTCAGCTGCCTATATGTCAACCTATGCGTATAGCCTAATGCCTGCACAGTGCGGACTGCCTTCGTATTGGGCGCCCGCTTCCCCAGCGACTTGATTGTCAGCACATTTTTCTCCGGTCTGCCCATGATAAATACATACAATATATTTCCTTTGGTTGTAAAGCGAAGATCTTCCCCCGTCAAAGCTTTACCCTTTCCTTCATTAAATCCCTGTACACTAAGCGCGGGCGCATCCTCCAATGCAGGTCCCTCGCCGAAGATATGCCATGGCCTGCTGCCCATAATGGCTTCACTGTACCGGCTCATCCAGTCGCCTATACCCTGCACCACCGCCTTGGCTTTGTCATCGATAGAGCCGTCACCACGGAGCGGTACACTGAGGAGTAGATTTCCGTTTTTGCTGACCACATCGATCAACATATGGATCACTGTTTTCGCGGATTTGTAGCTGTTATTATCGTAAATTCGTCGGTCATAATGCCAGGAGCCGATGCATGTACAGGTCTGCCATGGCTGCGGCTCAATGCTGTTGCTTTGTCCGCGTTCAATATCCCAGACCAGGCATTTGCGCTGTTGTTCGTTCAGAATCTTCCCGTTGATCACCACTTCCACCTTTCCCTTATTGGCCTGCATGCTTTTGTTGTAATACTGTGCCGCTATTTCCAGCCCCACATTGCTTATCGGCCAGAGTGGCAGCACCGTATCATCAAAATAAATCATATCTGGGTGGTAATTGTTCATCAGTTCGAGTGTTCGCGCTTTGAAGTTGGTGCAATACGCGTCCGTAGGTATACTGACCCCAGATGCAACATCCCAGTGCCACTGCCGATGGATCGTGTGATCATCCGTACTGTCCAGGCTCGGAGCGTGATCCTGCGCGTACAGCTCCTGTGGATCATAGCCTGCCCACCATTTCCCTTTACCGTCTTCTTTGCGAAGTTTACCATCGTAGGCCACACCAGCATAGTTTCCCTGCTTGTCCGCCCGCTGTGCCGTTTCATACCAGGTCCAGGCATGCGCAGCATGTACGCTTACACCAAACTTGAGACCTCGTTTTTTTGCTGCCTGTTCCCAGCCCCTCACGATATCTTTTTTGGGCCCTACGTTGACACTGTTCCAACGGTGATGGCTACTGTGAAAGAGATCCAGATTATCGTGGTGATTGGCCAATGCCATGAAATACTGGGCGCCCGCAGCTTGATACAGATCCATTAATGCCTCCGGATCCCATTTTTCAGCTTTCCACTCGTGAATCACATCCTTAAATCCAAAAACGGAAGGATGACCATATTTTTTCACATGATAAATGTATTGATCAGACCCCTCCTGATACATTCCCCGCGCATACCAGTCCCCATATTCAGGCTGACATTGCGGCCCCCAATGTGCCCATATTCCAAATTTGGCATCACGAAACCACCTGGGTACCGAGTATCTTTCCAGCGAGCGCCAATTGGGGTCAAAAGGAACTTTGCCCAAATACGTATATGCCGAAGTAAAACGGCTGAGAAATAACGTTGGAATTGCAGTACCAATAAGCTTAATTGCAGATCTTCTATTCATCATCATGTATTTTAGGTAAGGATGTCCGTGGGCAGGAGACTCACCCGCTGCCATCCAGTTTATAATTTGTTTTGATTACGTTATACAAATGTAACAGCATTCCTTTAAAATGGCATTCACATTATCGATCAGAAATTGCACAATATCGATAGTAGAATTCACTAGTAATATTTTTAGGCTTTGGCAAGCGGACAAAAACCAAAATAGTTTAACCTCAACAAAACTAATTACGATTATTTTTCCAATACCATGAGAGCCTAAGTGAATACATTATCGACTTTTTCCTTATTATTGTATTCCGTGTCACAAGACCTGGAAGACCAATGAGCAGCAATCCAAAAAATAAACTTGATTTCAGCCTCTTAAATGTGGGTTATGCGCAGCACAATGCCGACTGGAATTTTAAAGATATCAGAAGCCCTTTTGCGCGGATACACTATGTCAGGGAGGGGCAAGCATCCATTTTATTAGATAAGGAGCAGATCACGCTCCGCCCCGGATATCTTTATCTTACCCCTGCGCATGTACAGCATAGCTATTCCTGTAATGGCTTATTTTCGCTCTATTATATCCATATCTATGAAAATCCAGCAATACGCTCCAGTATCTTCGACCGCTATACCTTTCCAAAAGAAATTCAGTCAGATGAGCTCATAGCGGATCTCGTCCGGCGCCTCCACGTATTAAACCCCAGCCGTGCCTTACCGATGTATGACCCCAGAGGCTACGATCATTCAGCGGGATTAATGAAAAATATCGCATTGCAGGTGGCCTCACCTTTTGCCCGGGAGGTCGAGAACCAGGCCATTATTCATATACTGATGAGCCGTTTTTTGGCCGGTGCAACGGACGGCATACCAGATGTCGACAAACGGCTCCTGCGGGTTATCGACTATATCGATGAGCACATTCATCGCGCGATCTCCATTGAGCAGCTTGCCGGTCACGTTTTTCTATCCAAAGACCATCTGATCCGGCTTTTTAAAAAACAGATGAATACTACTCCCGTAAAGTACATAAACCAGAAAAAAATAGAAAAAGCTCAGCTGATGATGCTGGCCGATGACTGCAGTATACAACAACTGAGCTTTGCATTGGGTTTTGAGCATATCACCTATTTCAACCGGCTCTTTAAAAAAATAGCCGGGGAGACGCCCACCAATTACAGGCGCCGGCTGTCAACATAGTCAACGATGGCCGTCGCCTTACAATAAGCCTGCCCGTTGGAGTTCTTCCCAGAAGGCAGTGGGAATTTTGCGCGTAGCCATTGCTACATTCTCTTTGACTTTTTCGGCTTTACTCGTGTTGAGCGCGACGGCTTTTACACCCTGAATTCCAAATCCGTAGGCAAAACAGGCCTCGGCAGGCTTGAGACCAAATTCCCGGCACAGCTGCCAGAATTTGTCCCGCCAGGCATAAAGCGCCCTACCCACTTCCGTTGTCCTATCTACCAGCTGGTAATTATAATGGTCGCTGCCGACCAAAAAGCCGCCATGGAATACCGCCGAATTGATCACGGTAACATTTGCGCGTGCCAGCTCAGCGATAAATGCCAGCAGGTCTGTCGGATGGTCATGCACCGTGAGGCTATTGGCGATCATCACCCAATCCAATTTCACATCCTGCGCAATGCGCCGGATAACTTTCCAGCTTTTGGACCCCACACCCACCGCCATCACCTTTCCCTGATCTTTCAGCTCGGTCAGTGCCACGTACGCATCTAAAATATCCTGATAACGGCGTCTTTCATCCAATGGATTAATTGCCTTTGCCAGATATTCATCGGGATCATGCACCGAGACGAGCTGCGCGGCATAGTCACCCAGCAGCTCATTGCCCTGATGAAAACACTCCAGAATTCCGTCGTAGCCAATCCGCTGCTCGGCGTCATAGTGCAGCCCCTTCCACACCCCCGGCTCAAAGGTCGGCTCGGTCGTTTCCAACGGAATCCTGTACCAGCCCAGCTTGTTGCTGATCAACACGGTAGCTGGATCGACCTGCAATTGCCGGAGCGCGGCACCGAGGGACTCTAGTGACAGGCCCGCGCCGTATTTTCCGGCGCTGTCAAAAACAGCCAGCCCATTCGCATGACGGATACATTCACGTACAATGGCCACCTTGTCCATCAGTGCTACTTCATTATAGAGGTTCCCCAGGCTACTTGTACCATAAATGACAGGAGGGATATCTGCCAAATCCATTTTTTTTATTGTCTGTGACATCAATTGCTGTTTATAATTTGGCCAATAATACAAAGTATTGCCGCAGGATTATTATGCAATATCGACTTAAACTAAACGGATATCGACATAATGGGCCGGCCTCGCGCAGCTGGGTATCATCCCCATATCTGCTTTCGTCACTGCAGGCCTGCCGTTCGTCAAAGACTTTTCCCAATCCCTCCTAAGCTTTGTTTTTTTGCAGCATATCAAAACAATAACTATGAACAGAAAAACAATTTTATCGTGTATTGTATTTTTCGCGATGATGTTAAGCAAAATGGCCTTTGCACAGGAGCAGTCTTTTATTCAGATTGGTATCAAAGGCGGTAGCAGCCTCAACAAGCTGAATACCGAATTGGCAGATCTCGACGACAAGTACGCTCTGGGGCTGCACGTGGGCGGTATGGCACGTCTCAACTTCGGGCGGGCTTATCTTCAGGGTGAAGCACTATTCAGCAAGCGGAAAGCGGCACTCAAACCGCAGGGGCAGACCGAGTCCAAGCTTAAATGGAATGCAATCGACATCCCCGTGATGATCGGGTACAAGATCGTGCAGCAGCAGGACATGAACCTTCGGGTCTTTGGGGGTGCTATTTACAGCTATACCTTAAACGACAATCTGTCACCGCTCAAAGCGCTCAAAGAGGGAATCAGGCATTTCGACAAGTCCAACCTGCAGTTTACCGGCGGTCTAGGCGTTGATATCAATAGATTCAGCATTGACTTGCGTTACGAGCGTGGATTTTCAGATCTCAGTAAATCCTTCAAATCCAAACCGCAGGCATTTTCCATTGGCGTAGGTTACTTTATCTTCTAACAGCTCCTTAAACGACGCCTTTGAAGGCCAGCCACCTGGTCTTCAAAGGCCTTTTTTATATCCATGCTCAAAAATAGCTACCTGCACCGGCATTTTTTCCTGCTTATCTTCTGGGCAGCACTCTGGTTTGTCGTCTGGATTCAGGTCAAGGAAGATCTGGGTGCCCGCTGGGCGTTTGTATATACCTCTACTGTCATGCTCGCAGCGATAGGCATAGCACATATCTTAAACGACAAGGTCCTGCCCCAGGCGATCAAGACCAGGCACATGCAGACTTTTGTTCTCCGTGCAGCCGGTTTTGTCCTGCTTTTGGCCGTTCTTATCAGCGCTCTGGATCTATTTTTTATTCTCCATGTCCAGTATGTGATGATCCGGAAACATCCGGGAATGCTGTTCGCCCAGTTTTTCAAAGCAATCATTTCTTCCTTATTGATGAATGGAACAGCCTGTGGCATCCGTTTCTATCAGGAACATGCCTACATACAGCAGAAGCACAGCCAGCTGGAGCAACTAATTCTGGAAAATCAGATCAAATCGCTACAGGATCAGGTCAATCCTCACTTTATGTTCACTGTCTTAGGTCACATTCGACTATTGATCAAAGAGGATAGCGAACAGGCCAATGTATTGCTGTTAAAATTTTCGGATATGCTACGTTATCAGCTGTACGAAAGCAGCCACTTCGATGTTCCCCTTTTGCGCGAACTGCAGTACTTACAGGATTTTATTGCCATCGAAAAAATCGGGCGCGGCAGGGAACTGGAAGTGCACTACCATTGGCTAAATGGCCTCACGGAATTGCGGATCAAGCCGATGGTCTTGGTATGTCTGGTAGAAAACATCTTTAAACACCTGCCCCTCAAAGTAGGCCAGCCCACCTTCGTCAAACTGTTTTGTCAGCAAGAAAATGGGCGTCTGCAATTTACAATAAGCCACACAGCATACCTATCCACCAACCGGCGAAAGGGTCTGACCGAAGGACTGGAGCAAATAAAAAAAAGACTGGACCTGCATTATGCCGACAATTATGTTTTGAGTACAGGGTCCACCGGTGATCATACGACAGTCCAACTGGAGATGGATACCCTCTAGCCGCTCATCCCGAACAATTATATCGGATCAAAATGTATACGAGACACAAGACAATTTACCTATTTTTGTTCCATGTTCAACTGGCTGGATCAGCTCTTGCCCAATCATTGACAAGGGGCCAAATGGTAGAACTATTTTCAAACATGATGTTCAAAAAAAATTATCTCTATCGCAATCTCTTCCTGATGCTTTTCTGGTTCGTTCTGTGGTTTGCGGTATGGATCCAAGTGAGACAGGACATGGACGCAGGCAATGCCCTGCTGCATAGCTCCGCAGTGGTGATCTGTTCGATCTGCATTTCGCAGTTCCTGAGTGACAGTATCTTACCAAAGGCAATAAAAAAACAACAGATGAAAACCTTTGTCTTCAAAGCCATCATCTTTGTACTGCTATTGGCTTTACTAATCGGTATGGTAGATGCTCACTTTATCCTCCATACACAACAGCTGTCCGAAGAAGAGCGGTCGACACTCCTGTTTGTCCAGAGTTATAAAGCGATCCCCTCTTCCTTACTCATCAACGGTACAGCCTGCGGTATCCGCTTCTATCAGGAGCACGCCAACATACAACATGCGCACAATCAGCTGCAGCAGAATTTTTTGGAAAGTCAGATCAAATTGCTGCAGGATCAGGTCAATCCGCATTTTATGTTCAATGTGCTGAACCATATTCATATCCTGATGAAAAAGAATGTGGACATGGCAGACTATCTATTATTGAAGTTCTCGGACATTCTACGCTACCAGCTTTATGAATGTAACCAGTCATTCGTATTGCTGAGCCGTGAGCTTCAATACCTGCAGAATTTTATCAGTATCGAGCAGATGCGCTGGGGGGATGAACTGGAGGTCAGCTGCCGCTGGTCACAATCCACAGAAGACCTGCACATCACACCACTTTTATTGATCTGTTTTGTTGAAAATGCCTTCAAGCACGTGGACCGTCTACCCGAACAAAAAGGGAAAATCAGTCTCCACTGTGTGGAAGAGGATGGTCATTTCCACTTCCGGATCAGTAACAGCTATCACGAATATCCGCGACAAGTATCCTCAGGCCCCTCGGGTATCGGACTGGAAAATGTCAAAAGGCGACTCGAGCTGCAATATGAAAATAACTATACCCTAACGATCGAAAAGCGGGACGACACGTTTTGCGTCGAGCTGAACATCGATCTCAACTGCTAAGTTATGATGGAACCTACAAAGATGAAATGCATCATCGTGGACGATGAACCGATGTTGCGGCAACATATTGCTGAAATGACCGATCAGGTTGATTTTCTGGATCTTGTGGCCACATATCCGTCGGCCCTTGCAGCAGCGTCCAGACTACAGCAGGGAGACATTGACCTGATGTTTCTGGACATTAATATGCCCTACCTCAATGGTATCGATTTTTTGGACTCGCTCGATACTCCGCCCATGTGCATCTTCATTACCGCCTATTCCGAATATGCCCTGGAGGGCTTCCGTCTGCAGGCCGTAGACTACCTCCTCAAACCCATCGTATTCCAGCGATTCTTTCAGGCTGCGACCAAAGCCTATCAGCAATTTGTACAGCGGAGCAAATCGCTGCAGGAACCTGCTCCCAACGACAACATGCTCTTTGTACGGCAGGGTGATGCCTTTGTCAAGATCTCCTGGACGGATATACGCTATGCCGAAAGCATGCAGAATTACACCAAAATTCATTTTAAAGAACGGACCGTCACGATCCATCAGACAATGCTGGCATTGGAAGAAGCGCTGCCGGGCAGCCATTTTTTCCGTATCCACAAATCTTTCCTGGTCAATGTCAACCATATCGACATGATTTCGGGTGGCAGGGTCTATATTGGGGAGCAGGAGTTACCGATCTCGCGGACCAAAAGAGAGGAGCTCCTTCAGAATGTGGTTTTCAAGAAGCTCCTCAGCCGTTAGTACGGCATATTCCATTTCAATGCTACCGAAGTATAAAACGTCGGTGAAAATCGCGGGTCCTCCTGTTTCTTATCCTTAAAGATATTCTTCAGGGAGCGGTCATTTTCGACATACATACGGGCGAGGGTACTGCCTCCGGTCAGCTGTACTTTCAGGCTTTTGCCGAGGTTAAACTGCGGCTGCAGCCCTGCCGTCAGCAACATAAACCCACTAAGGGTGGACTTGCCGTTCCTTTCCCGTTCGGCAGTCATCCCATCGAGGTTGACCACCGCCCGCAGATCCATAAAGCTGCTGACCTGATAAGCCGCAGCCAGTCCCTGCGGAAAGTTGATGTTAAATTTCACTTTCCCGTTGGTCTTCCAGTCAAAATACAATCCCGGCAGTACCATCGGCACACCAAAGCTATTGCTCAATACCGGTCCGAAACCAAAGGCCAGATTGGGTCTGAAGCGTTTGATAAATAAGGCTCCTCCCTGCCCCAGCACATCTTTCCCATTGATTTTGACCAGATCGGAATAAACGCCCACAGAAGCAAAGGTCAGCAGTGACCAATTTTTCCGTAAGGAGGTCAGGTATTGTAGACCAATCTCGGCATTCAGCATTTCGCTGGGAAACAGGTCCTGTTCATAGTCGCGATTTTGCATCTTGGCATAAGCCGCACCGACTTTCCAGGACCAGCGCCTGATATTGCCCAACGAGTCTACCTTAGTGGATAGCGGAATTTCAAGGTTAAATTGTAGCCTCTTGAAATCGCTCTTTGAGCCCGTCTTTACGCTATCCTCCGGCCGGATATAGTTGGACAGCGGTATATAATCCACCGCCAGCTGACCCGATACGGCATTCTGGGCCTGTGCCGTCAGCGTTGCTAAGCTGCTGAACACAAGCGCACACAAAACTTGTTTTCTCATGTTTTTTCAGCAAAGGAAGCCCTTGCCCGCCATAAGGCGAAAACATTTTGACGTAGTGCACCCTCACGTTGACCAACTGCAGCGCTGCCGCGATTTGTCCCTGCACCTCAATTGTTCATATCGTTTCCTTTTAAATTTTTATTATTGTCCAATTCGGATTGCGGAAAAGGATAGTACATAGCCTTCGTCGTCCAGCCGGCTTTCTTCAATGGTTCAAGCCAGGACGGATCCGCCATCCCCCACCGCAACAGGTCGAAATAACGCTGATATTCACCCAAAAATTCGACAAAGCGCTCATGCGCGATAACATTTTTGACCGAATTTAACGGAATACCGTTTTTGACCAGGCCCTGAGCCAGCAGTCCGTCCACGTCAGGGATGGTGCCATTGGATTTTTGGTACCAAAGATGGGGCTGCTCATCCGGAACAATATTATTGGCACGTTTGCGGACAAGGTTGATGTACTGTTTGGCCCCCGCAGCATCTCCCCGTTCATTGAGGCACTCGGCGTACAGAAGCAGTACATCACTGTAGCGAAAGATCCGGTCGTTGTTGCCATTGTCGAAATCTGCGATCTGAACATCCGGGCAATATTTGCGGGTACCAAACAGATCTTTATTGGTCGCGAGATTTTTCATCCAGTCGCTATACGAAGTGACCTTACCATCGAGCTGTGTGAATTTTGCACCGTTTTCGCACCACAGCGTCATGTACTTGCGTGGATCGCCTTCTTCAAATTCGTCGTGTGCCATTTTATTTGGCGCTAGATTCCACCACGCTCCGCCGGTACCGTCAAACATACCGATTTCCTGCCAGCGCCATGAACTCGATATATCATCCCCCAGCCATCCGGGACCATTATAAAGCTGGATTTCAAAAACCGATTCATGGTTGTTCTCTTTGGCTTCCAAAAAATTGTCCCGGTAAGAAGACATCAATTGATACTCCTTGCTGTCAATCACACGCTTCAGTTCGACTTCCGCCTGCTGAAAATCGGCGGACTGTCCTTTGGCCAGAATGGGTTTGTATAAATACGTTTTTGCCAGATAAGCCTGGGCAGCCCCCTTTGTTGCCCGACCGATCATTTTGCTATCCGCATACAGCGTTCCCCGGGTGGGCAACAGCGCTGCTGCCTTCTTAAAGTCGTCGACAATAAGTGCATATACAGCACCGGGCTGTGCATTGCCGGGATAGTAATCTTCGTTGGTTTCGACAGGTTTGTCGATCAGCGGGATGGTTTCTCCAAACAACATACCCAGATGAAGATAATTGAGTCCCCGCAGGAAATACGCCTCGCCCAATAACCGGTTTTTTCTGTTCTCTTCGATTTCACCTGTAAACTTACTGATCCGGTCGATGGCTACATTGGCCGCAAACACGCCGTTCCAAAAATCTTTCCAGCTGAGCGCAAGCATGCCGTCACTCGCCGGTGTATTATAGGTATCCTGATACATAGGCTCCCATTTGAATGTATGTGTATAGTCGTCACCGGGGGCCAATAAAGCGTAGTACAAGCTACGGGCATAGCCCCCTTGGGTACGGCCGATCAAAGCCTGATAGGCTGGTATGACCGATTTTTCCAGCTGATCTGCAGTTTTATAATAAGTGTCTGTCGACAGTTCCTGTGGATTCGACAAGTCCAGATTCGGTTTACAGCTGCCCAGCTGCAACAATAAACCCACAACACCGAGTTTTATATATTGTCTTTTCATTGGATCTATTTATTTGTTAGAATGTAAATTGAACACCCATAAAATATTCTCTTGAATTGGGGAAGCTCAGTCCCCAGGGCGTTTGTCCGTCGATGCCGCGGCTTAAATTCGAGCGCGTATCACCCGATCCGACTTCCGGATCATAGCCAGAATACTTGGTAAAAGTCAGCAGGTTTTTCGCCCCGATATACAATCTCAGGCGGTCCACCTTCCAGCGTTGCAACGTGGGGATCGAAAAGCTATATCCGATATTGAGCACCTTCAGTCTCAGATAAGAGCCGTCTTCGACAAATCTGTTGGATGCCCGCAGGTTCTGATTGGGGTCGCCGAGTACTGCGCGTGGAATGTCCGTGTCGGTATTTTTTGGGTAAACGGTAGTTTCCCCCGATACCGGATTCGTGAAGACCAGCTCCTGCGCACGGTAGCGGTCGAGAGTCGACGCAAAATTATTGTAATAATGGTACATGCCCTCACCCCAGTACCGGCTATTGTTGTAAATCTTGTTGCCCTGGCTTCCCTGCCACATCATCGCAAGATCGAAGGTACCGACAGCACTCTGATAACTGAAATCAGCATGAAGTCCATAGCTAAAGTCCGGTATTGGACTTCCCAGAAAATCTTTATCCTGATCGTTTAAGATATGGTCTCCATTGCGATCATTAAATCTCACATCACCAAGAGCCGCCTTCGGCGCAAAGGCTTTATCGGCATCCAGTTGTGCCTGTTCGGTATAGAGTCCATTCGTCGTATAGCCCCAAAATTCACCCACAGAACGGCCGACAGCAGTTCTTGTCACATTTTCCCCGCCCGGCGCAATATTCCCCCAAAGAATCTCATTATTGTTGCCGAGACTGAGCACACGGTTTCTGACAAAGGATAGGTTCACGCCCACATTATAGCTAAACTGGCCAGATTTATCCCGGTACGATGCCAGCACATCCCACCCCCGGTTGCGTATGCTGCCCGCATTCAGCACCGGAAAATTGTTGACGTATCCTGCCGTAAAGGATATCGGCACATTGATCAGCATGTCTTCTGTTTTCTTGTTATAGTAATCGACCGTTAAAGAAAACTTATGGTTAAACAATTCCAGGTCGAGGCCGATATCCGTCGAATACTGGCTCTCCCACTTGACATTTGGATTGGAGGGTGTCTGCGGTAAGGCACCTGTCACCATTTCGTTGTTCAGGTAATACCATACATGATCAAAACTCACCGTCCGCTGATATTGGTACTGAGCGATATCCGAATTCCCCAGAATACCGTAACTACCGCGCAGCTTCAGTTCACTGACAAAAGGGAATGCCTTCATAAATGCTTCTTGGCTGAGCCGCCAGCCCGCTGATACCGACGGAAAATTTCCATAGCGGTAGTGGTTACTGAAATTCGCAGAGCCATCCCGCCGCATGTTAAATGTCAGCAGATAACGATTGTCATAATTGTAATTGATCCGGCCCAGCATCGAATACATGGCTGTCTGTCCTACACCGGAGCCCACGAGACGTGAGCTGGCCAGAGAAGCAGCATTGAGGATCAACACATCCGGACTTGGCAGTCCACGTGCACCGGCATTCACGGCATTGTAACGCGATTCTTCCGAAGTGATACCGGCCAAGGCCGAAAAAGTATGCTTGCCAATGCTGTTTTCGTAAGTTAAGGTATTTTCAAACAGCCAGCGGTTGTTTTGTGTACTTGAAATATTGAGTTCATCCGGACTATGATTTTGATATTGCCCTACGGAGTAGTCGCCGATATAACCCTCATTTCTCGTCCGGTTGATGTCCATGCCCATGTTGAATTTATAGGTCAGCCCATTGATGATTTCATAGCTTGCCCAGACGTTACCGTTGGCGGTAAAATTGTCGTTGACATTTTTGTTCAGATAAGCATTGGCCAGCGCGCTCTGCACATCAGTTCCGTTGCCGGCTCCGGCAAAACCAGTGCTGCTGTTTGCATCGTAAAGCGGAAGGGTCGATGACCATTTTTGCGCATCGATAATATTCTTGTCGCTCCAGTTCCGCCGATTATAGCCCAGCGACAGTGTTTCCCCGATGCGGAGCTTGCCTTTGGTAAAATCTGAAACGATCTGTGTGCCATAATATTTGCTCTTGTCCTGAATAATGATGGACTTATCCGTCGCGTAAATGCCGCTCAACCTAAAGTTTGCATGCTGCGAACCACCTGAAACGGAGAGATTGTGCCGCTGATAGTTACCGGTCTGCAGCAGTTCATCCATCATATTGTATCCCTGTCCGATTTCAGTAGGCTTGGACAGCGCTGGCAAATAATCCTTACGCCCGGGATCCCTGTTGTACATTTCTTCGTTGATCAGCTCTGCCAGTTGTTGCCCATTCAACAAGGGCACATTATGGGAAATATTCTTGATCCCCCCAAACGCGTTGTAATCGATTTTTACTTCACCCGCCTGTCCCCGTTTGGTCGTCACCAAGATCACCCCATTGGCGCCGCGGGCTCCGTAGATCGCGCTCGAGGCAGCATCTTTTAGCACCTGGATACTCGCTATGTTATTCTCGTCGGGCATCGCCCCGCCGATCATCCCATCGACGACATACAGCGGATCAGTGCCGTTTATCGAACCCACACCGCGGATGCGGACCGTTCCATTGGTCACCTGCACCCCGGGCACCGTGCTCTGAAGGGTAGCTATAGTTCCGCCGGGCAATTTCACCAGGTCTTTGGTATCGACGACCGCAACAGAAGAGGTCAGGTCTACTTTTTTCTGCCTGCCATATCCTACCACCACCACCTCATCCACTGCTATTTCGGCCGCAACAAGCGGAATATTGATTTCCGTGGACTGACCTATCTGATATTCGGTATGATTATACCCGACATTTGAAATCTGGATGACCTCCCCCGGGTTTAACGAAAGTGTAAATTCCCCTTTTTCGTTAGTAGAGGTACTGAGTGATTTCCCTTTGACTTTGATAGATGCGCCATTGACCGGCTGTCCACTAGTATTAGTGACCTTTCCATGGATCATTTTTTCCTGGGCCGACACATGCCCCATGGCCAGCAGCATGGAAGCCATCAACAGCCACTTCAGTTTCTTATTGCTTTTCTTGTGCACACAAAAAAAGGAAGATGCATAATTTCTGTTCATCATGATTAGTTGAGATAAATTGGTTTACGGGTTATTTTTTATCAGCGATCCGCCAATTGGTTATCGAACAAAGCTATCGTTTTCGAAAAGACTGCTTTGCAACAAATAGATAAAAGAAGAGTAAAAATGTTTAGGACCGTTGAGGAATCCTACAAGTCACCATTAGCAGACCTATTGCTAAGGTATTTTTGTATAAAAATTTGATGCTTTGGTATAATATACACGATAGGCGCGTATAAAGATTTTAGATTTGTTATACCGCCCTGCAGCTGGGCCGACCAAAGGATTTTAAACAATATGTTAAGATTATCATTATGAAAGCTAGGCAAGTGTTGATTTTTAAAAGTTCTGTCAAGACCAAGGACAAGAAAAATTTCCTGATGCAATTGCTCCATGCACATCTGCCCCAGGTACAGTCTGCCACCGTCGACCTGGATGACGAAGATTCCATTTTCAGGGTCGAGACCGAAGACTGCAGCGTTGATCTGCTGACAGACTTTCTGCGCAAGCATGGGATCAGGATTGACTTTCTGGCCCGGTTTATTGTGGCGTAGCTCAAGATAGCATGGCTACGCCCACATCATAACAGACCGCCCGTATACTGTCTGAAGAATGATTCACGGTAAATTTCACCTATCGGGATCTCGAAGGTGTCCACATAGACCGTATGGTTGTCAAAAGAATCGATGTAGGACAGATTGACCAGGTAGGACTTGCTGGTGCGGGCAAAAAGATTGCCCGGCAGCTTCTGATGTATAGTTTTGAGGTTCATGGCCGTAATCAGCTTATTGTTGCAGGTATAGATCACCACGTAGTCTTTGAGAGCTTCAATAAAACGGATATCGGTAAAGGCAATTTTATAATATTTCCGGTCAGACTTAATGAAAAGGGCATCCTCGCTGCTATTCTCCACCGTGCTCTTGTTCTCCTTTAGCGTCAGCAGCGTTTTGTATGCAATAGCCTTATCGATCGCTTTGGCCAGCCGGTCTTTTTTGATCGGTTT
This sequence comes from Sphingobacterium sp. InxBP1, assembly GCF_026191775.1. NCBI lineage: Bacteria > Pseudomonadati > Bacteroidota > Sphingobacteriia > Sphingobacteriales > Sphingobacteriaceae > Sphingobacterium > Sphingobacterium sp. InxBP1. Next base: position 523,226 of record NZ_JAINDX010000049.1, on the reverse strand, counting down.
CAGCAGATAATCAATAGCATCCAATTCATAGCTTTTAAGCGCATATTGCGCGTAAGCAGTCGTCAGGATCACCAGCTTATCGTCCGGAAGCGACTGCGCAAAGTCAAGGCCATTGACAGTGGGCATCTCAATGTCCAGAAATAGCAGATCAACAGCATTTGTTTTGATACACTCCAGTGCAGAGATCGCATTGGAAAAGGTGCCGACAATACGGATGGATGAGATCTCTTCGATCAGATTTTTCATTTCTTCCCTTGCCAGAGGTTCGTCGTCTACAATGATACAGTTCATAGCGGAATATCTAATTTAACCTTATACCGTGTCTCACTTTTAGATACCGTGAGCTGGTAATCATCCTTATAGAGCAGGTCCAGACGCCTTTTGGCATTTGCCAGTCCCAGCCCCCCATATTTGCTCTTTGCAGCCTGCTGATCTGGGTCCTGCGAGTTTTCGCACTCGAAATAAAGGCGGCCTCCGGCCTCCGCAAAGCGGATATCGATAAATGTGGGATCATCGTTGGCGCTCAGACTATATTTAATGGCGTTTTCTACAAAAGCTGTAAACAGGTGTGGTGGTAGGAAAACACTTTTCTTTTGCAGTGCTCCCATACACACGATGCTCGTACTCAGCTTATCACGCCGTATTTCTTCGAGTTTGAGAAAATTGGAGATAAAACCGATTTCAGATTTCAACAGGGTTCTGTCGTCATTATTCTCATAGAGCTGATATCTCAAAAAATCAGACAGCTTGATGATCACCTCTGTCGCCATATTGGGGTCCTTACGGATCAGCGCTTTTACATTGTTAAGCATATTGAACAGAAAATGTGGCTGGATCTGATTTTTCAGTGAGATCAATTCCGTTGTCAGCGCGAGGTTTTTAAGATCCGAAATCCGCTTGTTGTCTTCGATCCAACGCTTGAAAAGCTTGAAGGTTGTGGTTGTCAAGATAATTGGGATAACAATAAAAAGTGCGGCCACCATACCCATGCCCATCGAATCCGATTCGGGCCGCTTGATGGCTGGGGTATGCACGATATAGATGTAATCGGCGATTCCCCTGACCAGGGCCAGGCTGGACGCCACCAGTAGGATCAGTGCGAGGATATAGACCTCATATTTTTCCCTGAAAAAGAATCTCGGCAGCAATACGTACATATTGGTGTAAAACATGCAGACAAATACCACCCAGAGAAAGATGGTGAAGTACAGGTTGTATTCCCCCTGAAAATGGGATTTGGTATTTGCATTGGCAAACAGCAGGAATAAGCCGATCAGAAACAGTACATGTCGCAGTGTCCTGAACTTATGTTCTGTGAAAAACTTTAAAAAGACGTCGCTGCAGCTTAAATCTTGCATATATCCGGATCATTTTGGACCATCCACAAAAATACGGCTTTTCGTCGCAAATAGCAGCGGTCTTCGACGAAGCCCCATTTTTTTTATACCAAATTTAATCTTTGGTGGCACACCGGATGCAGGATGTCCCGCAGTCTCCGGTCCTAACGGTCAGAGAAGTTAGTTTTGGCGCTTTTAATAAATGTAAAATAAACATTTATAATACTCCGAACATTCCCTATCTTTAAAAAATCAGTGAGCAGCCAATTGCTATAGTCAAGCCGAAGCGATTTAATCTGTTATTATCCTTTTAAATTATTGAATACCGATGCAAAAAATAACTATCACGGCGATCTTATTTTTTATGCTTTCCCCATTTGTTGCAATCAGGGCACAACTGCAGCTGCAGATCAACAAACTACTCTCCAACAGCTCCGTCAAAACAATTTATCAGGACAGTCAGGGATTCATGTGGTTTGGCACTTTCGATGGGTTGAACCGCTACGATGGACGAGAGATGAAAGTATACAGAAATCAGCTCAAAAATCCAGGGAGTATTCCGCATAATTACATCTACTGCATTGCCGAAGACCGCGACAAAAATCTATGGGTCGGAACCGGTCAGGGTGTCGGCATCTATAACCGCAACTTCAATTCCTTCTCACGTCTGCGTTTTTTTGAAAGTGCGAATCCAAAGCAGGAATATCACCTCAATGCGGACACTAGAGCAATTCAGGTCGACCGCCAAAACAATGTATATATCGGAACTAACGGCTGGGGGCTGCTGTTCAAAGAACAGGGCCGCTCTGCAGCCGTCAGAATATACTGTCCTGAGCCCGGAACCGCGTCGCGGCTTGAGTATTACCACGTTTCGGCGCTACATGTGGACGCTACCGACAGGGTATGGGTTTTCGTCAATGAACGGGGACTTTTTCAGTTTGACCGGAAAAGCCGCCAGCTGAATCTGGTCAGCACAGCCGTGCGCGAGGCCACTAGTATGACCAGCAACGACCGTGACGTGCTATTCATTGGTACATCTGCAGGGGTATTCGTCTGGGACATCGGCCGGGCATCCATGAAGGCGCATTTTCAGAAACAGCTGAGTTCCCCGACGGTCAGTCAGCTCAGTCTGGAAAACAACCAGAAACTGTGGGTGGCCACGCAGAACGACGGCATTTCATTGCTAACCCTGCCTGCTGGACATGTACGACAATTAAATTCCGGAGAGCGTTCGGCATATCCGCTGAGTAGCAATGCCATTTTCACCATCTTTATCGACGCGCAAAACAAGAAGTGGATCGGCACAGCCCGTGGTGGCATTCATATCATTGATGACAGCCAGCATACCTTCAACGCCCCCGGACGCAATCTACCTCCGAACTTCAACCTGAGCGGGCAATTTATCCGCTCCTTTGCCGAATCCCCGGGATACCTATGGATAGGCACAGAAGGCAATGGTCTCTACTGCTGGAACAAGTCCCAGAATAGTTATCAGCATTTCAAAAAAGATAATCGGTCCTTCTTGGACAATAGCGTCAACAGTATAGCCATCGACCCTGCAGGCGATATCTGGCTGGGTACCGAACGTGGTATTGTACGCTACAATCGCCGGGCGGGATTCAGACATTATGACTGTGCCACAGCGCAGGGACTCGTCAACCAGAGTGTACAGGTACTGCTCCGGGATCAGCAGGGCGATCTATGGGCCGCTACATTTTCCAATGGTCACCTGTACCGATACAGCAAACAACGGGATAGATTTGAGGTCTTCAATGAAGGGCTCAACGACCTCAACTGCCTGCTTGACGACCAGAAAGGATCACTCTGGGCCGGCAACTACCACGAGATCATCCAGATCAACAAACAGAGCAAAGCCATACAGCGTTATGCTGTCGACAAGCCCGTACGTGCCTTATATATTGACCGCCGGAGCCGGTTCTGGATAGGCACCGAAGGGCGCGGACTGCTGCTGTTTGACCGGAAAACGGGTCAGGTGACCGCCGGCTATTCTACGGACAATGGACTGAGCAACAATTCCGTGCTCAATATTCTCGAGGACCGGTCCGGAAACTTGTGGCTCAGTACCTTTAACGGATTGTCCAAATTCAGTCCCGACAGCAAAAGATGCATTCGCTACGAAGCCTCCGATGGTCTGCAGAGCAACGAATTTTCTTATGGTGCTGCACTCCGGACAGCAGACGATGCGCTCTTATTTGGCGGCAACAACGGATTTAACCTGTTTCAGCCTGATCGTATCCGCGTTAATGTCAACATCCCCAGGCTGGCCATTACCAGCCTAAAAATAGACAATCGTCCTTTAAACGACAGCATACACGAGGTCATCATCGGTGCCGACCACCTGATTGAAAAGCTCGTTCTTCCTTACCGCAATGCGACATTCTCGCTGGACTATACTGCACTGGAATTTACCTCTCCACAAAAAATACGTTACCGTTATTTCATGGAAGGCCTGGATAAAGACTGGAACGATGCTGGTACTTCCCAGTCCATTAACTACAATAATCTGCCCGAGGGCAGCTATCTCCTGCGGGTGCAGTCTACAGACACTGAAGGCAACTGGAGCAGCAAAGAAATCCGTCTTGGAGTACAGGTACTGCCACCTTGGTACCGCACATGGTGGGCCTACCTGCTCTATATGCTTGCCTCCGCAGCACTAGTTTACCGGTATCGGGTTTACCAGATCCACAAGGCCGCCCTCGACCGCGAAATTCACCTGACCAGATTCAACATACAGAAAGAGCGCGAACTCAATGAAAAGAGATATGCATTTTTCACTCATATCTCCCATGAATTCCGCACACCACTGACGCTGATCATCAATCCGCTAAAAAAAATATTCAGCGAACAGCATCTGGATCAGCATGAGGAGAGCCTAAGACCCGTCTACAGAAACGCAAAGCGCTTGCTGAGCCTCGTCGACCAGCTTCTCATCTTCCGCAAGGCCGAAGACGGTGCCGCGCAGTTGCAGCGGAGCCATTTCGATCTTCAGGCCTTTACGCGCGAAATCTACCTTTACTTTTCGGGACAGGCCCGACTCCAGCAGATCAACTACCAGCTGGAAAGTGACGGCAGCCCCCTTCTTGTTGATGCCGACAAAGAGAAAATAGAAATTATCTTATGCAACCTGATTTCCAATGCATTTAAATTTACACCTGACTATGGCACGGTATGTCTCCGGTTACAACAGCAGGAGAATAACGTCGTTATTGAGCTGCAGGATTCTGGTCCGGGGATCCCACCCGGCATTGGCGACCGCATTTTTGACAAGTATTTTTCAAGCTCGAGCCCCGGGCAGCGTGTTCTCACGGGGTTCGGCATCGGCATGTTTCTGGTCAGGACCTTCGTGGAAATGCATCAGGGCAGTATAACCTACGAGAGTTCGGCACAGCAGGGCACCATATTTCATATCCGCATGCCGATCCTTCTCCATTCCACCGATACCCTGAAAAGCAATTCTGAGCTCGAAAGTCCGGGATTCCTACAGGCATTATTCAGTAACCCGCCCACAGATCAGTTGACTTCGCCGTCCATTTCATTGAGTCCGATCAGCAATCATACAACGAGCCTGCTTCTCGTGGACGACGACATTCAGCTGCGCAGTTACCTTCATGAAATGTTTCAGGCAGACTACCAGGTTTACCTTGCCGCAAACGGAGCCGAAGCCCTGCAGATCATACGCAACAAACAGCCGGATCTGGTGATCAGCGACATCATGATGGATCAAATGGATGGGCTGAGCCTGTGCAAGACCGTGAAATCAGATCCGCAGGTCAATCATATTCCTTTTATTTTATTGACATCGAGTACCTCGGGACATAATCAGCTTACCGGCATTCAGTCTGGGGCCGACGATTATATCCTGAAACCCTTTGATGCTGATATTCTCCGCCTTAAGGTCAACACCTTGCTGCAGAACCGGAAAAATCTACAGGAATTTTTGTTTCATACGATCACTCATCAATCGCACGACGTCAAAATTACCGCACAGGACAAGGTGCTGATCGAACGTTGCATCCATGAAATCGAAGCTCATCTGCTGGAAGAATTTAATGTCCGGACACTGGCCGATAAAATTGGCATGAGCCATTCGGCACTCTATAAAAAGATCAAGGCCATTTCGGGTAAATCACTCAACGAATTTATCCGTTCAGTACGCCTCAAAAAAGCAGCTGAACTGCTGCTGCATTCCGACTTAAAAATCAACGAAGTCGCCCACCGGACAGGGTTTGACGACATCAAATATTTCCGCGAACAGTTCAACAAGCTGTTTGGTCTCAACCCGTCTACCTATGTCAAAAAATACCGAAAAGTCTTTCAGCACGACTACCGGATCGATAAGGACTAAAAAGACTTTGGCTGCCCTGCTATGCTGGGCAGCCAAAGTAATCAGGCCTAGCTGATGTAGATGTGCTAATCTGTTTCCAGGTATTTCAGGCGGATTCCTTCCGCTTTCCAGTATTGTCCGTTGCTGGCACTTCCGACCAGTGTGCACACAAATCCCATCGAAACCTGCTGTTCCTTGTCCAGCTTAAACTTGATCGAAGATACCCCCGATTTACCGGTAAAAGAGACATAGCCGATGGCCTCCTGCGCCAGATTCCCGATATCGGGCAGGGAGTTGCCAACTGCTGCTGCAAGATAAAAGCTGCCTGTGGAGCCTACAGAATTTACCGTGACCTCCAGTTCGTACTCGCCCGCCGGTAGCACAGGGCTCTGGTACATCTTTCCGTTGGTGATCGAAAGCAGCGTAGTGCTCCAGCCGGCCTCCATACTCAGGCGATAGCCTTGGTTAGCATCAACACCACCGTAACTGATGCCGTTCACGGTAAAATTTCGGGCCGCGGCATTCAATGTCCAGCCTGCCGGCGTACACCAGCGGGAACCGCTACATGCAGATGTAGCGAAAGGAAAAGCCGTATTTTCCAAGTACAAATCCGTTACATACCTCCTGACATTGATCCGGCTGTATTCGGTATAAAATGTGTCAATAGCCAAGGTATCAGGCAAGTATTTTGTCCGGTAGGCCAACGCAGTTCCAATCTTATAATCACTGGGCAGCTGCAGAGAAGCCTGCGATAGCGGAAGGCTGACCACGGCTTCGCCACCAGTGATCTTGGTATATTTGATTTCGGTGGACTGGGCACCGCTATTGGCATCCAGACTCGAAAACGAAATACTGGTGAGTCCGTTGCTGCCGGTATTGGCTTCCAGCGCCGGTCTGTTCAGCAAAGAAAGTTGATAATTTTCACCATACGAACGCCCAATAGCATACACACGCACCGATTTATTCTTCTGCTGATCGAAGGTGACAATTTCAAAATTGTAGACTCCATCCCCCAGATTATTGATATAAGCCTTTAAGGTATCCACACCAGCGCTCCGCTTGACCGGCACAACCAGCGAGTCTTGCCTGCTGTTCCAGTAGATGCGGACTTCCACAATCTTGGGGTCAGACACCAGCAGCCCCTTGATCATGACCCTGTTTTCTCCCGGATACACTTTCACGGAATCTACTTTTCCGGTGTACGTGATGACAGGACGATCGGCTATATATTTCTTATAGTCATCCATTTTTTTACAGGCCGCAGCAAGCACCATTACCAACAGCGCCACATACATAAAACTATATGTCCATTTTTTCATTGTTCGATTTATTTAAATTAACCTATCTCGGATCGCCATATGCCTGGATCTCGGCGATTGCCATATAAGACGAGCCATCCCAGTTTTTCTTACTCTTTATCCGGATATAACGGACCTTGGGTGCATTGATATCAAACTCCCAGCTAAAGCCGCTGTTGGCGGTCTGATAGTCTTCATCCGACTGCTGGCCGAACGGCAGCCCCGAAGGTTTCACCGCTACATACGAGCCTAGCAGGTGCCAGTTGTTCCAGGAGCCGTCTTCCGGCGGACTGTCCGAGCCCCAGATTTCAAATTCCTTCAGGTTACCCTTATAATAGTAAGTACGCCCATTATAGTATTCCGGATAATCCCAGATTACCAGCCGGCTCAAACGGGCTTTTACACCCAGGTCTACTGTGGTCGTGTGCACCCCCGAGACCGCAGCCTGCGTCATATAGATTCTTGGCCAGTCAATAATATTGCCGTCCCACATCCCCGCATGGGCGGTGGAGGTGTGATTGGGCGCATCGCCCGGCAACCGAAAACCACGGTATCCCGATTGCGGAATCTTGGTTTCAAACAGCGGGCTGATTGTTTGATATAGCGTATCGGTATAGTTTAACCATCTATCCCGGACGACAAAGGCAAAATCCCGCGCGGTCGTGTCCAGTCCCCGTTTTGAAGCTTTGATCTTATCCGTGGAGGTATAGATGCTGTTTGGATCTGCAACCCACTCACCATATTCGTTTTTCTGCATGATCAGGATCGCAATGTTGGCACGCTCTCTATTTTCCGCCGTCACCTGGATCCCACCGAAAGATGCATTGACCTTCATTGACCGATAGATATCCCAGATTGGCGATTCTTTGGGATGTATCGTGACCTCGACCGGCGCAGATACCGCCTCCGAACGATTTACGGCATAAAGCTTCACTGTATAATCGCCCGGCTGCGAAAATCCGTCCACAGTCAGCTGGTTGGAATAATAGGAGGCTTTGACCGTCCGCATTTTGCCATTGGGCAACATGTATTCAGCTTTGATATACGAGAGATCATCGTCTGAGGGGACCGTATAGGTCAGTACAGCACCGCCGTTCTTGTTTTCCACAGTCACATGACTTACCGTGCCCGGAGCTGTGCTGTTGGACTCCAGGGGCCTGAGCATATTCTCCTCCCGGCAGGCAGCAACCAGCGTTACCATACCTGTCAGAATGCTCAGCTTTTTCATTATTTTTTTCATCTGCATACGTATATTAATGAGTGTTAACATTACCAGCCATAGTTTTGGACGAGATTCAGATTCTGGATCACCGTATTCTCACTGATCGGCCAGAAATAATCCCGCGGTGCAATAAATCGCTGATTGAATACCGTACGAATCACATAGTACGCTGCGGTGGTTTCACCCTGCATATTCCATCCTGTAATCGGTTCGTTCAGATGGACAGCCGCAGTTTTCCAGCGGCGCAAGTCCCAAAACCGCTGCCCTTCGAAAGCAAGCTCAATGAGTCTCTCGCGGTGGATGATATCCCGAAACCCCTCCTTGGTCGTAAATTTTCCCGGATTTTTTGCGTAAGTCGTCCAGGACTCTTTCACCCCTTTCAATCCAGCCCGCGCCCGTACCCGGTCAATGTATTGGAATGCCGTTTCATTGGCCGGTCCATACGCCTCATTCAGGGCCTCAGCATACATCAGGTACAAGTCTGCCAGCCGGATCTTAGGCCAGGGATAATCTTTGTAGGTCACTCCTGTGGTCGTAGTCACCTGATTCCAGTCCACCAGTTTTTTGATAAAATAGCCCGTTTCATTAAAATGGAACGCATGTGTACTACCCGCATAGTCAGGACGTTTGCTGCGGACGACTTTTGAATTTTCATCACTATATCCCGGCGTGTCGTATTTAAACCAGCGCGCGCCGTCAAACGCCAATGAAGAATAGAAACGGGGTTCACGGTCAAAATGGAGCCGCGCGGTCGTAAATCCCGGCTCGATGTAAAAGCGTTCCTGACCTGTTGCCGTACGCAGTTCAGTATCGTTTGTAAAGCTCAGGGTTTTGTCTTCCGTGATCGGCACACCGTTTTTGGTGTAAAACATCTTCGCAATCTTCAGCGGTGGAGACAGGATCTTCCGGTTGTAATTGTGGTTTTCATCAGCGGTCAGGGGCGGCATGGCATTCTGCTGTATCGTCCACGAGCGGCTGTTGGGATCTGCCCAGATATGCTCCTCATTAAATTTTTCACAAACTGCCTGACGCAGCTTCAGCTCCAGCAAGGTTGTGTCTGAAATCGCCAGATTCCCAGCCTGTCTGAACGTAAAAAGTGCGTGCGTATTCGCTTCGGCCACCTCGATGGCCTCACGTGCTGCCGTGGCTGCCAGTTCCCATTTTTTGGTGTCGGCAGTCGGATTGAAAAGCGCTTTGCCATCCTTATTTTTCAGGCTTGAAAAATCGGCATTGCCGTTAAACAGCGGACTTGCAGCCAGTAGGAGCACCTGAGCCTTGACCGCCTTGGCAATAGGTATGGTGATCCTTCCCAGTTCCCGCTGCCGGTCAACGATCTGCGGCGGCAGGTCCGCAGCAGCCTGATCCAGCAGTCCGACAATATATTCCACACATTCATCCACTGTATTACGGGGCACATCCATCACTTCTTTGGGTTCACTCACGTCAATATCGTCATCCATGATCGGAACCGGCCCATACATGCGCAACAGATAGAAATGAAAATAAGCTTTTAAAAACCGGGCCTCCGCAATCCATCGTGCGCGTTCGCTGGCGGTGATATCAGGCACCAGCGCCGGGTTGGACATATTGTCAATAAAAATATTGCAGTGCCGGATTCCCTGATAGAGGCCGCGATTCGCGTCCTGGTCACCGTACCAGTAATTGACGTAAGGTTTGGAGATCTGCTGATTGCCGCGGGCGATCTCAAAAGCAAGCGGCGAGATGCTGGTCTGGTAAGGTATCCAGATTTCATCACCACCCAGAAAAGCTGGATTATTCCACAACGATCCCTCACTGGGCAGATAGTTGTATAAAGTAAACAGATATTTTTCCGCTTCCACTCGTAGCCGGAAGGCGTATTCGATCGTAGCCACGTTATCGGGCACGATATCCAGAAATTTCTTGCAGGATACCGACGACGACGCCAGTACTACACTCAGGGCTCCCAGAGCCATATATCTTTTGATTGCTTTCATGTCTAAAAATTCACTTGAATACCAAAATTATAGGTCCTCTGAATCGGATATCCGAGGCCATTCCCTCCCATTTCCACATCCCACATCTTGAAGTTGCTTATCGTGAACACATTCATCATGTTGAAGTACAGACGTAGCGATTTCAATTTGTAATGGTCTGCGACCGAACGGGGCAGATTATAGCCCAGTTCAATATTTTTGAGGCGTAGAAATTCGCCATTGCGCATCCACCAAGTAGACTGCCTATTATTATTATGGACAAAATAGTCGCTCAGCCTTGGAAAAAAGGCATAAATATTTCTGTTCTCTTCCGACCAGTAATCATTGGCTATCGCTGTCAGCAGGCCGTTCTGCGCCCCGCCGTTACGCACAAAAGGTGTAATGTTTTCGGGATTGATAAAAAACGAGGACTTGCCGGACCCCTGGAAAAAGAAAGAGAAGTCAAAGCCTTTATATCCGGTGGTACCACCAAATCCGTAGATGAGTTCGGGCGAAGTCGGATATCCGATCGGAACAGCATCGTTATCAGTGATGAGTTCATCTCCATTCATATCACGATATTTGATATCGCCCGCCATGTAGTCTCCAAACTGCTGGGCCGGAGCGTTGGCAACGTCATACTCATCGATAAACAGGCGTTCGGCGATCAGACCAAAAGACTGCGCCACCGAGTGTCCTACCTGATAGCGGTAGCTCATATTTTCCGGATACAGCAGTTCATCCCGCTTGGTGATCTTGGACTGTGCAAAGGTCACATTTCCGCGATACTGAAAAGACCAGCCAGTCGCCAGGCTTTTATTGAACGTCAGCGCCAGATCAAAGCCTTTCTTTTCCGCTTTGCCCGTATTGGCCATAGGTGTGGCCTGCAGACCAATAGTCGAACCAATGTAAGAGCGGCTCTCCAGAATATGCGACTTGTAATCCTTATAAAAATCGGCGATCAGCCCTATAGAATTGTTTAAAAATGAAAGGTCAAATCCGATATTCACCTGCCTGGACTGCTCCCAGGAAATCTGATGATTGGCGTAGCGGCTCACACTGACTCCGGGGCGGTAGTACCCATAGTCTTCGCCGAATGTCGAACCATAATCTGTATTGCCGATGTTGACTTCGGAGAGGTAAAAGAAGCGGTCCGAATCACTCCCGATGGCATCGTTACCGATAATTCCGTAAGTCGCCCGCAATTTAAAGTCCGACACCACCGAAGACAGCGGTTTGAAAAACCGTTCGTTCGACACCCGGTAGGCCAGGCCAAAAGAAGGGAAGAAACCAAATCGATTAGACTCGTGAAAGCGTTCGGAGCCGTTGTATCCGAAATTAAACTCCGCGAGGTAGCGGTTGTCATAACCGTAGGTAAAGCGGCCCGAAAGGCCATTATTTCGTTTTGGCAGCCCTAACTGCAGGGTCGTGATGTTGTCACGCGATATTTTATAATCCTGAAACAGCGTGATCAGCATAGCCGACACATCATGTTTGCCGAAGGTTCGTGCATAATTGGCCGACGCTTCAAAATACAAGGTTGAGTTGATATCCGATCCCGATGTACCATAGCTCAGAAACTCCTGTCCGGGTGTGCCCACCGAACCGGTGGATCCATCATTGATGACACTGAGCTGAATGGAATTGTCCGAAGGGTCCAGCCGTCCAGAATAATAAAATGGGTTATAAGACCTTGCAGTCTGCCCATAAGAATACCGCTTGGCGTAACCCATCATCCGGAAGTTGAGTCCTTGGGTCAGGAAATCAAGATTTTGTTTTAATTCAATCTGCGGCATCAGCGTGGAACGGTTGTACTGCTGGTATCCACGGACCAGATTGGCATATGGATTGGTCAGTAGAACGCCCTGCGGTGCACTGTCGTCCGTGACCACATATCCGCCAAAAAGCGGATGCTGAATATAAGGCAGATACTCCTGGGGGTATACGGCCGGAAACTGAACAGGATTGGACCATAGTGCTGCGCGGAAATGGTCGGCTCCCGAGCCGATAGGACCGTTGTAATCATCAAACTGTCCATATAGTTTGACACTGGCCTGCGTCGATTTGGTGAGCTGCAGATCCACATTTGACCGCAGCGAATAATTGATCAGCTTAATATTGTTATTAAAATTGTTGGTTCCCAGCTTTTTCAGTATGCCGTTATCAATATTGTAAGTTCCCGACACGTAGAACCGTGCCCGCTCTCCGCCACCGCTGGCGCTCAGATTAAAGCCCTGATTGAATGTATAATCTTTGATCAGCATATCGATCCAATCATTGTCCGGATACAGATACGGATTTGTGCGGCGGATGGTGTTTTCGATTTTGGATTGGGTGTAGGGTGTTGGTTTGGATAGTCCCCGCGTCAGTACCGCTTCGTTCGCCAGATTCATATAGGTGATGTTGTCTGTCAGTTCGATGCTTCTGGCGTTGGTGGAAATCTTTCCTTCCGCCCGGGCCATAAACTGCGTCTTCCCTGCCGAGCCGACTTTAGTGGTAATCAGAAGGACACCATTGGCGCCACGTGCCCCATACACCGCGGCAGCCGTGGCATCCTTTAGCACCGAAAAGCTGGCAATATCATCGGGCTGCAGCCGGGCCAGATCAGTCTGCGTGGACTCCACGCCGTCAATCAGAATCAGCGGATCGGTTTTTCCGGAACCAAAAGACCCCAGTCCCCGTACAAAAAAGGAGGCATTGTCGGCCCCTGGCTCACCCGAACGCTGATACGCGATCATACCCGGTATACGTCCCGCAAGCATAGTCGTCAGGTTGGAAGTCGGTCCTTTCAGCTCCTTCGGGTTGACCGCAGCAATCGAACTCACCAGTGAGGCCTTCTTCTGTGTACCGAAGCCCACGACCACCACCTCATCCAGGGAACTCTCACCGACAGGCTCAAGCCGGACCTCAAGCTGGAATACACCGGTAGCATCCGGTGAATAGTCCTTGAGCAAAAGCTCCTTTTCTTTAAATCCTATATATTTAAAAACCAGTGTGGCGCGCGCCGCCACCTCAAATTTAAACTCACCCTTTTCGTCGCTCGTGCCCAGTGCTTTGCCGTTTTTGACAGCTATCGTCACTCCGGCAATAGGGGTATCATTGGCAGACACGGTACCCCGGACTTTTTGTACACCCTCTTGAGCGAAGCCCACCATATTTGACAAAAACAGCAGCATAAGCGACCAGATCCACTTTTTAAAGTGTCTGCGTAATCTACATTCAGTATTCATAATTAATCAGTAATCGGTTAGCAATTTTATTCTCCCTCCTTGCCGCCATTCCTTGAATGCGACCGGATTTTATTCCATAGTTAGGGGTTAGTTCAACAGAAAAGCAGCTGCTTCATAATACATCAAGTTTTAATAATCGGTTTAATACATTTCATCGGTCCCACACTTCCGGATTCCCAAAGACATTCCGGACAGCAGGCTTGCCTTCGTCCCGGACCAGCGGGTTAGCGGCCGGCCACGGGGCATATAGATGCCCCAATCGAATGAGGTGAAATTAGGTATTGGACCAAACAACAGAGGGGGGAAAAACAATCTTTTTTGAGGGGTGAATTCGTCAGCGAAGGCATTCAGCTGATATTTTCCAGGCAATTGTACACATTTGGGCTGCGGCAATTGTCACTGTCCTCGACTTCGAAAAGAAAAAGGCCTGCCACAGTGTTGTCGGACAGGCCTTTTTGAATAATTTCCTTAGCGGCTTCTGCAGCGCAATAAAGGGATTGTAAGATTCGGATCAGTCAAAAACAGTCAGACTCCACTCCGGTTTCCAGGAGATGCTGACCTTTCCTTCCTGCATTTGTACAGGTAGCCAGATGTACCGGCTGTCCATTAAATTTTTGGGATTCCAGCGATCTGCCATAAAGATAAAGGCATCCTTTTTGCCTGCTACGGGTAATACGAAGGTCGACTGCCCGCCAAATGTCAATGCGGATTCCGGCCCTGACATCGGGTCCCCCAAGGAGGTCCATGGGCCAAAGGGAGCCGTGGCGCGGTGCAGTTCGGCCCTGTTGGGAGCCCATCCCGTGCATCCGCTGGTGATAAGATAATAATATTTACCCTGCTTAAACATGGCCGGAGCTTCCCGATGATTCCGGAAAAGCAGTGAATCCCTACGGGTTGGCTGTAAGAAATCGTCGGTCAGCTGTACCAGACGCAAGGCATAATTTTCATCTGAAGAATAAATCTGGTAAGCATGGCCATCCTCATCCACAAAGAGCCCCATATCACGGGACATATTTCCATTGGGCCGGAAGCTATGTACAAACTGAAAAGGTCCTATGGGCGAATCGCTCACGGCCACTGCAGCGCGGGCTGCCGCATAACCTTTACCCTTCAGCTCCAGATGGAACCACATCACATATTTTTTAGAACTGGCGTTATAGATAACCTTGGGTCTCTCCATCAGGCAGCCGCGGGCGATATCGCTTTGGTCGTCGTCGACCGGTGACAGCGCCAGATTTTCGAATGTCCAATGGTAGAGATCTTTGGAAGAGTACACATTCACTCCCTGTGATTCTTCGCGACCGCGCTTTTCGCCGTACCAATAATAGGTCCCCTGATCGTATAAAATGCCACCACCATGTGCATTGATCATCTGGCCTGCTTCATCGTACCAGCGTTCACCGGGCTTGAAAGCCGTCCGTTCGGTTTTCTGTTTTTTCTGGTAAACCCGCACATAATCTATTTCATACTTTGCAGGCAGCAGAGCCGGATCAATAGGTCCGCCATTCATACCGCCCAGAGCAAGGTTGAGCAATAGATAATGTGGTTGTCTGAACGGATTGAAGCCCGAGCCATCGCGGTTGTACAGCTGGTCCATTGGTACACGGTTGAGCAACATATCGTCCACATACAGGGCTATGCCCTGTTCGTCCCAGAGCATGCGCCAGGTATGAAATTCACGGGCCCAGGAGGCGCCCCCCAGATCGGCAACAGCTTTGCGCTGGCCAAACCAGTGTGCTTTCCAGCGCTGGTCTGTGCCTGTGGCAATATTGGCCAGGATGTCGCCCTTATAATATTCCATAATGTCAATTTCGCCGTTCGATGGCCACTCTTTATCCACTCCGAGGGTCCAGAAAGCCGGCCAGAGTCCACTGCCCACCGGTATCCGCGCCCGCATCTCAAACAAGCCAAACTGCCAGCTATGCTTGCCTGAGGTGTTGATCGATGCCGAGCTGTACCTGATTTTCCTGTCCGCATGCGGCCACTGTGTACGGCCGGCAACATATTGCGGATTAGGCCTATTTTCTTTTCTTGCCTCAATGACCAGCAGTCCATCCTTACAGTAGGCATTCTGCTTTTGATACCACTGCGCTTCCTGGTTACGTTTAAATCCTTCTTCAAAGTTCCAGTTGTCTTCACTGACCGCACCATCAATATTGAATTCGTCGGTCCAGACCAAGGTGTAGTCCGCGGGAACCGGACTTTGGCTCAGGACGTTCTGCGGAAGCAGGAAAAGATAAATGAGCAAACAGGTAAAGAGATTATTTTTCATTATTCAACAGCATTTAATGGATGATATCATTTTAGTTTTTACAAAACTATCTGCATCCACAAAAGAAATGGCGGGAGATATTCCGCAAAAAAAGGGGGTATTTTCGTATTTACGTCATTTTGCTTTTACAAATACCGCCTGTACCAGCCATCTGGTTGTCGCTTTATCAGTTGCTGCTCCACTGCCGTTATTTTTTCCTTGTCATCCAGCCAACATATATGGACGACTGAAAAAATCTGACAGGCTGTTCCAGGCCAGCTTCTTCACATAACTCAGAAAGACGACCCTCCGAAACATACTTTAGTTCATGGGTGATTCTATGCATCCTGTGCTGGATTTGTGCCTCTTCGAGACCATCAGGCAGCAAAAGCCTCAAGATCTTGAGATTCGCATCTATCTGATCCCCATCGCCTGTGATATCCAATAAGACAAGCGGAGCTTGTGGTAAAAGCCTCGTAGCGATATCACGAAGCAAAGTCAGTTTGTCACCGTTGTCTTCCAAAAAATGCAGCACCAGCAGTAATGTGGCAGCACCATATCGATTGCTAGACTCCAGGTCGCTCACCAAGCCTTCAAAAAAGGTCACATGATGATAGGTGTGGAATTTTTGCGTAGCCTGTCTGATCATGTCTGGAGAAGGGTCCACGCCAGTTATCTTCCATGAAGGCTCTACCCCGACAAAGCGACGGATTTCATTTCCTGTTCCACAGCCCACGATCAACAGTTGCTGCGAGACGGCCGTGCGCAGTAGTTTAGGCAGCTGGTCGAGGAAAATATGATAATTGGGTATCCACGTCTCTACAAATTGATCGTAGCCGAGCGCACGCTCATTTTCGAATAGTTCTACTTTACTCATGTCTGATAAATCTGTCTATTATAGCAATACCGATATTTAAAATACACGGCACGTTATGCCAGATCGTTGTCCGGATCA
Organism: Sphingobacterium sp. InxBP1; assembly: GCF_026191775.1. Taxonomy (NCBI): domain Bacteria; kingdom Pseudomonadati; phylum Bacteroidota; class Sphingobacteriia; order Sphingobacteriales; family Sphingobacteriaceae; genus Sphingobacterium; species Sphingobacterium sp. InxBP1. The sequence goes on along the minus strand of NZ_JAINDX010000049.1, from coordinate 506,633 downwards.
AGTTAATCCGGTGGCGACCAGCATACACAAATATATCCTTTCATTTTCGTTATTTAAAACAATTCTAAATAAAATACGATAAATAAGACAGCCCCACGCCTGTCCAGCATGTCGCCTGTCATTTTCCGAAGGGCTAATTAAGGTACCGCTGTTGTGCTGACGACCAGCCTACCCGATCTTAAGCCACCGCTTTTTGCTTTTATTGCAATCTTGCCAGCCTGTTGTCCTGACTGCACAATCAGCGTCAGCTGTCCACGAAACAGATGCATCTGCGGCAGATGAAAAGCCTCCAGATTGGTGGGATCACCATTGGCTACGGCCCTGAATGTACCGGCTCCGTCCACCTCAAACTGTACTTCGGCATCGGCATCCGGACATAAGTTGCCCTGTCTGTCCACTGCTCTGACACGGATGTAGGCTAGGCTACGGCCATCAGCAAGGATAGAATCCTGCATAGCTTCCAGCTCAATTTCATAGGGTTTGTCTGCCGTACGTACAATTTTCTCTGCCGCAGGTTTGCCCTTCTGGTCATAGGCTACGACTTTAATCTCTCCGGGTTCATAAACCGCATCCATCCACATCAGGCGGTACCGCTGTTGCAGGGAAGCATTACTTTTGTGCTGCCTGCCCTGGCTCTTCCCGTTGATAAACAGTTCGGCACTGGGATAATCCGTATATACGAATACAGGTGTCTGCTTTCCAACGCGGTCAGGCCAGGTCCAGTGTGGCAGTATATGCAGGGTATGTTCCTTTTTATTCCATTGGCTCCGGTATAGGTAGTATCGATCCTTGGGAATACTGGCTAGATCGATGATGCCAAACATCGAGCTATGGTTGGGCCAGGCATCCGTATCATAAGGAGACGGTTCACCGAGGTAGTCAAATCCGGTCCACACAAACTGTCCCATGGTCCAGTGGTGGTCGTCTGCCAGTGCAAAATCTTCATCCGGCAGGTTGGACCAGGAACAATATTCCATATCATAAGACGATGATTGATGATCAGCATAGCGCATGTCGCCCTTTTTTACGACGGGAAACTTATACACGCCGCGCGAACTCACGGTGGAGGCTGTTTCTGATCCGAGCACAACATTCTGTGGCAACTGAGTGTAGGCTTCTGCATAACGGTGGGTGCGGTAGTTGAGTCCCGGTACATCCAGGAGACTGGCGAAGCCGTTTTCCAGCACACAGCTGACTTGGTCCATACCGCAGGTGACCGGCCGTGTAGGATCCTCCCGATGGCAGATATCCTGCAAAAACGAAGCTACTTTGTACCCGTCCGGACTGCATTGTGTAGGCACTTCGTTGCCGATACTCCACATCACCACCGAGGGATGGTTTCTAAAGTGATGGATCATATTGACCATATCGCGCTCTGCCCATTCGGCAAAGAAGCGGTGATAGCCGTTTTTGCATTTGGCAATGTCCCATTCGTCAAATGGCTCGATCATCATCATCAGCCCCAGTTCATCGCAGAGTGCCACCAGTTCCGGCGCCGGCATATTGTGTGCCGTACGTATGGCATCACAGCCCATGTCTTTAAGCAGCTCCAGCTGATACCTTAAGGCTGAGACATTGATTGCTGCCCCTAGAGGCCCAAGGTCGTGGTGGTTGCACACCCCCTGAAACTTGCGGATCTGACCATTTAGCATAAACCCTTTATCCGCAATGATACGCACCTCGCGAATGCCAAAGCGGGTCTCGAAATTGTCTGTCAGTCTGCCGTCGACAAACACCTGCGTCAACGCCCGGTAGAGCGCCGGATGTTCAGGACTCCAGAGTGCAGGATTGCTGACCTCAAGATGCTGAACGAAAGGCTTACCATAATTTAATTTTTGCTGATTTTCCTTCTGTGCCACTACACGCCCCTCCCCATCCACTATTTCCGTCACCATACGTACAAGCTTCCCCTCCGCATGGCTGAGGCTGGTCTCCAACCGGACAGAGGCCATGCTGTCGGACACAAAAGGCGTGGTGACATAAGTCCCCCAGACCGGCACATGCACCTTTTCGGTCACAATGACATGCACATTGCGGTACAGTCCGGCCCCCGGGTACCAGCGCGAAGACTGAGGTTTATTTTCCAGTCGCACAGCAATTTTGTTGCCCATGCCGTCTGCATGCAGCAGTTTGGTCACGTCGCAGTGGAAAGCATTGTAGCCATAAGGCCAGAAACAGGCCTCCTTTCCGTTGACATAGACCCGGGCCTCGCTCATGGCGCCGTCAAATTTGAGCACGACGCGCTTACGCTCAGCGTCAAAATGAGGTATATCAAAGCTGTTTCGGTACCAGCCCACACCGACATAAGGCAGGCCGCCGGTACGTCCCGTTTTGACCGATGCTTTTTTTTCGCCGTTTTGCGTGATGGCGACATCCTGCAGATCATGCGCACGATCAAAAGGCCCATAGATTGCCCAGTCGTGCGGCACGGTTACCTTTTTCCAGGCCCTGTCATTCAGGTCAGTAGCCTGCCCTTGAGCCACATCTCCCTGATAAAAGCGCCAATTTTTCTCCAGCAGAAAGGCCTGTCGTAGTGTCTGCCCCCGCAGGCTGCAGGGCAGCCCCGAATACAGCAGACAGAAAATTATGGTCACATGCAGTAGTCTTTTCATCCGTTCAGGTGTTATTCGTTTCATCATTCAATGTTGTGCATCTCCCTGTAAGCCTCTAAATATACTATTATTTAAATGCATTCAATGCTTTTGTCGGCCGCCCATTAGTGTCAAAGGCACCTAGCGTGTAGCCGTTCCACCCATTATAAGCGAGCGGTTCCCAATAGAATATGCCGAGCACCTTCTGATCGGGGATGGCCCTGGCCGAGCGGAAAAGATCGTTGAGCCACTGCTCGGCAGCGTCGGCCTCATCCCAGCTCATACCCACTTCACAGATCATCACTTCGGAGCTGTAGCGCGCGATCATATCCTTGATGTTACTGATGCAGGCGGTGTTGCGCTCCTGCCAGTTGTCCTTGTCCGGATACAGCGACATACCGATGACGTCCCATTTCGCACCGTGGTTTTTGAGGCCATCAAACAGCCAGCGGAACAATGCGTTGTCATAGCCGTTGTGCAGATGGATGATCACTTTGGCCGCCGGAAAAACAGCTTTCACGGCATCATATCCTGCATTGCTCAGCGCCGCGTAACCCGCCATATTGGAGGAGGCTTTGCCCTCGTCCCAGAGCATGCCATTTCCGGTTTCATTGCCCACCTGTACCCATTCGGGAGCAATCCCATTGTCTTTCAGCAACTGAAGGACTTCCTGTGTATGCTGGCCCACAGCCGACTTCAGTTCATTCAGCGACATCCCTGTCCATGCCGCGGGCTTGCTCTGCTGTCCCGGATCCGCCCAGGTGTCACTGTAATGGAAGTCAATCAGCAGGCGCATACCCAAGTGATGGGCCCGCCGGGCTTTGACCAGTACATCATTTTTGTTGCACCAGCCACGCGCAGGATTTACCCAGACCCGCAGGCGTACAGCGTCCATCCCCAGTCCGTGCAACAGCTTCAGACCGTCCACTGCCGTTCCTCCCGCGTTATAAAACTGCACGCCGGCAGCTTCCATTTCCGTGATCCAGCTTACATCCGCTCCCCTAGCCAGAAGTATTGGCCCAGCCGCCGGTCCGAGGCTATCCTTGTCACTGCAGCCCGACAGATAGAGTCCGATCAGGCAGAGCAACATTCCTATATTCCATTTTTTCATCTGATATTATCGTTATAGAGCTCCCATTTTTATCTTTATACCTATTCTTAATTGCCCTTACTCCACGCGATACTTGAATGCTTTCGGATCGCTCAGATCCAGCACCAGCGTATGCGTACCCACCTGATTGTAGGCAAATCCATTACCGTCGGCCGTGTACAGGGCACAGCTGCCTTCGCTTTCGGAGGCTCCAAAAAACCAGGTCCAGCTGCCATTTATCAGCACTTTGATGCCCCATTTTTCGACTGCAGTGGTTGTGATCGTAGCTTTCCACACCTTGGTGCTCTGGTCATACTGCATCGGAGTCGCTGTGGCGCTCCAGCCATTAAAATCTCCGGCTACCGTCAGGGACTCCACAGCAGTTTCCTTCCATGTCATCTTGTTGACATCCGCACTGATATAGAGGTAACCGCCCTTGCTGGTCCAGCAGTTCCAGCGGTCGGCTCCACTGTACAGGATATACTGGCTACCATCAAGCGGATACGATCCATATATGACCGGAGCACTCGCACTTTCCTCATTGGTCAGATAGAAGTTATACCACTGATCCAGTTTGGCAAAGCCATCGTAAAAGCCGTCCTCTTTTCTTGAGCATAATTTCCAGGGAAACTGGGTCAGGTCTTTATTGGCGATATAGAGATAAGCCACTTCCTGAACAGGCTCATAGGGAGTAACCGCCACGGCCACCACATTGCTGTAGACCCAGTCCACGTTGGCCCCGAGGCGCGAAGCGATGCGCACATAGATATTTTTCTTTTCTCCCGGCACAAATCCCATTCCCAACACCAGGCTGTTCAATTGTTCGTGCGTATAGCTAAGGGAAGCTGCGACCTGCTCCGTGCTTTTTGCAATGGCCGCAAAAGAAGCGTCCGCAGCGATCTCCACTTTATTTTTTAAGGCCGACTGTGCCATTGGCAGCGCACTTTCAGGGCTAGCCTCGTCCCATATCAGCTGCAGGGCCAGCCCTTTGCGGTCATCCGGCCGCAGGCTGACCTCTGTCGCACTGCTATGCAATACTGCCGGAGCCATACCAGTCACAGCAGGTAGACCGCCCTCCTTTTTGCAGGCAAAAAAGAACAGGGCGAGGATATATAATGTCAGTTGTTTCATCATCGGTTGGTTATTTAAACGTTCAGCAATCAATATCCGGGGTTCTGTATCAGATTCGGGTTGGCGCTCATGTCCGTTGTCGGGATCGGATACAGGTTAAATTTGGCATCCACACTGCGGCCGTCCATGACCCCGCCCTTCCATTGCCACGTATAGGCATTTCCGGTAAAACGTCCAAACCGGATCAGGTCAGTACGGCGGGTACATTCCCAGAACAGCTCCCGTCCGCGCTCAGCGAGAATAAAGTCAAGTGTCAGCTGAGCCTGCGTGATGGCCCCCGAATCATTCCCATAAGCACGTCTACGGATACCGTTGACCAGCGTTATGGCTTCCTGTACCGAGCCGCCACCGCCCCGCAATACAGCCTCAGCATACATCAGATAGACATCCGCCAGACGGATCATCGGAAAGTCCGTACTGACCAGACCTTCGTCGGTTTTATAACTGCCGTCATCCTTCAGGTTGGTAAATTTGACCACGCCATAACCCTGGCTCGATACTGAGGGATCTTCCACATCCAGCGACTGCCCATCTGTCCAGAAATCACCCCTGCTGTCGGTCCCATCAAATAGCGCTACAAATTCACGCAGCGTCCGAAAGCTATTCCAGCCTGATACCACCCCGTAATCCGAGGATTTCATGCTGCCCACAATAGGTCCGTTGACAAGGTAAGTTGTAGCGCCCCATGTCGTTGTATGATCCACATCCGCCTGGATGGGAAATATAATTTCACTGCTGCGTTTATCGTTGTCCGCATTAAACAGCTGCTTATAATCTGCATGCAGGGTATATCCTGCATCGATAATTTTTCGTGCATAGTTGACACAGTCCCCATAACGGGCCGTGTCTGTATACACCTGTGCATTCAGGTAGTTTTTGGCCAGCAGGGCCCAGGCTGCAGCACGGCTTACCCGGCCATATTCATTCTGCCGGGCTTCGGGCAGCAGCTCCGCGATCTGGGTCAGTTCCTGTTCGATAAAAGCAAAAAGATCGCTGCGGCTTATGCGCGGTGGAAAAAATGCCTTTACCGGATCTTTTTCCGTCACAAAAGGTACATGACCATACAGGTCCATGGCATGGCTGTAGGCCAGTGCACGCAGAAAACGGGCTTCGGCCGCAAAAGCTGCGATCTGCGCCTGCTCGGCCGGACCAAATGTCGCTATTTTTTCTGCTGTGGCATTGCGCAAAAATTCGTTGCACAGGGCCACTGTGTAATAAATACGGTAATACATCGCATTGACCCAGGTATCTGACGCACCCCAGGTCATGTACTGTATGTCAGTCATGTTGTCACCACCCGCCCAGGTGTAAACCACTTCGTCAGTAGGTACTTCCTGTAGATTAAAATACACCCTGAGGTATCCCCAGGAAGCGGTGCTGCCCGCCATATCGGGATCAGCATCCCCCCTGCCATTGCCGGCGACCGCAAAAGACGCATATAGTTTGGCCAGCACCGACCGGTAGCCTTCCAGCGAGGTATACACCGATTCGGAAGTCGTCTCCACCGTAGGATACTGATTCAGGTCTTTTGTGCAGGACTGCCACAGCAACATCAGGCTCAGCAGTCCGAAACAATATCTCTTTATATTTTTCATTTCTATATCGTATTAAAAATCCATATTGACGCTTAGGGAGAAGGTTCTTGAGCGGGGATAAAACGAGCTGTCAAAGCCGTTTGGCACCTCTGGATCCACTCCGCTGTAGTTGCTGATGATAAAGACATTCTGGGCCACGGCACCCACCCGGAGGCTGGAAATCCTGCCGACCTTGCCAAAGCTGTAATTCAGCGTCAGATTCTCCATGCGCAGGAATGACGCATTTTCAACATAGTAATCCGAATAATACTGCCGGCTCTGAAAACCGGTATGAAAGTAGTCGCGGTGCAGGTTGTTGATCGCCGGATCCACATATTGGAGCGTTTCCCAGGCACTCAGGTTCATTTTTGTATTATTGAATACGTAATTGCCGAGGTTGGCGCGCAATGTGGTCGCTGCCGTCCATTTTTTGTAGGTCAGCTGTGTATTGAAGCCAAAAATCCATTTGGGTGCCGGCGACTGGTAGCGGTAGAGATCTTTTTCATCGATAGCACCGTCGCCGTTCAGGTCCGCATACACGCCTTCCAGCGGTTTGCCTGCTTCGTTGTACAGCTGCTTGTAGACATAAAACATATAAGGCTGATAGCCCGTAGTCAGGATCTGGATACCCCTACCGCTGACATTCGGTCCCACATAGCTGCCGACAGCAGTAGCGTCCTGCACCAGCGCAATATTGGTGACTTTCATATGTTGGTTGGTGGCATTGAAATTCACTTCCCAGCGCAGGTTGTCCTTCTGGATGGGCACGGTATTCAGCTGAAATTCAAAACCACGGCTTTCCACATTCCCCACATTGATGGTCGCGTTCTGATCAAAGTTGGTTCCCGCCGCCACCGGCACATTGGCCAGCAGGTCATGGGTCTTTCTACTGTAGTACTCAACAGCACCAGATACCCTATTTTTCCATAAAGCGAAATCCACACCGTAGTTAAAGGCTTTGGTCGTCTCCCAGCGCAGGTCCCGGTTGTACACCATGGGGCGGTACACCAGATGGTACTGTTCTCCAAAACGGTATTGTGCATAGGCCGTTCCCTGATTATACACAGGCAGATATCCGTAGTTGCCGATCCCCTCCTGCTGCCCCGTGACGCCATAACTGGCGCGGAGTTTCAGATCATCCAGAAAAGCGATGCTCTGCATAAAAGGCTCCTGTGAAAGCCGCCATGCCAGGGCTACCGAAGGAAATGTGCCCCAGCGGTTTTCCGGGCTAAAGCGAGAGGTGCCATCCCTACGGACGGTGGCTGTCAGCAGGTAACGGCTGTCGTAGTTGTAATTGAGGCGCCCGTACCAGGAGATCAGTGTGTGCCGCTCGTCCGATGCAATGGCTGTGGAGCGCACATCTCCAGCATCGTTGTAGTACACAATGGGCGGACGACGGGCGCTCCAGAATTGATAATCATGGCCCACCGTCAGGTCAAAGGTGCTCTTGATATCGGCAAACAGCTTATTGTAGTTCAGGTAGCCAGTAAACAGTTTGTTTTTGAGTGTCTGCTCATAGCTGTCATAGGCACCACCGATCGAAAAGTTGCTCGCGGCACTTGCCGGAATATGATTGTATCCGTCCCCCTTGGCATAGTCGTAGCCCAGGGTGAGGTGCGCTTTCAGTTCGGGGAGCACATGTAATTTGTAGTCAAGGTCAAGGTTTCCGACTGCACGGTTGACCGTGCTGCGGTGCTTTTCCTGGTTTAGCAGGCCCAGGGGATTGAGGTTGGCGCCCGTTGCCGGCAGGCCGGCGTTGTCCAGACTCTCGTAGTATCCACCATAGACATCTTTGCCCGAATAGATGGGCTGCGTCGGATTGAATGCCACTGCCGACCAGATGGCATCCGTGTTGGCAAAACGATTGTTGTTACGAGCTCCTTTGACATTCAAGCTAACGCTCAGGTGTTTATCGAAAAACGTAGGGCTAAGCACCAGGGCACCGGTCATGCGATCCGTTCTGTCGGTACGCAACGTCCCCTGCTGGTTATAATAGCCCACCGAAGCACGAAAGGGCAAAGCGGTGCCGATCTTGCCCTGCAGGCTCAGGTTGTTGTCGGTACCTATGGCATCCTGAAAAACCTCAGACAGCCAGTCCGTGGAAGCGTTGCCCAGCAGCGCCTTCTGCGCAGCAGTCCCCTTACTATTGATCAGTCCGGCGAATTCGTCCCGTGACATCATATCGGCTACACCCAGGGCCTGCTGCAGCGATACGATCGATGAGAACGAAAGCCGTAGTGCATCGCCTTTCCCTTTCTTTGTGGTGATCAGCAAGACCCCGTTGGATGCCCGGGACCCATAGATGGCCGTCGATGAGGCGTCTTTGAGCACGGTCATGCTTTCAATATCGTTGGGGTTGATCAGGCTCAGAAAATTGCCGCTGTTGCCACTGATTCCGCCTGTTTCCAACGGCACCCCATCGAGGACGATCAAAGGGTCATTGCTGGCACTTAGCGAAGCCCCCCCACGGATGCGGATCGTGCTGCCCGATGAGGGCGATCCACTGTTGGCCATCACTTGTACACCAGCAGTTTTTCCATTGATCAGCTGCTCCGGGGAGCCCACCAGTCCACCATTAAAATCCTTGCTGCTCACCGTATTGACAGCTCCAGTCAGGTCTTTTTTCGTGGTGCTACCATAGCCTACGACCACCAGCTCATCCAGCACCGTTCCCGCCTGCGCCATGCTGACATCCAGTGTGGAGCCTGTGACAGTCAATGTCTGGCTGCTGTAGCCGACCATCGAAAACTGGAGCTGTGTTTTACCTTTGGGGATTGCGATACGGTATGATCCGTCGGCAGCCGTGGATGTTCCGATGGTTGTGCCGGCCACCAGCACGGTGACACCTGCGATGCCCTGCCCCTGTTCGTTGCGTACCACACCGCGGACATCCTGTTGCTGCACCAGCCCTATCCACCGGCTATCCCCGCCCGGTGCTGCCTGCAGATGAGCAGTCCCCAGGCAGGATAGCAATGACAAGCCCAATACACTTGTTTTAAATGCCAAACCCTTCATATTTATCAGATTTATTCGTTTATAACTGTATTCTTTTTCCCTTTATATGTTGATTACACGCTGCGCATATACCGTGCAGCTTAGCGAAGCTCAGACAGCCCCGTTCTTCGCAGCTATTGCATCACTCCAGCCAGATGGCACCTACGCCCAACGATACGCTTTCCATGTCTGTCGCCGAAAGGATCAGCTTTTCGATGGTGCCCGGGACAAACTGCGGCCCAGCTTCCGGATGAAAAAAGCGGTCGAGAAACACCGGATAAGGTGCTGGCAGCAAGGGCGTGGGCATCAGTCGCAAATCCGCCAGAGGGATGCGCAGCACGGTTTCCGCCTGCGGCGCTGCTGTCACTCTGCTGGCATAGGTATACCCTTGGCTTGTCACAAAACCTATATTGAGCTTCGGATGACCGCTGCTGCTTTTCAGCTGTACACACAGCTGTGTGGCAGCTGCCACACCAGCGGGCCTGCCGAGGATAGTCTGTTTGATGTCCCTTACCCAGAAGTACTGCGCCCCTTTGTCTCTGGTACCGATCTTATAGGTCCAGTACGGTAACTGCCCCGGGCTGCGTTCTGCAACAGCCTGCACATGGGCAGTTTCCAGAATCGCATAGGTCTCCAGCACAGCTTCTCTGGCGACAGGATCAAACAAAGAAATTGCCGCTTTAGGCTCATACAAATCCACTGTCCAATAGTCTCCCACCCGGTAATCCCAGTCCAGAGGATTGCCTGCACGATTGTCGGGATAAGTATACCGTTGCCCGTCGATAAATACCGTCGCCGTATACTTCAGCTCACTGCCCTTCAGCATGGAAGCCGGCAGCTCCGCCGTGTAGCTGTAACCAGCATTGGGCATTAATTTAATATAGGGATTGTGCGCATTCCAGAAGGAGACCTCGTCCGTCTGCAGAATGATGGAATCAGGCTGCCTGTCAAAGACGAAGCGAAACTGCAGGGTGACTGGGTTTCCTTTTTCCAGCACCTCAGGCTTCTGGTGCACAAGGATAGGCTGCTGTAACCGCTGTACATGCGGTGCATGGTACTCACCCAGCAGGACATTGTTCCAGACGGTGGACGCTGTCCACCGATTTTTAGGTTGAAGACCCTTACGCTTCAGTAGGTAAACGCCGGGCGAGAGGGTGAGTTTGGTACCGTCTGCCGTGGCTGTGCCAGCCTCTCCGTCCTTTACCCCTAGCGGCTCCACGGTAAATGCACTGCCCAGGTCCGGAACACGAACATCCATATCCTGTCGCCGGTACAGGATATGTACCACTTCACGTCCGAGTGAAGGTTTGGCGAAAGGATCCGCAATTTTTTCCGCATCCGGCATGAGCTCAAGGCGCCATACGCCCGTCTCCAGGCGGTCCAGAAAGTAAGCCCCGGAGCCTGTATAACTGACTACCGGAGACCTGCCATGCCCTGCAATATGCTGCAGTCTGCGCGCGTCGACAGGATTTACATCCGTATGATTGCTATAATAATAGCGCTCGGCGGTATTCATCAATGACAAGTCCCGGCCGTAGCTGACCGTAAAGTCGCCAAAGACGGTATCCTGCGGGTAACGGCCAAATTTCTCATTACGCGGCACCCTATAGGCGACTTCCGCTGCGATCATCGTGCTCAGTGCCTTAGCAGGGGTGTAGGCCAGATTGAGGTAATGCGTCTGATATTCCGTATTGTACGCTGCAATATCCATCGGATCATAGGCAAACTGTGTGATCCACTGAAATCCTGCCGAACGAAAGGTGCGGCTCATGGCCGGATGCATATAACTGTAGAGGTTGTCTGCAGGATCATATTCATACACTGCCCGGGCCTTATTGTCAAAACCCTTCACATCTGAAAAAGGAATGCTGTACTGATCAATGTAAGGCAGAAAGTTGCCGTGGCGTTCCTTGCCGGCGACCAGCCCGACCGGGTACCATTGATAAGTAGTCCCCTGGATCGCCGAATCAAAGTACGCCCCCACATGATCCATGTTATGGCTGACATTGTAAAATATGGGCTTCTTATTCCCACTTTTCTTCATGGCAGCAACCATGCGGGCGATATAGGCTGACGTAGTCTGTACTGTACCCATGTGGCAAGGCTCATTGTTGATCTCAAAACCGATCACATAGGGATCGTCCTGATACGCATAACCTGTATAAGGGTTGACATGACGGAGCAGCTGACCGATATACCGTTCCTGTGCGGCAATAGCCTTCGGGTCGGCATGTACCTGACATTTATCATAATGATAGCTGAAAGCATCTGTATTTTCATTTTTTTCGGGATAGCCATTTCCGAAATTAGTCATCCCCGTGATCAGCATACGGATTCCTTTTTGCTGTAGCTTAAAAAATAGGTAATCAAGCAGATCCAGATGCACATTATTGATCAGATTGCCCTGCCGGTCTGATATCTCGACATCCCAGATATGGATACGGTAGGCATTATAGCCCAGACGGGCGAAGTGATAGACATCGCGGTCGATGGCCTGCTTATGGTCGATTCCCTTGTAGGCGAGTGCCCTGTATGCATGGGCAAACGGTACCGTATAATTGACGCCGTAGAAAGAAGCTTCGGCTCCTGAGTCCGACCAGCGCATCACACCCCGTTGGTCCACATATACTGTGGGTATCTTTTTACTGGCTTTCACCTGTGCCAGTAGATGGCCATAGCCAAAAAGAGCAAAGCAGCATAAAATAATTGCACGCATGGATTATCGATTTATAATTTTTGGTTATTCCTACCGCAAACCTATTCATCGACAACCTTTTTTAGCGCCACATATCGGACAAACAACAACACAAAATAGACATTTCGACCTATCCAATTTGGACATAGCAATATAAAACCCTAAATACCAACAAACTACCGATAGGTATCCATATACGATTTGGGAGACATGTCAAATTGTGCCTGAAAACATTTGGAAAAATAGGAGGCATTGGAAAAACCGACCATATACATCACTTCGGCTACGGTAAACTTCCGCTGCTGCAGTAGGAGAGCGGCCTTTTTGATCCGGATACTACGGATGTATTCCACCGGCGTATGTCCGGTGAGTTGTTTTATTTTTCTGTAGAGCTGTTTCGGGGCCACATCTGTCAGCTCGCTCAGGCGCTGTACCGAAAATTCTGAATCATCAATATTGTCTTCGATCAGCTGAGTCACCCGTGCGAGAAATTTTTCGTCGGGCGACTGTACCGGAACAGGCGTCGCAGGCTGGCTGATCTGGTCTATACGCAATTGGGCTGCGAGTCTCTCTTTTCGGTCGAGCAGCTGCAGCAGCTGCATATGGAGCAGCGCCATGTCGAAAGGTTTACTCATATATGCATCTATTCCGGCCGCTACCCACTCACGCTGGATCAGCTCATCATTTTGTGCTGTCAGCAGCATGATCGGTATGGTGGCGGTGGCCGTTTGCTGCCGGAGTTTCCGGACCATTTCAATTCCGCCCATATGGGGCATCATGGCATCCGTGATGATGATGTCCGGCACAAAAGCGTGTCCCTCTATCAATCGCAAGGCTTCACGGCCATCGCCCACGACGACGCAATCATATGTATCCTGCAGTGTATTGCGCAAGAAATCGGCAAGCTCAGCATTGTCTTCGACGATCAGCAGCTTACGTTTGTCGTTGCTACCGCCATCATCGGCCCGATCCGTTTCAGCCATGGTGCCCAGTTTCAGCTGCAACGTTACCTCTGTACCTTCAGGACTACTGTTGAGGCTGATCGGCCAGCCCAGCTGGTCGCAGTAGCTTTTGACGAGGTAGAGCCCCACCCCCGTGCCCTGTACTTCACTGACCTCCCTGACAGCAGAACGGTAAAATTTACTGAACACATAAGGCAGGTCATCCGGTGCGATGCCAACACCCGTATCCCGCACTGTCAGCTCCACCCCGCCTGCCGCGCTCCTGAGGATCAGCTCCACTCGTCCCCCCGGACGGTTATATTTACAGGCATTGACCAGCAGGTTGTTGACGATCGAGTCCAGCTTGGCCACATCCGTCTGTACAAACACATGTTCCAGTTCACTCACCAAGCAGATGCTGAGGTTATCGTATTCTGGGATCTGCCGCCAGTCGTGCACGATCTGCCGTACGTGGGCGACCAGATCGATCTGCGAGATCAGCAGTCCCTGCAACGGCATTTCACGCCCCTCGGTCTGATCAAAAGTCATCAGCTCATGAATCAAACTACTGATTTTTAACGCGTTGCGATGCACCCCATCTAGCTGTTTCTTCTTTTCGCTGTTTTTGGTCTGCCGCATCAGCTGACTTACCGGCGCCAGAATCAGGCTCAGCGGTGTTTTAATTTCATGCGATATCGCTGCCAGGAAATCCATTTTCATCTTGGTGAGCTCCATCACCTTCCGTCGCTCACGACGTTCCCATTTCAAGGTGTTGCGCACCCTAAAAAAGTTGATTATCCAAAGCAAAAGACATAAGGCACTCAGCGCATATAGGCTTTTGGCCCAATAGGAGGCATACCAGGGATGGCGGATCGTAATGTGATATTCGTGAATGTCGGACACCACATGCCCGGCTATATCCACTTTGGCCAGCTGCAGGTCGTAGCTACCGGGGTTCAAATTGGATAGCAGCACCTTATTGTCGCCACGTTCAAGCGGAATCCACGTCTCATTTTTGCCCTTAAAAGCATAGGCCAGGCGGTAGCCCAGCTGGTTCCCATAATCGAGTCCCGAAAACTCCAGCCGCAGGTTGTTCTGGTTGTGATCCAGGCTGATGGTATTGCGGTATCGCAGTCCATAGCCGTAGTCTCCAAACAGTGCGTTGTTGACATACATGGCGGTAAGGACGATCTTTTTTGCACGACCGTCTTCGGCCGGTGGCGTTCGGGCGGGCAGGACAACCAGTTCATCAATACCGCCCAAGATCACTTCATTCTGCGCTAGATCGTAGTACATCGACGAAATCCGCTGCCCATAGCGCAGCAATTCGGCTTTCAGACTCTGTTTAGCGATCTGCCATACCCCCGCGCTGGTGGCCACCCAGATATGGTCATCTACCTCTACCATGGCCGTCACCTCCCCTTTCCCTACGGGGTCAAACCGTATCATTCTGCTGCTCCCATCGGCAGAAAGGCGCCTGAGCCCACCATGTTCTCCGACCCATATGGTCTGCTGCTTGTCTTTGAGCATAAAGGTAGCCTGCCGTAGTGGCTGGCCGGCGCTATCTTTGAGTTCCATGACCCTTCCGGTGGCTGCGTCGATGCTGCTGATGCCCTTGTTGTAAAACAGCGCCAGGATCCTCCCTCTACCATTGTCGACAATCTGGTTGGCAAAATCTTCCAGTAGTCCATCCGCTTTACTGTAATTGCGCGCGGCCGTCACTGGACCGGACGACCCCAGCAGCGTATTCCGGTTTACGACAAAGATGCCCCCCATATAGGAGGCCACCCAGAGGTTGTCCTCAGCATCCTGCAGAATATCGTAGGCCCATTTTGCATTGCGTCTGCCGGAAGCATCGACGATCACAAAGTTGCGGAACTGCCGCGACCGCTCGTCAAAGACATTGACGCCCCCGTCGGAAGCAATCCATACCAGCCCCTTGTCGTCCATATAGATATCGCGGATGCGGTTGTGCGTCAGACGGTAGTTTCCGGCATCCATCCGGTACCAGTAGCTTTCCATATTTTTTTTATCCAGCCCATGCACGCGGATCAAGCCGTTGTCGCCGCCCAGCCAGTACCATCCGTTCCTGTCACTTGCTATTTTATAAAAACGGTTGCCGTCGCTGCTGCCCGTCAGCTGGTAAATCGGCCATATTTTTTCTGTCTGCCAGTGCGACCACAGAGAAAAGCCGAGGTCCGTGCCCAGCCAGATGTTTTGCGAACGGTCTTTGAAGATGCTCCAAACGATATTGTTGGCCAGGGAATTCCTATTGCGCGAATCGTGTTTGACCCGCGTGACCAGCTGCTGGTCGGGCTGATAGATAAAAAGACCATCGTCGGTGCCTACCAGCAGCGTATTCTGATCCGTGGAAGCGATGGACTTGATGGGATGGTTGAGCAGCACGGGTGCCCTCCGCAATTTACGGTTTCGGCTATCGTACAGATACAGTCCATATTCCGTGCCGATATATGTGATGGCGATGGCTGGGATCGTCAACATGGAATTCACAAACTGGTTGCTGCCCGGCTTGTAGTCAGGAAGCTGGAGCTGCACAAGCTTCTTTGCCGCGGGATCCAGTTCAAAAAGGCCGTTGTAAGCACCGATCAGGAGCCTATCCCCCACCCGGTCAAGCGCGTATACAACTAAGCTGGCCTTACGCTGCAGGGTAGACTGACCATAATCCGTCAATTTACCGGTTCTGATATCGTAGCAGTAAAGGCCGGCGATGGCACCTATCCACAACTTGTCGCCCAGGAGCAACATCGCCCTGACATCAGACGGCCCGCCCTCCGGAAAGGGTTCAAAACGATCAGCCCGATAATTATAGATCCGCACACCTTGACCCGTACCCAGCGCAAAGCGTTTGCTATCAATCAGTGTGATGCAGTATATAAAAGTCTGAAAAGGAGAACCGGCATCGGTAACAGCCTGCAACGAATAGCCATCGTAATTAAACAGACCATTGTTGCTACCGACCCACAACATGCCCAGGCTATCCTGCGCAAAGGAGTGTACCGTATTCGCGCTGGTCCCTAGGGAAATATTGCGAAAACGGGAATAGTCCGCAGATTGTCCAAAGACAGTACCGCTGAGCAGCGAACATAGCAACAAACAATAGAAATAGACAGATTGCATCATATACCGGTATGGTACAAACTTAATTATTTCCATTGACATACACACACCCGCCTGCCCTTTACAGATCATGCGCTAGCTTCGCCGGATGCCGTGGTGGCTCTCTGCGTCAGCTCCTGCATCCAGTTATTGAAATCTGCATCCGAGGGGATTACCAATTTCTTGCGTAGTCTATTTTTCCGCACCTGTACCGCCCTGACGGTCACGAAGGTATATTCGGCGATATTTTTGGTCGTAAAATTTAGAAAAGCCATGGCGCAGAACTCCAGTTCGGTACTTCTGATACTTGGATCCAAAGTTTTCAGGGCCTGTATAAACTCGGGATAAAGTTCAGTAAATAAAGCCAGGAACTGCGGATTATTGCTTTTGGCCAGCTCGAGCAGGGTGGCGAATTTGTTTTCCCCGATCTGTTCGCTCAGCTCCCTGTTGATCGTTTCCGTTTCCTGCAGGGCCTCTTCCTTTTGGCCCAGCAACTTGCGGTTGTGTCTGACACGCCAGACAAAAAATGAGATCGCCACGACAAGCGATACCAGTGCAATGATTGAAATGGTAAGTGATTTAGTAACTTTCGTGGCAGATTCCTGATCTTTTAATTTCAGGATCTGGTTGAGCACCATATCCACGACCTGCCTATTTTCATTTTCCAGCGAATCATTGAGGCGGCTAAAAGCCAGTTCATATTCATTCGCTTTACCTTTATCCAACTTATTGGTGCGGTAAAAATCCGCTAACTGCCTGTAAGAATTCTTCATCCCATTTCTGCTGCCCATTTCCCGTTTACTTGCCAGGCTCTTTTCGTAAAAGGTTGCAGCTTTTTCTAAATTTCCTTTCTTTTCTTCCAAGTTACCCAACAAACTATACGTATTCAGAACAACTGGGATGTTATATTTCTTAACGAGGGCTAAGGACTTATCGAGATATTGTTGTGCCTGCTCAAAATCACCCCGCTTAATATACAACCGGCCCAGGTTATCATACACCACCAAATAGCGGAAGACTTCCTTCTTTTCGTCATCCCCCCGCAACAGGTCCAGCTGAAGGCGGTTATATTTCTCTACGGAATCAAGCTGTCCGATCTGATCAAAAACAGTACTAAGATTTTCATAGGTAAACTGATAGGATTTTTTTTGCTTTTCGCCTGTCAGATTCCTGATCAGTCCTAGTTGCAAGCGAAACTCCCGAATTGCCTGCTGATACAACTTGAGCTCACCGTAGGCTCTACCCCGCACCCGGTGTACTTCGGATTGCGCGAGAATATTTTCCCTGTAATATCTGGTGGTTTCAGTACGTTCAAGATGTTTCAGTCCCTCCTTAAACAGGCCCACATGCACCAGGCCTTCTGCAATCCAGGAATGCGCTTTTGCTTTACCAGCGTCATAGTTAGCTTCCTCGGACAAATTAAGGGCTTTAATGGCCGTCTCAATATATGGTAACAGCTGGCCAGCATTAAATAGTTCTCTGGTTTTATTCAAAAGTGAGTCCACCTCATGCTGCCTGCTGTCCACTGCGGAAGCCTTGATCGCAAATAAGAATAGAATAAAAAATAGAAATTGCTTTTTCATCGATTTCGTTAGGCTAATCCCGTCGGGTTGTTTTTATCAGAATATCCCAGCCGGTTATCTCAGCTTCAAAAATAGCGATTTTTCTGTCTAGTGCATGCAGTTTTACTATTTTAAACCCTTATAAAAAATATCAGCTGGACGGCAACAGGAGCAGGCTTTAAGGATTGGCTTTGCAGAGCAGCCGAGTGACCATTAAGCGCCTAGCTTTCACTGGACGATGGGCTATTTTTCTGCGCCAGCTCCTGCATCCAGTTATTGAAATCCGCATCCGAAGGGATTCCCAGTTTCTTTCGCAGTCTATTTTTCCGCACCTGTACTGCCCTGACGGTCACAAAGGTATATTCGGCAATATTTTTGGCCGTAAAATTCAGAAAAGCCATGGCGCAAAACTCCAGTTCTGTACTTCTGATACTTGGATCCAAAGTTTTCAGGGCCTGTATAAACTCGGGATACAGTTCAGTAAATAAAGCCAGGAACTCCGGATTATTGCTTTTTGCCAGCTCGAGCAGAGTAGCGAATTTATTTTCTCCGATCTGCTCGCTCAGTTCCCTGTTGATCGTTTCCGTTTCCTGCAGGGCCTCTTCCTTTTGGCCCAGCAGCTTGCGGTTGCGTCTGACACGCCATACAAAAAAGATGGTAACCGCCACCAATAGAGCAAAAATAACGATTGAAATATTTACGGAACTTGTGATCTTTTTCGCAGATACCTTTTCGTTGGCTTTCACCAATTGGATCATCACACTGTCGATTACCGCCTTATCTTGCTTTTCCAGAGAATCTCTAAGCCAGGCATGTTCGAGCTCATACTCACGGGCTTGCTCGTCCCCAAGCTTGTAGTATCGATAAAAATAGGCTAAATATTTATATTTTCTACTCACCGCCCCCCAAGCTCCGACTTCCCTCATATTCGCTAAGCTCCTTTGATTCCACATTACGGATTTTTTAATGTTTCCTTTCTCCTGCTCCAAACTCGACAAATAGGTCATGGTATTAAAGAATATCGGAACTTTATATCGCTCAATCAAATCCAGCGATTTGTTAAGGTAGTATTCTGCTTTTACAAGATCAGCTTTTTTGATATAAAAACTACCGAGATGATCGTAAAGACCCACGTACATTAATACATTTTCTTTTTCATCCAGATCCCGAAGTCCTTCCAATTCTAGCTGCAGATACTTTTGCACAGAATCTAATTTTCCTAGCCTATCGTACACAGTACTTAAATTCCCAAAGGCGTACATATACGACTTCTTTTGGTTTTCCCCCTTTAGCTTGGCCGTACAGGCCAACTGCAAACGATATTCCGCTATTGCCTGCTGATATAATTCGAGCCCTTGGTATCCCCTGCCTTTCTCCCGGTGCGTCTCGGATTGCATTTCTATATCATCGTCATGGTATTTTGTATTTTCGAGACCTTCGATATGTTTGAACCCTTCCTTAAACAGCCCTAAGCTAAATAGTGCATCTGCCGCCCAATAATGTGCTCGTGCCTTGCCTTCATCATAGTTATAAGTATCGGATAGATCAAGCGCTTTCAGTGCAGATTCCAGCTGTGCCGATATTTTGACCGTGCGCTGGAGTTCCCTAGTTTTGTCCAGGATGGTATCTATCTCTTTCTTCTTACTATCCCAGGCGATTGTCTTAATCGCAAAAAACAACAGGAGTAGAAGCAGGAATGAGATGGCGATAAGAAGTTTTTTTTTCATCTAAGGGATTTTTTTATTGAACACGTTCACTACTACGATTGACGGCCGTTTTCTAAGAGAGAAAGATTCGGCGGACTAAAATTAGGAATATTTCATAGCACAGACAAAAAAAAAGATAGCTATCAGTCGCCACTGATAACTATCCCATTTACTATTATTTATCCAAATAATCTGCAATTACATCAGACTGTCGTTATTTGCTTCTCATACACCGTATACCGACCTGGTTGTTTTGGTGTATTGGCATCACGTAGACGTCAGAAGCAGTTAAAATAACGGCAGGTTTGGCAGTCTCCTGAACAGTGCCGTCAGTCCAATAAACCCCGACAGCATCCGTCGGAATAGGAGTACTGGTATTTCCTGATCCCCTTCTTACGACCACTGACATGTTATCCGGCAAAAACATATAGTGTCCAGATTGTCGTAGGCAGTGTCGATGTACACAATTAGGGATATCCAACGTTAATGGTAGCACAAAGATGCTTTTTTATCAAAACCACACAAAAAAACAGGGTATCACATTGCTATCACACTTATCCACACCATACCATAATCTACTTATTTCAACTATTTAAACCGTAAACGAATCATTAAACACGATTACAGACCTTAAAAAGAAAACATACTATTATTAACTAATGAATTAAATCCCGCATGTTTCTGAAGGAGAGGCTGCCCTTAAGTAGATAAACATGGCTTCTGTGGATCTTTGGCGTGCTCGGTACCTAAAATATGGGTAACCGGCAGCGATTGCTTACAGGAAGTACAAAATAACGTATATTAGAGCAGGAGAAATACACGCTTAAAATTGGAACACCAAAACATGGACAAACGCGTAAAATTTGATTTTGAAATATCCTTTACTAATGGTGGATGCATCAAGGGGGAAGACTTTAGGCTCGACATCGCAGGCGACAGTATCTCGGATAAAGAACTTGCAGACTATATTGTTGCCGATATGAGGCTTCTGATGGTGGGGCAGACCAAAATTACGAACAAAGTGATCTTTACGGAACCCCACAAACGCAAGCCGATCAACCTATCCCCAACCCGCGATCTATTTGTCGATCTCAGTCATACCATCGAGGATGGACTGGTGACCTACAAAGGTCTCCCCGCACCAATCATCTGTGATTACCTGAGCAGGGAAAACTCCAGGCAATTTTATGCGGAGGGAACCGAGTTTCAAATCGGTAAAATCGAGATGGTCTCTAACACTGGAACGTATATTGACTGTTCTTTTCACCGTTTCGAGGACGGCAAAGACCTTTCCGAAATCGGACTCGAGTGTTTTGCAGACCTAGAAGCGACTGTGATACGTATCCCCTATTCGAGCAGCCTTGAAATTACACGGGAGCATTTGATCAACCACGAGATCCGAAACAAAGCCGTATTAATCCATACCGGCTGGGATCAATTCTGGAATAGCGAGCAGTATTATGAGAATCATCCGTATCTGACAGAGGATGCAGCGCTATTTCTGAAAGAGTGCGCTGTCAAATTGGTCGGCATCGATTCGCATAACATCGACAGCACCTCGGGCAAGACGCGACCTGTCCATACGACGCTTTTAGGTGCCGGGATTCTGATTGTGGAACATCTCTGCAACCTGTACCTTTTGCCAGAAGATGGATTTACCTTTAGCGCTGTGCCGCCCAAGTTTAAGGGGGTGGGAACATTCCCCGTGCGCGCGATGGCGAAAATACCACAACCTGATTGAACCGTGTTCACCGCAGATAGCGTAAAAAAAGGCTGAGCCCATTACCTGACCCAGCCTTAAAAACTACCCATTACCTATGTTTTAACTAACCTATGATTACAATCAATTAAAAAACAATTTTTAAGCAAAATAGTTTTGACTTTTTCAGACAAAAATCAAAACACTTTCTCCACCCTCCGATCCGGTAAAAAAACAGCAACCACCCCTATGAGTGGTAAGAATGCACATATACGATAGACAAGGTCTATACCAGAACTGTCGGCGATTTTTCCCAATACAGCTGATCCAATCCCTGCCATTCCGAAAGAGAGTCCAAAAAAGAGTCCCGACACCATTCCCACGTTTCCGGGTAAAAGCTCCTGTGCATACACCACGATTGCTGAAAAGGCCGACGCTATAATTAAACCAATGATGACAGTTAATATGACCGTGCAGATTAAATTTGAATGGGGTAAAACTAACGTAAAGGGCGATGCCCCGAATATTGAAAATAAAATAACATTCTTTCGGCCTATCCGGTCGGCCAAGACTCCTCCAATCATCGTACCGACGGCTAGCGCCAATAAGTAAACGAACAGATAAACCTGAGAT
This sequence comes from Sphingobacterium sp. InxBP1, assembly GCF_026191775.1. Lineage (NCBI taxonomy): Bacteria > Pseudomonadati > Bacteroidota > Sphingobacteriia > Sphingobacteriales > Sphingobacteriaceae > Sphingobacterium > Sphingobacterium sp. InxBP1. Next base: position 484,900 of record NZ_JAINDX010000049.1, on the reverse strand, counting down.
TCCCTCACTGAAAGCGCAAATTTATCCATCAGGTAAAATGTGTAGTAGCTCGACAGGCTTGCCGAATAAAAATACTTTGAGAAGATCAATAGCAACAAAATAGCCAGGGGAACAACAATCCTCTTTCCCCGGCTCTCTACCATTTCAGTATACTGCGATCCATTTTTGTCCTCCGTAGGCGCCGTTCTGCTCTTTGGTTTGTACCAAGATGCTATTCGGTACAATATCCCCATTGCCAGCAATGCTACCGGCAACAGCCACAGTACATTTTTTTTACCATATGGAGCGATCAACACCGCAGCAAGTATAGGGCCCATTGCCGTTCCGACATTACCGCCGAGCTGAAAAAGAGACTGGGCAAACCCGCGTTTTGCTCCTGATGCCACATACGCAATTCTCGATGCTACTGGATGAAAAATAGCGGATCCTGCACCGACTGTCACCACAGCCATAAGTAACCAGCCATAACTGCTGGCCAAAGCCAACGTGACTAAGCCCAGGAGACTAAACAGCATACTCACCGGAAATAGATATGGATAAGGTTTCCTATCGGTGATAAATCCGATCAGCGGCTGCATGATCGAGGAAGATAGCTGGAAGACAAAGACAATCAGCCCGATCTGAGAAAAATTCAGTTGAAATGATTCTTTGACGACCGGATGGATCGCTGGTATGAGCGATTGAATGGTATCGTTAAACAAGTGGCAGCAACTCAACATAAAGAGAATGGGATAGGCTGTCCCGTTCCCCTGGTTGAAGAGACTTATCTTTCGGTCCAGTGCATCCTTTTTCAAACTTGTCATGTTTAGCCGTCAGAAAGGTTATCTTCCATGAAATATTCGCCAGCCGTGCGCTCAATGGCTAAACCCTGCTTATACCGGTTCATAAAAACAGTGAAACCTTCTACATCTCTGGGCTCCGGAGCAATAATCTGTTCTTCTAACCGTACAAAAACGCGGTCAGACAAGTAGCTAGATAATGTTTCCGCATCCTTTCTGTTGACCATAAAGGATGCCAGAACTGCCATCCCCCAAGCGCCCGCCTCTCCGGCCGTAGCCATCACCGAAACGGGTGTATCGAGTGCCGCCGCGCATATTTTTTGCGCGGGAAGACGGGTTTTGAACAGACCGCCATGTGCTTTAATCTGTTCGATCCGGATGTGCTCTCCATTTGTTAAAATATCCATTCCCAAGCGGAGTGCAGCAAAAGCAGAAAATAGATGTGTGCGCATAAAGTTGGATAAATTAAAGCGGCTTTCAGGGCACCGGACAAAAAGCGGCCGGCCGACATCGACACCGGTGATACTTTCTGCGGAATAATAGCCGTAGCTCAACAATGCTCCTCCGTCGGGTTCTGCATCCATAGCTTTGTTAAATAGCGTTTCATAAATCCTATCCATGTCCGGCGCGAGTCCCATCGCCTGATAAAACTCACGGAATAAATTTACCCATGCGTTGATATCGCCGGAGCAGTTATTGGCAAGGATGATACCGACCGGCTTCCCATCTGGGGTTGCCATGATATCAATCTCAGGATATATCTTAAACAGTTCTTTTTCCAGTACAAACTGGGCAAAAATGGATGTACCTACAGAGATATTCCCCGCGCGTATATTCACGCTATTTGTAGCCACAGTCCCGGTACCACCATCTCCTTCCGGAGGACACATCGGAATACCCGCCTCCAGCGTGCCAGAAGGATCCAATAACTGGGCTCCTTCGACACTAAGGTGCCCCGCAGATTCACCTGCAACGCGAATAGTAGGCAAGATATCGATCAGGTTCCAGGAATATTCCCTTTGGGCAATCAGGTTATCAAAAACCGCTAACTTATTCTCATCAAACTTTCTTTTAGTCAGGTCAACAGGAAACATACCGGAAGCATCACCAATTCCCAAGTACCTTTCTCCGGTGAGGCGCCAGTGGATATAGCCAGCCAGTGTCGTTACATAATCTATCTGAGCAACATGCTCCTCCCGGTTCAGAACGGCCTGAAACAGATGAGCTATGCTCCACCTCTGCGGGATTTTAAACTGGAAGCGCTCAGTCAGCTGCGCTGCCGCGGCTGCTGTGGTCATATTCCTCCAGGTGCGGAACGGCACCAGCAGTTTTCCGGTTTTGTCGACAGCAATATAGCCCTGCATCATCGCCGAACAGCCTATGGCCGCCACCCGTGTTAATAACACACCGTAGCGATTTTTGACTTCCATAGCCAATCTCGCATACGCTTTTTGAAGTCCGTTAACTATCTCGTCCTGGCTATATGTCCAATACCCAGCTATCAGCTGATTTTCCCAATCATATAGGCCTGACGCTAGCTGTTCACATGTATCATTAACCAATACAGCTTTAATTCTCGTCGAACCCAATTCTATGCCAAGATAAGTTCTGCCCTGAATTATCGCCGCCTTCATGTTATTATCCATATTTTGTAAAACAAATTTCCACGGTTAAAAAATCACCAGCTGTCGGTCCGGAACGGAGAGGCCAGCAGCTGTTGCCTGTTGATCAGATTAGCATCCTCCGGATTATCACTCCAGGCATAGCGTACCGCCACGGGGTGGGCTATATCCCTATGACTGACCACGACGGTATTGCCCTTAACAACAGCGTCCGCCCAGACAAACTGGCGGTCCTGCCCAGCGATGGCAAAGTGTCTCAATGGCTGCCCGTCCCTGCTTGCCAGTCCAGTGCCGACCTCCTTAAAAAAGAGCACGATCCTGCTGTCCTTGATTTCCATACGCTCATAGACGGGTCCTGAGCTTACCAGCTTTTCACCGTACACCAGTTTGCGGGCAGCCAGCAGCAACCGTGCAGCAAGGTCTTTTTTATTCAGAGGATGAATATCGTTCCACTCGCCAATATCATAGTTGACCGTCAACGCTGTATAGGGAACGTCACGGGATACCTTAAACTGCGCTTCCCGTACACCCGCCCATCCCGATGCAGACGGACGCTCCTGTTTGCGCATATAATTAGGTAGCTGCACCAGCAAAAAAGGCAGCTGCGGGCGCTCCAACGTCAGGCGCCAGTCTTTGATCAGCAGACGCAGATACTGTTCGTAGGTCTGCGGACTGCCCGTATTGGCCTCCCCCTGGTACCAGATCACGCCGCTCACGGCCACATCTTTTATCGGATAGATCATGCCGTTATAGAGCTTTGATCCCACTTCATTTACATTTTGAAGTCGCGGCAGATAGCTTTTGGCAAGATCGGGATCCATGCCTACCTGATATTTCCAGGGTCCAGCCAGATTGATCTCCTGGTCATTCACCAGCAGCTTATAAGCCTTGCCTTCCACAAATCCCCCATTACCTGTAGTAGACCGCAGGCGTACCGTCACGGTATTGTGCCCAGCGCGCAGGATACCTGCCCGTACGGGGTACTTGCGGGGCGGATACATATAGCCGGTGGCACCCACAAAGTGGCCATTGACAAATACCGAATCACTGTCGATCAGGGTCCCCAGGTACAACATGCCATACCGCCCCGCCAGCTCGCCCGGCAATTCAAATGATTTTCTAAAATAGACCACTCCCTTGTTATGCAGTTGCTGGTCCCGCCACCATCCCGGCACGGTAAAGGTAGGCCAGCTTCTGTCGTTCCAGTCTGGCTTTATCCAGTCCCGGATACCGCGGTCCTGCTGCGCCAGATGCATGCTGTCCAGTGCGGGGCGGTCGAGCAGCAGCCGCGGAAATTCTTTTAGCTGATCCTGGCTGATCCAGCTTTCTATATTCGAGCCGCCGAGGCTCGACACGAGCATGCCCACGGGTACACCGGTATGAGCATAGCTCTGCTGTGCATAGAAATAGGCCAATGCCGTCCAGTTCATCACTTCTGAGGCTACAGCGGAGTACCAGCGACCGCCGGTTATTTCGCTGCGGCGGTCCAGTGCACTCTGTGTCGGCACCTTAAAATAACGGATCATATGGTTATTGGATTCATTGATCTCCGGAAAGCGTTCTACCAGCCTTTCTATCGGTGTCTCCATATTGGACTGCCCCGAGCAAAGCCATACATCGCCGATCAGGACATCTCGGATAGCGATCTCATTCACCTGCAGCAGATAGGGACCTCCGGCTTTCTGTGCCGGTAGCCTGATGGCCCAGTTACCTGCCGCATCCGCCTCAGTCAGGTAGCTTTGGCCACGAAAACGTACGGTTATTTTTTCACCGCTGTCGGCCCAGCCCCAGATTTTCAGTTCGGTATCACGCTGCAGCACCATACGATCTGCTATCAGCGCAGGCAGCCGCACCGCTGCGGACGACAATCCAGCATACAGCAGACCAAAGGTCAGCACAAGAAAATAATGTAATCTTCTTTTCATTTTCATAAAGTAACTCATGTTTACTAAATCAGGGACTAAGCATACTTAACCAACGAATCGTTTAAAGCGGACATTGTCCTCCTCAGAGAGACCGTCCCGGAGGATAGAGAATGGTTAAAATTGCCCTGTCCATATGCATGTTTATAATGTAGTCGCCCGTCGCCCTGCCGTAAATTAGACGGCGTTCAAAGGGCTCAGAACCCAAGTTAGCTAATCTGACAACATATAGATTTGGCCCTTAGGCTGAAATAAATAAATTAATATAATTTCATATGAATCAGACAACTATTGAAACAATTTGAAATTGATTTGCAACTACAGTTCCAGGTGTCCGTAACAAAATTAAGAGTAACACGACAGTGCTTCTTACAGCACAAAAAGGAAACTTTTCATTCTGTATAACAAGACGTTAAACAAGATGTAACAAAAAATAATCATAATGTAACAGCAAAATTTCCGGCGGAAATACCTTATCACGACCTTTGATTCCAATAGCCGGCTATTGCCAGATCGACTGCGTGCGCAAGCATTCGGTCTTATAACCAATTTATAAATTCTATACAGTTCAAATTATGAAAAACACCCTATCAGGATTAAGCAATCCTATCCACGAATCAATACCTTACGATGTGCTGATCACGCGGGCGGCCTTCCGACAGTTTACAAGTCAGTACTCGTTGACCTGTCTTTTATGCGCGGCAGCGTCTCATGCCCTATAAACAGAACAATAAATAAACGCCGATTATAATACTTGGTAAAAATCGGCTCAATACGTTAACCTATATCAACTATGAGAATTCAACTAGTCATCATTCTCTTTCTCTCCAATTGTATATACGCATTTGGACAAACCACACAGGTCGACGGCTCCGTTAAGAACATAACGGGAGAACCGCTCGTCGGCGTTACTGTGGGAATAGACAATTCCAGCACGGTAACCAAGACAAATAAAGATGGATTTTATACGATCAAAGTGCCCAAAAATGCAAACCTGAGCTTTTCGAGCGTAGGATATATAACGGTCACTGTAGCGACTTCCAATCGGAAAACCATAGACATCATCCTACAGGAAGACACCAAAAAGATCGAAGAAGTGGTTGTGAACGTCGGTTATGGCACGATGAAAAAAAGCGACCTGACCGGAGCAGTATCCTCCATCACCTCTGAAAGTATTCAGCAATCTGTCCCGACGACTATAGACCAGGTCTTTCAGGGGCGTATTGCCGGCCTACAGATGGCCTCCAATTCGGGACTGCCGGGTGGAGGTAGTTCCATTCAGATCCGCGGTATAAACTCCATCAACGCCACCAACGAACCTATTTATGTGGTCGATGGAGTCATTATGAGCGGACAGACCGGCAACAACGATGTCAATGCCCTCGCCGGCATCAATCCCAATGACATCGAAAGCATTGAGGTGCTTAAAGATGCTTCCGCATCAGCAATCTATGGAGCCCAAGGGGCAAATGGAGTCATTATCATCACGATGAAAAAAGGCAAAAACGCTCGGCCGATCATTAATTTCAACACCAAATATGGTTTAGAAGAGCTCCCTAAACAGATAAAAATGATGAACCTGCGGGAGTATGCCGTACACCACAACGCCTTTTCGGATGTGCTGGGCTACGGGCACAGAGCAGACTTCGCACATCCCGAATATCTGGGCGAAGGTACAAACTGGCAGGACGAGCTCTACCGGGTGGGTGCTCTACAGACCTATGATGTAGCTGTGAGAGGCGGAAACAAGGTTTCCAACTATGCGGTCTCCGCCGGTTACCTAAATCAAAACGGTATGATCTATGGATCTGGATTTAAACGGTTTACCTTGCGGTTAAACCAGGAGACCGAACTGCGTCCCTGGTTAAAAATGGGGGCGGTGATCAATGGAAATTACACCAAGCAGGCCACGGCAGTCTCATCATGGAGCGTGGTCGGGAGCTCCCTCCTGCAGACACCGTCCATTCCCGTCCGCAATGCGGATGGCTCATTTGGAGGACCTTCATCCGAATACGATGCCAACAATCTCGGTTTTTCAAATCCCCTGGCGATTGCACAGCTCAACCAGCGTAACCGCGCACAGTTTGGAGGAAGAGGTAATTTTTATCTGGAATTTAAACCCACTTCCTGGATGAACTTCAGATCGGAAGTCACCGGCGAAGGGAACACAAATAACTATCAGCAGTTTTTACCGGCTTATGCCTTTGGAGCATCCATCAAATCCAACGCCGAAACCAGACATGAAAAATCCTTCAACACCTTCTGGTCGCTTAAAAACCTTCTGAATTTCAACAAAGATTTTGGTAAAAAACACAAAACCACACTCATGCTCGGTCATGAACTAATCGCGACCCGATATGAATTTTTAATGGGTGAACGACAATATGGATCCAGCGAGCTTCCCGGGCTTGATGCCGGGGATGCGGAGTACGATTCGAATGCAGGTAATTCCAGTGAGACCAAACGGGTCTCGTTTCTGGCACGGGGTACCTATAATTACGATGACCGTTACCTGTTTACTGCAACATTCCGGCGCGACGGATCGCACAACTTCGCAAGAGGCCATCGATGGGGAAATTTCCCTTCCGCAGCTCTTGCATGGCGGGTATCCCAGGAACGATTTTTCTCACCTTTGAAAAATGCCATAGACGATCTGAAATTTAGAGTCAGCTACGGTGCCGTAGGTAATGCCAACGTGGACGCTTTTGCTTATCAGGCTATCCTGTCCAATGCCCTGACCAATAACTGGGGTGTGGCTTATTCGACCTCCAATATTCCCAACGAGAATATCACCTGGGAGACGACCAGGTCATGGAACATCGGTTTTGACCTCAGTTTCTTGAAACGGCGTGTCGAATTGGTTTTTGATGCCTACCATAAGGTTACCGATGATCTCCTGCTCCGCCTGTCACTGCCTTCATTCACAGGTACACGTGGCAATACACCCGGCTCGGCGGCTCCCCCTTATTATAATATCGGCGCCATTGAAAATAAAGGAATTGAATTTTCCCTCAATACGCATAACATCAAAAAACCGGATTTTAACTGGCGGAGCGGGCTTGTGTTTACACTCAACCGGAATAAGGTGACCCGGATGAATACCAGCACCGCGACCATTCAGCAGATTGACTACTCCAATGGGACCAATATCATTACGCAGACCATGCAGGGCCAGCCTATCTCGCAGTTCTATGGCTACAAACAGATCGGCCGCATCAACAGCGCTGCCGATTACCTGAAAGATAACGGCGACGGAACCAGCACCGTCATCACAGCAACTTTTAAAAATAGAATTGGCGACGTCGTCAATAACGATGGCCTCGCGACATCCACCTATGTCGGTGATCTATTATACGCAGACCTCAATAATGACGGCATCATCAACGACGCCGACATGACATTGATCGGCAGTCCGCTACCCAAATTTACCTTTGGTCTGAACAATACGTTCAACTATAAAAACTTTGATCTCACGGTCTTCCTGAACGGCTCTTTCGGCCATAAGATCTTTAATATTTTCAGGACCAGACTGGATAATCCCAGGACGTTCAGCAATGTCCGTAAAGAAGTGGCCAATTACGCAAAAATCGGATATTACGACGGTGATGCAACCAACACCAACGTGTGGAATGCTTATGTACTGCCCGGATCAGATCCTGAACTGGGCCGCATATCGGTCAGAGATGCACAAAACAGTATCTTCAGTGACCGCTTTGTAGAAGATGGCAGCTTCCTGAGAGTACAGAATATCGCGCTGGGATACCGTTTTCCGACAAAATTTCTGTCCCGATATAATATCAGCAATATTCGCGTGTATTCGAATTTACAGAATGTCTTCATCTTCAGTAAATATAAGGGCTACACGCCTGAAGTAGGTTCCAGTTCGGGACAAAGTATGCTCCGTTACGGTGTTGACGGCGGTTTTGTCCCCTCACCACGTACTTACACCTTAGGTTTAGATATTACTTTTTAACGATCCGATCATGAAAAAAACATTCTATTATATCCCTTTGATCTGCGCGATGTTTGGTCTTTCCAGCTGTGAAAAATACCTTACCGTGACCTCCGATACACAGAAGGAGGCGACACAATCATTTAAAAATATTGCAGACCTGCGTGGTGCGACAGCATTTCTTTACTGTCGTCCCTGGTACACGACCAACACGGCTGTACGCGAAATCACTGAAGCAAGGGCCGGAAATTTATACGTCGACGGCGTCACAGGCGAACTGATCACCACGGCGCTGTTCGCTGAGGTGGCCAATTACAATAATATCGCCAACTCATGGGCATCACTGTATCTTGTCATCACACAGGCCGATTACATCATCAATGACTATGTAAAAATAGCCATCGGCAACGGAGTGGATGAAACCGAGGCTAAGGCATGTGAAGCTGAAGCGCGTTTTATGCGTGCCACAGCATACTGGTACCTGGCGAATCTCTGGCATGACGTACCCATTATTGACGACCCAAGAAACCATACCTTAAATCCGCTTACGCCCCCACATCGCTTTGAAGACGTCGTGCAATACGCCATCAACGATCTTATTTTTGCAACGGAAAATCTGAAGGACACAGATACAAAAGGGCGTGTTACCAAAGATAGTGCCCGCGGGATGCTGGCACGGCTTTATCTGATGGCGGCAAATTACGCGATGGGCGATCGCTTCTCTGCCGAATATATCAGCAGGAACAACGCCGGTAGCAACAGCGCGTTGGCAGACAGCTATTTCACGCAGGTGAAGAAACTTTGTCAGCAGATCGTCGAGGGAGGCTATTACTCCATGTTACCTGACTTCGAACAACTATGGCGCACTCAAAACAACAATAACGCCGAATGTCTGTTTGGCATACAGTTCATTCCGGGCATCACCGAATGGGGATATACCAGCCCCCTGAATGATCTGGCGTACAACCGCGAACTTACCGGCAATTTAAATGGTGGTGGAACGATCTTCGTATCCTACGATATGCTGAAATCGTTTGTTGATGATGGCGCACTGGCACGGATGCGGGGAAGTGTGGCGGTACCGGGACAAAATTACAATTATATCGGCACGCATTTAAGTGCGGGCAGCTGGACTGTGCCCAGTGGAAAGACCAAGGTGAATCTAAAAAAATTCGTCGTTGGCAGCAGCAAAGATACCGATGGCGCAGCTGTTCAGGGCAATACCGGACTCGTGTCACCGATGTTGCGGATGTCGGAAATCTATCTCATGTATGCCGAGGCTGCGATGGGAAAACAACAGCAGACCGCAGATGCGGTCGCCCTGGCTTACTTTAATAAAGTAAGGGAAAGGGCGTTCAGCAAAAACCTCCAGAACTACGTGCCGGCAACTGTCATCACCCGTAACCAGCTTTTTATAGAGAGGAGACTAGAGTTTTTCTACGAGACCCTCTACTGGACTGATCTCAAAAGACGTTCATTTTATGATATGGATTGGGTGCTTAACTTCCTGAATAATAAACTAAAAGATAGCGACGCGGAGACACCATTCACCAATTATGCTTCCTGGGCCTACACTTATGATCCGCTGCTTTATCCTGCAGGTAAAGGCTGGACCAACTCGCCCCGCGCACAGAGCGGTTACAAACCACAGGCCGTGGTACACAATGTGCCGGCAGGGTCCTATGTACACGCCGTGGGAGCATCATCCAATATCTGGTGTCTCCCCTACCCATCTGCGGATGTCACTACTGACCCTGAACTGACCTCAGCTCCGATAAATTATGACTTTAAATAATCTGAAATGAAAAATTTGAGAATTCCATATGTATTTATTTTAGCACTGCTGATGTACAGTCTCTTTTCCTGCAAAAAAGATGCATCCAGCAGTACGATACAAATAACGGGGCTCTGGTCCCATAGCAGAGACGCGGAAAGCATCCAGATATCGTCTGTTTTTTTCAACAACTGGATCCGTATTCACGGCACTGGCTTTACGGGACTGCAGCGTGTTTATTTTAACGGAACGCAGGTGCCCTTTATACCAATTTATGTGACCGACAACGACATCATCATCAATGTGCCGGCCACGGTGCCGACAGGCAGTGACGTGACGGACCAAAGTCTGCTGAACACCATACAGCTTGTTACCACAACGGGCCAGACCAGCTTTGCGGGATTCATTTTCCGGGACCCTAACAAGATTCCATCCGTCAGCGCTGTTTCCTACACCATGCCGTTTGCCGGAGACCTTATTGAAATCTACGGTAAAAATCTGAAAGAAACCAGTACCGTCACTTTTCCAGATTCTACAAAAGGCACTATAAAATCGGCCAATGATTCGATCTTACAGGTGATTGTCCCTGCCAGCATCGATAGACACAAACACGGACGCATCACCATTGAGGTCAATGACGAGAAATATTCTTCGGCTCCTTACATGTTTTTTCAGGATGGAACATTTCTAAAAACTTTTGCGGAAGAGGCCATGGTCCCCGGAGGAAACAACGGGATCAAAATATACGCCAACCCCGCGGACATTAAAGCATTGACAGGTTTGCCGAACAATCCCGAATATGTGCTTGCTATTCCGGCCATCAAAACCGATATCCCCGTGGCAACAGGCAATGGCATAAGTGGCAATTTCTTTAAATTTTATGCCTATAAAGCCTTTAATACGCTGATTGAAAAAAATGGTAGCATAAAAGGCACAACCTCGATAGAAAATCTGGCCATCCAATTTGATCTCTATATGCCAACGCCATGGATATCAGGTGCCATTCCTTTTAAAATGAATAAAAATAGAAGCGGCGTCAACTACGCCTATCTGTATAATATCACGCCATGGGAATGGAAAAAAAACAGCTCCGGCGGACTGGAATTAAGTCCATTTAGATTCGACAACGGATGGAAAACCATCACATTAAAGTTTAGTGATTTCCCGACACTGGCGATGAGCTCGCTACAGGAGTATGCGGCATCGCTGCAAACAAATGCCTTTGAATCTTTGGTCGGCTATGCGAATTACGATCTCAATGAAGATGGCCATACGCCGCAGGCCGTTAACAATTTCCAGATGTACCTGGCAAACTTCAGGCTTGTGCCGCTGACAAATTTAGAATAAAGAACAAGATACGTTTATCCCTTCCTTACAATCAATTCATTCCGCCCAGAATTAGCCCTAATTCCTGGGCGGATTACTTTAGCTCCCTTTCTTCTTCTATCTGTACTGATCAAATATAGTTCAGCATATACATAAATTATAAACATCCACTTGGCCGGATCAATAGATTTTATCGCAGATCCCGCTGTGGCGAACGGGATCTAGCTTCAGCATGAACAGGATCAGCGACAGAATATCCCTAGATACCTATAAAAAGAGCGAACCAGCAAAGACCACTAAACGATCTTGCTGGTTCGCTTTTAAGAATGCCTTCCGGCCGGATGATAGCGCTTAGTTATATCCGGGATTCTGGTAGGCTGCTTTTTCGGCTGCCGACATATCCATGGCATCCAGCTGTCCTTGCGGGATAGGCCGCAGGTAGTGGAAGGGTTGTATTGACCGAGTGAAGGTTGCTGCCGTGTGGTCACCTACATTCGAACCGGCAATACGATAGGTTTTAGCGATGTCGGACCAAGTCTGTGTACGCACGAGGTCATACCAGCGGTAGCCCTCACCATAATACTCACGCGAACGTTCGGCCAAGATGTAATTGAGCGTAATCTGAGCCGGCGTCGCAGCCAGCATTTCGGCACGGCGGTTGGCTTCCTTGGCCGTGTTGCCGTTGTTGTCCCAGCGCCATACCCCCGCGCGGCCGCGGATTACGTTGACCAGGTCGCGTGCGCTCTTGCCGGCTTTGGCCGTCGCACCCTTCACTGCCGCCTCGGCAGCGATAAAGTACAGCTCGGAAAACTTGGCAATATTGAACGGCCGGGTGCTGCCCGCATTGGGTTGTCCCAAGCCATTGCCGTTGTCGGTGCGGTAAGGGCCCAGCTTCCACAGTCCAGGATAGACACGGCGGCTGATGCCCTCCGGAGAGATCACATAGTCGGCCCTGCCGGGGAGTACCCCCGCCCCGATACTGCTCTTATAGGTTTTGTTGTCATAGTTGATCGGCGTCTGTGGCTCCTCATTCAAGAAAGTGAGAATGGCCTCTCCCGGTTTGACGGGCATGTTATTGGCGTTAAACAACGAAGGGTCGCTGATATTTGCCTTGTTCCAGTTGCCGCGGTACACCGTCGTGAAGGTACCGTCGTAGCGCGAGTCGTTGGTTTTGTCGGCAAAGGTTTCGGTCACCACGTTGATCGTCGGTGCCATCCGTGTCCATGGGCGCCCCAGTGCCTGGGCGGCCTCCCGCTGCACCGAATTCACCAGATCGGCGGTATTCCAGGCCGTTGTTTTGGAGCTCGTGATCGACGTGTAATTCCAGGTCATCATCCAGCCCGCAAAGTTGTCGGGTGCACCGCCACTGCCATAGCTCAGACTACCGCCATTATACAGCTCGCTGTCTTCGGTATGGTCAGCAAAGAGCAGGATCTCGTTGTTGCGGTCATTAGTCCCGACGTTGACATCGTAAAAGGTGGGCTGCAGGCCATACGGTCCCGGGTTTTCAATAGCAGCCACGGCTATGTCGTAAGCCTGCTGGAAATACCAGGCGCTGGTCTTGCCATCAGGATCCGTCCGTGCGGTCTCCGGATAAGTCGGTATATTTTTCGGATTTTCCAGCCACCAGGCGTAGGTCAGGTAGGCCTTTGCCAAATATAAGCGGGCCACCGTCTTGCTCACGGCCCCCTTTAAGCGCGGTGCATCGGGCAGATCGCTAATGGCCTTAGTCAGGTCCGGGAAAATAGCTCGTGTATACACTTCAGCCACGGTATTGCGTTTGGATTTACGCTCCACAGAAGTGCTGTATTTGAGTTCGCCCCCACCCAGGTCTAGCGGCACGCCACCAAAAGTCTGTACCAGCAGGAAATAATCAAATGCCCGGAAAAAGTGTGCTTCGGCGATGATCGCGGGCGAGGTGCCCACTGCCGGTGCATTCTCGATGATGCCCGAGGCCATGTTGATGTTGGGCAGGGCGGCCTGCCATGCCACATCCGCCCTGCTATTTACAGCCGTCATCGTACTGAGACCTGTAAAGTCCATCACCTGAAAGTTTTCGTCCGCACTCTGCGCATAGGTCACCTCATCGGTCCCCGTCAGGCAGGCATTGTAATAATAGGCCTGTCCATAGATATAGCGCAGGTGGGCATAGAGTCCCACAATACTGTTGTTGATACCGTTTGGTGTCTTAAAATCCCCCGGCGTAAAGATTCCTCTGGGCTGTTCATCCAAAAATTTGGAGCAGCTGTTCATGCCGAGCATCAGTGAACCAAGGCAGAGCCCTATGATAAGTTTTGAATTGAAAGTTTTCATGCCTGAATGTTTTAAAATGAAAGATTGAGCCCCAGAATATAACTTCTCATTGCCGGTGTATTTGTACCGACCACCAGTATCCGTCTCAGGCCACCCACGGCGACGTTCTCGTCGCCATAGGAGTTTGGTTCCGGATCACCGCCTGATTCCTTGTGGTAGGGCGAGAAGAGGACGAATGGATTTTCCACCGTCGCATAGAGGCGCAGGCGGCCAATACCCATGCGTTCCACCCACTTCTGTTTAAAGTTGTATCCCATCGTAATCGTACGCACCTTTAGATACGACGCATCGAAATAGCCCAGCGTACTGCCATATTTGGGATTATCACCACTCTGTATGCCTCCCGGTTTCGGATATTTGGCATCCGTACGGTCTTCACGCCAGTATTCGACGCTCACGTTGTTGCCCGCGCGGGTATTCAGCTGGTTGAGGTAGCCGGTACTTCCGTAGAGCGAACTGATCAGCGTACCGCCATTCTGGAAGGTACCTACCACATTCAGGTCGACATTTTTGTAGGCCAGACGCGTATTGAAGCCTCCCAGAAAATTGGGCTGGATATTGATGATCTGCCGGTCCGCAGCACCGATCGCCCGTGTAGGCACACCATTTGCGTCGTACTCTCCGGTATATTCCACTTTGATCATTCCCACGTTACCTCCCGGCTCCAGGATATCCCGATAGGGGTCATCGGCCTGCCACAAGCCAATTTTCTTGTAGTCATAGATCACATCGATCGGATGGCCGACAAACCATTGATTACCTTCATCACGCTGGCTTCCGGAGGTCAGTTCAACGAGCTTATTGCGGTTGGCATAGAGGTTGACTCCCACATCCCATTTCCAGCCGTTTTCATTGTCGATCACCGCGCCGTTGAGGGAGAGTTCAAAGCCTTTGTTCTGCGTCTTTCCGATATTGGCCATGTAGCTGCCGCCACCGTTTGTCGGTGGCAGTCCCACGCGCAGCAATATATTGTCGGTATTCTGCACATAGTATTCCATAGTACCGCTGACCCTGTTGTTGAAGAGACCGAAGTCCAGACCGTAGTTGTAGGTCTTGGAAAACTCCCAGCCCAGCGAAGGATTGGGCAATTCGGACATGTAGTAGCCGGTCAGGAACTGCGTATCGAAATTATACGGTCTTGTACTCAGCAAGCCCAGGGTCTTGTACGGATCGACCGCCTGATTGGACGTCTGACCGTAGCCCAGGCGCAGCTTAAGCTGGTTTATCCATGGCACGGCTGACATGAACTTCTCGTTGTGGATATTCCATCCTGCCGAAATCGCCGGATAGGCATGCCACTTGTGCCCCGGTGCCAGTCGCGAGGAGCCGTCGCGGCGCATGGTCATCGTCAGCATGTAGCGGTTGTCAAAGGTATACATGGCGCGGCCCATAAAAGACATCAGGCTGCTTTTGGCATAGCCCTGCTGGTCAGGGTTGACAATGATCTCCCCCTGGGCGCGGCCGATGTTATAGAACTGGAACGCATCGATCGGAATATCGCGGGCCGATATCAGCGTGCTGTTGGTGGTGTTCTGCTCCGCCGAATAAAGAGCCACCAAATTGAGGTTATGTTTTTGCGCAAAGGTACGATCGTAAGTCAGCAGATTTTCCATTACCCATTGTACCGTTCTGCCGTTTGCGACCGAAGCTGTGGACACATTGTCCGGGGTGCCACTGAATACACCCTGTCCAGTATAGCTGCCATCATTGTTCTGACGGAAGTTGAGTCCAAGGTTGGTGCGGTAGGTCAGGCCCTCCACGCCGGGAATCCGGATCTCGCCGTACATGTTGTTGTACGAACCGAATACGCGCTGCTGATTAATATAGCTGTCCCCCAGCGCCTCATAGGACTCGCGGGTATGCACCCATTGCTGACCCGATGTCTGCTGCTGGATACGGGATTTGAGTGTGCCATCCGCATTAAAGGGATTGGCTATCGGCGAGGCGCTCAGCACGCCGTACAGGCCTAGGTTGTTGCCATTGGTGATGCTGTAGCTCTGATTGAGGTTGAACCCAAATTTAAATATCTTGCCCACCTGCTGGTCGAGTGCAGCACGCAGATTGTAGCGGGTATAGTTCTGCAGGGGAACCACGCCCTCATCGCGGAAGTAACCGGCGCCGAAGTTGTAGTTTCCTTTCTCTGCCCCACCGTTGACGCTGATATCGTGGCTGTTGACCATTCCATTTTTGTAGAAAAGGTCCTGCCAGTCTGTATTGGTATCGTCTGACTCGTCGAGGGTGTTCTGAAACTGTCCCACATAGCGGCGCATTTCGGCAAACTCCGGACCGGACATCATTGGATATTTGGCAAATACGGTACGCAATCCGGTAAAACCGTTGTACGCCAGCTGTGCCTGCTGCCCCATGCGCCCCTTGTTGGTGGTCACGAGAATCACGCCGTTGGCACCACGCGAACCGTAGATTGCCGTTGCCGAAGCATCTTTGAGCACATCCACACTCTTGATGTCCGCGGGATTGATATCCGAGATGGAACCCGCAAACGGAATTCCGTCGAGCACGATCAGCGGATTGTTGTCGGCGGTCAGGGAGCGTGTACCGCGGATCCGGATCTGCATCGGAGAGCCCGGCTTAGACGAATTCTGCTGCATATTGACCCCTGCAATACGGCCCTGCAGGGCACGGCTGATGTTGGCTGCAGGCACTTCGTTCATCGTCGTACCGCTTACCGAGGCCACCGAACCCGTCACAGCTTCTTTGCGCTGCGTACCATAACCGATGACCACCACCTCTTCCATGGCAATATCATCGGATTGCAGCGTCACCTGCACGCTGTTATTGGCGCCCACCGGCACTTCGGCTGTTTTGTAGCCTACATTGGTGAAGACCAGCACAGCGCCGTTGCCGGCCTCAATGGTAAATGTGCCCTTACTGTCTGTTGTCGTGCTCCTGGTGCCGCCCTTGACGGATACGGTCACCCCTTCAATGGGCTGTTTCTGCTGGTCTGAGACCAGCCCCTTGACCAGTTTATCCTGTGCAAAGGCCAGCTGTAGAGCTGCCAGCAAAAAGAGCAAGGGCAGTATTCCATACTGTAGCCATCGTTGTCGTTGCACAGGAATCGTAAACTTCATCATTCTCATAACTTAGGGATTTAAGAAAATTTTGTTTTCAGTTCTGTTTATAATCGTCATTTCAATATTCTTTACACATTCAGCACAGTTTATCTGATCCTGTTCGCTGTGGTGCTGTACAGGCCGATCAGCGCGCCCGTGAATCCACCGGCTACGTCCGTCGATAGGATGTCGCCCGACACGGTGTTGCCGATATTGCGGAAGGCTCCTTTCCCCACGGCATAAGCAAACTGGTAGGCGTCGCCGGCTGCTTTAACCTGCAGCTGCACCTTGGCGTTCAGATGGATTTTCTCTTTGGCCAGGATCCGCGTGCTGCCGTTTTCGCTTCTGGCAAGGACGATATGGTCCTCGTTATCCAGCTTGGTGACACCCAGCACGTAATGGTATTTTTCACTTTGCAGACAGGTGATGCCCGCCAGGTGTGAATCCGAGGCCGGCACGTAGTCCAGCGATACACTGCTCTCAAAATTTTTGTGCTGCTGCCGATAAAATAAGGCCGAAATTGGTTTTTGCTCACTGATATCCACGGCGTACGGCCTGAAGACCATGCCCTTGTCCGTGGCCTGCAAAAATTTCTCACGGGCACCGCGCAGGGCGACCCAGCGGTGATCCAGCGCTGCGGCGGTCAGCGGATCGGTGAACGTAAAATTGCCGTTGGGAAAGTAGCCCCGAGCATGGGTCTTGTTGTTGACGCCCGCAGGCATTCGCACGCTGGGTTTGAGGGCCTTCATTCCCCCTTCAAAGACCGGCCATTCACCCGACCAGTCGACCGGCAGGATAAAAGTTTCGCGGCCCGTGTTGACCCGTTTTACTTCATTGGGCCTGACACCCAGAAACACGCCATACCAGGATCCGTCCGGACCTTCGACCAGATCCGCGTGTCCAGCCCATTCCACTGGGTTGGGCCTATTTTTGTCCAGATGGCGCTGGGAGAGTATCGGATTTTTGGTCGCAGGGCTGTAAGGTCCTGCGACATGGTCGCTCGAGAAGATCACTTCACTGTGATCGCTGCCCGTGCCGCCCTCGGCACACATCAGGTAGTACTTGCCATCTTTTTTGTAAATATGCGGTCCTTCGATCCAGATGGGATTTTCAGCCGGATGCACGCCACCGTCCACCAGGATCCGGTCACTTCCCGGGATGACCTGATCCTTTTCGGTATCATATGCCCAGAGTTTGATCACGCGGTGGCCCTCATAGCGCTGTTTGCCTTTATCCGGCGCATCGTTATGCACGACATAAGCTTTGCCGTCATCATCAAAAAACAGGGCCGGATCAATGCCGTCAAAATCCAGCTTGACCGGATCGGACCAGTTTCCCGCTTTGGGGTCTTTGGTCTTGACAACCATATTCCCGATGCCCGAGGCGATCTGTGTCGTGATCATGTAAAACGCGTCGTTGTGCCGGTTGTACACGATATCTGGCGCGTATATTCCGGCACTGATGCCTGCCGTCTGCACTTTCAGCTGCGATTCACGGTCCAGGACATGGCCCAGCTGCGTCCAGTTGACCAGATCCACAGAGTGGAAAATAGGCACCCCCGGAAACATCGAAAAGGATGAATTCACCAGGTAATAGTCATTACCTTTGCGTGTAATGCTCGGATCGGGATAACATCCCTGTAAAATGGGCGAATAGAACTGCCCCGGTTTTAATGGATTTTCGTTGTAAACTGCATCTTCGCCTTTATAGACAAAATCCGAAAATACAGGTTCAGAGAGGCGATCTCCCTGCAACTTTCGTTTATGCTGTTTTGTATTGAATGCTGTTAATGTAGCCAGTATCACTACAGACATGCCCAGCATCGTTTTCCCCTTCCGCTTTAACATGATTGGTTTATTTATAATTTGGTGTATTTGCCTACAAACATAGTTTGAAGTGTATAGGCAACAATTAAAATTTGTAACAAAAACATTTCAATTTGTTACCACATCCTTTCTTCTTTCTCCATTGCGCTTTAACGGCCCTCTGGACCCTCTCGCAGTAAAAAAAATTGCGCCCCGGTCCTGCTAATTATGATGCTTGAGATCCAGCCTGATTTTTTTCAGTTCGTCCAGTTCATGTACAGGGCGTTCCAGTGCAGCCGGAATCGGCCTCTTGGAAAAGGTCTGAAAATACAGCAGGCAGGCATCGCGCCACCATACCGCGTCCCGCGCCTGAATTTTTAGTTTGGACTGCACCTCTTTGAAGCGCTGTGTATCCATCTTTCCTTCCAGGCTATCCCATACTCGCTGAAAACCCCGCACCTGATCCACACCCTGCTGATACGCATAGCAGAGGTTGTCCCATAGGGATCGTCCGTTTTTCATGCGTTGGCTCCAGGGAACATGGTGAAACCAGAGCAGGTATTGTTCGGGGCAGCTGCCGATCTGGCCAAACTGCTCGCGGAGGGGGCTGTGGTATTGTGCCACGGCATTGCTCCCTGTGGCCGTCCGGTCAAATCCGATTCCCAGCGAATCCGCGTTATGATAGTACCAGGGCATCCAGTCCGGCCTGCCGCCGGGAATATCGCCCCAAGGCTCCGGTCCATAATGATGCTCAAAAGCAAAAATATGGTGCAGACCCAGCGGCATCATATAGTTGACCACGGCCTCACGCGATTCCACCATCAGCTCCGACATCGGATTGACTAGGGCGGGATCCGGCGAGAAGGTCATCGAAAGCCACTCCCGCGCCAGGCTATCGCTGGACAGGTCAGTATTCCAGGCCAGCCTTCCAAAGGCGTACCAGTTGGCCTGGGCAAAATGATGGCCGCACCAGTTGCGGTCCTCGCCGATATTGGCCACCCCCGCAATGGCCGATATCGGATGCGGCCCCCGCTGCGTTATTCCCGCTACTGTGCCTGCCTCGGCGCGGGTATAGGTCTGGGCATCCAGTGTTTCCTTAAACAGGGGTGCCAGGTACACCAGGTGGTTGGAGAAGCCCAGGTATTCCTGCGTAATCTGGAATTCGACCATCTGGCTGGTTTTGGGCATTGCGCCAAACAGCGGGTTGAACGGTTCACGCGGCTGGAAATCGATGGGCCCATTTTTGATCTGAAGGATCACGTTGTCGTCAAACTGGCCATCCAGGGGTACAAACTCCTGATACGCCTGTTTGGCCCGGTCCTCCGCCGTGGGGTTGTATACAAACGCCCGCCATAGCACGAGGCCCCGGTGCGGTCGGAGTGCTGCGGCCAGCATATTGGCTCCATCGGCATGCGTACGGCCATAGTCCTGCGGTCCGGGCTGCCCCTCCGAGTTGGCTTTGACCAGAAAGCCGCCAAAGTCCGGTATCAACCGGTAGATCTCGTCGGCCTTGTCCTTCCACCAGCCTGCCACCACAGGACGGAGCGGATCCGAATCCGGCAGATTTCCCAGCAGTGCGGGAGCGGAAAAATTAATGGACAGAAACACGCGGATCCCGTAGGGCCGGAAAATATCGGCCAGAGTCTTTACCTTTTCCAGGTAGTCGGCACGCAGGATCAGCGGTGATGCATTGACATTGTTGAGCACAACGGCGTTGATCCCGATCGAGGCATTTGCCCGTGCATACTCGCGGTACCGCGGTGAAATTACACCGGGGAGCTCTTGCCATTTCCAGAGCGAATGCCCTGCATACCCACGCTCGACCGTGCCATCCAGATTATCCCAGTGGTTGAGCATCCGTAGTGCATAGCTGGGCTTTTCGCTGATGTCGAGTCCCTGCAGCGCCACGTCCTGCTGCTGTAGCCGCAGCAGGTGAAAAGCCCCGTACAGGAGCCCAGTGCTGCTGCCCGCACTGATCACCGTTTTGCTGCCCAGCGAGCGGATCCGGTATCCGTCCGGCTGGCACTTTGGCCACTTTTTGTCCAGCTGCAGATCCACATCTCCCCGGCGCCAGTAGTCCTGCAGCTCCGCCGCTGCCGTACTGGCCACCGCATCCCTGTACGGGCAGTGGATCTTGCGGAGTGCGGCCTCACTGGTGGTTACCCTGGCATAGCGCAGCCACAGCTGGCTGCCGTCCTCGGCTTGGCACAGCTGATGGCAGAGGACCCCCAGTAGACATACGATATACCAGACGACATTCCCCATCAGCTGCCCTCCACGGTTAGGATACGACCATCCGCATCGTAGTCGATCTCCACCACTTTCATGCTGCGCAGCCATGTCCGCCCGCCCGAAGGCACCGAATCGTGGTGAAACAGATACCAGCGTCCCTCAAATTCGAGGATACTGTGGTGTGTGGTCCAGCCCACTACCGGCGTCAGAATGACGCCCTGATAGGTAAAAGGGCCATAAGGGTTGTCCCCTATCGCGTAGCACAGCAGGTGGCTGTCGCCCGTAGAATAAGAAAAATAGTATTTACCCTGATAGCAGTGCATCCACGAAGCCTCAAAAAAACGGCGGTCGATATCACCCTGCAACAGGGGCTGGCCCTTTTCGTCGAGGATCAGCAGGTCCCGCGGCTCCTCGGCAAACTGCAGCATATCGTCCGACAGGCGCACGACCTTGGGACATAGCGCCGGTTGCCCTGCCTCCGGTAGTTGCCCGGGCATGGTCAGCTTGTTGTTGCGGTAATTCTGCAGCTGGCCACCCCAAATGCCGCCAAAGTACAGATAGTGCTGTCCATTGTCCTCAAAAGCGCAGGGATCGATACTATAGCTGCCGCGGATGGGATCCGGGCAAGGCACAAATGGTCCCTCCGGCCGATCGCTGACGGCCACGCCAAGGCGGAAGATATCATTTTTGTCTTTTAGCGAAAAGTAGAGGTAGTACTTTCCGTCCTTATGGGCCACATCCGAATCCCAGAGCTGCCTTCCGCCCCAAGGGATGTCGTCCACGGACAGTATACGCCCATGGTCCGTCGCTTCGGCATCTACCGAGCTCAGTGAAAAGGCATGGTAATCCTGCATGTCAAAATGGTCGCCATTATCGTTTTCGGCGATGCCACTTTCACGGTCGTGGGACGGATAAATATAGATTTTACCCTCAAATACATGCGCTGACGGGTCAGCCATATAATCTTTAGGAAATAAGTAACGTGCTTGCTTTTTCATGTTTATATCTGTTCAGTTCATTTATATTTATTTGGTGGCCATATCCATCAAGTCCTGCACAAAAGGCTTGGGCTGATAGCTGCGGTCAAACAACAAGGGATAGTCCGTACGTCCGGGCACCGGCCAGTTATTTTTCCAGGAGTCGCCATCTGTGACACCCCAGACCGTGACGCGGTCGATTTTGTCTCGGTGTTTGAGAAACAGCGCAAAGAAGTCCTTGTAGCGCTGCGCCAGCTGCTGTTCCTTATCCGCGGGTAATCCCTTGGCGTATGGGTTCAGCTGTTTGTCGTATTTGAAATGGGTGCTGACCTCGGCTCCCATGGTCTGCCGCGGCGAGGGAAGCACCGAGATATCCATTTCGGTGATCATGACCTTCACACCGAGGGCGGCAAAAGCCAGGAGGCTATCTTCAAAGTCCGACACCTTGGGATGATCGATATTCAGATGGCCCTGCATGCCGATGCCATCGACCCTGACCCCTTGCTGCTGCAGCTGGCGAACCATGCTGACCACGCCTTTCCGCTTTCCTTCCAGGAACATGGAGTAATCGTTGTAATAGAGCTGTGCCTGAGGGTCTGCCTCACGGGCAAACTGGAAGGCCAGGCGCACAAAGTCCTCGCCGATGATGTCATAAAACTTGCTCCTACGCCATTCGCCGTTGTCGAGAATAGCCTCGTTGACCACATCCCAGCCTTTGATCCGTCCCTTGTAGCGGGACACGACGGTATGGATATGCTTGCGCATACGTTCGATCAGCACCTCGCGGGATACGTCCCGACCGTCTTTGCCTTTAAAAAACCAGGCCGGTGCCTGCGAATGCCAGATCAGCGTATGACCGATCAGGCGCATGCCATGTTTTTCGCCATATTCCACAAAGCGGTCGGCATCCTTGAAGTTAAACTCGCCCTCACGGGGCTGCAGGTACATGGCTTTCATGCAATTTTCGGCGGTGAGCGCGTTAAACTGACTTTCGATCAGTGGCCTGGCCTTCTTGTCCCGCTCATAAATCTGTTTGAGGCTGAGCGCTGTGCCGATGTCAAACTTGTCTGCAAAAGCAGCTTTTAACGTTCCGCGCTGCACGGCCTGCTGTGCCAACAGGCCCGGGCCCGACAGCAGCATACATCCCGCGATCAGCATCGCCAGCTTTTTTGTTGTATTCATACGTAAATTAGCTATTTGATCAGGTGTCCGCTTTCTAGTGTATTCATGAAACGTCCACCTTGTTATTCAATTCAGTTCATTTCAAATGATTTTCCGGGCGCATAGTCCAGCTATTTTTTTAAGATTGTTCAGGGCTTTTGCTGGCTGATGTGCGCCGCAGGTGGAGCTCCGCCTGTAAATCTTCATTAACCTGCTTGGTGATCGGATAAAACAACAGGGCCACCACCCCGACCAGAAAAGTCAGTGCCGGAATCACGCTGGCACTCAACCGGATGCCCAGTATCGCCTGTTCATTCTGAACCGTGTTTGCCACAAAACCGAATGCGTCGATAAACGAGCCACAGAGCGCCCCGCCGATACCCAGTCCGGCTTTTAACGCAAAGACAATTCCGGCAAACACGAATCCCGTTGCCCGGCGGTGGTTTTTCCATTCCGAGAAATCCGCCACGTCCCCCATCATCGCCCAGAGCAGTGGTATGGTCGGTGCATAGGCCAAGCTTTTCAGGATATTGATCACAAACAGGCTGCCGATAGCATCCGCAGGCACCAGAAAGAGCATAGCCGTAAAAACGGCGGTCAATGCCAGGCAGACAATAAAGACATTGCGCTTACCGAAGATACCCGACAGCCAGCGGGACAAGAAGATCACGCCCAGCAGCGTGACCAGCTGGCCCACCATATTGAAAAAGCTAAAGCCTACAGCAAATACCTGCTCTGGACTATAAACAATCAACCCGAAGGCATCCAATATGCGGTGTCCAAGCCCCGTTTCAGCCGCCGCATCCCTGGCCAGGCCAAACTGTGCCATAAAGGCAAACAGCGCTTCCTTATCCACATAATAATTGAAGAAATAAGACATGCTGCTTCCCCATAGCGCCAGGGTGATGAACAGGAATAAAGTCAGCACAAACATCGCTTTCCAGGGGCGGCAGGAGAAGATGTCGCGAAAGTCCTGACGGACCGAACTCGTCTGTCCCACCGGTGGGGTGATGCGTTCGCGTGCCGACAAAAAGGCCACCAGCAGCAGGACGAAGGCCACAGCTGCATAGATCATGATGGTATACATCCAGCCACTGGCCGCGTCGCCATTACCGAGCTTGGCCACCAGGGGCAGGGTGAGTCCCTGGACCACAAAGGTCGCGATGGTCGCCGTCACAAAACGTATGGACGATATGCTCGTACGCTCCTTGATGTCGCTGGTCATTACGCCACCCAGCGAAGCATACGGCGTGTTGTTGAACGAATAGATCGACATCAGCAGCGTGTAGGTAATACCCGCATACCATATTTTTCCACGTTCCTCCAAGTCAGGTGTTGTAAAAGAAAGGACAAAAAACACCGCAAAAGGCAGCGCAGTCCAGAGCACCCAGGGACGGTACTTGCCCCAGCGGGTATGCGTACGGTCGGCGAGAATACCCGCCAGAGGGTCCACAAAGGCATCGAAGACCCTTGCAAACAGCAGTATAAAACCAGCTGTGGTCGCTTTTATGCCGAATACATCGGTATAAAAGAACAGCTGAAACATCATCATCATCTGGAAGACGAGGTTGGCCGAGCCGTCCCCCATGCTGTAACCTACCTTTTCCCAGAAACCAACCTTTTGTGTTTTTGCATTCATATATTAAATCATGTGTATAATCATTCATTTTTTGGCAGGCATTTTCGCTGCCTGTGCTGTTTATCCCTATCGGTCCCTAGTTCGCGGGACTTTGCGCCGCACTCTGCCGCGGCCCCAGGTACGAAGGCTTGAGCCCGCCCAGGTCGATGAGGATGCGCTGCAGGACAATGCCCTGATCCAGAAAGCGGATTTTAAGCGTATGCTCCCCCGGCAGCAGGCTGTGGACCGAAACACTTTCGATGATGCGGCGTGCCTGCCACTGGCCCAGTTCCCCTTTGTAGTGGCCGTTAAAGTTGACCAGCGTTTCGGGACCGCCGTCTATGGATATGGCATAGCGCAGCCCGCGGTTTCCATTGAAGTTCAGCGTGGGCGACAGCAGTGCGATGATTTTCGCTTCGCGCTTTTCCTTCACGAGAATCCTGTATTCCAAAGCCGTATTGTCCCCCAAGCTGGCTGTGACCGGCAGCGTTGTCATGGCCGACACGGTCTTTCCGAGGTCAGGGATTTCCGTCCATTGAATGCCCGGAGCGCTGCTTGCTGCCGCATAGCTTGCCGCTTCCATGGCGATATAGCCGTCTGCCTCGACAAATACCCTTGATACAGAAGCAGTAGCGGGTTCCGGCAGATAGCGAACCGCGGGCATGATCGCCCGTGGTGGCTCGTTCCAGCTGCTGTAGCCGATACGCACCTGATCCATCATGTGCTGCCATTTGCCGCCGGCGATCTTATGGTTGTAGTGGTCGCTGAACAGTGAATCACGCCGGAAGCAGGCTTTTACCTTGTCGGCCCAGTCATTTGCCTTACGGTCATTTCTTGCGTAGCAGTACTCGTTCATGGCTTTGGCATGGTACATTTCATACAGGTTGGCGCAGGCATTGATCGGAAATACCACGAGCTGGTCGAACGCATCCTTCAGCGAATCCGGCAGCAGGTAATAAAGGCGCGAGGCTTCCATGGCCAGCGTTTTATAGTCGTTGACGACGCTGTCAAACTCGTTATAATGTGTGAGACTAAATGTCTTTTCGTTCAGCAGTTCGGGTGTGACCCGATGGTTATATTTGCTGTAGCGGTTGATCAGTCCGGCGGCATCGGCCGCATAAGCCTCGCCAAACTGCTGCCGGCACCACTGCTCGGTATACGCCATCAGGTTGCCGGCATCAAAGCGGTCCGGATCCCAGGCCATATCCAGAAAAAATGAGATAGGAAATTCCATCGGCTTGAGATCGCCGACATTGACGATCCAGATCCGGTCCACGCCGTGCCGGTAGGTCAGGTTCATCTGCTCCCAGACACGCTGTATCTGCGACACATTGATCCATTTGGAATTGCGGGGGCCGCCTACATAGTCAAAGTGGTAGTACATACCATAACCGCCCGGGCGTGGCTTAGCGTCCCGTTCGGGTAGCTTGCGGACATTGCCCCAGTTGTCGTCACAGAGCAGCAGCGTCACATCGTCCGGTACGCGCATTCCCTTATCATAATAGTCTTGCACTTCTTTGTAGAGAGCCCATAGTTGCGGTGTTTCAGCAGCCGGCCGGCCCGTTGCCTTGCCGATCAGGCGGCGCTGGTCTCTGACGATCTGCTCGAGCAGCCCGACATTCTGCTCTTCGCTCATGGGCTCATCTCCGTCGCCGCGCATGGCGATGGTAATGATGGACTCCCAGGCCCGCGCGCGCTGCATGCCGCCGTGCCAGAATTCCTGCAGCCCCGCTTTATTCTTGGTATAATCCCAGCTGCCCCCATTTCCGTAGCGTTTCCATTCGGCCTGGGCCCTTGCCATCGGTTCGTGATGCGAGGTTCCCATCACGATGCCCATTTCATCTGCTAGCGGCCCATTGCGGGGATCATCATCGTAAAAGGCGCTCCCCCACATGGCCGGCCAGAGGTAATTGGCCTTGAGCCGTAGCAGCAGTTCGAACACCTTTTCATAGAAATCCGCGTTAAACCCACCGAAAGTCGCTTTGGACCAGCCACTCAGCGCCGGAGCCTCATCGTTAAGGAAAATACCGCGGTACCTGACCTTCGGCTCCCCCTGTGTATAGACGCCGGGCTTGACATACAGCTGTGCCGCTTTGCGGACCGGCACATCCGCCCAGTAATACCAGGGCGACACGCCGATCTGGGCCGACAGTTCGTAAATGCCGTAGATGGTGCCGCGCTTGTCGCTGCCGGCGATGACCAGGGCCGATTCAAGCCCATCCAAGGGCTGCCTGACCACCGTCATGACAAACTTTTCCCGCTTTCCAGCCAGCTCTTTACTGTCCAGAAGACCTTTACGGACAAGGCTGTCGATCAGCGCCGATGTGCCATAGGTACCGATAATTATTTTGGAGCGGCTCTGTTGCTGCTGGCCTGGATTATGGCCCGTGACGCGCACAAAGTCTTTTTTTAGATTATCGAAGGCCCGAAGTACCCCCTTATAGTCCTGAGGATCGACGAGCATGGGCAGCGGCAGGCCATCTTTGACCAGCGGCAGATAACCCGGCTGGGCATCTTGGACCACCAAGCCCGTCTTTACCGTATCCACTGCGTTGTAGGACACAGCCCGGGTATTGCCTGCACAACAAAGTAGCACCGTCGCAGCCAGCAGCGCCTTGCCGTAGCGGTACCCGGTCAAAAGACCGGTACAGATCCGTGTAGCGGATAACTCCATTTTATTCAATAATAACATGATGACCTTATTTACAATTGGTATTTTTCCCTTTCCCGGGCTCAGCACATACAGCAACCTATCCCTGCGCAAGGCGGGCCCCTAGGCTGCGGTACATTCCCCTATTCTGGAAAATCTAAAATTAGTGGTCCCGGGCAGTAGCGACGTTCGTATCTGTTACATTCCCTTTGGCCTTTGTTGCGGAAGAGCCCAGCCATGTTTCATATTTATTTCAATTTGTTACATCAGGACCAAAAACAGCGTTTACCGGGCCGCAAACGTTTTTTTCTTTTCAAGGTTGCGCAATAATATGTATCTTCAACACATAAACCAATAAAACCAATGCGGAGGGATTTTTTTTCGACAGTCATCCTACTATTTGCTTTTGTGCTCTATGCACATGGACAGGCCACACGTATTTACGACAATCGGGACTATGGCTTTGGCGAACTTTCTTCCAACCTGACCAGCAGTATCAGTCAGGACAAGCACGGTTACATCTGGACCGGCACCGAATATGGACTCAACAAATTTGACGGTACCCGTTTTGTGCAGTATCTGCATGACGTACAGGACAGCACCTCCATATCGAGCAACAATATAATCATTCTTTATCTGGACCGTGACAAAAGGCTGTGGGTAGGCTGTAACAACGGTTTGCAGTACTATGATGAAAGCAGCGATCAGTTTGTCCGCATCCATTTTCCCAACCAGATTGCACCGCACATCACGGATATCGTCCATAAAAAAGACGGCCACATCTGGGTGGCCACTTCGGGCTGGGGCATCTTCGATATCCAGGTCGGCCGCAGACAGGCTGTATCGTTGCCGCGAATCAATTCGCAGGTAGGTGGCATGTTTGCCCGCAGCATCTTTGAAGACCAGCACCGCGCGATCTGGGTAGCGGTAGACCGCGTGGGCGTATCGCGGATCTCGCCGGACCAGAAGCAAGCCATGCGACTTGTATCCGACCTGCTGCCGCAGCCCAAGGGTGGCAATTACGACATCGTCGAGCAGGCCGATGGCAGGCTGTTATTTGCCTCCCCCTCCAGAATATGCCGTTATGATGCGGCGAAAAACAGTTTTGAAGCGGTGGACTTCAAGGAAAAACTCCGGTCTACCGTAACGGACATCCAGCTTTCCAAAACCATAAAAAACCATCTGCTGATCAGTACTGAGGGGGACGGTCTCTGGTATCTGGATCTGGGACGGGCACCGTTGATCGCGGCCCCTGCCGAACTGCCTAATCTGGACAACGACTACCGGCAGGGGCGCATCCGTACGATTCTACAGGACCGCGAAAACAACCTCTGGCTCGGCTGGTTTCAGCGGGGACTGGTCTTTATTCCTGGGCAGAGCAAGCAGTTTGAATTCTGGCGCATCCTGAGCCGTGAAAAAACCGATCAAAAGAACATCACCGCGATCACCCGCGACCGGGAGGGCATCATCTGGTATGCCCTGGAGCACGGCGGTATATTCAAAACTGATGCGCAAGGCAGCTCACACCAGCAAATAAATACCATTCAGGATGTCACCCAACTCGAAACGGGGACAGACGGCACGATCTGGTTCAGCTCATATGAAAAAGGTCTTGGGCGCATCGATCCGCATACCGGTAACACCGATAATCTAAATATCTGCTCCAACAAACAGGTGAAAGCATTTGCCCTGGGCAGAAATAATAAAATCTATATCGCTACTTTCGGTGCCGGATTTGTCGAGTACGACAGTCAGACCGGAGTGTCGCGAATTTTCAGCATGAACACCGCCAATTCGACAAAAGGTGCACTGGCAAACGACTGGATTTCGGCTGTCCTGTGCGATCAGGATGGCCTCGTGTGGCTGGGACACCACAAAGGCATCAGCTGCTATGATCCTGTCCGCAACAGCTTCTCCGAACAATTTACCGATCATAGGCTCTCCGAGCAGATCACGATCTCACTCCTCGAGGACCGAGCGGGCCATATCTGGGCGGGGACCTACAATGGGCTCTATCAAATTAATAAAAAAAATGGCAAGATCAACAGTTATACCAGCAACAATGGACTGTCCAGCAATGTGATATCAGGTTTGGGCTGGGACCGCAAGGGCCATATCTGGTGCAGCACCTTCAAGGGAATCAACTGTCTGAATCCAAGGTCGGGAAAAATCGTCAGCTATTATACAGGGGATGGACTAGTTGACCGGTCCTACAACCGCGGCGTTTTCTTCCAGGATAATGAGGGGAAAATATACTATGGCGGCAGACAGGGCATTACCTCTTTTTTTCCCGAAAAGATTCAGCTGCAAACCTACTCCTACCCAGTGCTGATTACCAATCTCTATGTCAAAAATCAGCCGATCAAGCCGGGCATGTCACCCAGCGGCAGCGTCATCTATCAGGGTGACCTGATGGCTGCAAACGCGTTCTTTTTTCACAACAACGACGACAGTTTTACCTTTGAACTGTCCACTATGGACTTCAACAGCCCCGAAAACGTCCATTACGAGTACCGCATTAAAGGCATCAACAAGAGCTGGAACGCCACACTGCCCGGGGTCAACCTGATTACCTACAACAACCTGTCTTCGGGGGAGCACGAGCTCGAGATACGGGCCTGTAAATTCGGTGCCTATTCGCCCAGCCGAACGGTGCTACTGCATATCCTGCCGCCCTGGTACCTCAGCGGCACGGCCTATTGCATTTATTTCCTGCTGATTGCTGGCCTCGTCTTCCTGATCAGCAAATACCTACGCGAGCGGCGGCTCGAGCGCCTGCATGCGTTCAGGCTGCAGCTCTTTACGGACATCTCCCATGAGATCCGCTCACCGCTGACCTTGGTAATGAGCCCGATCGACAAGCTGATCAAGCATGCTCCGGATGCCCAGACGAGCTCGACGCTACAGAATATGAACCGCAATGCACAGCGGATCCTCAGCCTGGTCAATCAGTTGCTCGACATCCGCAAGCTCGAAAGTGGACACCTGAACCTCAAGTTTGCCCGTGTCAATGCCGTGGACTATGTGAAGCAGGTCGTCAGGGCCTTTGAAGATCAGGCGCTGGCCCATCAAATCCAGCTATTGGTGCAAAGCGAAGCCGATGAGATACCCCTGTGGATCGATGCGGGCAGCTTTGAAAAGATCATCCACAATATTGTGTCCAATGCGTTTAAGTTTACACCGGACGGTGGGCAGATCAGCCTTTCACTAGCTGTCCAAGCAGGGAAAAACGGAGGTGAAAGCCTGCAGCTCGTGGTCAGCGATACCGGCACCGGTATTGCCGAGAGTGATATCCGCCATGTGTTCAAGCGGTATTACCAGTCCACTGCGGGTGGGGCCACTCAGCGACAGGGCTCCGGCATCGGCCTGCATCTGACCAAAGTGCTGGTCGAGTTGCATGGTGGACGGGTACATGCCGAAAATAGAAAGGACAGCAGCGGCTGCCGCTTTGTGGTCAGCCTTCCGATGGGCCATAGACACCTGCGCAAGGAAGACATGGTCGCGTTTCAGCCGTTGCATGCGCCTATTGAACAACAGTCTGAAAAAGCCGTCGTTGGTGATCAGCCGTTGCCCAAAAACGGCTACCAGAAAACAGGCTATAAGGTTCTGGTGGTCGATGACGACCGGGACATCCTGCAGTTTTTGCGTCAGGAGCTGGCCTGTGGCTATAAGGTTCTGGTTGCCGAAAATGGCAGTGAGGGATTTCAGCTCGCCTTGGCAGAGCAGCCCGACCTGATTATTTCTGACGTCGCCATGCCGGCCATGGACGGCTATACCTTAGTCAAGAAGATCAAGAGCAACAGTACCACCAACCATATACCGGTGATCCTGCTGACGGCACGCACCAATGCAGAAGATCGTATGGAGGGCATCGGCCTGGGTGCAGACGCCTACCTGACCAAGCCCTTTATGGTCGATGAACTGCATCTGGTGGCGGGCAACCTGATCAAAAACCGCATGAAGGTGAAAGGCAAGTTTTCGGGAGCGCAGCAGCAGGATGGTAAGGTGAAGACCATCAGCTTCAAATCCAGTGATGAGCAGCTGATGGAACGTATCCTCAAGACGGTCAACCAATATCTGGAAAATCCCGAGTTCAATGTGCAGTTTCTGGCCGACGAGGTCGGGCTGAGCCGCGTACAGCTGCACCGCAAGGTGAAGTCGCTGACCGGCATCTCAACCGGCGAATTTATCCGCAACATCAGGCTGCAGCAGGCCGAAAAGCTGCTGCTGGAAAAGAAGATGAATATCTCACAGGTGGCCTATGCGCTTGGCTTTACCAATCAGACGCATTTCACCACCCTATTCAAGAAGATGTATGGGCTGAGCCCGACCGACTATATTCAGCGGCACAGTTACAAAGAAAATTGAGGACGGTGAGCCGTTTATATCTTTTTATATTCGTAAACCGTACCCTCCTGCTTCAATATTACCCGGCCGTCGTCGGGGATAAACTGCAGCGAGACGGCTCCTTCTGCATATTCAAAGCTGTTGTTTCCTTTAGAATTAAACGGAGCATACATCTGCCCCATAGCGGAAGACTGGAAGATTAAATTTTTGCCGTCCGAGGAAATGGTTATGCTATCGGTGCTGTCCACGTTCACATAGGTCCCCTTTATCCGGCTGAACTGATCCGGTGTCAGATCTTTTGTTTTATTGAAATCAGGCAACACCGGCTGTTGGTGAAAAGCATACAGCGCGAGGGTATTCTGAATGGATGACAGATCGATATTTACGGCGTTGCATAGTGTCACCACCCCCAGCTTTTCGTTGGGGAAGTACCAGTAATCGGCGAAATAATTCTCGACCCGTCCGCTATGCATATAACCCACGGGATTCTTAAAACCGGCTTTTTCGATCCCCATGCCATACTCACCCTTGTTTGCGGGGAGCATAAGCGCAAGACTTTGCGCTGAGATTAACTGACCCTCAAACAGGGCATAGAGAAATTTATTCAGCTCAATAGCTGTGGAGACCATCCCGCCACTGGCCGGATGATTCGAAAAGTTTACTTTAGCATTTTGGATGTATTCCTGCTGGATGTTATAGGATGCCGCCTCATTGCGGCTTAGATCCCGCTCTGTTGAGAAATAGGTATGATTGAGCTGAAGCGGTATACATATGTTCTCCTGCAAGATCTCCCCAAACGGCTTATGGCAGACTTTTTCCAGGATAAACCCCAGCAGCGCATAGTTGGTATTGCTGTATGCATAAGCTGTGCCCGGCTCAAAATCACTTTCTCTATTTTCAATGTATCGGATAAATTCTGCTTCCGTGTGGTATGACTGCTCCCAGATTTCCTCACCCTCGATATCTGTGAAGTTAACTATACCACTACGATGCTTAAGCATTTGTTCGACGGTAATCTTTTCTGCATTTTTAATCTGGGGATAATAGGCAGCAAGGTAGGTATCCAGACGCAATTTCCCTTTCTCGACAGCTTGTAGTACCATTACTGCTGTATAGGTCTTGGTGATCGATCCGATGCGAAATTTAGTGTTATTATCATTTTTGTGCCGCGTCGCGACATCGGCATAGCCAACTGATTTCGCGTACAATATACTGTCTCTATGAATGATAGCCACACTTCCCATCATTTTTCTGTTTTGACAAAGGTGGTCAAAATAAGCATCCAGCTCTTGCTGGGCCATGGTCAAATGGCTGCTGCAGACAGCCATCAGTAAAAAAAAAGATAGAGAGATACTTCTGGTTAACATCTATATGCTTCATACTTTTCAACGATTGCGAGGTAAAGTTAACACTTCGTATACCTATTACAACAAAAAAGTTATACACGCCTATTTGTAGGCAAATAGCTTCTCATGATAAAAACGAAGACGTGCACCAAGAGAACATCAAACGCCAAAATAAAGCATTTTCATTTGATTCCAACTTTATTTTAATTTATTTTCTTTTGTTTTCGAGATGCTATAAATTTGTATAGATGAACGCTATAAAGGATATATCGCAAATCTTTCCCAAGTACTTATTTTGGGATGTAGATCCAAGGAATTTAGTCTTTTGCCTGTTTTGATGGCTCAGCTTTGGGCGGCGGCAGTATTCCCCGGTCCTTCCTCTTCGGATGTAAAAGAAAAACGCTTATAGTTGCCGGCTGGTCGAATTAATGGGCTGAAACCGTTTGGGCCGTTCATTTTTTGCGGCATGTGCCACGATCTCCTCTATTCGTTTTTGGCGCGTCTCGGGGCGCCGGGCGAGCACGATCCAGTGTAACATCATCTTCCTGATGGATTTACTCAAGCTCAGAAAATAGGCTTTTGAACCTTTATATTGCGCAAAGGCCGCCTCCAGATCGCTTGGGATGGTCAATGCCTCCACTGTATCAAGGATCGTCCAGGAGCCATTCTCCTTGGCGATTTGGATACACTCCAGTCCTGCCGCTGACATCAACTTGCTGTCGATCAGCTGCTGCACTTTCTCCTGGTTGATCTTTGACCAGGTACTGTTCGGCTTACGGCGGCTAAACAATTGCTTGAAGGTATGCGTGTCGATCGTCTTGCGGGTACTGTCGATCCATCCAAAACAAAGCGCCTCATCCACCAGCTCCGACCAGCCGACAGCCGGTAGCCCGGACTTTTTCGTATGGCAGATCACCCATACGGACTGTTCCTTCCTATGGTTGTTTTCTAACCAGTACCGCCATTCCTCCCGTGTGTAGATGGTTATGGATAACTTCTCTGCTGTGGTTTTCATTGGTTTGCCTTTCTTTATTTTCGTTGACCTCCATACAAAGATAGCCATTCCTCGTGACAGCTGTATGTCCAGACCATCTGCTATCTTTTGTTAAAATTGCACTGAACTATCGTTGATCACATAGGTATTCTTTTTGATCAGTTCATATAGTTCAGCTCCCGCCAGGATCACCGGTCCGTACCCATGTGCGGCAAATTTATTGACAGGACGATAATAATAAAATGCCGGATCGAAGCCCATGCCTGTGCCTACACAGGTACCCTCCACCTGCCCCTCGCTGTTGATTTTAGTGTGCACAGCATTCCATGCCTGCAGCACCATCGGGCCATAGGCTTTGATATCCACCCAGCCCGCATTGATCCCTCTGGCGATGCAATAAGCGTAGATCGCTGTGGCGGATGTTTCCAGATAAGAATCATTACGGTCCAGCAACTGATGCCAGAAGCCGGTACCATGCTGCAACGCTGCAATTCCGGCGACGTGTTTCTTAAATTGCGCCAGCAGCCTGGCCCGGGCGGGATGGGTCTCGGGCAGCACATTCAACAATTCGACTTTGGTCAGCAGTGCCCAGCCATTTGCCCGGGCCCAGTGAAATGCAGGGTGGGGATCCATACCCTCTACCCAACCGTGCCGATACAACCCCTTTTCGGACACAAACATTTTATCGGCAAAGAGCCAGAATTGTTTTATAGCCTCATCTAAGTATCTGCTGTCTCCAGTAAGCTGGGTCATCTGTGCCAGTGCGGGGAGGCTCATATACAAGTCATCCAGCCAGAGCGTGTTTGGCTGTGGCCTGTTTCGGGCCAACGTGCTATCCTTCAGGCGGAATTCTTTGGTCAGGATGTAATCGATATAATTGGCAATTGCAGGCTTCATATCCACAGGCAATGTTCTTCCATGCTGTGCCTTGATCATCGCGGCGCACATGGATCCAGCATCATCCAATGCATGCGGCTGCATGACCGAATGTACTGGAGACCGATATCCGGGCTGAGCAGATTCGAGTTTTTGAAAGTACGGCAATACCTTTCCGATAAATCCCAGCCGGTCGATCGTATAAGCCGCATATCGGGGATCCCCAATCACCTCTGAGGCCCGCAGCATAGCACCGTAAGTAACACCCCACTCATAGCTGATCAGCCGAAAATCGCCTTTTTTAAATAGCGTATTGGTATCGATTTTAGCCATGTCCATGACCGGTGCATGGTCCGTTTTCTGTTCCAGCACCATAGGCGTCACCCGATTTAGATACGCATATACCCGTTCTACATCCGCACGGATGCTGTCCAGTGTCGTCTCCCCATACAGTACGGGATATTCCGGCTTCATCAGGTGCAGCGGCGTGTTGGAATCATTGATCTCGGCTTTATCTTTCTGCGAATAGGACTGACATCCATGGATAGCCAGCAAGGCAAAGGGTATGAGCGAAAATTTTCTCAGGTTTATCATGATCAATTGGTTATGTATCCGTTTGTGATACAAGATACACTGTCAGCCCGACATAACCGTTCTGTGGTGTCATGCTCTGCTCCGCCCGCCAGTTTCAGCCCGACCGGGCCAGCCCGATCCGCCCTGATACCTGCACAGCATATGAACTGTAACACATAGCAATCCCCGCCTTGGTCAATCAGCTGCTCAACATCAGCAAGACAGCTGCATCGCAAGGTGAAATCGCTGACCGATATTTCAACCGGTGAATTTATCCGCAATATTAGGTTGCAGCAAGCTTTTCGGCTTGCTGCTGGATCCGTCCTAAGTTATCGGATGGTACAGACCAGCCCTAAGATCTTTATTTTCAAAATGAACCTACGAAGTGGAAGGTAATGAGATACAACTTTCGTTTTTTATTTTTGAGAACAATATCCTAAATTAGCTAGACAAACTATCAAGTCAACAACCCAGTGCAATACGATTATAAGAATTTAAAAGAAGATATGCTCTTCCATCTTGTAAAGGCGGATGACGGGCTGGCGTACAAGGAATTATTTGATCGTTATAAAGAGCTTCTCTTTCGCCACGCTTATCGGATGACTCAAGATAGCGAACTTAGCAAAGATATGGTTCAGGATGTATTCTTAATCATCTGGAATAAGAGAACCGCTATCGAAGTCAGTCATTCATTGGAGTCTTATTTAATCAAAGCTATACGAAATAAAATATTGGACTATTTCAGCCATCAGGAGGTGGTGGAAAAATATCGGGAGGACACCCTATCTTTTGTCGAGGAGGGTATCAGCTATACGGACGACTTCCTGCTGGAAAAAGAACTTGCAGCTATAATTGAAGACGAAAAGAGCAAACTGTCGCCCCGTACACGGGAGGTTTTTGAACTCAATCGCGAGCAGGGTCATAGTTACAAAGAAATCAGCGAACTCCTTTCTACTTCCGAAAAAACAATTAAAAAACAGGTTCATAACGCCTTGCGGATATTGCGCACAAAATTTGGCTCCTTCTTTTTTTTCTAATCATTTTTTTTATTTTTTTATACTCCCTTTTTCCAGTTTGCCCGTCATTACAAGTAGATAGCCCTCTTATGGCTGTCGGCCTAAAGAATGGAGAAAGACACAATACAGGAACTATTCCAAAAATATAAAGCGGGGACAGCGTCTCCGGAAGAACTGCGGATCATACACAGCTTCTATCTGCATAAAGCAAAGCGTTCTTCCAAAGCGCTGGACGATCAATTTGTTCAGGAGCAGCTTAATGCAATGGAGAGGAATTTATTTCCACAAAAAACCAAACATATTTCGATATGGAAATATGCTGCTGCAGCGATCGTCATTCTCAGCGCATCATTCGGACTATATCAGTATACTCAGCAGCATGCTGAAAATAAAGCCCAACAGGCAACCGAACTATTGGCTGCCATAAAGCCAGGGCACGACCAGGCCACACTCCGTCTGCCCAATGGCGAAGTCATCGCATTGGATCAACAGGACAAACTGATCAATAAGGATGGCGTCGTGCAACTGAATATAGGCAATATCGATCTCAGCAAAGCTGGAGGTAATCAATTGATCACGCTGGAAACACCGCGCGGTGGACAATTTCAGGTTCAGCTGGAAGATGGCACCAACGTATGGCTCAATGCGGGTTCAACCATCAGCTATCCAGCTAAATTTGTCGGTAACGAACGATCTGTGTTTTTAAAAGGTGAAGCTTATTTTGAAGTTGCACACAATGCTAAAAAGCCATTTAAGGTGAACGTTGGGAACGATGAAATCCAAGTACTGGGTACGGGATTTAACATCCAAAGTTACGCGGACAACGCCACGCCAATCACCACACTGGTCCATGGAAAGGTAAAAGTGACCCGCAAAAATAAGCTGCAACAATCACTGATCCTACAGCCCGGACAGCAAACCCTGCCACAAGCAGATCTACAAAAGGCAAACACGGATATCAGCGGTATTACCGCCTGGAAAAATGGACTTTTCAGCTTCAGACGGAGCTCGGTAAAAAATATTGTCCGCGAACTGGAACGCTGGTATAATATTGATTTTGTCGTTGACCAAACAGCAGCCGAAAACCGCCTGATAACAGGAGAAATCCCTAGAAATGTCAATCTTGACGATGTCATGCAGATCCTTTCTTATTTTGATATCCAAGGCCACATGAAAAACAACAAAGTGTATTTAACCATCAAAAAACAATAGCATAAACAGATAACTTAACCCAACACCTATATGAAAAAAACCTATTCGTCCAGGCTGAACAAAAAAGCCAGGGCCGTGCTACTCTATGGCTTTTCGGTACTAAGCAGTTCCTACGCTTTGGGCCAGATCAACATCCAGGCCAACAACGAATCTGCACTTGCAGTCATGAAACAGATCGAAAAACAATCGACCTACCATTTTGTCTATGACGAGACACAACTGACGATTCCTAAAGTTAAACTTCGCCTCAACGATGTCTCGCTTAAGGAAGCGCTGGATGCGACATTTACTGCCCATAACATCCAGTACAAGATTGTCAAAAACACCATTTTACTGAAAAATGCGCCTGCAGGAAGGAGCATCTCCACTGCGCCCTCAACGGCCGCTCAACAGTACACCTTGCGCGGCACGATTTCCAATACCGAGGGGAAGCCATTAAATGGAGCCACCATCAGCATTAAAAACAGCAATATTTCCACAAAGTCTGATCAAAATGGACAATTTGAATTGACTTCTCCTACGCGTAGCGCAACGCTGATTGTCTCCTTCTTGGGGTACGAGACCCTTGAATTTAATGCCAATGATGAACCGGCAGCGATCCTACTCACGCCGAGTATGACCAGCCTGGCGGAAGTTGATGTGACCATCAACACAGGCTATCAGACCATTGCTAAGGAACGCGCTACCGGCGCATTCTCCGGCCTGCCTAAAAACAGCCTGCAACAGCAGCGGCTCAACAATTTGGGAACCCTGCTGGAAGGTCGCATTGCGGGATACCATAATGGCTTGCTCCGTGGGACAACCTCCATGAGAGGAGTAACCTCGCCCTTGTACGTGATCGATGGTTTCCCGGTAGATAATGCCAACATAGATTTCAATGGCCGCGTAGTCGAGAACCTTCCGGACCTCAACCTCGAAGATATCGAGTCCATTACCATCTTAAAAGATGCGGCGGCAGCCTCCATTTATGGTGCCAGGGCGGCCAATGGGGTTGTGATTATTGTCACCAAAAAAGGAAAAAACAAAGGTACCGAAATCAACGTATCGGCTACGTTGACGCATACCCCCTATTATTTCAATACCGACCGATTGGCATCTGCCGCAGACATGATCGCCATTGAACGGGAGTGGGCAGCGAAAAACCCCAATTTAAAAACAATGACCGCGGAGCAGGCACAAAGTACCTTAAACGATATGTCTTACCAAAGCCTCGGTATCCGGACCATCCTTAAAAAATATGCCGGTCAGATCACTGAATCCGAAATGAATGCCGAGCTGGACCGCCTTTCCCAACAAGGCTATCGTTTTTATGATGATATCGCCAAGTATGCCAAACGGAATCCGTTTTCGCAACAGTACAATCTGAACCTTTCCAACGGTACGGAAAAAAGTAAATTCTACTTTTCGACGACCTATAAAAAGGAGATACTGGAAGACCGTTTCAGCAAAAACCAGAATCTAGGCATCAACCTCCGCAACATCACCCAGATCAACAAATGGTTAACAGCCGAGATGAGCTCATTTCTCAATTATGTGGATGATGACAGGCAGACCTATGATGTGCTAAACCCCGGCTTTTCTTTTCTGCCTTACAATAGGTTAAAAAATGATGACGGCAGTAATTATACGGCTTACATGGCCGATTATATGAGTCTAGCAAATATCAACACGATTAAACAATATGGCCTGAATACACTGGACATCACGCCATTGGACGAGATAAAAAACAATATCGAACAGTCAAATGGTTTTTCGAACCGAAGTTTCCTCAAATTGAATGCGAAGATTGCAGACTGGCTCAGCTATTCGGCCTCTTTTCAGTATGAAATCAGCAATAAAAAGTTTGAGCTTCTCTATGGTAAAAATTCGTATTATACACGATCGAGAGTCAATCAGTTTGCATTAATCGCTGACGGAAAAGCCAAACTGATGATGCCCAATGGGAATATCAATAAAACAACAGATCTCAAGAATAATGCGTTCAATTTTAGGCAACAGGTCAATATCGACAAGGATTTTGGCGAAAAGCATAGCCTAAACGCCATATTGGGCAGCGAGCTTAAAAACAACCGCATGCGTTCTCAACTTCAAAATCTCTATAATTTTGATCCCGACGCGCTTACCTATACCATGCTGGATCCAGCCATAGGAACTGTGGGTTCTTTCAACCAAAATTATGATAATGCCAGTCAGTACGAATCCACCAATCGCTTTGTATCTTTTTATGGCAATGTCGGCTATGCCTATTCGAGAAAATACCTCCTTACGGGAAGCTTGCGCTGGGATAGATCCAATTTATGGGGAACAAGTTCAAAATATCAAAACAAACCAATCTGGTCTATGGGTGCCGGATGGAATCTGCATGAGGAAAATTTCGTGCAGCTGGACTGGCTAGATCAACTTAAGCTACGCACTTCCTACGGTATCGGTGGCAATATCTTGCAGAATGTCGCCCCCTTTATGACAGCTTATTATAATACCAACTCCCATGTAGGAGGAACCCAAGGTACGGTGTCGGACCGTCCCAACCCATCTCTTTCGTGGGAAAAAACAACGACCACGAATATCGGATTAGATTTTGCTGTGTTCAGAAACCGTCTATCGGGAAGCGTGGATTACTATAGAAAACAAGGAAAAGATCTCTTCGCCTCCACCATGGGCGTACCGACTGAAGGCTTCGGCTATTCGACCTACGCCATCAACAATGGGGAGATGACCAACCATGGTCTGGAACTGACGCTGAATGCCGACATACTACAGAAGAATGATTTTAGCTGGAACAGCAGTATCCTATATGCCTATAACAAAAACAAAGTGACGTATGTCAATGTCAAAGCGCCATTTTATATCCTACAATTGGATTACCCCGACGCTTATCCTCGCATAGGCAATCCATACCAGGCGATTTATGCCTACAAATGGGCTGGACTCGATCAGCAAGGCATACCGCAGGTATATGATGAACATGGGAACAAAAGTACACAAACGCCAACAACATTGGAGTCCATTGTCTATGCTGGAACAAAAGTGCCTACGCACACCCTTTCGTGGACAAATAGCCTCTCCTACAAAAACTTCGATTTTTCGATGATGCTCA
Source organism: Sphingobacterium sp. InxBP1 (assembly GCF_026191775.1). Classification (NCBI taxonomy): domain Bacteria; kingdom Pseudomonadati; phylum Bacteroidota; class Sphingobacteriia; order Sphingobacteriales; family Sphingobacteriaceae; genus Sphingobacterium; species Sphingobacterium sp. InxBP1. The sequence continues at coordinate 444,237 of NZ_JAINDX010000049.1, read as the reverse complement.
CATACGAAGGAGGACATAAAATCAGAAATAAGGATCTACCTTATATGGGTATCGGCAACTATCTGACATTCACGACTCTTGCTCCGATGAACAAAGACATCCGTAACCGTTGGCAACAGGAAGGCGATGAATCGAGAACCGATATTCCCCGCCTGGTGTTTCCCGAAGAGACAAATCTTTACAACTCGGCAAGCGGCACCGTCTACCAATATGCCGATATCAATGTGCTTGATGCCCGCAATGTACGCATCCGTAATATCAGTCTTGCCTATCGGCTACCGGCCGACTGGATAAAAAAAATGCGGCTGGCGCAGGCCCGTTTGCAATTCAATGCTGAAAATGTAGCCATGTTCACCAAATCGAGCAACGCAAAATTTATGCTGGAAGGCTATCGGGCCCCGAGTTATGTTTTTGGCGCTTACCTAACTTTTTAATTTAAAATTCTTATGAAAAAATTAATATACCTACTTTCGATCATTCCCCTGCTGTTCTTCGCATCTTGCAATAAATACCTGGACATATTGCCCAAAGGCAAGAAAATCCCACAAACCTACGCGGACTTCGAAGCGCTATTGCGCGATGAAGCAACTGTTCACCAGGTTCCTATTCCCCAGGCTATTATTTTGCCCAACGATCGTTTTGTGTCCCCAGCCAATCTTAATTATTATAAATTATGGGATATTAACTATAACTGGAAGGAACAAGAAGACCGCAAGATCTACAATAACTCGGATGAGAGCACCTATTACTATGCCTATTCGAGCATATCCGTCTGCAATCTCCTCCTAGAACATGGCCCCGCAATGACCGAGGCAACGGCCCAACAGCGGGATGAATTGATGGCTACCGCCAAGGTACTAAGGGCTATCAGTTATTTTACGTTGGCAAATTACTATGCTGCGGATTATGACCCTAAAACGGCCGGTCAATTGCTATCGGTTCCATGGATTGAAAGTGCCGATATCGGCGCCCCTTCAAAGCAAGTTACGATTGCCGAAATATACGACTATATGATTAAGGATATCAAAGATGCACTACCTAACCTGCCTGCTACGGGACTAACTATCCTGCACCCGGGCAAAGGAGCGGCCTATGCATTATTGGCACGGATTTACCTCCAAATGGACAACTACGCCGATGCGCTGGAAAATAGTGAAAAAGCATTGGGATACAACGATAAATTATACGACTGGACCGCCTACTATGCGGCCAATAAAACGCAGATCGAGGATCCTGATAACTATACACTGAAGAAGACGCCCATGGATTTTGCCTATGTGGAGAATTACTATTTCAGACATGGCCAATCGCCAAATTATACCGCTGCAGAGTTATCGTTGCAGGTAGAACGTGCAACGCGATTTGAAAAAGGGGACAGTAAATTCGCCTCACGCTGGAAGTTGCGTACCGTCGTACCCAACACCTATTTTGCGAGCACTATGACCGGATTCTACAACACCCAGGGTTTGACGACCGTGGAAGTCTATCTGATTGCTGCAGAATGCCAGGCAAGGCAGGGAAATATTCAAAAGGCAATGGACCTCGTCAACAAAGTCCGCAAGACAAGGATCCTTGCAGCAGACTATAAAGACTTAACCGCACAAAATGTAACCGATGCCATCAAAAAAATACAGGGGCTTAAACAAAATGAACTGATCCATTCCATTATCCCCTTTGCGGATTATAAACGTCTCAACAAAGAAAGTGCTTTTGCAACCACACTGACGAAGGTGATCGACGGCAAGACCATTCAATTGAGCCCAACATCGCACCTCTGGATTATGCCTTTTCCGTTAGGAGCAACAGAAAACCCAGGCAATGGATCCATTAAACAGAATGTTGAAAAATAAAATAAAAATACATGAAAGTAAACGCATTGACACTTGCCCTCCTGCTTGCAACTACAGTAGGTTATGCGCAACAAAAAAAAGCAGATCGATACGGACAATACCTACCGATTATTGAGAAAGGCACATTGGCGCAAAAGGATTCGCTTGCGAAAGCATTAGTAACAGAGCTAAAAACTTACAAAACGGAAGCGGATTACCGGACGACCATCAACATCCTCCGGTCGCTGGGCAAAGAAGAGGAAATGACCAACGTGGAAAGCATCGCCAAGAAAAAATACCCAAAGGGCACATTGACGCGGGATGCCTTTATTACGAATGTTTTCTACAATGCAGAAACGTCAACGGCGAAAGAAAAGGCGTATACTGAACTCATCAAAAAATGGCCCGTCAAAAATTTCAGTGAAGAACCCTTGACTTATGATTACGTTTTGGGGAGTTTGGCGCTGAGTTTTGCCAATGAAGGAAATGCCCAAAAGGCGGTTCATTACCTGGGTGAAATGAAAGAGCGGTTCTGGCGAGGCAATGGTTATATCCCAGTTGGCCAAGCCCTTTTGCAAGCTGGTGATACAACGACTGCAGCCCCACTTTTGAAGACTGCCATGGATGACAGTTATTATTACCTCACATTGCCCGAAGAACAAAAGGACAATAAAGCCCGCTTTGCGGCAATGGGCTATGCCAGTGCGATGTCGGCCTACGTGAATATCCGTGTTGCACAGAAAAAATATGATGAAGCGCTTAAGGATATCGAAAATGCATTGAAAGCAGCACCAGATCAGGCGGACCGACTTGCCAATGTATACTATAAATCTTTGATGGGAACAGGAAGAAAGCTCGAAGCGTACAATATCTTAACAAAGATATACACGAAGGGGGATTTCACCGTGGAAAACGATCTCAAAAGATTATATACAGAATTGAATGGGTCTGCCCAGGGCTACGATAACTTCAATGCCTCTTTAAAAACTGAATTAATACAAAATATTCGCAGCCACATCAAAGAAATGGCTACATTCAAACCGGCGCCTAACTTTGAGCTTATCAACCTTAAAGGTGAAAAAGTATCTTTGGCCAGTTTAAAAGGAAAAGTTGTGGTGTTGGATTTTTGGGCAACTTGGTGTCAGCCTTGTATACGCTCATTTCCAGGGATGAAAGCCGCGCAAGAATCCTACGCAAATGATAAAGAGGTCCAATTCTTGTTTATGAATACTTGGGAGCGGGATAAAAACTACAAGGAGAATGTTGTTTCTTTCATCACAAAAAACAACTATCCTTTTGAGGTGCTCTACGATGACCAAAAAGATCCGCAGACAGGCGAAGTCATGGCCGCAAAATTTGGTGTTAAAGGTATTCCGGCGAAATTTATTATCGACAAAGAAGGAAATATACGCTATTTTCTTACTGGATCGACTTCCAATGTGGACTATATCAAACTAGAGATGAAGGAGCTCATAGAAGCCGCTAAAAAACCGTATAAAGGTTAATGGTGTTCAAAAAGTGAAATCAAACCCCTTGAGAATTGCTATCTGCAATGATGTTGCAGGCCGATAGGTATAAAATTGTATAAAGCAGGGGCTATCCAAAAGAATGGATAGCCCCTGCTTTATACATCTTGAATTTTGCCTGATGTGAAAAAGGACATCCATCCGAGGTTTATATGACTACTGCAGTCTTTTCGATGATCGACAAGAAACTGGGCAAGTCCTGCATCGATCAACGGGTGTTTTAACAGTCCCGCAATAGCAGCTAAAGGAGATGTAATCACATCTGCTCCAGAGCACATGGACAACGTGTGTCGCATGCCGTACCAAAGCGGCCAGCAACAGCTACTACCACCCTACTACATCACTCAGATCACCACGATCCAGAGCCATTCCTATGCAGATAAAAGACCTTTCCTGTGTCTGTTGCTTCATGGAAGAAGCCTATGAACTATGAACGAATTCCGGAGACCGCTCGGTCCCTACCGGTCACAGGCAACATCACTGGGACTAACGCATAAAAAAATGTAGTATCTAAGTCGTATACTAAAAAACAACATATCCTGAAGATTATAACTTTATTTGCGGCGAAAAATTTAACCGAATAGAGATATTTAATTACTTACCAAACAAAAGCAACAGCAATATTAATCAAATAACACCATAAAAAAAACAATTAAAAACAAGAACATGACTTCAAAATTTAAAACTGTAAGCAGCTGGACAACACTGTCTTTGGTAGCATTGGCCTGTGGCTCTTTTTATTCCTGTAAAGAAAGCAAAGACAGTGTTGCATCCATGAACACAGCGAGTGTTAAAGTGCGATTACTGGGCGTTGAAAATCCGGTCTCCATCAACAAAAAAGGAAGCACGCAAACGACAAGCCGTTCGGGGTCGCAATCCGTCGTTATCCCCTTTACGGAGACAAGTTCTTTTGAAGCCACATTGACAAGTGCGTCCGCTCCGGCCAACGGTATTTCCTTACGCGCTGCCTCCGCAACCAAGGCTGCCACAGTTGAAGAAAGAACACCGCTGGACGCTAATATAAAATATAAAGTCGTAGTCTACGATAGCAATGGAGATTATGTAAAAGAGCAGATTTATACCAATACGGTAGACAACGCTGCCGAACTCGAACTAGAGGCTGGCGAAACCTATACCTTCGTGGCCTACTCCATCAATAGCACCTCCACTGTTCCTACGGTGAGCAATCCGCAAAGCCTATCGGCTGCAACTTTGGAAGATGTTAGTGCCGACCTTATGTATTTCAAAGGAGACCTGACTGTCCAGACAGGCACCAACAATCTGGACGTCGTCCTTGCGCACAAATACAGCCAGATAACGACCAGTCTGAGCATGGCTACAGACATGACAGGATATATTACCAACCTTGTCAATCCCACAATCACGCCGACTTATACAAGTGCAGATCTAAAACTATCCGACGATACGATCACACAATGGAACTTACCGACTGCATCAGCACCGGTAGCTTTTCCGCTATTGGGCACTGGTCTGAGAACCGTGGCAAGCAATCCCACCCTATTGCTCAACCCCGGTGAGACGAACGGTACTTTCAACATCGGTACCATCACAATCGATGGTGAAACGAAGAATAATGTATCTGTCGCTGGATTGCAGATTGTGCCGGGACAACGATATAATCTCAATCTGAACTTCAAAACCTGTACACAGGAAGTCACCGGCGGAGCTGACCTGAACTGGAATTATCCTGCCACAAACGGAGGAGCAACTGTCAATGGCCAATTTAGGCCAAACGGCAGTGTTGTTGAGCAAACACTACAGGCGCCTGGCGCGGATTATGGATTTGTTTTCGATATTTTACGTCTCGACAACTCCTTCAATATGGAGGTGAACGGGCAACCGTTAGCAACTCAGGAAATTCAGTTTGAAGCGACGAGCAACAGCCTTGCTCCCAAAAATGTGGAGTTTGAAGATGGTAGTCAATATGCCGGCGTGAATACAGAAGGCGGCAGCAATATTTCACAGATTTACTCCCTGACCGGAACTGCAGCCGCGCCAATACTTCGCGTCGTCATCAGCCGTACAGGTGAGGTTAAGCTGTACGGTAGTAAGGTTTCCGGTGGTGCGCTCTATCCGCTGCGCCTGACAGCCGGATCATTCAACCAGGTTAACTGGAGCCCGACCTCCAATACAGTGAAAATTACACAGATCGTGCAGGGTAAAACGGAAATGGTCGGCGCCGGCAGTGGAAGAAAGAAGATATCGTGCAACTAACCCAGCAGCAATAACATATAAATTAGTCAACAATTATAATCACATGAAAACAGATCACTCAAAAAACGTCTATATCAGCCCACGTATAGAGACAATCAACGTAGAACTTGAGCAAGGCATTGCGGCAGGTTCGGCAGGTGACACAACAACAAACAACCCCGAACAATCATGGAATAAGACCGATGATATCAATCAGACGATAGACTGGTAAGCTATATGTCCTGTAGCGTAGCTTACCTACGCGCAACCGAACAAAATCATGGACAGAAGAGACTGCTCAATACAGGGCAGTCTTCTTTTTTTGTAAGTCATCTGCCCAGCTATTTTAGTCTCCACAGAGCTGATCCATAAAGACGTTCAAATCTACGTCCGAAGGAATATTTAGCTGTTTTCTTAGCCTGCTTTTCCTTGTCTGGACACTTCTGACTTCAATATGTGTGTAGAGAGAGATATCTTTCGTGGAAAAATTCAGCTTCAGAAGGGCGCAAAATTTTAATGTTTCATTGCTGATTTTAGGATCTATCGATCTCAACCGCTCAAAGAATTCAGGATAGATTCCCTGAAAAACGATAAAAAATTTCGGATCATTTTCCTTGGCCAGTTCAATCAGATGATCAACTTTCCGGCTGAAAAGCTCTTCGCTTTCATTATTCACCTGATCCAGCAATGCTCCATGCTCCAGGTCCCGCTCCTGTATTTTGGTCTGCATTTTTTTGCGGTAACCGAAAAGGAAAAAAGCCCCCAGCAACAGGATAACCAAACATACAGCAAGCGTGAGGCCCAATTTTACCCGCTGTCGGTCCAGCGACTGCTGAAAAGTTCTGTTGTCTGCAAAAAGCTTGTCCACTGACACCGCAAGCCCCCTGTTTCTCGCCATGATCAGACTGTCTTCCAGTATTTTGGCCCGCTGCAGGAAATCCGTTCCCTTTTTGGTGTTACCTAGCTGTCGGTAAGCTCTGGCTATGCCCCTATAGGCTTCCAGAACCATGTCCCGACTGACAAAATTTTTCGATAATTCGAACACTTCCCTGAAACAGACTATCGCTTCGCGGTACTGATGACTATGCATTAAAAAGTCTGCCTTCGTCAGCAAAACAGCAGATCGGTGATAACTGTTGTTTTTAAAGGCCGGGCTATCGAGGAGTTCGAAAGATCGTTTGAGATACAGCTGAATCGAATCTTCGTTGTATTCAAATTTTAGATAGTGCGTAGCAATATTACTCAACGCAATCGGAGTCGGATCCAGCTCCACTGCTTTACGGAGGCTAGCCAATGCCCTTCTGGGATCTAACTCCTGATAATATGCCCCCCGACACCCATAGGCATATCGCAATGCTTTCCTGTACCGTTCAGCAGGCTTCAATTTCGTATAATGCGCGATCCCTATGTCACAGTATTTAACAGCTGTTTCGAAAAGTCCGAGCTGATTAAACACCTGCGCATATTCGATATATAAACGTCCTTTTACAAAATTATCGTCTACATTTTTGGAGAGGTCTTCAGCAATATGCAGGTATTTTAAACTCTCCTTAAGGTCAAAATTCTGCCGAAGAATCCGCCCCACGTTCGTGTAACCTAGCACCTCCCCTTTTTGATAATTCATCTTATGCGCAAGATCAATGATCTTTTTGTTCCATAAAATCCGCTCCATGCCCGAAGCCTTCCGCCCGGCCGGTTTTTCGCTTATCAACAGGGTGTCGATTTCCCTGGTACTGTACTGCGCAAAGTTGTAAATAGGTAAGCTAAGCAAACATAAAATGGCAAAAATCTTCATCGATCAAGGATAATATAGACAAGGCAAAAATTCGATTTTCCCGCGATACAACAAAAAAAATCAAATAAAGCAAAAAAAATAGATACTACATACGTACGACAAACATAAAGAACACAAACAAAAAGACAGGAAACAAATAAATATACCCGTTAATAATAGTGAGCAAACAACACAAAAAAACTGATAAACAACACTATACACAACACCAAAAGATCAAAAAGAATTTGTCGTACGCATGTAGCAGGACGAATTTGGAGACCACTTCCAATAATATTTACCTTCTCACCATAGATTTTTAATCATCGAATCAGCTACCTATTCATCGTTACAATGTACTGGCGTAGGCATTGATGACTTTCACTCTCTGGCGTAAAAACGTCTTCAGCTTTGCTTTGTTCAGCGCGTGATTATTATCACCTATTTTCCAGACATTAAAGTCTTTTTTCTGCGAATCACGGATTTGTGCGGCATACACTTCAATGAAATACATCAGTTCCTCAAACTTTTGAGTGCGGTATGTATTCCATGTCTTGATAAACAAGCTTCTGATCTCCGGATCCCGTAAAATATGCTGATAAAATAATGACCCCACACGCTCATCCCCTTCACGAATCAGCTGCATATCCACAAAATGGAAGTACGTCCGGCCATGCTCCTCGCTAAAACCAAATCCATAGTCAAAATCCCAGAGCGGTCCCATCGTGTACTTCCCGTTCGCTTTCTTATACATAAAGACACTCTTCGGATGGTTTACCTCATTGTTCAAGGCCAGCATGTTGACAATCAAGAAATTGACAAATTGCTGTTTATCAAAAAGTTCGCCATAATTATTATTCGGAAAATTTTGCTGGTACAACCTGTCTTCAAAGGACTGAAATTCGGCTTTCCATTGATCAAACTGAGCCTGGGATTCCGGATCCGGATCTTTTAACATCATCGGCAGCTTCGCATGCGCACTGGTAAACTTATAGGTTTCGTCGAAGTATTTATCGACTTCCCATAAGACACCCCCTTCTCCCAGATCCACTCTGTTTTCTTTCACTTCCACCTGCTGGGTCAAATTGTAGTTTCCACGGTATTCGCCGTTTACCGTCAGATCCACTGCAATAATATCGTTTGTATAAGGCATCCCCAACTGTTTTCCCATTTTCATCGCTACCGCATTGGTCATTAACGTATAATCGTTGTAGTTGGCCAACAGTACCCAATCCTTAGCAGCAGGAAGCCCCAGCACAACAGCTTTTTTATCCAATTTTAATCGATAAGGCTTTTTAGGTTTCGACCAGGTGGAGTTTCCTCTGCCTTTTATTTTTGTCTTTACTTTGTCCATATCGGCAAAACGTCCATTTCCGGCAATCCGGATTTCGGCGTTTAGGTAAGTTTCCTTATCGACAACCTCTGCATCGCCTTCGATGTCGATATAAATATGCGGCACATTCGCCTCAATGCTCGTGTCGAGAACCGGCAGTTCTTCAATTTCTTGTTCACCCGGAATTTCTACGGGTTTCTTTGTACAACCTGACAGTGTAAACGCCCCCAGCAGAATCCCCAGAATTCCGAGTTTCAAATTTCCCTTCATTTTTTTAACGTTATTTTTATTTACAATTTATTTTGACATCTTAGGTTAAACATCTCTTCACAACGTTCCATTCGTTTAAATAGGTTAGCGGAAACAGATTTGACAGCTAAAATAGGTAAACCGGGCAGTTAAATATATCGGACCGCCCCGGACTTATTTTTTCTGTAGCTGTTCAATTACAAAGCGATTACAAGGCCCATCCTATCGCGACAAGATCAAGTATACAGCGTGAAAAAATAACCGAAGATTCAGATTTTGATTTATTGGTCCATTTGTCCTTCAAGCTCCTTTTTGGTAAAATGAACAAAAGCTGAAGGGGGCAGCCCGGTTTGATTTTTGAATGCTGTGGAGAATGTACTCAAGGACGAAAATCCGCACATCTCCGCGAGATGGGCCAGCTTAAAATCAAGTAGTGTCGGGTCTTTTTTAATGCGGTCGATAATATAGTTTATCCGATACGTCTGCAGATACGTATAAAAGTCCATATTTCGGTACTTCTGTACGATATAACTTGCATAGCGCTGATTGGTTCCGATACTGGTCGCCAGTTTTACCAGCGACGTATTCTTATCAATATAAAACTGATCCTGTTCTTCAAAAAGAAATTGCTGGTACAATCTTTCTTCCGTTTCTTTCGAAATATTGATATCCTTTGCTTCTTTTTTCAGTTCGCTGTCCCCTTTCGACAATGATGGAGACTGCAGATGAACCACCGGCAAATTGCGTTCTGCTGTTTGCCTCAGCGCATCCAACTCTTTCAATTGATAATACCGCTTTTTATAATGGCGCTTCAACAAAAATAAATACCCACCGAAAACCGTAAAACACAATACCAGCAGCAGCAGTCCCACGACCGCCATCATATATTTACTTTGATACGCTTCTTTTGTACTGCCAAATTCCTCGATCAGATCATCGCTGATACGCTGCGCCAGTTTGTTGCTATTTTCCTTGATGCTTGTCGCCTTAGCGAGATAATCATGGGATTTGGCCAGGTCACCTCTTAGTTTGTAATAGGCCGCTTTTGTCTGATAAGTCAACATCTCCAGCTCTTCGACGTTCTTTTCCTTTAAATATGGCTCAATCAAACCGAGACATTCCGCTGCCTTATCCAGATCTTTCCGGACCAGAGCGGATTCGGCCATGACGCGGTAGATATACGGTTTTAAATTGGTTTCCATATTTCCGAGCTTCTGCAATGAAGCCTCGAGCAGCGAATCTGTCCTGTTGGTGTTACCGAAGTAAAGTTCACAGGTTGCATGAAGCTGATCATTGGTGGCTTTGATCAGCAGTGCCTTTTTATCCTCTGTCCCGTCCATCTTGATATGGGAAGCCGCTTGCAGAACATATTTTTTTGCCCTATGGAAATCGTTTTCGGCAACTGCATGAAAATACCACTCATGCGCGATATTAATCCGGGTCAACAGCTGTCTTTGCGGATCAGTTTGCTTTTCATTGGCCTTTTCAGCCTGAAGGAGGTATCGCTCTGAGACCTTCATCAGGCCCAATCTGCGAAAAGTTGTAGACAATAAGCCCGAAGTGACCGCCTGCCAGGAATAATTAAGTGTCAGTTCAGCGAGCGAATTTGCTTTCATCGCATGTTTTATCGACCGGCTCATATCCCCTTTATTTTCGTATATCTTGGCCAGAAGCATATGTGATTTTATCTTCTGCTCATCATTGGAAGCCACGGCAAGCAACGAATCAGCCACACGCTGAGCCTCCACCACGTTGGTGGCCACCAGTGAGACGTTGGTTTCCACATATCGCCTGTCAAATTCGTTTTCTTTCTTCTGACCAAAAATAAAAGAAGGACAGGAGATCAGAAAACAACATATAATCAGTACTTTTTTCATAGTTTCAAAACTTTGCTCCAATAGGTCAATGCTTTGTTTTAAAAACATGAACTCGTCAGATAATAAGCGATAATGCGGCTATGGTCAATAAGATTCCGGCAATAATGCCCCCAAAAATCAGGAGTCCCGAAGACAGACCTTGTTCAACGGCTTTGGGCCCCTTTCCCTCAGTCTCCCGAAATCGTATAAAATCATAATATGCCCGAAGCTGATTGGAATCTACGACCACTTCAATTGCCTTCTTTACCTCCCTTTTCAATTGATATAAGGCTAATTGCGAAGAAAGATAGCCCACTTCATTTCCCTTCAGATCATGGCTCTGAAAAAAATTCTCAAAAGCGAGATCGATATCTTCAGCAATTGAAATCCCTTCACTGGAAAAATGTTTCTCGATTTCAAGGGTCAAATGTTTCTCCGTATCAATAAGCGTCAAAAGCAAGGCCTTCGGATCATAGATATGTGAACTCATCGAAAGATTATGTGTATACCAATAGCCCGCAATCTACTAAATATCTTAATTATGACAAATTATTTCGCGTTCATATTAAAAAAAACAAAAAACAAATCTATAAATCAATTTATTACATAGTAAGTATCATTCAGCTGCCACGATCAATCTTTACTATTTATTATCATGGATACTCTTTCGGAAATCCTCATCCATATAATACCCTTTGTTATTTTCACCACCATCTACCCAACGTCTGACTCCCCCTTCGGTATCCATTTCTTCAGTATATAATTCTTCATAATCTTTCGTATACATCGCATTGGGCACCACGTTGATATCAAAAACGATCTCCTGAAAATGTGCTTTTTCAAAATTGCCATACAAGGTCACGAAGTGTTTGACATAACCGACATTTTTTGCACTGTTATAACTCAGTGTGAGCAAACGTTCCTTTCCCGGAGGAATAGAAAACGTATTAGACTCACCATTGACCTTCAGACAACCACATGAGGTAATGATATCGGTTATTATCAACGGGTTTTTTCCCGTGTTTTTTAAATTGAAGGATAGATCCTTTTGCTGACCGGCCAATATGGGATAATAATGCCGCTGATTATCCTCGATTTCCATGCTGGTCTTTTTATTTTTAATATCCAGGCAACCTGAAATCAGCAGCGTCAATGCGACCAAGAGTATCGTTTTAGAATAACTGTATTTCATCGCAGGCGATAACTGCATGTTTGATTTTTCTATTTTTATAAATTTTAATATGTAATTTTTCATTTTGCGTGATTCTTAAGTCCTTGTTTAATACCATTACGCCATTATCATTGGTAAGATCTGCTGGTGTAAAACGGTCCGCGAACTGGTCGTTTACGAATAGCTCTATCGCTTCCGGCGGAAGCATGCGATGACGTTCCTGCACGAGAAAACGAATGCTCAACTGTTGCGTCTGTCTGAAGGGCTGCAGCCTGATGTCCTCGATCAGCAGATCTTCTGCGGAGAGAAACCAGCCCTGGTGAAAGTCGGACCCGAATCCCAGCACGTTATCGAACAGTACATCGGCATCTTTGGGCGGTTCAGAAGAACCAGAAGCCTGCACTTTCAATCCCCTGATTTTGTTTTTCTTTAAAGGATGCTGCATCAGATTACGCCATTCGCCGCAGTACCGATCCAGCTGTCCCTGATCTTCCTTGTAGATCGAAATACCGGAATGTCCCTGATTGTTCTCCAGACGTTCCAGCGACTCTTTGATAGCAGACGAGATGGTAAACATCTCACCATCGGCATGTAGAAAGCCCCCTGCGGCGGCGCCGCGTGAGTACGAAATCTGCAGATCGGTATAACTCATCGCAGTGATTAATCTATCTAGACGCGATCTTTCGGTCCCTTTTGTCCTTGCCACCAGCTTTTTCAGTTCTTTAAACAGCGTTAAGAATTTTTCAGCATCAAAATAGCGTTGCGATGCTTCCCGAAAACCAGTATACATTCCAGTATCCATATTCCCTTTCACGACCTTTCCTTCCATTTGAAGGTAGTAGGTCGCGAGCAGATCACCGGTGACAGGATAGAACCTTGAACAGTAGTTTCTCACCAAACGGTCAACAGGTAGCAACGGATTGATCATAAGCGCGCTGAGCACATACGTTTTGACATCATCAAATGAAGTATAATCATAGCCACTGCCATTCATAAAAATTCCCTTAACACCGAGTGACTGAAAAAACTGCAGCTGTGATCTTGTTCTAAACAGCGCAGGATATGGCGTCAGATAGTCATCAAAGTTAGCGACATAGTTCCAGAGGAATAGCTGATCCGTTTTACCCTGCCATTGTTTCACCAGATCCAGAAAAGCCAGCACCTGCTGATCAGCAGGGTTAAGGTCGACGGTTGTGGGCAAATCTATCGTACTGATAAAAACGCCAACATTGTTTTTGGTGTGTTGTTGCGGCGCATTTTTCGTTGTCCGGTAAGCTGTCGTAAAAAAATGATGTTCCGGAAAGCGTTCCGCCAACCTATTCAACAGGTACACATTCGCAGCTGTTGCATCGCCGGGCCTGTTGCCCTGTTTCTCACATGTGGCACAGGTACAGGCTAAGTCGTTGTCATTCGGTGCGATCATAAACCATTTGGGGTCCCTGTCTCCATATTGGTCCCCAATATAGCTTTCCAAGGCCTTATAGATCTGGTCAGAAGACAGGCAATATTGCCGTCTGTCCCGCTGGCCGGCGATCAGCGCGTAGGCATCCGCCGGCAGATCCTCAGGCAATACCTTATACAAGTTGTGTCCCCAGATTCCCCAGTCACGGTCGATGCTATGGGTATGGTATATACCGAGATGATCTTCATTCAGATTGGGCACAAAATGAGGTTCACGGTAACTGAATGCAAACGTCCCTTTGCTGTCTTCAAAATCGATATACCCCGGAGGCAAGTCAGCAACCTCGATCGGGTGGAACTGGCTGATGTGGTCGATCAGCATATAGCTGAGCCATTTCAGCACATCTCTGTCCCGTCCAAAAATGGCAAGCATGTGCTCCGAATTTTTTATTTCATAATCCTGTTTTAGATCTGGCACGACTTCAAGGTAGATGCGGGCGCCCGTATCGTCTTTCATGCTGTAGTCCGATCGTGTGACCCGGAGGCTTCTGGCAGACTTGATACGCCTGCTAATATGCTCGTAAAGATAATCCGCGGCCGCACTGCTGGCCTGATCCCCGTTGGAAGTGATCAAAAATTCAGTCTTCGAAAAGTCCATACCTTTAGCTTTGCATGCCAGATACACCGGGCAGAACAGCAGGAGCAGCAGGACAAGCTTAGAACGACACGTGCAGCTGAACATAGAGGTTATATAAATTTTTGTAATTGTTTCCATTCGCTGCTCCGTCCGTTCGAAAATTGTACCATGTACCGATCACGCTGCCGCTGACATGTCTCGAAAATGACCTGCCGATCCCCGCACCGACCATGGCATTGAAGACATTGAAACTATTATATAACTGATTGTTCAGCAGGTCTGCATCTGGCGCGCTACCTATACTTGCCGTTGCTAAAAGGTAGTTTTTGCGGTTGTTCATAAAGTACTGCCCTTTAGCTACCAAGCTGTAGAGATAAATGCGTTCACCTTCACTGTCCAGCAGATAATTGCTCCATTTGGCACCAAGACGAAAATCCTCCAGATCTTTTGTCAGGCCCAGACTGAGGTTGTAGAGTTGCTGGCCGCTGAAAAACCGCCTATAGCCCAGACCCAGTTCAGCCTCCCAGCCCGGTTTCCATTCGTAAAATCCGCTCGCATTCACCGCCAGCTTTGCAAAGTACTTGTTGGCCAGGGCAATATCGATCCGCGTAGCAAAAGCAGTGCTCCAGGGGCGGCTCCATTCCAGCTGGCCCTGTATCCCTTTTCCTTCTTCCCTTCCGGCATAGTGGATGCGCCCGACATAGGCGGAACCACCCTGCTGGAGACGACCGTATTCGAAGGAAGAGATCGAGGTAATCCGGTTATCGTCCCCAAATCTCGCGCGCAGGTGCGAAATGGCTACATAATTCTGATCACTTTTTTGCGCCAGAGCACGGAGATGGGCTTTGAAATCGTCGAGTTCGATCAATGAAGGTTCATAAAATTTTTGATAATAGTAAGCAGAATCGAACTTGCGCAGCCCTTCATAAGCGAGTCCTTTCATATATCTGAGGTCTTTGTTGTCTTTATAAACCAAACCACTATCAATCACAGTGAGCGCTTCTTCATGATTCTTTTCGTTGAGCAGCTGCTTTGCATAGAGCTCGGTTGTGCTTAAATAAGTATTGACCAGCGGTTGATGATATGGGCTTTTCTGCACCTGCTCATGCAACATTTTCCAGGACTGCGGTATCTGTCTGGCCTGATGATTCATGGCCTCGGCTAATTTGATTTTGAAGACAGGATCGTCATGCTGCTCCCCGGCGATCTGTGCATAATGATACATAGCCTCCTGGTCCTTCAGCATAGTACTGATATTGATCATATTCAGGAGCGCTTCCTGACTGGCCGGATCAATGACAAGCCAGCGTTTGACCAGTTGCCGGGCTTCAGGCAGTCTGTATTCTTCACGCATGGTTCTGACAATGGGAGCGATCATTTCGCCGTACCCGGCGACAAAATACGGACGGTTTTCGGGCGATGCCTTTGCCAGCACCTGCTCATACACGTCCATTGCACGCTCATAATCCCCTTGTTTCAGAAAGATATCAGATTTTTTTAACAGCAAATCAGGATTATCAGGATCCCCGGCCAGCAGGTCGGTCAAAGATGACATCGCCTCCTTATAGCGGCCCGACGTCATATAAGCATTGAAGAGCCCCCGTTTTGCCACCCTGATAGCTGCAGCATCACCATAACGTATCGCCTCCTGCCAGTCCAGAATAGCTTCAGCGACATTGCTGTCCTGCATATTATCCCTGGCCTCCTGCAGGCTGATTCCGACAAAGGATTCCCTCAGTTCGGTATCCCCAGGATATTTATTAAAAAAGTCCTTTGTCAGTGTCACCACTTTGGACGAGTTCCCCATTCTTTTATAGACCATCAGCTCCATCATATCATTCTGCTTAGTGGAACCCACGTGGCTTTTATATTTCTTTAATACAGCCAGAGCCTCTTCATATTGCTCTTTTGCCAACAGATCGTTGAACACATAATTAAAGGCCTCTTTATTTTTGGGCGATTCGGCAAAGAGCTTACCATAGAGCGCTGCAGGATCATTGTTTCTGGCGTTTCGGGCCGATTCCGTCAAAAAATAACGGTATTGCTGTTTCCACAATGCCTGATTGCCCTGTCCCTTTTTGATGCGAGCATCCAAAAGGGAGAGAATTTCAGCATAGCGCTGTTCGCGTTCGAGAATGGTGATTTTCTTTTGGAAAAAGTGGTCACTGGCCGGAAATTGATTTATTGCCCTTTCCGTATAGACCAGCGCATTGGCAAAATCTCCGGCTTTGATGTAACTATCAATTAAAGGCGTGTAATTCCAGTACTGAAGAGGCCGTTCGTCAACCATCTTTTTGATAGCTTCAATGGACTGATCCAGTTTACCTTCCTTTTTTACCTGAAGATAGCGTTGCTCAGCCATATATTCCCGGTCTTTTTTCAGCTCACTATCCTCCGGATAGATCTGTGAGATACGCTTGAGCAGGCGGTCCGCTTCCACATGGTTGCCCATATGGCGGTAGAGCTCTATCTTTTTCCGCCACAGTCCTTTCCAGTAAGGGTTTACCTCCAATAATTCGTTGACATAGCAGATGGCACTTGAATATCGCTGGGTTTCGGTTTCGACCGTCACCAGCATATGCTTTGATTCTACATTTGCAGGTGCAGATTTGAGGGATTTGACAAGCTCATAGCGGGCCCGGTCATAATCCTTGCGATGGATATAATATTTGCCGACAAGCATGCGCATATCGGAGTCTTCGGGATTTTTCCTGAGGACATCATCTGCTATTTTCTTCCCTGCTTCCCATTTGCCCTGTTTATAGAGTTCATTGATTTCGTACGCTGTTTCATTTCGATCTATGGTGGTGGTTGCCCGTTGCGCATGCACGGCCTGCGTGAAATAAATTGACGCCGAAAGAGTTAAAAATAATTTCGTTTTATGGATATTTTTAAACATTATTTATTCTTTTAAGCACTTTTAGTTTTAGAAAATCCCCTGCGGGTCATCGTTCCCCATTTCATATCTTTTCGTGTCAGATACTGGACATATCCCCGCAAAGTAAAAATGACGACAAAGGGATGATAGAGTATAGGTTCGAGCGCTGAGAATAGAATCAACTTGAGGTATTCCCAGAAATTTTTATAGAGCTTGGCCAGTACCAGATCATAGGAAACGGTGATCACGGAGACCGAGAAGCCAATCAGATAAGCATAGAGCAACATCATCCAGAAAGTATCAAAGTTTATCTGATGGGTAATCAGCAGAAAGATCATGAACAGCAGACCGACAAATTCAATGATCGGGGCAAGGAACTCAAAAAATATCATGTAAGGTAATACCAGGAGGCCTAGGCGCCCATAGTCTTTGTTGAAGACCATTTTGCGGTGATCGACCAGAAACTGGAAGAGTCCTCTTCCCCAGCGGCTCCGCTGCCGGTTCAAGATGCTGAGGTTTGGGGGGCCCTCTGTCCAGCACAAGCTATAGGGGCATTGCGCGATCCTATATTCACGTTTATTTTCGAGCATATAAGCAGCGATACGGGTCGTGATATCCATGTCTTCGGCGTGGGAAGCAGAGTCGAAGCCTCCGACGGCAATGATGATTTTGGTGTCGAACAGACCGAATCCGCCAGAGACGTTTGGTACCGCATTGATCATATCCCAGCCCATTTTTCCGACCAGATAAGATCTCAGGTATTCGGTCTCCTGAAATAAGGGGATCAGGCCTCCGGGTGGTTTGACCCGTGTGATATTGCCCTTCTCGATATGGCAGCTATTGACCATCCGCATAGTGGCCCCCACGGCGATGACGTGCTTTTCCGAATCCAGTATGGGCAGTACGATCTTGCCCAGGCTGTCCTTGGCGAGGATACAATCGACATCCGTATTGATAAAATAATCGTTCTGAGCGACATTGACCCCTGCGTTGATCGCGTCGGCTTTGGTGCCGCCATTTTCTTTATCCAATACGATCAGTCTATGGTATTCCGGATTTTTGGATCGGAAAACCCGTTTAATGGGTTTACAATACACCTTATACACCAGGTAATAGGGCACCTCTTCGAGCTCAAATTCTTTGACTAGAATATCCAGGGTCCTGTCTTTGCTGCCGTCATTGACCACAACCACTTCAAAATTGGGATAGTCGAGATTCAGGAGCGAGTTGACGCTGTCCAGAATGATCACCTCCTCATTGAAAGCAGGTGCGACGATAGAAACTCCCGGCGCCTTCTCCGGAAAATCCCGCAGATAGTTCTCTTCCCGTTTTGTGTACCGGTAGCGATAACGCAGGGTATTGTAATAACTCATCACCATGAGGGCTACATAACACAGCCCCAATGCTGTGGCATAGAAATAGATGAGATAGGTAAAAAAATAGACCATTATAATAAAATTTTAAGCTGATATAACGAACCGTTCGGCAAACACTTGATTGAGCAATATCTTCTCCTTATCCCGGGACTGTAAAATGGCCTCCTCCTGGAGGCGGAGAAGCAGTATTTCCCCTTCCTTTCCATGTGCTTTAATCGACCGCGCTATCGCTATTTTGAGGTCGTCATCATCCGAAAAGGAATAGGTATCCGTCAAGAAAGGGATGACCTGATCGGACCTTAACCTAGCCATCGCTTTAACGATAGCTTCACGGACGGCTGCAGACTCGAGCGGAAAACGCGCCACGAGTTCCTTCACCCCTTCGTTATATTGCAAATCCCCGAGTGTAAGGATAATCTGTGCACGGATATCCCTATTTTCCTGGGTACTCAGCATCTCCAGCAGGGCCGGACAAGCTTCTAGCTGCTTAAAAAAACCGATTTCCTGTATAATAAATTGGATATAATTGACATGTCTGGAATTATTGATCCAGCGGAGCAGATTTGGCAGCTTAATTTCCTGCGAACGCTTCACCAGCGTCGCGTGCAAGCGCAGTTTGTCCAGTTGCGTAAAGGCCTCATCAAAATTTTCCTCCATAAAACGAAATGGATTGTAACTTTCTTGGCTGGCGTACAGATCTCTGGCGGTCTTTCGTAAATCCTTATCTTTATGGAACATGGATTTGGAGAGGATACCACTGTTGACCCCGTTGTTTATATCCCCGACCACCTGCAGCGCCTCTCTCCTTTTGGGCAATACCGGCGTGCGCATGCGTTTTTCCCAGAATCCCATCAATCGCAGTGCTTCCAGACAATTTCTGTAATTGAGTTCATTGAGATTACCATTTTTAACCGATTCATTTTTCACGGTCAGGACGATATCCGTCAGTACATCTGCTTTCCATTTTTTGGATCTGGTCACGTCGTAGTGAAGCAGTTCCCTGATTTCGTCGACATCGTAATTGTTCTTTGCCGTCATTACGAAGACTAATCTTTCATCAAAATGTGCACGTATTTTTTTCCGCTGTTTTTCTGACCTGCTGATCCGGTAGCCGATATACAATAATCGGGCGATGCCAAAAAGGACAATGGTCAACAAGGCCAGGACCATGACGGCCGTGATCCTGACGACCAATGGATAACCATTGTACAAAGCTCCCAGGTAGCTTACATAATAGAGATAGTAATCATAGTACATTGTTGCTGTTGTTTAAATTTTTAAAAGATTGTTTTATTGTTAATTCTGTTCACAGGTGACCTTTCCCAAACACGTCGGCAAAATTGCTTAACCCGTCATGGAAAACTGTCTCAGTTTCAAACAGGGGAAACTTTCCGTCAAAACAAAAACAGGACATTCAACAAAAAAACACTATTCAATTACTTGATAATAAAGAGATTAACCAAGAAACAAGGTGTCAAAAAAATTCATTTCAGAACCGATGATTTTCAATCAAACCAAAATTTTAAATCGGCTAAAATTTTATACTCGTTGAAAAAGAGACAGCATCCCGGCCGATTAATAAAGGGGGGGGTGGACATTCTGGCGATAATGTCCCCCATGCAGTCCACGTTGATCAGGCACATACTGCTTTTGCTGTAGCATCCCTGCGGTCGGCTTTACTAAATAGCCCAGATTCCGGTCTTGCCATGCAGGATTGCAACGATTCATTTTAGGAACAGCTTTCCTGCTCCGATACCGGGCCAAGACGCAATGAAAGCGCATTTGAATGCCGTCACCGAGACTTGCCCGCGGCATGCCAAAAGCAGCTATAGACGGGACCACAGAAGCAGAGCCCCCATATCAAATGAATACTGATAAAAACGTGTTGCTGTATAGCTTATGCAATGGTTTTGCAGAACTGAGATGGCGTACAGCCAAATTCCGACTGGAAGCTCCGGTAGAAGGAGGCCCGGGAGTTAAATCCGCAGACAAAACTCAAATCGTCGACGGTGGTGCGCAGCGCTGTATTCTTCAGCTGGGCCGCTGCGTATTTTACGCGCAGATGGTTGATAAAGGCATTATATCCCTTACCGAATTCCTTTTTCAGGAACGGAGAAATATTGTTTACAGGAATTCCAAGCTGCTGACAGAATTTTTCTTTGTTGAGTTCTGTATCCAGGTAGGCTTTGGTATCGATAAACTGTTGTAGACGTTGCCGGTACAGACGTTCGCGCTTATCCGAGGAGGATCGGACAGGCAGCCTATCCGTCCTGTCAGCCACAACGGTCACCGAAACAGATCTATGTATAGCCCGTTTCTTTCGTTTTGTCTGGACAGCACGATGGCGGCTGGGGCGATAAAATAGCGAAAGCACCGAAAGAAAAGTCAGAAAAAACGACAGGACGAAGACCTCGTGAATGAGCACATTGTCGTGGCTGACCATGATAAACATCTCCACAATGAGCGTGGCAAACATGAGTACCAACAAGTACGCTTTGGGTCCAGACCGCTTCATCAGCACGAAGATATCCGCGCCCGTTTCCAGCTGATTTTTTAGGCCTATCAAGGTGATATAAATGCAGAAATGCACAAAAGAAAACAAGTGGATAAACAACATGCTTTCGATATGATAGCGGTACAGCATCCACTGTTTCAAACCAATCATTCCAAAAAGGAAGGTCCCCAGCAGGGAGGGCAAAAAATGAAGCAGCGATTTCAGTGTGGTGGCTTTACCTTTTGAGCTGTTTACCAAAAATAATACTGCAGGTCCGTACAATAAACCGAATGGCAGGAATAATCCCAGATACAGCTCATCCCTGGACCAGAGCTTGAGCCCCCCGATGAGAATCTGCTGAGATGCGGCCACAAGTACAAAGACCATCAGCAATTTATTGCCTTGCTGCTTCCTTTTTGAATAATTCAAAAAGAAAAAATAGCCTGCGCAAAAAAGCGTTATGATGGTTAAGATTGTAGCAAACATATCCTCTGAATTATCTGTCTTGATTCCATTCTTGTAAATAGGTTAGTGGAAACAGATTGATGGCTAAAAATAGGTAAATCGAGCAGTTAAATATATCAAAGCGCTCTGGACTTGTTTTTTCTGTAGCTATCCAACTACAACGCTACACAAATCAACCCGGATTATAACCTCATTAACTATGCCTGGGGTAAAAATAACTTGTCGTTCAAAAAAGGCCAAATCATCGCTGACTGGCCTTTCCCAAAAACCGCTCTTGATCCCATGCTTACTTTAACCCTTTGTCGCTATCGCCAGAAGCATTCTGTATCAAGATGAGCATAGTTTTGTCCATTTTTTTCTAATGCCATACAGAAACAACAGCACCAGAACCAACAATGCACCCCATCGATAAGGGAGTTTGTACGTAGTATTTTCCATCTGCGCCACACGATCTTTGTTGTCCTTGGAAAGTTCTGAATCCATGGACGTTTTCTGCTGCAGCACACTGTTGCTCGCCCTTGACTCTTTCAGCAGCAAGCGTCCGCCCTGACTGCTAAGTCCACTATCCGGATGAAAGCGGAGACCACTATCTGTCCAGAAGTACCAGGAACGTGTAAGACTATCCCGACTCTGCGTATATAGCCACTGGGCGAAGGTATTCTTTTGCTGCTCGCTCGTAGAAGACTGCTGCTCGCTTTTGCTCTTGTGCTGAAAGAGCCTACAGGCCGTCAATACCGTGAGGAGCAACAGAACCCATGCTCTCTTTTCCATCACATCCCTCCTTTCAGTCCAGCCAGTTCGCGAAAGCATGTATGGTCACGAGGGAGCGCCGCTTTGAAAGTACCCGGTCGTCGACGTTCCCCTCGATGGTCAGCAGCCAGGGTCCCTGCCGATCGCGGACGAGGCCCACATGGTCGATGCGGTGTAGGCTGCTATTGTAGATGCCGAACAGATCGGCAGGCCGTACGAGCCTCCGGCTGATCTGCTCAGCAGTATAGCGCCGGGCCATGGGGAATAAAGCCGGGCTCCAGGGACTGCGTGGCGCGGAGAGCCCCGCCTGCCCGTAACACCAGGAGACGAAGGCCGCACACCAGGCATAGCCCTTGCCCAGCCCAGTATACGCCAGATACGCCTCGACGCGGGGACCGTCATTGTTGCCTGTCGCTTCGCTGACACCGAGCTGGCCGGCGGCAATGTCGATGATCCTGTCGCGCAGACCGGGGGCGAGCCCACATTTCTGGGAGTTGTGGGCCAGCACAGCTTCGAAGGCTGCTACGATACGTTGCTGTGGGTGGGCCGCAGCGAATACCCTATAGCTGTCAGCAAGGTGCCGCTGTGTTACAGCAGGATGGCCAGTGTGCCCAATACCGTGCAGAGCGACAAGAAGAAGACCGAAAAATAAATAATGCATTGTTGCCATGATGTCAATTGATTAAAGTGATAACTAAAATCCTCGCGGAAGAATTTAAAGGGTTTCCATAGGATCTCCTGCAGCCAGCAGCAACAGTAGATGGCCAGCAGTGCGGCCAGCACGGCAAAGAGCAGTACCGACAGCACACCGATATCCAGTATACCAGCCGTCGGATCCAAAGCTTGCAGCAGGATCCCAGCAGCGATAAAAAAGACCAGCAGACAGGCAACGACGACGCCGAGCAGCTGCTTTGTGCTTAAAGGCCAAGCCATATCCTCGATAGGCCAGGCGGTGTGTTTTTGTAGTGTGTTCATTTTCTTTAATTAAATTCGTATTTACCTAAATATTGACTTCGGGCGTATTTGATCCCGTCGCGATCATGACACGTTAGATAAAGCAACAACGGCCTCTCCAATAGCGAGGGCGGAATATCGATGACTACCCGCTCCTGATGCCTCAGCGCCAGCTCTCGGCTTCGTATGGCGACCCCTTCGTCAACCTGATAGGCAATCATTTTGACATGATCATCCCAGGAACTGAAATCTGATCTGTTTACGAAATGAACCGTTAGTCTAGCATTTTCCTTTAGGATGTCCTTGACTATGAGCCCCGGAAGGTTACCGTCGCTAAGCCATACTTTTTCGGGGTCTATAGTCGGTTCGCCCGACGTGTCAGTAATCGCTACCCGAAGTACCTGAGACATGGCCAAGTTAAAAGGATAAACGAAACGCTTTTTACGACGGGCCACGGCCTTGAATCCCTCTGCAATAATCTCTTTGAGGGGCGACAGGAAACTGACTGCCAGTGCAAATCGCTTTTGCTGGGCAAGCTGTGCCGCCGTTTTCTTATTTTTTCGAGTTCTTTTCATACTTTTTAAATCAAATGAATAAAGTAGGACGCCGTCCAGGTCGGACGGCATCCCCACATCAACCATCAACTGAGCTGTATCAATCCCAGATAACCACTTTTAGATACACGCTTTTTCTTACGGTCGGCCATAAACATCCACACATGTACTTCACCTCCGAGCAGGTGGGCCGGCACTCCGAAAGTGACCGTGCCCATACTGCGGGTCGGAACCGTGGCCGGCGCCAAGAATTCATCGAGCTCCGGATGATAACAGATGATATACACGCCGTCGTCATCAGCCGATTTATAGACATCATTGTTGGCGACATCCCAGCTTACGGTGAGCTCCTCGTTGGCATAAACCGGTGTTTGTGCTGGCGCCAGGTAGAACGTCCCGTCCGAAATCCGTATCTTGCTATAATCAAGTACGAAATTTGGATAAGCTCCCTGAACGACCAAGGGCAAGTTGAACTGAAAGGCCGCATTGACCGGTGTCTGCCGGTCAGCTTTTTTCTGTCCAAATCCGATCTGCAGATACGAGGTGATCGGCAGCAGAAAACGCATGACCAATTTGAATTTAGCCTGATTAATGAGCTGTTCTTCCGTTGCGGGCTTGTTGCTCTTCTTATAAAGCCCTTTCAGGTAATTGATGCTCTTCCAGCTCGAGCCGATCACGGAGCCGGTCTTACCGCTTACTCCTCCGTTGATCCCATTTACAATTGTTCCCATTTTACTTGTTTTTAAAAAATTAAACCATCGTCAGTGGCTAAGACATACCGGTATTTAAGCCTGACAACACAAACATAAAAACCTATAAATCAAAAACATATACATAAATCAAGAGTGACAGTGTCTTGGCAGGCATGCTTCAGGAAATTGGCAGGAGTCTGGCAGTACAGCAGATAAGCCATCCCCTACAACCCACCATCAACTGACCAATGCCGGCCCAAATGCTGCCTTTACCATTGCAGTGCGTCAGGGTTGTTCGACCCTTCTTCGGGTCTGCCCCGAACAAGCCCAAAGTGCCACCCGAACAGCAGCAACAGGATGGTCGTACGGCGGCAGGCATAAGGTAGAAGTTAGGGAGGTATTGGTCAGATATTGATCCGAATAAAAACAAAAAGGGTCTCCGAAATGGAAGACCCCTATACTATAATCTCTTCGTTTTACCGATGCTCACAGGCGCCAGTACGCCCGCTTGAAACGCTCAACCGCAGTTTGCAGAAACAAGCGTTTTCCATTTTCCTTACGTACAGTGCCCAGCAGCCCCTTATGCTGATAACGGTAAAGCGTCCGTTCGCTGATACCTACAAATTCCTGTACATAAGCCGCATCCCACCATGCAGCTTCCATATCGGCGGCGTCACTGGCTGTTTTCTGCATGCTATGCAGCTGTTTGTACAGTGCATGCAGTGCAAATAATATCGCAGCATCGTTACTTCTGCGCATACTATTTCGCGTTCGATTTAAAATTAGTTTCATCTGTTTACGTTTTTTATAAGTTTGACTATCGTTCCATTCCGTAACTGCGCAGCTTACCGGTGACTGTATTCTCCTCGACCCATTCATCAAAATACCTGTACTTGCCTTTCTCTCCCCTTTTGATCTTTATTTCCGTCAGATACACATGTTTGACGTCGACGGCCGTTATGTGATTGAGTGAGACCGCAAAACTACGGTGCACCTGCGCAAAATTGGCCTTGGGCAGCCAGGAGATCATATCACCAAAACTTTCATTGACTTCGATATACATTTTTTGATCGGTCCATATCCATGTCTGCTCGTTTTTGGCCTCGACATACAGTATTTTATTATAGTCAAGCCTCGTCTTTGCAGCACCGCGCTCGCCGTAGAAAAAGCACTTATTCTCTTCATCTAAGTTGTTCAGGCCAAATCCTCTGATTTTATCTTTCACTTTTTCGATGGCCCGGTAATAACGCTCCCTTTCAAAAGGCTTCAAGAAATAGTCGGTCACCTCATAATGAAACATTTTGTCCCCCACCTCCCTGTTGGTACTGCATACCACCACCTGCAGGTTAGCAATACCGGGATTGCTCCGCTTTAGACCGCCAAGTTGCCCCAGTATATCCAGTCCACCGACAATGGGCATTTCAATATCCAGAAACAGTACATCCAGTTTCAGGGTACGCAATGCAATCAAAGCTTCTTTGGGATTCGTGGTCGCATAAACACATTCCACCCCGTCCGTCAGCTCCACATATCCTTTCAGATCTTCAACCACATCGGGGTCATCATCCACGATTGCGACAGCAATTTTTCTACGTCTCTTCTCTTGCTTCAATATTCGTTTTATTGTATCCATGTCTAAAATTTATTTCCAGCTTCAAGTAAAATATGCCGTTAGTCGTATGTTTCGTCAACGAAAATGCATTACCATATTCCATGCGCAGCAATCTGATCAATTGTTCAATCCCCGTACCACCGGACTGGAAGATCCAGGCCGACTGCTCCGCTACTTTATTGGCACTGCTGACCATCAGTTTTTGATCATCCGCACAAACCGTCAATACGGCCGGTCGATCCAGATTGCTGAAATCCCCATGCTTGACCATGTTTTTATATACACTCAGCAGCAGCATGGGCAGGATGGGAATGGAGGAATCGCTTACGTCTATCCGCAATAAGATCTGTCTCTCATCGTACAAGTTCATCAGCTGTTGCAGATAATGTATTTCGTCCTCCAGCCTGCCCAGAATGGTATCCCTACCGCCCAGCTGTCGTATCCCGTACGTTTCCAGTTTTAGAAAAACATCAAATCTGGTCAATGCTGAAGGCGACCTGCGGACCAGCCGAATCAAACTCTGCGTCAGATTGCCCATAAAATGCGTGACCCAGTTACGGAACAGGCGGACTTTGCTGGAAGCAAGCGACTCAGCACGCATCAGCCCCAAATGGCGGAACAGTCCGACCGTCAAATTATAGAGGATCTCAGCAGCCAATATCATCATCCCTTTGAGTGCAAATGACAGATAGAAGGTCAGCGCGTCGATTGCAAAGTCAGCAAAGCGAAACAGCTCAGGATTTTTGAGGATCTTCCTGCTCAAACTCGTAGGAAACTGGTAGAGGGTCAGATACACCAGCAATGCAGTCAGCAGAAAATAGGCTATCAAAGTCAATACATGCCGGGCAATCAATTTCTTGAACAGCATGTGCCGCAACCAGGCCCTATTGACGTAGCTGATGACCAACATGACAATCGCTACGAAAAACATAACGACCAGATGCCCCCATCCATATCTATAAACATTGACTGCTGTGATCCATCCAAAGTAAACCGTCCAAAACGCTAAATGAACACGTATAAAGGCTTAAGAATGTTGTCCTTGATCATAATCGGTGTAGGTTATTAATCACACAAATCTTAATTTTAACAACTGAAAGTTGTTTAAAATGACAATTTATATATTATAGAAGAGCTTTACAAACTTAAGTGGCAAAATTTATTTTCCAATGACCTGCAATAATGCCTTCAGTTTGGTAGAAACCACTTCAAACTGAGTGGCAGTTACAAGCACCGAACGCCCGGTCGCGATGTCTAGCAGCAGCCGTCTGTCTCCGGCAAGAACGGGGAACCAGAGTGCATTTTGCGCATCATTATCCGGCGGGCCGAGCTGCTTTTGATCGAAGATAGCCGGTAAGCACTCCCATTGGATCAGCTCATGCGGTTCAAGCAACTGTACCAAATCAGCTACTTGCTGCAGCACCTTCACATAGTCCGCTTTGCTGTTGACAAAATGCTCCTTTGAAAACCTCCATTTGATCTTGCCATCGACCAAAGTTAAGACGAGTGCTTTGACCGGTGCGCCGGTCCACTGCGCCAATGCAGGTACTCCTTCACGAAGGAGCAAAGTGGACCCATGCAGCCCCAGCGCGGCCCAGCCTTTACCCGGTTCGCCTAACGCGATCTGACCGTCAATGAAAACAACCACGTGAAAACCGTTTCGAATGGTGTCCCGGAGTTTTAGTAGCGGATTGCCCACATCGGAGCGGATAAAGAGCAGCGTGCTTTCGTCCGGCTCCCGGCCAAATGAACGGCGGTATTGCTCCCGATAGATTTTGCCCTGTTCGTCAAAGACGTCCGAACGAAGCAAAATAGCCAGCCTACATCCCTTTAAAATCAGTGTTCTGACGATCAGCGCATAGGGACCGATGTGCATACAGGCCCATATTCGGGGACGCTGATCTGTCATAGGCCAGGCAGTGCTCAACGCCGTCAACAGATGAGCATCCGACTTATACTCCCGCTGTGCCGACCAGTGCTGGTGCAGCTGTAATAAGCGCAGCACCTCAGTATCGTTGCGGATGAGTTTCCACTGGTATAAGAGTGCAACAGATTTGAGGCTTCGGTACCAACTGTCGGAGTCAAAATTGGGTTCATGATAAGTTACATCCAAGTTAAACCCAGATTGTGAAAAATAGGTATTCATGGTCATCAAAATAAATTGGTTCGCAAAAAAAGGGTGTCCGGATCACCCGTTGTCTTTAAACGCAGCAGGACTACAAGTAATACAAGCTACATTTCTGCTCAGCAGAGTCGATCATCAATTTCACTGTTTCCATATTCGAAAATGTGTGGATCGCCTGATCAGCCAAGCGCTGCATTTCCATAAAAAGCTGTTCCATTTCTTTTACATCTTTTTTTGTTACTATCCAGCACCAAACTCGCCTCGTTTGGTCACTTTGCTTCCTTGGCCAGGGAAGCGTGGTGATCACGTCGGCTAAAATGGTAGAAATACAAGAATTTGGTTCTATTTTCGGGTACTTTGGCTCCTAGTACCTGCGAACAGCTTTTTACAACATCTTTTAAAATTCACAGTGCCTTAGCTGGTGTTCACCCGCTGCCAGACCCGATCCACATTTATATTTGGCCAAAAAAATAGTTTTTTGTAGAATCTCAGACGAAAAACATTTACAATCAGTAAATCAATCAGTTAAAAGAAAGCCATATTCCTAAATCTGTTTTATCATGGAAAGAAGTTATGACTTTAATTTACCACAGGATTATCAGTCCGTTGACTTGCCTAAGCAGCATGTGAGCTATCCAATACGGAATGCTCAGCAGCGACATTGGGAGTCGTCCTGCAATTACATCAGCGAACAAGTTTTTGATGGTCGCTATGCCTACCTCTATTATTATGAATTCTGGATGGAACATGAGGAGCGTATCCCCGTATATACCGTATTACCCGATCTCCATCTTAGCTATACCTTGCTGAGCACCGCGCCCTTATGTCAGCAGCATGCCCAACAAAAGTTCACAATAGACTTTGTCGAGGGAAGAGGCAGCTATCTCTATCTGGCCAAAGGCGAATACACGATTACCATACCTAAAGGCCATCATATCTTAGTGGGGTTTATTCTGGATGCCGGTCTATTCAGGCCACCAGCCAATCGGCATTTCAATTTTCTACAGCATCTGGTCAAGGCGAAAAAGGAGCGATCCCCCCTGTCGGACAAGAGCATTACCTTTCGGGTCGGTGATATCACCAAAGATCAGCTTCAGCTGCTTTTCAGTAAGATCAATCCCAATATCCTCGACAATGAGCACATGCTGCTCAAGCACCTGATTTTTCTGATCCAACTGAGCCGGTTTAAGCTATTGGAAGATCAGCCCAAGGAACAGTTGGTCGAGCAAGCACGCGATCTCTTGCAGATTACTATTTTCCATAAGGGGGCCAAAGCACGGCTGTCGGATATTGCCAGTGTGCTCCTAGTCTCAAGAGACCGTATCACCAGGGAGCATAAAGAACATTATGGCTGCACCTTTCAACGCTACCGCAACAATTTGTTGCTGGCGTATATCGCCTCCGTAATAGCCGGTCACGAAAAACTAGCCATTACAGCCGAAGAATGCGGGTTTAGCAGTATCAATGAACTGGCCACCTTTATTAAAAATGAGACCGGTCTTACTGCGTTAGGCTTTAAGCGGCAGCAATTAAGTGACGGCAACATCGGTACATCAATTCCAGATCCTAAAGCCCCTCTCTCCTAGCCCACCAAATTTTCTACCTATACGGAGATCGGTTTCTGCCTAACGCTAAGCACAGTATTGCAGTAATTTAGCATAATAATCAAAACACTTTAGTTATGATGAAACATATTTTTTCAGTGAAGTCATCACTCTTCACTTTAATCTTGGCACTAATTGCATTCGGTACGATTGCAGTAGCTGCAGTGATGAACAAAAAACCAAACGTGGAAATAGCTCCATCGATCAAACTCGAAAACGAGACATGGTATTTCCAAGGAAGCGACAGCCCCAGTAATATTGTGGATCCTAATCTCTACTCAAGCACACCGCATCCTACAAAATCATGTGGCGTACCACAAACGATCTGTTCCATCAATGCACCGGAAGATCCTTTAAATCCAGGACATCCAAAAATGGATGAAGTCGTGTCAGGTAGCGAAACCGTCGCTGATAGAATCGAAGCTGCAATCGCAAACAGCCACACAGAAAATGAAACAGTTACTGCTTTCAGAGAATATTAGTGGTGAATAGTTGCTGATATTCTCCTTTCTCAAATCCCCTAAATTAAAAAAGACCAGATTTTATTTTCTGGTCTTTTCATTTTTCATTATTTATCGCTCATTTTGAGCAATTCCGCTCAACTCGACTACAGGCAAAGGGATAGGGTAAATATATCGTTTATCATTTGGTGCCAGACTGATCAGTTGGTTTTTCCCGTTCACAGTCAAACTGCGATAAAGCGTCGTTGTATAGCGTCTCTCCCTATTCAACCGTCTCAGATCGCTCCACCGTGTCCCTCTAAAAATGAGTTCTTTTCTTCTTTCTTTAAGAATATATCCCAACAAATCATCGTTGCCAATATCATCGATAAATCCCACTTTTCCGTCTTTAAATCTGTTTTTCAATAACGTTTTTAGCTCATTTTTGGCCTCGTTGTAAAGCCCTTTACGGGCTAGGCACTCCGCTTTTGTTAGATAGTTTTCAGCGGTATTGATCCCCAAAAACGGGCAATTATTTATACCGGAATACCATCCTCTAAAAGTGGCAGCTCCCTCAGCATCAAATTCAAAGAAAAAAGCCCTTCGCAGATCATCTGGCCCATATTGTTTCACTAAGGTACTATCCACATTTGTCGTATAAGAGATCAACATATCAGTTGCCCCTGTATAGGCAAAATAAACTATCTCATCGCTCAATGTCTTAAACGGTTGGGCTACATTTGCATCCAGCTTATTATAATCGCTCAAATAAGAATAGTGCTCCAAAGAACTACTTGCCCATTTTTCAGCCATTCCAAAATCTCCCATAAGCAGGTAAACCTTAGCCAGAAGACCTTCTACTGCAGGCAAAGTGGGTCTTGTTTTATATTCGACCAACGGCGACAATAGATCTTTTGCCAGCATGAGATCATCAATTATCCGTTGATAAGTCTGACCAACTGTGGAGC
This sequence comes from Sphingobacterium sp. InxBP1, assembly GCF_026191775.1. Lineage (NCBI taxonomy): Bacteria > Pseudomonadati > Bacteroidota > Sphingobacteriia > Sphingobacteriales > Sphingobacteriaceae > Sphingobacterium > Sphingobacterium sp. InxBP1. The sequence continues at coordinate 413,338 of NZ_JAINDX010000049.1, read as the reverse complement.
GATACACCTTCTCATTGATATCCGAGCTGAGCTTTAAGGGTATCCCAAGCCCATCGTTAGCTGTCTTGGGGTCATATGTATCCATAAATAATTGTGAAAATTGGAAAAATGCGAGACTACGGATAAACAGGGCTTCTCCTTTCAACCGGTTCGCTTTGTTCTGATCCGATATGTCGATTGAGCCTAATTTGTCCAAAACAACATTAGCTGTCAGCACCCGCTTATATGTAGATCCCCAGTGCTGGTTGATATTGGAATTGGTGATTTCCAATCCCTTTTCCCATGTATACAGCTGCTGGCTAAATATTCCCAACCCGTCAAATACAGATTGTTTTAAATAATAGTCGTCCGTTCCCATTTCGATCAGTCCGCTGGCACCACCGTTTAATCCATATCCATCCCAAAGCATCGCATCCAGATCCTCCAATGTGCTGGGAATAACTTTGGAAGTATCCGGAACAGCTTCCAAAAATTTATTACAGGCCAATATTGTCGTTGCAAGCACTGTCATCAGCGCAAGACCAAGTAAATAGTTTTTATTTCTTTTCATCATCTTAAAATTGAAGGTTAACACCACAATTAATTGTCCTCGCGCTGGGTAAACCCGTGAAATCAGGATCATAGCCCGACTTTGTCGCTGACCATAGCAGCCCTAGATTGTTTGCGGATAAGTAAAGCGTAGCTCTTGTAAGCCGCAGGCGCTCCAGTAATCTGCCGCTCTGTACTGTATAACCTAACCGTACATTCTGCAGCCGCAAAAGATCCCCTTTCTCCACATTGGCCGACGAATAGGAATAGAAATTATCCCGGTTCTGATTGCCCGGATACATGAAAGAAGGTACGGTCGTGGCCAATTCATCACCGGGCTTTTGCCAACGTTTGCTATAGTCCGCATGGGTCGTCCAATAGTTCATCAAGTCCATGTAACGGATTGTGGGCTTCATAAAATAGGAAGAAAACTTAAACGCGACTGTCCACGAAAACTCGAATCCCTTCCAAGAAAGGGAATTAGTCCAAGCCCCATGCCCCAATGGTAAGCCCGATCCATGGTAGACCAGCTGCTCCACAGAGTCCTTGAGCAATTGTGTATAGTTATCACTTGGGCCATCCATGGTATAACCTAATGGATTTCCATTAACAGGATCTAATCCTTCAAAACGATAAGAAAATACCGGATACATGACATACCCCACTATTGGAGAAATGGACTTACCTCCAGCTGATGCATAGTTGAGCCCCAGGAGTTTATTGCCGTTGAATTTATCGACTTTATCTTTTGTATACGATATAAATAAATTGCTATTCCATCTGAAAGGTTTATTTATGATCAACGCATTCAATTGCAGATCTACGCCTCTTCCTTTTATGGAAGCTACGTTCCTATTGATGGATGCAAATCCAACGGTGGGATCTATTGGATCGACTGATATTAAATCTGTCGTATGTTTTTTGAATACGTCTATCGAACCCGACAGCCTGTTCCTAAAAAAGCCAAAGTCCAGACCTATATTCAGCTGTGCCACATCCTCCCATTTTAAATTTGTATTGGGGGGTGATATAATACGGGCATACTGTTTTCCATAATAGGTATCAGGGGCAGTAGAGTACTGTAGGATGACATCTGTGAACACTTGTCCAGCCGAATTCCCGCTATGACCATAAGTCATTCTCAGTTTAAGTGTATTTAGCTGTCCGTTTTCCCTCAACCATTTTTCCTGCTTCATATTCCATGCTAATCCAGCGGACCAAAGTGGCTTCCATCTGTTGTTGGTATTTACACCAAAGTAGTTGGACGCATCCCTACGCGCAGAAAAGGACAGCATATACCGGCCTTTGTAAGTATATCCAACATTCATATAAGTGGATATGAAACGGTTCAGACCTTTTGAAAAACCATCTGTAAAAGGTATGGTGGATGCGCTCGCTAAGCCAGCATAAATCGGAAATCTGGTCAGGTAATCTATTGGGGACTGCGTCAATCGGATACCGTCATACCCATACAGACGTCGGGATTCACCAGATATTGTGTTGTTTGTAAGCTCCATTCCAAGTAAAGCATTGATCTGATGTTCGACAGCGATAGTTTTGTCCACAGTACCCTGAATTCTAAATTTATGGCTGGTCAAGGTATTGTTACTTACATTGGCAATAGCCCCTTTGGGCAGGTTATATTTCGGTACCCCATTAACGATCTGTGTATAACGGTTGACCATATTGCGTACATAAAAAGAAGCTTCGTCATATTCGCCAAAGATCCGAGTATCCTGATGTTCATAATTGTACATCAACGATAAGGTGAGACCATCAAATGGCCGTACCTGTACGGTGGGAGAAAATGATAAATAACGGTTAGCCATATTACTTCTGCTTTTATCGATATCCGAGAGAGGTGCATAATGCCAATCGAGTAAATTTCCCCGGCCAGCTGTATCCACAAACTCGGAGTTGTATTGATAAGGTATAATCAATGGATTGCCATTTTTGTCCGCCAGTTGTGCGTAAGGATACAATGATGACTTCCCTCCGCCTACATTGAGCGGGTAATTTGGAACACCAAGGCTCGCTTTACGGCTACTGTTGCTGTACCTACTATTTAATTCTAGCCGAATTAGCCGATTAGGTTCATATTTGACAGAGGAAGCTACTGTAAGACGATCCGATTTTTCGCCGACAGTATTCCCCTTGCTACGGTCGTAGCCCAATGAGATACGGTACCCTAGAGCTCCCAAATTTGCCCCCGTACTTAGGTTATACTGCTGATTGAGTGCAGTTCGATAGAGATACTTATCATAATCACGCCGATAATCCAGGCCTTCAAAAGACCGGATCTTCGCTTCAGCCTCTTCTGTCGTAATCAATTTTTTGTCCACCTGATCCAACAAGGTTACCACAGGGGACATCACAAACAACCTTGCATTTGTACTTGTGAGATAAGGCTTATAGAAACCTTTTTCATACAAAAAGCGCTCAGCCGAAATAAAATCTTTACTAGACATTTCCTGCAAATACATCAGATCAGGTTTGTCAGTAAAGGTTGTAGTAGCAGTAAAACTAAGTTCTTTTCGTTCCTTGGGCTTTTTCATATTAATCACCAATACCCCGTTACCAGCTCTTGCACCCCATATTGAGGTCGCAGCAGCATCCTTGAGCAGGTTTACTGATTCGACGTCGTTAGGGTTAATATTGTTCAAATCACCAGTATACGGAAAGTTATCCACAATGATCAACGGTGCGATGCCCCCAGAGCCGAAGCTATTAATGCCACGGATATTCATGATGGTAGATCCCGACCGTTTATCAAATTGCAATCCGGGAGCGATTCCTTCGAGCCTATCCAAGATAGTTGGTGAAATACGCTCTTGGAGCTGTTTATTTGTAACCACAGAAAACGCACCTGTGCTCCTTTCTTTTGGCAAGAGCTGATAGCCCGTATTCACCTGCACTTCGCTTATGGTATTGACCAAAGGGGACATGCTGATCATCACTTCTTTTCTACCTACCACGACTTTCAATCGCAAAATATAAGGCTGATAGCCTAGACGAGAAAACTGTAGATTATCATTAATCACTTCCATAGGGATCCACGCGATCCCGGCGTTGTCCGTATGCCCTATATTTTGCTGCTTGCCATTATTAATATTCACATATGGGATCGGTTTATCGGTCAGGCTATCCTGTATGATAAATTTAACTCTCTCTTGTGCTATAGCAACAGATGCCAAAACACTCAGCATATACAGCATGATTACGTTTCTCATTGCGCAGCTCCTTCCCTTTCGACGATTGTTGCTATTTGTTCCCTATTGACAAAATCGGTAGATATGAAGGCCTTCACCATTCCGCTCGGCTTAATCCATACGTAATGAGGCAGTATTTTAATAGGAAACAGCTGATCAAAGTAAGTATCATAGATAATATTGGGTAGTTTCAAGGGCTTGGGCATGGCGCGGGTGCCGTGTTTGAAAAAGTTCAGAAAACGCTCGTAACTATTGCGTTTGCGTTGACTATTTACAGGAAGGATAACAAGGGTATCAGCGAATTCCACCTGCAACGTTTCCATATGCGGTAGACTAGCGATACAGGCGCCGCAGTCTAAGCTCCAAAAGTCCAAAATAACATGTTTGCCTTTGTAGGCACTAAGATCCCGTCTGATGGTATCACCATTTTGATAAAATAAGTGCTGTCGATTCCAAAAATCTTCGGGCACAAAGTCTCCCATTCGCAATTCACTGGGATGAAGCCCATCGGCCCCGCTGTCCTTGCGGGGCGTCTGGGCTGATAAACTAAACATAGAAACTAGTACGTAAAAGATCACAAGTACGGTGATCTTAAGTATTTGAATATATAGCAGTGCGCTATTATTGGACTGTAGGTTTAATTTTTTCATCATTTTAGGAATTGGTATTGTGAGAGGAAACTCTATTAAAGAAATCCGAGATTGCTTTAGAAGTATCTATGGCTTCTTTGTTTACCTCTAGTGAAATAGATACCTTACCGAGATCCAATTGAGTCATATGGATCATAAGATAAGCTATCAATGTGCGGAGAAGTTCGACGGAAAATTCAGTCAATTGCGGATTATCTCTCATTTTTTCGTTATCAACCGTGTCGGGCTGTAGTGCAACGATATAGTCTTGAATTGTACTTAGGGGATACCTGTCCCAAAAGTCTTGAACATTCTTAACAGGATTATATCCTGATCGATGGGTTTCATAAATCACCAAATCCAGGAGGACTAGGTTGGCGTAATTAGATTTCATTCTTAAGGCTTTAATGGTGAGCTTAAGGCATAGCTATTCCAGTCCGACTGAATCAGCTACTTTTTCAGGCCATAAGCCATGTGTAATAAAATTGATTAATTGGGGAGCTAGAATTCTTTTGAATGAGAATCACTAGGTAAATAATTGGGTGCCTCGAATTCCATAGCTGATGTGACCAGTTCATTGCTGGCTGAATCGCGCCGAGCTACTCGGGGGATTTAATAATGTTTTTGTAGTTCGCTTGTTTTTGTTTCATAACCCACTCTGTTTGGAATTTATAAAAGTGAGCTTCATTGGCGATAAAAAGCGTCTATAAAAGGCTCCTACCTACCGCGCTGCAGGCTTCCGACGGCCAAACGGAACGGATTTACAGTAGGAGCCCAAGAAGTTTAAGTATACCAAAGGTACACAAAATATCCACTTGGGCATTAAACCTACCTCTTCGTCCGTTGCAATTGTCGGAATTTGCAGCCGAAGCTCTTAAGTCTAATACTCAATATATCACTAGATCAACTTATCTGATAATGATACCACAAATATAATAAAATGAATTATAAAAAAGAAATCATTTTCACTTTTATAATTCATTTAAAAAATTCTTTTGTGTATATGAAGGTATACGACGCTCAAATTGCAAAAGAGAATATTCTAAACTATTTAGAGAAAAGTGGAATTACAATTGAGGATTTCGCCAATATTCTTGGAGTCTCGGATCGCTGGATAAAATATATACGAGCGCGAGAAAATTATACATTTAACGTTGAGCTAGTAAAAAAAGCTAGTGCTTTCTTTGGGGTAGACTATATCAAGATGTCTTCCACTCTTCTCACCCCACCAGATAACTTACGTCAAATCCTTCAAAAAAAACATTACAAAAACCTCGAATATAGCAAGATATTGAATGATACTCCTTCAATTGCATTTATTATCGAGCACATCTTAGCAATTGACGAAGACTTTAAAGATTCAGAGGGCGTCGAACTTAAACAAATTAAAAAGATTATTAGGAAATACTACCCACATATGAAGCTTACAACTCTTTCTTCAGAGCTTCAAAAATCAAAAGTGATAGAATCATCGAAGAGTCCAGTCAAAATCAATACAAATCTTTATAAGCTAAAATAAATAGCCGAAACCTTGATCTTCCTTGTAACGAAAAGCCATCTTTTAAACTACACTTAATTTTTAAAAAAAAATAATACTATCTTCATACAGCAGCTATCGCTAGCCTAAATAGTTGCTATTCAAACAATACTAATTATTTTTTTTATGAGAAAAACAATTTCTATAGCACTTTTATGTGCTGTTTTGATGTATTCAACATCTTGTAGTAAACACCCTAATGTTTTAAATGACGAGGGTAGCAAAGTTGAATTATCTAGCGATTTGAGGACTTCGATGAGTTCAAATATTCAAAACATCATAGCCTTAAAAAGTAAAAGCAACAATTTATCTACAATAAGCCTTGCCATACAAGTGAATGAAAATATTTCATCATCTATAAAACAAGATAGGATGAAGCTTTTAGAAGAAATATCGACACAAACAAATACTACTGATATTATCAATATCCTATCTCAAAATGGTGTGATAGGCGAGAAGGAAAAAGAATTATTTATTAATCTTTCCAATGAACTTTATTATTCTGCTGCCGCCCCACAACAAACACTTGATAAATACAGTGGTATTTTCAAAGAGAACGGAATATACAGTAAATACGAAAGTGTATTTTTAGCATTAACTTACACTGCAGAAGTTCATCCAGAATTTTTATCTTTAAAAGAGAAAAATATATTTGTTAAATCTGCATCAAATAACAAATTAGCAAAAAGCTTTTTATCATCCTGTGCTGGAGCATCTGTTGGCCTTGCTTTGGCTTTTGTTGGATTAGCTGCTAGTGGAGCTTCTGTGGTGGGAGCTGGAATTGGTGCTGCGGGTTTTATATATGCAAGTGCTCAATGGGGAGAAGCTTGTAGATAAATTATAATGATATGTTCAAAATAAATAAAAAAGTAATCTTTATCGCTTTTGTAGTGTGCCTGTTTTTTTTAGGTTTAGGGGTGAATGATATAACTCGTATCTACAGAGACACAAATCAATTGAAATTTGCTGATTTTTCACCACTTATACCATATATCATTTCAGGCTCTATATTTTTCTATATTCTTTATATAAAGAAAGATAAAACATCTGCTTAAGGAAAGTAGTAGCTAGTAACTAGCGGAATCTCTTTCCCTAGTTACTTACATTCTTTTGCCTCATCTCGTTAAAACCCTGGATCTCTTGGCTTTTACTTCGATGAGAAAAGCTCGATTTAGTTGTTTTGAACAATGACTTAAACGATTATAATTGCACGGATTTTGCGATAGATGTCTTTAACGCGTCGCAAGTGGGAGCAATAAGTTAAATGTGCCTAATAGCAATATTGGTTTTACGACTCCGGCGGGGCTTTACAACACATTGGACAATCTCAGAATCAGTGGCAATACGAATATATCGAATGTAGGTGGAAAACCTCCGGTTAGTACTAACTGTAATTAGTATAAGATGAAAAAAATATTGAAATGGTCTTGTATAGGTTTACTTGCAGCGATCGTAATTACGAATCTTCCGTTTATTAATACAAATTTTATGATCCTATTCGACGGGAATGAGTATTTCAGATATTCAAACAACAATACTTCATGTACTATTGCAGATAATATAGGGTTTAAAAACGGAAATCTTACTCCAACAGTAATGGATTTCTTTAATCAGGAAAAGAATCCCGCGCCTGAAAACAGAGAACTATTTAGGCTATATCGCATAAATCCATTTTGTTTCTGGCGATGGACCTATTACATTGCGATAAGCACCAATTTTAGGTATAAGTCGTGGAAAGAGATCGAACCTAATAGAGCACCGTACAATCCTGAAGACCGTTGGCAGGATTTTTAAAGTTGTAATTGACCATATCCTCCACTCCCCTAAATTTTTAGGTCTGTCAGGATGCCCAAACAAAAGCTGGGATATAGCAGACTTTATCCGTTAATTGATAATCCCAAGAATTTACATGTATTTAAGGCAGGTGCAACCCTCGGCATGGCATTTAACATGAATTGTTTTGATTGTAAAGTTTTTTCAGGACGAGACAGAGAGCTGCGTAAGCTGGTATCCGCTGAACTCAAAAAGATAGAAGTCGCAATCAGAGCAAAAATGATTTATATATTGTCTCATCAATATGGTCCTTTATAATATCCCTAATCTGATAAAAAAATAGTCGATGTTAACCTGTAAATACCATTGGGGTAAATACAATATTAAAATCTGATGGATATTTAGGATCTCCAAGCCCTGATTTCCCAAATGATCAAATAACCATCAAATAAAAAAGAAGTGGCTAATATTGACCTCCGATTGCGATAGGTTCCCATCTTCCTTGAGATTGAGGGTGTTATATGGAAAAAAGACTGCGCTCTGGCGAGGCAGTCTTTTAAACTAACTATTACATAATATTACCGGAGAATGGTAAACCTTTTTTTATTTTTCTTCAGGACTTAGCGTCACAATAATCTTGTTATTCAGGTTCAACAGTTTATCCACAGCGTCATTCAAATCTCCTAATTTTTGCTTTTTTAATCGCTCCGGATAAGTTAATACCGACTGCATGGGCTCGTGATTATTCAATTGCCCTTTCAGATAGCTGAGCCAAAACTGATTGGTTTTAGAGCTCAATTCGTAACTACGGCTCTCTTCTGCAATAAATTTATCCAATTCCTCTTGGACCAAACCGTCCGTTTTAATTTTTAAAAGCTCCTCCTCAACCGCCTTAATAAGAGCATCTTTGCGATTAGGATCACATTCGAAGTTAATAACGATAGCATAGAATCCGAATGGTTGTTTTGTTTTCGTCAATTGTACCATTGGCGAATAAACGCCACTTTCTTGTTTACGTAAACGTTTCATCAGTCGAAAGTCAATACAAGCCTTTAAAGCATCCAGATACTGATTATTCTGTTCATTGAAACTATATTTTCCACTGTAAACCAACTGAACAATTCCCTTGTCTCCCTTTCCAATCTTTAAATCTCGTCTTATACTTCCTTCTGGTACACGAATTCCTAAGTCTTTTGCTTTTTCAGTTGCTTTGCTTGAAGAAAGAGACCCAAGATATTTTTCAGTCAATAACTTCAAAGAATCTAAATTAAAATTTCCAACAAAAACAAATGTAAAGTCTGCTGCATTGGAAAACCGCTCTTTAAAAATTGGATGTATTCGGTCAACTTTTATCTGTTCTAAAGTGGACAAAGAGGTCGGTTGTCGGCGGAAATGATAATTTCCTAGGATATTTCCTAATGTATCAGCAAATGCGCGTTTCGGATCATCAACTCTATTTTTTAGAGCTTCTGTGGATCTCTCCATGATAACACGAAAACGTGCTGTATCCAAATTTGAATCGGTCATATAAAGATGTAACAAGCCAAGGCCCGTGTCCAGATCTTTTCCTATACTCGCCCCATTGATTCCTTCTTCCCGCTCACTGATATAGGGCATTACTTGAACAGCTTTTGCATTTAAAAATTGGCTCAGTTGCGAAGAATTCATTTTTCCTAACCCACTGTTGACAACGAAAGCTACGGCATTAGCACTCGAATAATAATCGTTATCAGAATACAGTGAACTTCCTCCGGGACTGAACGCAGTGAAAAGGATTTCATCATTTTTAAATGTAGTTGGTTTCGCGTAAACCTTTACTCCATTGGAAAGTTTCCAGTGATACAACGCTAATGCAGGTACATTTTGTTCTTGAGCGATCTTACCCGATTGTGGCATTTTATCAAATAATTGAACATCCTTTCTGTCTTGTTGATAGGGTTTTATCTCTGCCTCGGATACGCCGCGTAACCAACTTGTGATAGCTGACTTATCCGGAAGTTCAAATCCTGCTTTATCTGTCCCTAAAACAATGATCACTTGATCCTTTTCAGCCAAATAATTGCTGATGTATCGATTGATATCGGCTACCTCTACCTGACCCAAAGCTTCCCTAGTCAATTTGATTTTTTGATCAATTGATAAATAAGTGTCACCATTGAGAAAATAATTCAAATAATCCTCCACGAGACTGCTCGAAGAAATTTTATTTTTTTCTTTTTCCTGCATATTGATTCTTGCAGCCAATCTCTCCTTGACGTCCTTCATTTCTTCTATAGTAAAACCATGACGATTAATACGCTCTACCTCAGTCCAAGCTGCAATAAAGCCTTCTTGGATTTTATCAGGAGATAGAGAGACACGAACATTGAATGAAGTTAAGTCTGCTATGAACGCCGATGCCCCCATGCTCAATCCGGTGAAAGATTTACTTCCCTGACGCATTATCTCCTGGATACGCGAAGCCATTAAACTATTGGCAAGATCGGCCACTAAGGCGGCTTTGAAACTCGCCTTATCAATCACTTTAGTAGCTTTTCGTTTAAAAACAATATCTATATTGATATTGGAAAACTCCTTATCCTTACTTTCTACAAATCGGGTGCTGTCTATTAAAGGGATAGTATATTTTTTGCGTTCATACCCTTTTTTTTCAGCTTTTAAATCAGAAAAAAGGTTAATAATCTGTGATTCAACCTGGTCCACATCAATATCGCCTACTACAATGAGCGCTTGCAAATCGGGACGGTACCATCTTTTATAGAAATCTCTAATTAGGGAAATATCTGCATGTTCAATAACATCATCAAGCCCTATGGGTAATCTATCTGCATATCTCGAATAATTGTATAAGGTAGGCATATACTTTTCCCGCATGCGACCAGCAGCTGTCTGTTGTAATCTCTTCTCCTCTAAGATGACACCACGTTCTTTTTCAAATTCATCGCGATCCAGTGTAGCTTCGGCAGCCCAGTCACGCATAATCTGCATGCCATTTCTCCAAAGTTCTCGATCATCCGTTGGTAATGGAAGTTGATACACTGTTTCATCATATGATGTATAGGCATTGAGATCTGCGCCAAACTTAACCCCAGCCATCTCTAAATAATCAATTAAAGCATTTTTGGGAAAATGAGTCGTACCTTTAAAATTCATGTGCTCCATAAAATGGGCTAAACCACGTTCGGAGTCCTCTTCGAGAATCGATCCTACTTTATTGGCAAGATATAATACTGCGCGGTTTTCTGGAAATCGATTTGCCTTTATTATGTAGCGAAAACCATTGGACAAAATTCCTTCACGAACTGTTGTGTCTAATGGGAGATTCTGACCGAGGGTAAAATTCAAACTGACCCAATAAACACAAACGCCTATTAATATTTTTTTTATATTCATAATTTTACTGCCTTTTTAAAAATGGCTATTCCTTGTTTATCGGCAATTTTCAGTTGACTATATGAACTGAAAATTGCCGATAGATTATCTTCTTTTTCTTCTTATCAGGAAAGTCGCAACAGCTCCTGCAATACCGATTGGCAATAAAACCAACCAGCCCCATTTGATATAGTTAAGCTGCCTTGCAGTAACGTTCACAACGTCAGTCGGCTCGGGTCTATTGGTATTGATTGGAAATTGATCGTTACTGAACCATCTGAATAAATCAGTCATAACGGAAAAATTACTTGTACGCGGTGACTGTCTAATGAGTTCAGCATTATTGATAAAATCTGCGTCCCCAACAACCAGTATGCGCTGTTGCTTGTTTTTTACTTCACGAATCAAAGTCATTGCGATCGGGAACGATTTCTTTTCCACATCATTTCTAGGGTCCGCCAAAACTTGAGTTCTATCAAACTTAAGGCTGCCTTGCAGCCAGGTATTTGCTGCCTGAGTCACCAGCAAAGGCTTCGCTTCAAATGGAGAATTAGGCAAGACAGTCAATGAAACTGCGGAAGGCATGGAAATCAATACGCTATCTTGGCCTAGAAAGTTGCTTTTTCCAACTGTATTTAACCAATTGGCTTTGGATACATTTGCAAGTATAAAATCGCGGTCATAGTTTTTACTCTGTTGAACGAGCATTCCATTGTCCATTTCAATATTTAAAAGACCTAGTATTGGATTGATATAATCTCTGTTCTCAGCCTCGCCCAAAATCATCATATTTCCACCGTGCTCGATAAATTGCTGCAGATGTTGAAGTTCGGACGTACTGAAAGCCACCATTGGGTCGGCAATGACCAGGATATCGACACTTTTGGGGGCAAGGGGCTGTTTTAATTCGACCGATCTTACATCAAACCCTTGGTTGACCAGCGCATATCTAAATGCAATCTCAGTAGTGGCAACCTGATAATCGCGATCTCCTGACCTTTCAATGCTTCTTTCATTGTGACCACCCACAAATCCAACAACTGGCGCATCTACCAATAGACGCTTGAATGCGGCAGATATCTCCTTCTCATTAGGATGCTTAAATAGGTCATCGTATACGCGAAGGTATGCAGACTTATTTTTATACGTCAACACTCTCAAAAAACGATTTCGCTCAGTGCTAAGATCGATCTTTTCCCTGATCTGTTTTGGGGTGAGAAACATATCAAATGGCAACTTGTTTATCTTGGCCATCTTGCGCGCGATCTGCTCGTCATTGAGTCCAGGATTTTCTTTATAGATACGGTCGTTTGCTACATGATCCCAATAGTATACATAGTCCATTTTTAGATAGGGCATGTAACGCAGATACATATCAAAACGTTTCTTATCGCTGTTATGTCCAGATGGAACGCCCGAATGGTAGTTATCATCCAAAAGATTGACATAGGTCGTAATTTGGACCGGCTCTTGAAATTGTGTTATTATTTTTTGACTGGCAGCGGTGAGTGTACGGCCTTTATTCGCGGTCATATCCTTATATAGGATGAATTGAGGAAGAGCACTGACATATCCGATAATAAGCATCGTCGCTATAAAACCCATATATCGGATTGCTTTGCTGGCTTTCGATAAGGTTTCACGCTCGAATTGAAGTTTTAAATATGTCAGCCCCAGAAACAGGACGATTACGATGATAAAATAAAAAATATCACTGCTGCTCAACAGACCATTGATCGACTCTTCCACACGCCCCGACATAGAGAGAAAATAAGTGATGTCACGGACAAATGCGATATCCTGCCACAGTCCGCCAATAAAATTCAATGCGGCAAGTACGACCAACGTACTAATGGCGGCTACGACCTGATATGTTGTTAGACTAGACATAAATAACCCTATTGCCGCATAGGCACATATCAGCATATAAAGTCCAATTATCCCACTCAACACCAATGAAAATTCGGCATTTTTGACTGTAAATAAAGTGAGTACCCCAAGGCCCAATAACACAGAAATCAGGAGGAGACAGTAACCCATGATGGCTAAATATTTACCCAATATAATTTCACTGACCTTGATCGGGGAGGAATACAATAGTTTTATAGATCCGCTATTGGTCTCCCGGCTAATCAATCCCATGGTCAGCAATGGTATATACAGATAAAGATACTCCTGCATCTGAGGAAACAGGGATCTAAATCCCGCAAATATTCGGCTCGTTACGCCCGGGATTCCCTGTCCCATCTCATTAGCCTGGTATATACGCTCCAACATGGAATGATATTGCCACCCAGATTGTACAATAAGAACGATGAGCACAATCCAGGCTACTGGAGAATAAAAAAGCTGGCTTAATTCTATCTTTGCAATTCTTAATGTCGTTTTCATATTTTCTTGTTGGAAGTTTTATTTGATAATTGGGCGAAAATCTGATCCAAGGAGCTTTTCTCTAAGGTAAGCTCCTGAAGCCGCCATCCCGAAGAGACACTTGCTTCAATAAGGCGCTCACTAATATCTGGGACATCTTCAAATCTGACACGGAACTGCTTAGCAGACAGCACCTCCACCTGAGTCACACCAACGATAGACTCCAGGAGTGCTGGAAGCGGTGGATTTTCCATCCGCATAATTATACTATCCGGCTCAATGTAGTTGTTGAATGCATCCATGCTATCTTCGAATACCATCACTCCATTTTCAATCATCTTGACCTGTTCACAGGTAGCTTGCACCTCAGATAGAATATGTGAAGAGAAAATCACGGATTTTTCTTCACCGATCTCTTTAATCAGTTTGCGTACCTCTAAAATTTGATTGGGGTCTAGTCCGTTGGTTGGTTCATCCAGTACCACAAGCTTTGGCTCATGAATAATCGCCTGAGCTATACCAACGCGCTGTTTGTAGCCTCCTGAGAGATTGGAAATCAATCGGTTTCGAAAATGACTGACCCCACACTTTGCCATAGCACGATCAACAGCTTTTTCAATTTCTTTTTTTGGAATAAGTCTTAAATGGGCACACTGTGTTAGGTATTCATATACTGTTAAATCGAGATAGAGAGGTGCATTTTGAGGCAAAAATCCAATTAAGCGCTTTGCTTCGATGGGATTTTTTCGAATATCATGACCACCAACGGTAACCTCTCCTTTTACCTGATTCAATACGCCACACATAATATTCATGGTCGTGGATTTCCCAGCACCATTAGAACCCAAAAGACCTAGCACGCCAAACTCGTTAATCTCAAAATCAATATCCTGAATGGCCCAAGCAGATCCATAGCGATGCCATAAATGTGATATTTTTACGATTGTATTATCCATTTATATAAAAATTTAGAAGTAGTGGGAACATGACTTACGTTCCCACAAAATGTCTTGAAATCAGTTAATGTTATCTATAACCATCATTTTGGGTCAGAAATGGATTGGTATCCCGCGCAGGCTGTGGTATTGGATAAAGCTGCGCATAAGATTTCCAGAAAGAAGGTCTCAACTCCTGCATGATCACATCTACCTTGCCCATCCTTTTGATGCTATACCAGCGATCTCCGAGCTCACAAAAATATTCGGTTTGTCGCTCCTTCAAGATAGCTTCATCCAGATTGATATTTGAGGACAAATCCTGCAAACCAGCTCGATGACGAATAACATTAAGATCCTCACGTGCTCCCGTGCTATTATTGAGCTGTGAACGTGCCTCGGCACGAATCAGATATTGTTCGGACAAACGTAGAAGCATTGGCACTTCGGTACGGCCTGAGGATAGTGCTACGGTCTGGTTATAATTTTGATATTTAAAAGGTTGAAAAGTTCTTTTGCCCAAATAATTACTTTCTTTTATCCAAGCAGCGCGGCGTGCATCATTGCTCTCGAAGGCTGCCAAAAGATTTTGCGTAAGTTCATAATTAGCTACTGTAGACGTTGGAGTCGGCAAAAAGGTTGATCCTTCGACTGTATAGCCATTTGTATTCATTACGGCGGGACCAAGTTGAAGAATAGCCTCTTTTGAGTCTTTTAAAAAGACTTTTCCTAAATCAGACTTAGGCAACAAAGTATACAAATCGGTTTTGTTTATAACTTCCGTTGCATATTGTTCTGCCTTTTGATAGTTTTTCTGAAAGAGGTAAACGCGGGCAAGCAGCGCTTTTGCGGCCGACCTATTCACCTGCGCTCTACTGGTCGTTCCTACTGTGCCTGGATAAGTATCACTGACAAGATCTTTAGCTTCTTCTAACTCTGAAGCTAACCAGTTATAGATTTCTGGCACGGCAACACGTGGCAATGTACTGGTTTTATTTACGTCGGTTATCGTTACCAAAGGGACCTCACCAAACATATTTACCAAATGAAAATAACAAAATGCACGCATAACCCTGGCTTCACCAATCATCTGCTGCGCAACCGGCGCTGAAATAGCATTATTGTTTAAAAGACCGTCAATAATGCTATTAAAACGGTAAATCACGTTATAGGTATCTGCCCACACATTGTTTATCCTGGTGGTGACAACAGGATCATACGTATTTTGCATAAAATCCTGAAAAGTTGTAGAACCGACAAAATCGATCTCTCCGGCAGACATTCCATTAAACTGTGTAATATTCTGATTGAAAGCACTCGAAGAAGTCATGGATGAATATGCACCCGCCAGTGCCGACTTGGCGGTTGTTTCTGATTTAAAAATAACTTCAGAGGGCAATTCATTTATCGGGTCATCAATTTCAATGAGCTTTTCGCAACTGCTTAGGGTAATTGCTGCAAAAAGGGCACCGATATATAGTTTTGATTTAAATTTCATGTCAAATAGCTTAGAATGTGAATTGTAAAGTTCCAACGACTGTCCGGAGCGGTGGCAAAGATAATCCCTGAGACTCTGGATCAAAACCCAAATAATCTGTAATGGTGAATAGATTATGAGCCTGTACCTGTAAGCGTAGATTCCTAAATTTCAGGCGCTCGACCAATGCTCCCTTTATATCATAAGATAGACTCACGTTTTTCAACCGAATGAATGAAGCATCGACAATTTGCGCACTGGAATAAGTATAATTGGACCATGCTGTATATGCATCAGTAAAATCCGCTGCCACCTGCAACTGCTCCGACTTTCCTTGATTGATATAATCGAGCAAAGGTTCAGCGGCAAAGTTTGTCATACCGTACCCAGGCGGGCTCCATGATGCAGAAAGAATGCCCCGACCCTTCTGTTTGACAAACTGAAACAGAAAGTCCAAAGTAAAATTTTTATAATTTATCGTATTAGTTATACCCCCAAAATACTTTGGTAATGTAGTACCGGCCAAATAACGGTCTCCTAATTCATAATCCACTAAACCCGTACTAATCTTTCCGTCACCATTAAAGTCTTTAAAGCTCGGAAGTCCCGTTGCTTGATCAAATCCTGTGTATTCATAGGCATACAGTGGATTCATCGGGTGCCCCACTACCAATGTCGAAGCGTAGGCAGATGATCTTATGCCGGGAAATTCAATTAGTTTATTTCTATTAAGTGAAATATTGAAATCGGTACGCCAACGGAGATCCTTTTGCTGGATATTCTTTGTGCTTAAAGTGAATTCCCACCCTTTATTTTCAACAACCGCTGGAAAATTGGCCTGATAGCTGTCCCATCCAGTTTGAGAGCTCACTTTCTGGCTAACAAGTTGATTTCCGGAACGATTTCTATAAAAGGCTGTAATAAGCGAAATGCGATCATCGAGTAAACCTAATTCCAGTGCTGCCTCAAACTTTGCTGTGCTTTCCCAACGGAAGAGGTTATTTGCCAAACGTGTGGGAACTAAACTTGGAATACCATTGTAGACATATGAATTGGACCTGTAAGAATCAAAATAACCATAATCGGCAATTTTATCATTTCCTACCCACCCATAACTTGAACGAAGCTTAGCAAAGCTTACTAGTGGAACCGACTTTAAAAACCTCTCCTCGGAAATAATCCAGGCTGCACCAATGGATCCAAAGTTTCCGAAACGTGCATTCTGAGCAAACCTTGACGAGCCATCGCGACGGAAGCTTCCATTCAGGATGTATTTTCCCTCCCAATTATAATTTAAACGGCCAAAAATAGAAGAATATTTATATTCGCTGCTGCTTCTGGAAATACTCACCGTTTTGGCACTCCCAATATTTTCTAGAAATTCGTCCGAAGAGAAGTCGCTCGCACTAATGTAAGATGGCTGTTTGGAAACACTGTGCTGCCATGTCGACCCTACCATTGCGGAAAGCTTACCTTTAGAAATATCGGTCGTGTAATCCAATTGTGGCTCAATGGAGTACGTATTATTGACGTTGTAGGCGAATAAACTATTGGATAGACTCGTAGCCAGCCCCGGATCCATGGCCGTCTTGGGCGTTAGCCGTTTTTGGTCCATATCGGACTTGCCATAGCCAAAATTACTCTTGAAACTCAACCCTTTCCATATCCTGTAACTTAGATTTAGATTAGCAATCAGGTTACTGCCTTTGTTGCTTACAAGCTGGTTAAGCTGTCCTAATGGATTGGCTGGCACACCATAATTGATACCGCTCCAATAAAGGCTTCCATCTGAGTTGTATAAAGGATAATTGGGCGGTAAATTGTAAGCGATCGAGGTCTGGTCCAAGACAGATACATCGTTATTGTCAGCAGCATAGATCGCCGAAAGGCCTACGTTAAAACGTTCATTGGCAGATTTATGTTGAAGGTTAAAATTAACGGCTGATCGATCGTAACCCTGATCTCCAATAAAAACATTACCTTCCTTGTGAAAGGTTCCACTTATTCTAAAATTTGTCCGTTGATCGCCACCGCTTAAAGAAAGATTCGCATCGGAAGACTGCGCAGTGTTACCTATGAGCAGCTTTTGAAAGTCGGTATAGGCAGTCTGATCCCATTTCGTCAAGTCAAAAGCATTGGCCAATTCAGGCGTTGTATATTGACTTGCGGCATTTTTGAAAGCTGTCCTTCGCATGGCCAAATACTGATCCGTATTAAGCGTAGATACAAAGTGACTTACTTTTGCAACCCCGTGCCTAAAGAGTCCTTCGACCTGTGTGCGACCAGCTTTTCCTTTTTTGGTCGTGATCATTAGAACACCATTTGCGGCACGAGAACCATAGATTGCTGTCGCATCTGCATCCTTTAAGATATCTACGCTTTCGATATCCATAGGATTGATCAAATTAAGTGGACTTGCACCACCTAAAGGGGCATTGGCGCCATTCAGACCCGTTCCTACAGTACCGTTAACGGCGTCTGTCAAATAGGGAACACCATCGACAACAACTAAGGGTGCATTGCGGTCAATTGTACTCCCCGACGTAATCAGCGAATTTTGACCCCTGATTGTAATTTTCATCGGACTACCGGGAAGACCATTACTCTGAACGATCTGAACGCCAGAAGCCCGTCCCTGAAGAGCATTCAAGAAGTTTGCTGATGGCGTGTTCAGTATGTCCTCTGATTTAATCGTCACGGTGGATCCTGTATTATTTCTCCGCGTAGTAGTGCCGTAACCAATGACAACAACTTCATCCAAGCTGGACTGATCGGGAACTAGAGACACTCGAAGAACTCTATTTCGCGCACTTTTTTCATGGGACGTCTTGTAGCCCAGATAACGAAATTCTAATGTGTAGGGGTCATCAATTATACCGATCATAAACTGGCCGCTTTCATCTGTCTGAACAACATTTCCAGCTTTCGGTACAGAAACGACTACACCTGCTAAAGGTTTTCCTTTTTCATCTGTGACGACGCCACTCTGTACAAAACCGCTTTGATTGACTCCTACGGGTAATTCTGTGGTAACAATTTTATTCCCCCTAACATGCTGTAATATAACGTATTGATTGTCAATAAAATCAAATCCAAGTTTATAAGGGCTCAACAATTGATTGATAACGTTTTCTAAGGTGCCATTGAACACGCCATCCGCCTTCATGCTGGACTTTATGTGACTATCATTAAAGACAAAACGGACTTTGGTTCTGCTCTCAATAGCCTTTAAAGCTTTCTCGAGGGTTAGATTGTTGAACTTGATATTGATCTGCTCTCTTAAAACCTGCCCATAGGAGAAAGGGATGATACAGAGAAAGATTAGAAGCAAAAGGAATCGTTTCTTATGTTTCGATAAAACATAGCATTCCTGTGTCAAATTTTTTTTATACATTTGATAGGTTAATTTTGTTGATTGAAATTAATTGAATTAAGGTATTTGCGGGGATGTAGCCGCATCTCCGCATATCCTAATACTCAGGTTTGTTTTCTATACATTTTTTGGTTAGTGTTTATTTCATTAAAAACAGCCTCCTCCTGTTAATCTGATCTCTTTTTTATTAATTTTATAATCTGCATTTATAGACATACCGATTATTTTCAATGAGGTTTCAAGCGATTGGTCTGTCAGGTTAGCGGTCACTTTACATGAACTATATTCACCCGTATAACCTATAAAAGTGACATCGAATTTTCGTTCAAATCGTTTCATTATTTCCTCCATAGGAGTAGAAACGAAATTCATATCGTATTGTGTTCCCCGCGCCAAGGTCTCTTTGTCATGATCACTCATAACTTTCGTCGGCAGCTCGGAAGTGGCATTGGTCGTGTACAGACTTTCATTAGCTGCTACCGTATATTTCTTTTCTAAGGTTAAACCGGAACCTTTTTTTATGACCTCAACTTTTCCGGTCAACACATCCAGATTCAACAAACCATTTTCGGGAACGACTTTGAGGTTAAAGCTCGTTCCGAGGACCCGAGTGGTATAATCTCCTGCATGAATCACAAATGGTTTTGATTTATCCTTTGTTACTTCAAATAGAGCTTCCCCTACCAACTCCACTGCTCGACTCTTGCCGCTAAACTGTTGGGGATAATTTAACTTACTGTTACCTTTTAACCATACGATTGTTTGGTCCGGCAAAATTACCTTAGTTATTTCATTGTTTTTTGACTGTACGGAAATCGGCGCGATCAGATCACTCTTTCCCTGCAGGGAATAAATCCATATAGCAAAACAAAGTAAAACAACGGCTGCGAAGGAAGCTATCAGAGTTTTGGATAGGAATGGCCAGCCTGATGATACTTTCCTACCTTCCAATGCGAGACGGAACCTCACATTTGTCTCTATTCGACTTTTTAATTGAGTTTCTGTATCGCCGTACCAATAAAGCTCATCTGGAAGCTCCTCATTATACCAGTTATCCAGGATTACACTTTCTTGGTCAGTTAGTGACCCCTTTTGATGTTTCAGAATTAAAAATTTAATATTTTCGGGGATATGCTCCATCAGTAATGCCAGCTGTTAAGTTGTTTATTACTATAGAGTCAATAACTTGTTGAGCTACGTACGCAAAAAAAATATTTTTCCTTTTTTTTACATAACACGTAAACTGCTCACAAATTGATTTATTGTTAGGAATATAACAATGTACTTAGCTTCCGGATTGCATCTTTAAGTACACGGATTGCCTTGCTAATTTGAGTTTCCACTGTACGATGAGAAATATTAAGTTGATTAGCGATCTGCTTAGCAGTCATCCCATCATCGCGGCTCATCTGAAAAATTAATCGACATTTGTCTGGAAGCCCACTTACGATTTGCTTAATTTTGTGCTGAAGCTCAACATATTCAATTCGTTCATGTCCATCGCTATCCATAGAAACAAATTTTCGAGATGCAATTTCATCGATAGAAATATTGTTTGATTGTCTAAGACGATCTTCCATATATCGAAATATTTCATTTCTCAATATGGTATATAGGTAATATTTTAGTTCGCCCTTTAAGACGATATTCTCCTTCCACTTCCATAGATTAACAAAAACATTCTGTACTACTTCTTCTGCAGCGACTTGATCCGAAAGTTTGTGTAAAGCTTTTTTAATCAAATTTGCCCAGTGACGGCCATATAGTATTGAAAACGCTCCCTGGTCGCCATGTTGAAACATGACAAAAAGCTCTTCATCCGACATTTCTTCTTTGCTTTTCACGAGGCAATTGTATGGTAGTAAATATAGAGAATGTTTGATATTAAAAAAAATAGACTTGTCAGCATCATTTGGTTTATTGAAGAATATGGACTACTGGTCCGTAAGATAAAGTAATTGAAAATAGTTTTTTGGACACTTAAATTGATTGTTGCTGGCTATAAACGTTATCACAGTGAACAGCAAATTCGCATGAGGCATTTGAAGACATTATTCAATGCTGTACGTGATTGTATAACACTTAAGACCTCGAAACATACCGTATCACGCACTGAACATTCTAGAAATTTAAGGTTGTTTCCCCACTACAAACCAAGAAAGGAAATTGTAAACTAGTACAGATAGTGCCAATTCACGACTGTGCCACAAAAGCCGGAACGGGATTGGATATTGTGGACGATAGACATCAAAAGAATATTTAGAACATTATAGTTCTCATTTTAAGTTTTTATATCCATCGATTTGCGTATTACTATTTTTTTTAGTATATTTATCCTCATAAAAAGTAAATAAAAATTGTAATAGCCTGTATTCCGTCTAGGAAATCTCGAGTGTACCTATCTGAAGAGGTAGTTTCACCATACTTCCACACATCACCTTTATTTAAATCTATGCTGCCTGTAGAACTGTGCATAATGATGTGCTAATCTATATCTCAAGAAAAGCATGCCAAATGTCATTTGCAATTCAGATATGCTATATCGAACATTCTTATCAAGCTGTGCCTTCCGTTATTTGTAATGGATCATCCAAAGGAGAAGTACAAACTTCCATCTCGACCAACGGCAATAACAAGTTTGTGGTGGTGCCAGCTTCTTCAAACGGTGTCAATTGTGTAGTGATATTAAATTTCAATTTGTTATTTCTAAGTAAAACAACCTCGCCTCCTATTGCAGAACATAATAGAAGTTTAGCATTCTGCGATCTTGTCAATGAATTACAGAGTGAATTGCAGCATTTGATCGACTCAATGATTTTCCCTGTTCCCTGTTCGATATAATTTATATGGCCATTATAATAAGGTACGATCAGATTGGAAGACGATATCAAAAAATCGTTATTATAAGTTATACCCCTGGTGTTACCCCAGGGTTCAGGCATATTTAACCCGTCGTCGTCCGTAAATTCGTTAATAAAATCCAGTGAAGGGAACATATTTACCTGATAACTAAAAGGTGGAAATCCGCCCGTTGTGACAATTTCCTCGCCATTCTCCGAAAAACTACAGGCACTTGGAGCAAATAATGTGGCTATATATTTCCCGTAAAGCTTTACCGAGTTGTCTTTTATTTCGAAAAAACGGATACTTCCGGTATCTTCTGATTCTGTTATTTGTGCTGCAATTATTTGCTCACTCGGATGAACTACTATGTTCTTCGTATAGACCTCGCATAAAGCATCGGTATTATCCAGCCTGAGCAGGGAATTGAGATGATAAAATTCAATTTTGCATGAGCCAGCGTTCGCCGCGATAAGAAGGTTTTTTGAAACAATAACCCTGATACAGGAGTAGCCTCTTAAATGTGGGACCAAATTATTTTGCACCACGTCTCCACATGTTCTTGAAACAGTTTTCGTATTAATATTCCATTCAATATTCCTCGTACCGTTTAGGGCAAACCAAACATAGTTTTCTGTAGAAAAACAGGCGTCTAAAATAACAAAATCAAATTGGTGGTAGTAAGATAGAATTAATTGATCATCTACAATATCAATAATTGCAAATTCAGAAGAGTTATCAAATAACACAAGAGCTGTACTGCCACTTTCGTTAATTATAGATTTTGAAATTTTACGCTTTAGATCTATTTTATCTACTATCTGCATTAGTAATTTTTTTAACGCTTTTTAGATTTAAAAAAGAGGCTCAAAATTTCTGCCAATACCTTTCAAAACCGGAGTCTGTATAATCATGTGTTTCAGGCAACTGTGTTTGTTTACGTATTCAAATTGTTTTTTTCGTTACTCATGGTCCAATAAACTATTCGTTATAAAAATAATAGACGTTATTCCAGCGCTTGGGGATCCAGTTATTCTTGACCACAACAGAATCTTCAGTGATATAAAACTTCATTGTAACAGACTTGGAAGTATCTATTTTATTATATTCCGCCGCCTGGAGGTCAATGACCCTTCCGGAGGAATCCGTTCCAGATATTTCAAAAGAGATATGTTTGTGCGTGAGCATATCAAATAGTTCTTCCACTTCGATAAGCTCATCGTCAGAATTGGTGGCCGTAGTTATTTTATTCCATAGATCATCTATTTTTTTCATGTCAGTTCTGGATGAGCTGCACGAGAGCAGACACGTTATAATACTGTAAAAGAAAAATACCTTTTTCCTCTGGTGCATGAGACTTTTTTCTATAAAGTTTGGATTGTGCATGCTAAACCTCATGATCAATCTAAACAATTTTCAAGTTAATAAAAAGAATTGAGAGAGTTGTCGTCTTCCCCAAATTAAGACTGCATAAGTTTACAAATTTCTCATCAAATTAACCTGAACCTAAATAGCCTAACACGCCTGTTTGTCGCTTTCAAAATCGGATAGGCAGCATATTCCGTTGGCGACATATTACCTGGGCTGTTGTGCGGTCTGTGATTGTGATAGTCATCCATCCATTGCCAGGTCACTTCCCTAAATTCATCCAGGGTGTTAAACAGGTAACAGTCCACCACATTTTCACGGTAGGTTCCATTCAATCTTTCTAAGAATCCGTTCCGCATGGGCTTACTCGGCTGGATGTAGATAAACTGAATGCCGTTGGCCATACTCCATTCCGTTAAAACAACACATTGAACAATCCCCAACGCTAGGTTTGTCAGAACAAAGGGGGCATGATGATAAACTATACAATTATTTGAAAAACAGAAAAATATACATATATTCGTTAGAAATATTAACCTTAAACTAGATATAATTATGAAAAATCTAATTCTATTTTTATTTGTCGTCGCGGGATTGCTACTTGCGTCTTGTAAAGATTCAATTAAGTTTGAAGAAATCCCCGCTCCAACTTTGCCAGAAGTAAAAATAAAAGATGTGCTCGCCCTTTCTCCTCAAGCGCAGAAAGTTTTTATTTCCGGTATTACGGATAAAAATGAAATCATCTCACTCTTCAAACAAAAGTTCAGTAAAATAATTGAAGAAAAAATTACTTTTAAGACAGATGCTGAAATTAAACAAATAGCTGTACTCAAAGATTTTTTAGATTCTGAAACTGTAAATCAGATCTCTACACATGAGCGAGAATTTGACAATTTCATTGCTAAATGGTATTTAGAAACCTCTAATCAGTTCAAATGGAATAATAACATTTATAAATTCCTTTTGTATTCTCTAGAAACTGATCTTGAAAAGTATTTAGCTCAGCAATCCGTATCATCGTTGGCGAATGCTGTCGCTGGGTTTGACTGTGAATGCTACACTGGTGGACAGGGAATTGTTATTAAAGACTGTGCAGGTCCCGAAGCTAAATGCAAAAGCAAAAACAGCTGCGCTAATAACCAGACTGGCTGTGGGTCTTTTTGGTTAAGACCCTGTGACGGTGCGTGTGAGATAGAGAGAACTAATCCTCCTAATCCTCCTCAGTAGATAATAGAATATTCGGAATGAAAACTCTAACAAAACAAAGGCTTATGAGCAAAGCGGGTAAAATTTTATCGTATGTAATACATTGTATTTATGTAATGGTTCTCCCAATGTTTATACTTAGGAGCGGATATTTTCAGGCCGATGTCAGATTTAAATACTTACCCATTTTTTCTTTGTTTCTACTCGGTTTATTTTTAATAAACCGAGTAATGCCTATTAAAAAAAACAAAATACTAATAGTATTACCAATTTTATTTTTAACAGTTTTTGGGCTTTGTGTGAATTTTGATGGCCTAGTACCGTTTGTTTTTCCGGTTATAACAATTCTTTTTTTTCTCGCATTCGCTATCCTTATAATAATTCCCAAAAAAAGGATGATCATGATATTGATCAGCTCCTTTATCATTCTAATCTATTCTTTTGGAATTTACCCAAAATTGATCGTCCGAAAAGAAATTGTTGAAACTTCATTAAGCTTGAATAGTATTACGTTATACCCTTTTGTTTCCGTTCAAAAAGATTCTGTAAACATTCATCTTGAGCGCCCTGTACTATTGGACTTTATGTTTACTTCCTGTGAGCCATGCCTTAAAAAATTAACATATTTACAGGCAATCAAAAACCTTGATCTGTCTATTTATGTTATCGTTGACGGGAAAATAGATTCATACACAGCCTTCCAGAACTATTATACGATCCATAACCAAGCTTTGCAAGGAATTAATTTTCTATACGATCCAGATGGAAGATTCACCGAACAATTCAATATCGATAGCTACCCTACGGAAATACTTATACGAAATAGAGAACTGATTGCAAGGGAAAAAGGTATACCCGATGGAGCTCTCAAAGAATATGCTGAGTTAAGGAAACAATTAATAGTTCCCTAGGAAGCTTGTTCTTATCTGCAGTGACCAATATTTTATAGGCGTCAATATACATACCTGCTGTGAAGTAAAATGAAGCAAGATCCAGATTACTTTCATTGATTTGGAAGGAATCGCCACTCCTTTCTGCTAATTTTACATTTCCCCTAGCATATATAATCGCAGAATCTAGTTTATAGGAAGCATATTCTTGGTAAAGAAGCTTGTTTAATTCGTATTGTGCGGAAGTGTTATTTGTTGATTTCTGAAGCCGTCGTACCAAGTCGTCTATTCTCACTTCTTTGATGGCCATAAACTCTTCCTTTTTGTCGATCATCTGCAGCAGTTGTATCAACGACGTATCCTGTCCGGTTCCTGCTTTACATAGGATAACCGATATGACAATCAACAGGACACATACGAAAGGTCTATACATGATTCTTTAAACCAAAAGTGACAAAACACAATAGTAACATTTTCTAGGCTTAAAACAAAACGTGCGTATATTCTAAAAGACGTAGTTTTTGCAGAATCTTATGTATGTCTACATATATAATCCCAATACTCTTCCTGAAGCATTCCTGAAGCAGTATATTTATGAGGAGACACTTTGTAGGTCGTCTCTGCAAATTCTAACGCATCAGCAACTGAAGAAAAAATATGTATCACACCAAATGGCTCATCTGGATCAACCAATGAAAACGAATAGATGTCCAAGAAATCTTCGTTTCCCTCATCAAAGGATTCGAAATAGGCTACAGAAAAGCTTCTATTGGTTTCTTTATAAATGCTTATCCATCTGAGTATGGTATAATCTGCTTCCTGAACAACACCCAACCATTGCTCCACTGATTTTCCGAGTCTCAATCTGGATTGAATTTCATCTTCGTTCAAATACCGCATCATAAATTTATTTATACATCCGGAATCTTTATCAAAGGAGAAAAATCACCTTTAAAATATCTAATTCATAAAAATTATCATCAGTATCCACTATAACAGAGATAAGCAGATACATTCCATCAACATCATGAGCATTCATATCGGCTAGCACACCACCTGGACGCCTGTGATCCTCTCCTTCTATAATTACATGGAGGCTAACCATCTTCCATTTCTTCAATAAACAGGTCTTCCAACGAAGCTGTAATAAGGGGTCCCTCTGGTGTATCCTGCACCAAATAGGAAATCAGCTTTATTTCTGCACAGCTAAGTCTTCTTTTCATATTTCGCATAGTTCTATTGGCTTATCAAAGATTGATCTATATAAAGATCAATAATCACTTAAACAAATCAAACTTTTGCTATATTTATTTGCCAAGCCTTTTATGATGAGCATACACAATATAAATAGAGGATCCAGACATTATCGTATTCCGACTGGTTTTGAAGAGGCAGACTTATGGGCTCCGACGGTGGACAACGGTACAGCGAAAAATTTTGATATGATTCAAATTCGAACAGCGATTTTATTGGTATATTTTCTACTGAAGCTACAGCAAGTATATCCACAATCTAAAAAGATACAGGGTAATACAGCTACAATTGATATTCAGCAAGAATCGCTGTCAAAGAAATTAATACTTTCAGATCTAAGACAATCCAATCATGAATTTGCATTTAGATTTTGGGGTCGCGGACAGACAGTTGATATCACTGCAGACAGTACGCGCATTATAGGTACAGTAACGAACTATATATATCATCAAAAAAAATCTGCTGATTACAGAACAGATACCTTATTCAAAAAAACTTCCCTTTCGCCTGGTCAGGCAAAGACCGCTTATGAACTTTTTCTGAATCTTAAGTTGCTAAATATACCTACAGCCGAAAAAATAAAAGGATGGAGCGAGGGGGTTGACGGTATAACCTATACTATAGAACAATCAGACAAAGAGAATTACAGTACAAAAAGCTATTGGACACCCTCCATTCAAGATGGGCTGCCGGAAGCAAGAGCAATTTCGGATTTCGTGAATAGCTTATCGGATACGCTAAAACTAGAAGAATCCTTCCAGTCGTTCAAAAACACCTTACCTCGTAAAGGGTGTTATCATACTGGCGGATTAGCATTCACGTGTTATGTTTCGAACAGCTTTTGGGCAGGCTATAGTGCCGCGACAAAAATGCCCTATGGTTTTTATACCGGTTATAATACAGGATATATAGGAGGAACAAAAGTAAACATGGGAGCATCGCTGCAATATAATTTCAATACGAATGGATTTTACCATTTGAACGCCGTCCTAGCTAAGGCTAAAATCTTGTATGATAAGGCTACTCTCTCTGATTATATCGCCTATAGGTATCAGAAGAGAAAGATCAATATAAGAAATGCTAACGAAAAGTTTGAAAACCATCAACTCATGTATGGATTGCAGCTTAGAAACAATTTTAACGTTGGCGGCGGTATAGATTATCTGAGGAATGAAGGTAATGTAGGCGCTATCTACCTCTCTGCATCAAAATGGTTTACAAAGCCTAATATCAATACCGGATTATCGGCTTCCTTATTTGAAGGTCAGACGAATTATAAAATCGACCTGTCAAAGTCTATCTATTTTAACACTAGATTTTTTGTAAAGGGATTGTCGCTTGGTGTCAGCTATGAAGATTTTATGCGTTATACAGATGTGTATTTTAATCTCGCACTGTTGTTATAGAGATTATCATCGCTTTTTCATCCTCATTGTCGACCGCTCTTTTTATTTGTTTTTTGCCCTTAATAAATGGCTCAGAATACAAACAAGATGCTATGCATTCTATCTGCAGTTCTATTTCTTATCCTATGCCAAGTCGATCGAAGAACAATTCTGTTAGATTCGTAAGACTGCAAATGATTAAAATTCAGGTAAGAATGAAATAGAAGTGCATCAATCGTAAGGTCAGCCAATAAAGAAAAAAATAACCAAAAAATATAAAGCTATGCAAAAGATAATTCCAAACCTATGGTTTGACAGCAACGCACAGGAAGCCGCAGAGTATTACTTATCGGTTTTCAAAGATGGCAAGATCATCAATATTACGTATTACCCAAATTCAGAAAACGAAGGACTGGCGGATTTCCAGAAGGATTTTGCCGGAAAAGTGCTGACCGTAGAATTCGAGATTCTGGGAATGCGTTTCATCGGGATCAATGCCGGACCAGTATTCAAATTTAACGAGGCCATTTCGCTGATGATCCCCTGTAAAGACCAAGCTGAAATAGACTACTATTGGGAAGCACTTACATCGGATGGAGGACAAGAGAGCGTCTGTGGATGGCTGAAAGACAAATATGGGTTAAGCTGGCAGGTTTGTCCTGAAAATTGGGAGGAACTCAACAAAAGACCCGGCGCATTCAAAAAAATGATGGGAATGAAAAAGATCATTATTGCCGATTTCTAAGACACTGTCCCATAAAGGTACCCTCGGGAGATATTTATATTTCGTTATTATCGAAATAGATTTTTATATTAGATACAAAAGCAACTTTGTCTGAGTTTGAAAACTGAGCCCGATACTATACTATAGAGAGATATGACTTTTTTAAACGATTCCATGACATCAATATACCGGAATATCAATTGTTGACTTATTGTCTGCAGACAGGGTCATTTAAGAGAGGTGACTTTATTACAGTTCCGGGACAGGAAATTCCTGAAAATTATACAACACCTACGACAGGAAATCAACACAAGAACAAGTTTAATTAATATTAATAATGACTAAGAAATGATAACAAAGGATGAAATTTTAAATCTCGAAAACACACTTTACGGGGCTATCAAAAATAATGATACGGAAATACTCGACAACCTATTGCATGCTGATTTACTTTTTGTACTTCCCAGTGGTCAGACAATAACTAAGGAAATAGATTTGCAAACCTACCGCGAAGGAAATTTAAAAATCGAGGAACTCATTCCTAAAGTAGAACAACTGAATATCATAGAGGATTTGGCTGTCATTACTTTGCAGATGGGGTTAAAAGGAAATTATAATAGTGAGCCTTTTGAAGCTAATTATAGATATATCCGTTTTTGGAAAAAGTTTCCTGAAGGCCTAAAAGTAGTTGGCGGAAGCGGAATGGCTATTTAGTGTATTTATTTCGTTTACAGCCAAGGTGGAAAACCTTCCCCGAACAGCATCTTAGTACCTGAATAATATAGTTTCGCCCCAACTCATCAAGCGAATAGTTTAAAAATTGAAAGTCGTCTGGTCTAGACTCTACATGTAACTGTGGAAGGTCAACATGGTCAATTGTCGCTGATGTGCTCAAAAGAATGGAAAACCTATTAGAAACCATACTTACAACAAAAAAAAACGTAGTTAATAATGTAAATCACAAAAAACAACATAAAACAAAAAAAAGGTTTTCAAACGGGGAGAATGAAAACCTTAAATAACCAATTATAAACCTAATAAGGTATTCCAAAAATACGATTAAAATACATCTAAACCAAAAATAACACAAAAAAACTTAATAAAAACACATATTAACAAAACAAATAGAAAGAAATGCGCTAAATAAAAATTAAAAAATCACAAATAAACAATAAAAATAATAAAAACTACAAAATAACCTCTATAAAAAAAGATAATACCCATCAAAACATGACCTTATACCTGTAAAAATTAAAATTTAACACATAAATCTAGATTTTTTTTAGATTTTCAAGTTTAGCTACAGCCACAACTCATGGTGCTACCTTGCCTTACAGCACTCGGCTCGCCTGTCCGTTAGGATACGCATCGGCTGGATATCACATTGTTCATAGATGGGAAGTACCCTGTCGTTGAGCATACGGCTAATTCAAAAAAATACTAATTTTATATAATAAACGGCAAAGAGATGCATAAAGCTGACAAAATAACCTTACCTGAAAATTTCAGTCAAAATAATAAGCTACCAATTCGCATCGTAGCCCCAAATTTTGGACATCTGGGTGCAGATGAAGTAAAAAAATACGGAATGACCCAACGGCTTCCCTACTATTTTTTTCTGTTTGTACTCGATGGCTCTACACGGTATAGTGTTGATCTGGAGGAGGTAACCGTAAATAAAGGAGAGCTGTTCTTCTCCCTTCCGTACCAGGCCCAGCAATCACCATCGATGCACAGTAGAGACTATTATAAACTGGGATTTGATAATGAATGTCTTTCGCTCCTTCCAAGGCAATACCCTTTTTTGCTTAATCCGTTAAACAAACGAAAGATACTCTTTACCGGTGAAGCGGCTATCAGGCTGACGGCCATCTTTAAAATACTGTTGTCTTTGCTAAAACACCCTGATGCCGATCCTAGGCTTATACTTGCGCATCTTAACTGTCTTTTGATGGAAGTCGATATTTCCTATTTTTTGGGGCATAGCAAGCCTACAGACACAACACGTTCAAAATTTACTGAGTTTAAAATTTTCGTCGAAAACAATCTTACTGCCCATCCGAGCATCAAAGAAATAGCAGAAAAGCTTGCGATGAGCACTGACAGTCTGTACCAGATTGTAAAACAGCATTCAGGTCTTTCTCCTAAAGAATATATGATGGAGAGGTTGATACAGGAAGCCAGACGTCATCTATACTACGGGAAAAGGTTGTCTGTAAAGGAACTGGCTTTTGAATTAGGCTTCAACGATCCTGCTTATTTTTCCCGCCTCTTCAAAAAAGCAACAGGCAAAACTGTCCTGCAGTTTTTTCAGGATTTGTCCTGAAGATATCGCTTTTAATCCTATCTCCTTATAAATGCGCTACCGATCTTTGTTCATATATAATTAGAAATATTATGGACAGAAAAACGGAAAAAATATTAGTGACCGGTGCGACCGGTCTTGTAGGGTCACGGCTTTTACCAAGACTTGTTGAGGCCGGTTATGACTGCACGGCATTGGTGCGGGGCAGCAAAAGCGCACCTGAGGGCAGCAAGACCTTGGAGGGCGATCTATTTGATATACCCTCGCTAATAAAGGCTGTCGACGGAAAGACTGCAATCATTCATCTGGCGGCTGTGTTTCGTTCCGAGGACACCAATCTGATACTGAAAAGTAATTTAGAAGGAACTCGAAATCTTATCGATGCTGCAAAGAGCCATTCTCCAGGTGTACGCTTTATAATGGCGAGTACTTCACATGTCTACAGCCCCGATACACCCAATCCGGGAACCGAAGAAGACATCGTAGCACCTGAACACGCCTATCCAGCCAGTAAAGTTGCAGCTGAAAATGTGCTCAGGGAGTCTGGATTGAACTGGTCCGTGCTGCGATTTCCATTTGTATATGGAGATGGTGATGGACACTTGCAAATGTTACCAAAGCATGTAAAAGCTGCGGGATGGCATCCTGCCATGAAAATTAGCACAATACATCACCGCGATCTTGCCCTCGCTGTAAAAATGGCCTTGGAAGGTCTTATGGACCGACGCATTGTCAATATTTCTGATGATGGTCCAACCTCCCTTTATCAACTTTTACAGCTAGTCGGAGAAAAGATGGATCCATCAGCAGATCCGCTTGAAAATCCCTGGTATCTACATTCCGATGCAAGTCTTGCCCGCAGTCTTGGCTTTATACCCTCAATAGGGACTGTATATCAGGCAGCCCGTGAAAATTTGTTGTAGAAGCCACGACGTCATACGATACCGCATACATTCCGCTGTTGCCTTAAAACCTGTACCGAAGTGCGATCTGGCGCCAGATAGCTGCCGCCAGATCCTGGTCTTCATCATGCTGAAATGGCCACTTACCGTCTTTCTTTATAAGTTTCTGCATCATACCATCCAGCAACATCTGGAATTCATGCATATCTTTATCCACCTGCATATTATATCCTACGGATACACCCTAATCATAGGAATTTTAGCCGAAAAAAAAAGATCACAGATTTTCTAATGTTCCAAAAGTCCTTTCAACACTTTTTTTCCATTTTCGTTATCAGGATTGAGTTCTATCGACTTTCGATACATTTTGATGGCTTCTTGTTTTTCTCCGTTTGCCAGAAGTGCTTCCGCATAACTATCATAGGCGTTCCAGCTGTTGGGAAACAGTTCGACATTCGTTTTTAATGTCTCAACAGCCTGGTTGTAGAAATGGGTCTCCGGCAAATGATAAGGATTAGTATTCCCCATAAAATCATACCCCAGTGTATTCATTTCATGCTCAGTCAGGTAATAATTAAGCGTATCTTTTCTTAAGCTTTCCAAGGTCACCCTTGCTTCTGTTGTGCCAATGTTGAGTAAAATGTTTCCATAAATTTTGGCAATACTCTTTTTGGGTGTATCCACCTTTTTGTCGTTTAAAAGCATCATCACCTTTGTAGCATTTTCGTGGGCATTGAAATGAGCATTATCAAACAGGATAACGGTTTGATGTTTGGTGATGTTTCTGAGAATATTGGAACTCAAACCCATCGCTGCCCCACTGTGGTACACCAATTTTCCCATTGTCGAATCTTTTTCTATTTCCCAGCCTAATCCGAATTCATCGGGATTATTTTCGCCGTTATTTAATTTTACCGGAACAAATGCTTCTTCCAGAGTCTCTGGTTTTAGCAAAGTGTTATTATAAAGCGCTTTGTCAAATTTCCAAAGGTCCCGGATCGTACTTACATAATCAGCAAATCCTCTAAACCCATAAGAACGCCAGTATTGTCTCACATAAGGGATTGAACTGGATTTAACAGGCTTATCGTCATAAAAATGAAGATAGACGTGAGGAAATGCAAAATTTTTTATGTCGGCTCTGTTGAATTGCTCCGGTAAGGGAAAAAGCACGGTTTCTTTCATCCCCGCCGGTCTAAGGATATTACTTTCAATGTATTTTTCATAGGACATTCTCGAGACCTTTTCAACAATCAGAGCCAGGATAAGGTAATTGATATTATCATAATTTCCTTTTTCGCCCGGTTGATACACAAGCGGTTGTCTGTTTGCAATAACTCCCGGAAGAAAGTCTTCGTTGGTGAAAACTTTATCCGGATTTTCTTTTTTCTCTTTGTCAAAAAAAGCATTGTAAGGCGGAAGTCCAGAGGTATGCGAAAGCAAATGCGTGATCTTTATTTCCGGATAAGGAAACCCCGGCAGATACTTCGTAACGGGATCTGTTATATTCAGCGAGCCCTTCTCCTTGAGCTGAAGAATAGCCGTTGCTGTAAATATTTTTGAGATACTGGCAATGGGAAAAGTAATGTCAGGTGTATTTGGCGCTTTGCTGATGTGATCTGCAAACCCGAACGATCTTTCATACACAATCTTGTTGTCATCAACTACTAAAACATTACCGCTGAATTGTTGGTTTTTGACCAATGCATCGAAATAATCATCAATTATTTTTTCTTTTGATTGCCCAAAAGTTTTTACCAATAAAAAAAGAAGGACGCCGGTTAAAAACAGTTTTTTATGCATATCCACAGTATGTTGTATTATTGTATATCCTGATATTTTTGATAAGAATCATAGCGAATAATAAAGCCTATCCAAATGACAAGCAATACCCAAATTAAGATCAATTCTGTCTGATGAAGGCCCTGTCTGAAAAAGTTATTGAGCGAATGAAATCCGGCTACAGCCAGTAATGAATAGGTCTTACTGTAGACTTTACCAATTCCCCAGGTGCCTAAAAACAAGATGCCGAGAAAAATCATATTGGAAGCAATGAATTCTAAATTCAGATGCCAGATAAACCACAAAACAGCAATAATGATGATGCTTTGAGATTTTGGTAGATCTTTTAATTGTTCCTGCAAAAATCCGCGCCAACCGACCTCTTCCAATAAGCCATAGACCAGAACCGTGAAAAGCAGTACAAAGGGAAATTGTCCCTGCTGCAGATAGCTGACTGTCCCAATGAGAGCGACCGGCAAGATCCAGAAAACGAGCAAAGGCAAAAACAAATTTCGGTAATTTCCTTTCAGGGAAAGCCTGAAAGGAATATTAAACCATCTAAGCGAAACCAGTGCACCAATAGCAGGACCAATTCCCCGGAGTAAAATTTTTATAAATTCATTGTCACTAAAATCAAACAGATGGGTTTTCACCGCCAAAAAGCGAAACAGAACGGCAATAGTATAAAAAACGATAATGCTCACAAGTCCTTTTCTTTCTTTCATATTTTTGAATTAGATCATCCAAAATTAGTGAGCTGAAAGTGAAATCCACTTGACGATGGGTAAGTTTTATTTCCCGGTAACTCTTTTTCTGAGGCGGCTTAGGCTTTCCGCAGTTAATCCCAGGTAAGAAGCGATTATTTTGAGCGGCGTACGCTGGAAAATTTCAGGACGCTGGCTGATCAGATTGAGATAACGATCTTCCGGACTAAGTGTCAAAAGGTCGATCTGATCCTGTTGCTTTCTTAGGAATAATATTTCGGAAACCGCTTTTCCGATCCGTAAT
Source organism: Sphingobacterium sp. InxBP1 (assembly GCF_026191775.1). Classification (NCBI taxonomy): domain Bacteria; kingdom Pseudomonadati; phylum Bacteroidota; class Sphingobacteriia; order Sphingobacteriales; family Sphingobacteriaceae; genus Sphingobacterium; species Sphingobacterium sp. InxBP1. The sequence continues at coordinate 378,470 of NZ_JAINDX010000049.1, read as the reverse complement.
CCTGTTTCATTACGAGCATAAAGCTCATTGAGATCAGGATAGCTGATCGACCATAAAGTACAGTCTTCCAATGCCTGTGTTTTAATAGCGGAAGGTTGCTGCCTGAGGAAAGAAAGATAATCGCTCATAAAATTGTTTTCATACAACAAGTTGATGCAGATATCTTTTTTCCCGTTCCAGACAAATAGACCAACAGAACCTTTGGCTACAATATTCAAATATTTTTCTACACTCTGATAGTCTTTTATTATTTCATTTTTCTGAAATTCTCTGACCGTTATTTTTTCCGAAAAACGCTCCCAGATATAGAGCTCAGCTTCATAAAAGGGAGAAAAAACCTGTTGGATATCTTGTGGTGTAGGCATTGGCAGAATTTACGATAATGGCCGTTAATTATTTCAAATATAAGAAAGTAACCTTAATACATGGCAATATAGTCGTAATAATAATAATTAAAGCTTCCAACCGTAGCGAACATAGCCCGAGGTGCTTATCTATTGCGAAAAACCGGACCTCCAGACATGTACAAAATGATGGACATATTTTACGTGACCTTTCCATTCCCCAGATTGCAGCGGAACTTAGTTTCAGTGATCAGTCTTTTTTTGGCAAATTCTTTAAGAAGAAAATGAAAGTGTCTCCTAAAATTTTTAGAGTTATCCTATTGTTTTCCATGCGCTTCATTTAATTTAGAAGCCTGAAACCATTGCCCTTTGTCCAAAAGAAATTTTTAAAAAAAACAGATTATTTTTTAAATTTAGGCACACTGACTATCGTACATAAGCCAGTCGTATAGACAATATACTATTGATGTAAAGTATCAAAATAATGCGGAAACCTACAGAAATCATAAGTATCCTCCTGTGTTGTCTTTGCAGTTGTTCGCCGGTAAATAATCCGTATAAACATACAAGTAACATGGCATCACAGGCAACCCAAAAAGTAAATCCTTTGAAATCAAGACGTTATTACAGGTACTGAACTACGCACAAAGATCAAGATCGTTTCCTCATCTACTGCTTACCGCAAAAAGCATTTTAAAAAAAATGAAACACAAAAAAGATAATACTTAAATAAACATGAAGAAAAAATTAGTAGCAACATTTTTTACTCTGCTTTCCTTCAGCGGCTTTGCCCAGGAAAAGGTAAATTTTACGGAGAAATTTCAACAGGAAAACCGCGGAAAATACAAAATAGAAATCAATGAGGTCAAGGAACTGATGCATATCATGATTGCAATCACAGCTTCGGGGAAAGAGAATGATGACATGATCGAACAGAAAGGACAATATTACAAAGACGTGCGTGCATATTTTGAACCTTTTGAGCATGAGAAGATCATCAGAACGTTAGATTCGGTGTTGGTCTCCTCAATGTATAGCTATGTTTTTCTGACCGGAAATGCGATCTCGTACGACTTTAAAGGCGACAGACTGGTTAAGAGTGAGATCTTCGATTTTCCCGCAAACGGAGTAGCAAACGTTAAAATTCAGCAAAACCCAATTACAACATATAAAAAGGAAATAGAAGATTTCGCAAAAAAGTCGAAATTCAGAAAATTCTATGCAGATCACAAGAAGTTTTACGCCGGAATTATTGCTGAATATCAACAGAAAGCAAACTTGGGCAAACAGTGGAAATGGCTGGAAGAGAATTTTGTGACCAAAAAAGACAGTTACATTATTTTTTGCTCCCCTTTGATCAACGGATATAACTTTACAGGGCAGTTCAAGAATAACAATTTTACGCTGATCCACATGAGTCTTCCCCCAGTTGATAATAATCCCGACCTTACGCCGCTCGAAAATGAATTGTTGAACACAAGGGTAATGTTCACGGAAATCGACCACAATTATGTCGGCGCCCCGACGGATGCGAACAAAGACCTGATCAACAAGATTTTTGCTGACCGAAAAAAATGGGTGGATACCCAGGCCAGAGGAACGGCCGCCTATCCGAATCCTGTCAATGTTTTTAATGAATACATGACTTATGGTGTTTTTGTCCTATACTGTAAAGACCACTACGATCAAACTACCACTGACAAGGTGAATAATGATATCACCCTGCAAATGACTAGCAGGGGTTTTACAAAAATGCAGGTTTTTACTGAAAATCTGCTGAAAGTGCGCGCAGAACATCCCGATAAAAAAATTGACGATCTGTATGTCCAACTTTTGAACAAGTTTACCGAGTAATCAGGTAATTTACCAACAAAAAAGAGATTTGGGGAGTCGATAAGTCCCTGGTTCAGTAGGCTCGCTTCCCTAAATCTCTTTTTTTGAAAGAGTTGATCAACCCGCTAAACTAGCATGAAAAAGGTTGAAATTATTTAACCTGTTGTATCTGGATATTTCTGAATACACGTTCCAGTTCTTTATGGAGGTTGTCACCCCGAAGCCCGGATGCTATTATTTTTCCGGAAGGATCGATCAAAAAATTAGCGGGTATTGCCTTGATTAAATATGATCGGCTGGCAGAATTTTCCCAGCCTTTTAAATCCGAAACTTGCGTCCAAGGCAAATGATCTTGTTCAATCGCCTTTAACCACGCTTCCCGCTTTTCATCTACAGAAACAGATAGTATTTCAAGACCTTTTTTATGAAAATCGTTATAGGCCTTTAGGACATGTGGATTTTCGGCGCGACAGGGTACACACCAACTCGCCCAAAAATCAACAAATACGTACTTTCCCCGGTAGTCGGAAAGGCGTACTAGCTGTCCATCTTTGTCAGGCTGTACGAAATCAATGGCCATCGTTCCCGGTGCTATTTTCAACCGACTACGTTGTTCATTAATTTCGGCATAGATGGTCTGTGCAAGGAAAGATGAACGGAGAACCGGATCCATTCGGCCCAGTTCAGCTTCAAACTTATTCAATCCAGCTTCATCCGTAGGAATAATCATGCTCTTATATCGCAACGTCGCAAAACTGTTCGGATTTGCTGCTATCCAATCGTTAATATCTTTTGTATAAAGTTCCAGCGCATTCCTATTTGCATTTGTTAAAGCCCGCATCTGAGCGGTATCGCGGCGTTTTTCGGCTTCTATATAGGCTTCTCTAATTTGATCTCTTCCGGATCGTTTCATAGCACCTTCAAACAGATCCTCATTTTCTTCATGTACTTTAGAACCTGTTATTTTCAAATTTTTTACATAATCATGGGTAGACTTGTCCCAAGTTGCACGCAAGTTAATCTTGGCATTCTCTAAAAATAACTTCATTGTAGCTGGGTATTTACGTCCAGGTACAATGATATATATGTTTACCATACAAGGCTCGTCCACCCTGCCTCTGAATGTAAACTTACCGTCTTTCATGAGTACTGAATCGGTATGCAACTCGTGATCTCTGACTACAGAAGACAGATAAACATATTGCTTGCCCTGCGGCATACGATCAATTTGTCCATGAATGACATAACGATCTTTTTTTTCCTTTTGAGCGAAACCCAAAAAGGGTAATAAAAGTACGATCTGGATTAACAATATTTTTATTTTCATATACGTATTATGAATGATGATGTTATCTATTATTATTTTTACTTACAATTTTCAGCCGCTGGCTCAATTTTCGAAAAAATATATTTCCAGCCGGCTACACACTATGCAGAATAGCCAGTACCTAAAGTATTCTCTTCTCCTGACCGGAAGGGCAAGAACTGTCGATAGTTAAATCCAAAACAGAGGCTCCTAAAGGATTTTAGGAGCCTCTATTTATTTTAACTCTTTCGTGCAAACTCAATCATGGCAGAAAGTTCCTTCACAGCGGTCGCCTCATCGCCTGCAAAGCCCGATGTCTCGAATCGGATACGTCCCTGAGGATCGATGATTACTTTTGTTGGAATGCCGTCTACTTTGTACGCTTGCGCCACCGCACTCTCCTTACTTGATGGATCACGTAGATCCATCAACACCTCGAAACTGTACTTATTGTCAGTGACATACTTCTTGGCATTTGCCGTAGCATCTCCCCCTCCTCGTTCCCAGGTGTGTATGAACAAAAAGCGAACGTCTTTGTCGTCTTTGTATAGATCTACCGCTTTCTGCATAGCTGGAAAGGACGCCTTGCATGGACCGCACCAAGTAGCCCAAAAATCGAGCACGACGACTTTTCCGCGGAGATCAGCCAGTCTCAAAGTGTTGCCATTCACGTCCTTCAATTCAAAGTCCGGCGCATCTTTGGACACCAGCTTTTTCAACATTTGGGCTTCAGCATGTGCAAGTTTAGCCTGATCCAAAGAAGCTTTATAGGTTTCGTAACCTTCCAACGATCCTTTGCGATCGGAATATCCTTTTTGGAGCAGATCGACGGTTACGACACCAGCAGAACCTTTGACGTAATCCTCTTCGAGATACGGAAGAGCGTCCGCATATTTGTTATTTGCCAGCAAGGCCTTTAAGTAAGCGCCATCTATAATCTCCAGATTGGCCTGCTCCATTGGCAATTTTTGCATCAACTCCTGTCTTACCGCCGCAAGCAGCTGCAAGCTTTCGGGTGCTCTTTCTGCTCTTCCTAAAGCATCGGCATAGCTGCTAAGCAAAATATAATACGCCAGCTCTCCCCGACGACGCCGTTCCTTTCGGATCTGTTCTGTTTCTCCTTCCTCCGGTTTGGAAAGGTCTGATCTATGGTAGGCAAGCCCTCCCTCCAACAATGGCAGCGCGGCCTTTGGATTGCTCCTGCTCAAGATTTGCGCACAGTTGGACAAAACCCATGCTTTATTCAAATGGTTGCCGTTTCTATCCAGAGCCCTATCCGCATAAGAAGTAGCATACTCGATCATCTTTTCAGTATTCCCCTCGGCGGCATACGCATTGGCCATATTGTACACTTCAAAACTTACTGGAGCATTGGGATGTTCCTTCAAAAGGGCCTGAAATTGAAAATCGCGTTCGGCAAGCGACTTAATGGTACTAATTTTTTTTAACTTGTCCTGAATGGCAAGTTGGCCGTTCGGAAAATCTCTGATAACAGCCTGCTGAACCAAGTTTATCTTCTCTTCGTTTTGCTGTCCATAATAATACCAGTAGGCCAGCATTCTATCGGATTCTTCTTTACTACGCTCCAATTTTTTTAAAGCAGACTGCAGTGATCTGGTGTCTTTAATCTCTTTCAAAGCGGTAAGACGCTCTTGTATGGTCGATACGTTTTTCTCTTGTGCCTGCACTGTATATAGAAGTGCGATCAAGCCCAGTGTAATGCTGATTTTTTTCATGGTTTTATTTATAATTTATATGGATAATATGGCCAAGATTGCCAAAAACCTTTTTGGGGGATGCATCAACAAATTGACCTAAATCGTTTATATCAAAAAGGTTAAGGATACCAGAAGTACCGTCTAGGGTCGCTACGGCAAGCGTTCTACCCGTTTTTCGGTTTATCTCGATATCAGTAATCGTTTGAGCGCCCGGAAAGCTATATAGTAACTCAGCCGTATTAGCCACGATATTGTATAGATAGATTTTGTTGCCTACTGCATAATACATATGCTGAAATAAGCCTGATGCCGCAAATAATTTTGCTTTGCTGAAATCGGGACATTGACTGTCTATCACCTTCTGGAACAAACTCGGATCTGAATCATTTATACTCGCCACGTAACGGCCTTCATTGTCCTGCATTACAAAATAAAACACAGCAGAACTATAACTAGCCCTTCCCTTTTCGGCAGCTATCATCGTCTTGCCGACATTTGACATATTGAATATACTGAGTGTGCTGTTCGATCCGTTCGACGCTACAGTGAGCGCTCTCTCAAAAGCTAGAGCAACCAGAAACCGTTTGTATTTATTGTCGTAAAAGAAAGTCCGATAGGAGTTTGAGGAGATGACCGCTGGAAACAAGTCGTAATCACCGCCAAGTCCAGGCGTATATGGCTTTAATATATCCTCTGGATAGAAGTCCCCCATACCGACATGTAACTCTCCTTTATTAATAAAATACTGATCTATACCACCTAGTCCACTATCCCAAGCTATCCCATCGTAACCGCTTGGAGACATAAAAACTTCCTCGCTCTTGCCCGTCAATTTGAACGTATTTGGATCAAAGCGAAATACTTCTGTTTCGGTAAAGCTGGCTATTGAAGCATATTTAGCCCGATAAGGTATTTGGGTATAAAATGTAGCCTTTAGGTTTTCTGGGAAGGACAGATTATTTGCCTGCCCTACCGGATCTGGATACACCACATCGTCAGCCCGTATAAAGGTAAGTTTACCTTTGCCTCCTCGATTATGAGAAACCAGCCAACCTTCATAAAAGGCGCCATTTACATTTAAAAATAGCTGCTTGTTAAATTCTAGGCCGTTATCGAGATCAGTTACCGTATATTGAATATTATACTGTTGAGGAGGCAAATTGATGATCGTATCCAAATCTTTTTTATCCGACAATATGTAGATGGCTTCATTGGTCATTGCTTTCCAGCGATAGGCATATCGCCCCGTTTTCCCCGGCGGAACAGTTAGCGTAACAGGGATATGTATTTTTTCCAGTTGTACGACGTCGTATTCGCTCTTGTCCATCAGAATTTTGACTTCACCAAGTGGCGTTATGCTAAAATCCTGTTCAAATGAGGAGCACCCCTGCATAAGTAAAGCTATCAGACCAAGTCCTAAGTAGTCTATAGTATATTTTAAGAATCTATTTCCTTTCATTATGTGCTGAATTTAAAAAGTTACGCGTTGTCCAAATTCATCGATCAAGGGACCGTTCGTCGCTTCATATTTTGCTAAAGCATTGCGTAGAATAACGGGATAGGTATACGATCCATAGGCACCTATAGCATCATATGAAAAATCAGAGATTCCCAATACACTAATCATAAAACGTATACGTGTCGCCGAAAATGAGCCAAAGTAGTATTCCGCATCATCCCAATAAACTGGTCTTTCAGGTTTGTTGGACACCCAGACCTTGTACGAATTAATGGCTTTGGTGCCATCGATTACCTGTCCTATACCACCCGGTAAAAAATCGCCTGATGCTGCGACTTCGGCCACAATTCGTAAAGCTTGTGTTTCCATTTTGGGTGTATTGATTAATATGACCGGATAGTTAATGGTAATAGAATCTGCTGGAAGTACTACCTCCGGAAAAAGAAAATCCTCGCCCAAAACAGCTGTGGTACCCGCACCTGGTTGAACCTTAATGGTTCTAGCTCGATCGTGGGTTCTGCCCTGGATACGCATTTTTAGGTATATGGTATCACGCTCTTTTTTCACGGGGTCAAAAGCGAAGGTATAACTGGTCGAGTCAACATCATACTCACCGATAAAGAATGAAATACGCTCTTCGCCCTCGAATAGGATTGTATCCTGTTTCTTACAGGCCATCAATGCGAGCAGCAGTCCGGCAAAAATAAAATATTGTATTGTTTTCATAGATTTATTGGTATGTAGGATTATACTCCAATTCCACATCAGGAACAGGTAATTTATAAATGGATAGTGGAATATCGGAAGTCATAAAAGGCATACGCGTGATTGCTTTTCTTTTTAAATAGAAAAAATATTGTCCTTCGGCATAAAACTCTTTGTGATACTCCTTTTGGATTTCGTTCTGTAGCTGTGTACCGGTAACCGAGCCGTCTTCGGGCAGCTTATTAACTGCCCGGGCAAAAAGTACTTTGTTCAACTCGAGCACTCCTGATGCCGGGCTACCCGCTGCTTCGGACAATATATAATACATCTCGGACAGGCGTATAAGCGGTATCAGTTGATCACGTCGCTGAGACGAGGTCAATCCTTCTCCGGTCAAAGGTGTATAGGTCTGCCAAAACTTGGAAGGAAACAATATTCCCTGATCTTGTTCGAATAAGTAGAGTCTCCGAACATCAGTCGTCGAGTTTTCATATAATGTATTTATATTGGCTAACGTGCGTGTCAGGCCCCTTCCTGAACTTATGTAAAACCTGAAATATTGTTGTGTCCAGTTAAGTATATCCCTTGAGCGTAAAGCGAATACAAGCTCTGGCATGAACAACCTGTCTTTCGACCCGGCAGCTGCACTAACCGCCGTATTGGAGACAAATTGAAACTTTGCGCCATCGATTACTTCCTGAGCCGCTTTAGCTGCAGCCGGTTTGTCTCCTATATACATATATACACGAGCCTCTAATCCTTTGACCGCATAATAATTCATTCGGATACGACGGGTATTCAGGTCGGTATCATCCTCGAAAACTGGGTCAACGGATTTAAGTAAAGCCGCAGCGTTCGCAATGTCGTTTAACACCAATTTACACACTTGCTCGGATGTACCCGGCACATTGGCAAAAGCATCCACTATCGTCTCGTAGGGAATTGCCTTTTGTCCTTTTCCGGATTGATACTCGGGGCCAAACAAACGGAAAAGATCAAAGTGGATATATGCACGTAACGCCAAGGCTTCCCCACGGATCAAATTATAGCCTTTTGAAGAAAGAACCGATCTGTTAGACGCTGTTTTTTCAATAATTTTATTCAGCCCCGCGATAGCATTGTACGAGCTGCTCCAAACCGCGCTAAGAATATTTCTAACCTCATCGCTGTTGTAGTTATATGAACGTGTCTCGTAATAAGGTGCTGTCGAACTGGATTGGGTATAGTTCTGCGCCAAGGCCGATACAAAACCCAGGGAGAGGCGGTCTCCATACATGTTTTGCTTGCTGAGCTGAGAGTATACCCCTACTAAAGCCTGTTCAAACCCTATTTCAGAAGCAAACATCTGTTCCTCAGCCAACGAGGATTTAGGTTCAACATCCAGATACTTGCTGCATCCGGAGAGCAACGAAAGATTCATCAATGCTAGTAAAAATACGTGTATTTTCATAATCTCTGCTATTTAGAAACTCGCGCGAAGCGATAGTGAATAATTGCGGGCGAATGGGTTGTCCGTACCCCGTTCGAGCTGGACAGAACTCCACCATATCGGATCATTTGCCAACGCTGTAATAGATAGGGAGTTGAAACCCAATCTTTTTAGAAAGGCCTTGCCATAAAAATTATACCCTAATGATGCAGAGGTTAGTTTTAGGTTATTGTCATCCTGAACGAACCGTGAAGTGGCCTTCGTCGCATTGGGCGTGGACACGATACGTTTGTACAGGGATACATCCCCAGGCTTGGACCATCCCAGTTCGTAGGCACGGCGGTCTACATTTTGTGAAATATCCACATTCTCGACCCGATCTACCAAGGTATAGTTATAGAGTTTTCCTCCAAACTGGTAGTTAAAGATCAAATTCAGCTCAAATCCTTTATAGATTAGATTTGATCCGAAGTTGCCATTCCATTTCGGCTGCTGTATACCCACAGGAACCTTATCTCTAATATCCCAATCGTAAGTAGTCGTACCGTCTTTTTTCAAAAACATTTCAGTACCTGTGGCAGGATCTATCCCTAATGAGCGGACTGCAAATATGGTATTCATTGACTGGCCCTCTTCCAACAGTACATTCGGGTAAATTTGCCCTTCGTTTGCCGTGTTTAGATCTTCGTTAGCCGTCTTCAACTTGTTGGACAATTTCTTGAGTATGTTTTTATTCGTGAATCCATTGACATTGACAGACCACAGTACACCCTTCTCCTTTCGATTGATAATGGCATATCGCGCAGAGAATTCCATACCTGTATTCCGCAGCTCGCCAAGATTTTCCGAATAGCTACTAAAACCTGTCGAAGGAGCAAGTGTAACCGAAGTTAAAGCATTCTTGGTATCGTCTCTGTAAATCTCCATTCGAAGATCTAAACGTTGGTTCATCAACGATGCGTCCATCCCAATGTTTAACTTATAGACGTTTTGCCAACTTAAGTTGTAATTTCCCAAATTATTCAGGACAGCTCCGAGCTGGTCGTAGTACGAAGATCCCACACCCAAACTGTACCTAAATTGAGCGCCATATGCCGGAATATTCAGCGATCCCGTGCTTCCATAATTCGCTCTTAGGCGGAGTTTGTTAATAATTGGGCTATCTTTGAAAAAATGCTCATTATGAATATTCCATCCTAAACCCGCAGACCAGAATGTACCGAAGCGCCTGTCCGTACCAAACTGAGACGAACCATCCCTGCGGACCGACAGGTCCATTAGGTAGCGATTGTCATAGCTATAGTTGCCAGAATACACTAGGCCTATATTGCGAGTGGTACTCTCATCGCCCGTGGGTCTGCCATTCGTCTGGTATTGATTGGCAAACAACAAATTGTCCAGACGGTCGTACGGAAATCCTTCTGCAACAATCTGGTAAAATTCGTTCGCAGCACTTTTAGCATTAAACCCGAGCATCGAAAAGAGTTGATGTTTTCCGAGTTGCACGTTATAATTGGCCGTGGTCAAACTTTCATAACCAAATGATTTTCCTGTCCGGGCGGTATAGGATCCGCGGCGGCTTGGCTCAGCAATAGCGGCAAACCTGGAGTCCTGTGCAGAATAAAACTGATCAGAGTCATCATGCTGTTTCGTAATACTAAAATTAGACTCCACAAATAGTCCCGGAGTAATATTGTATCGCACAGAAAAATTATTGGTAACGCCAAAGTATGCTGACTTATTTACAGAATGTAAAGTGGTATTGTATAGAGGATTTATGGTCGTGAAAGGTTCGTACCATTCGTGATAATACACTTCCTCCAACAATAATGGAATATTGCCTTCAGCATCATAAGGTGAAAAATAGGGATTAGCTGTCACATAATCGCTAAAACTTCCGTATGGAGAAACATTGGCCTTATTCTGGAATACGCGGAGAGAGTTCATAAAGCGAAACTTATCGACATTGTAACTGAGGTCGACCTGGCCACTGTAATTATTCCTGTCCTGTCCCTTCATTACCCCTTCTTGCATATCAGCGGTAAACTGCAATCCATAGCGAAAAATCTCATCGCCTCCCTGAACACGTAAGGAAGAACGGTTACTACGCCCAATTTGAGTCGGAATTTTCAACCAGTCGGTATCTACTCCTTCAAGGATATTTTTGAGGCGTGAATTGTACAGTACATCTTTACCCAATTGAGCGATGTTGAAGGTACCGGTGTAAAAGCCGGCACGCTTTTCGAAGTCGAGCTTTTCCCTAGCATTCAACAGATTATAAACTCCTAATTCAGGGGTTGCTATTCTAAAGTCGTTTGTCAAGGTGACCTGTACTTTCCCAGCCGCTGGAGGTATAGTGGTAATGACCATAACGCCATTTGCTCCCCTGGAACCATAAATCGCGGTAGCTGAAGCATCTTTCAGCAGTGTAATCGACTTGATCAAATTCATATCGAGGTCGACAACACGCTGCAGGTTTACCTGAAATCCATCCAAAATAAAAAGAGGCTCATTGGGATTGTTGGAAAGTTCCCCACTTAGGTTTGGAAACGAGTTTTGCCCTCGCATCTGCACCTCAGGCAGGCGATTGATATCTCCACCAAACTGATTATTAGCTACTAACCTAAAGGCCGGATCTACAGCCGATATTGCAGCTAGCACCGAATTCGTATTAATTTTTTTTATTTCCTCGCCACTAACGGTTGTAGTGGCTCCGGTAAAACTTTCGGCGGAGCGGTTAAATATACCGGTCACGACGACTTCGTTTAACTCCTCGGATGTGGGTGATAAATGAATGATGTAATTAGTTGCTGCTGTTAGCGGGACTGTCTTCTTTTTAAATCCTAAATAAGATACCTCCAGTGCTTTGGCATATTCAGGTATTTGGATGATAAACTTTCCGTTTATATCTGTGTTTGCTTTAATTGCCTTATCGGTAAAAGTGAGCGAAACACCGGCCATCTCACGATCTGTGTCTTCGCGGTGTACTACTCCGCTAATTCTGCGCATCTTGGCCTTCTGCTCATCCATCAAAATAATACTGTTATTTCTAAATACGTATACTACACCAGATCGAACATTAAAATACTTGTCCAACACCTGATACAGTGGTTCGTCCTTAAAGTTTACATCAATTCTTTGGAAATGATCGACTTTGGAAGTTAGCGACACGAAATCAACTCCGCTTTGTATCCGAAGCTCAGTAAGAAGCTCATCTATAGTAATGCCCTTCTTTTGGATCGTTATCTTTGCGTGCTGTCCAAAGACAGTGGTCACAAAAATAAGGCTGCAAAAAAATAATAGGCAGCATCTAAAACTGTTATTATTGATAAAAAGTTTCTTCATAAATAGTGTAAGTAAAGACTGGTTAGTTCTTTATATTTTAGGGTCAAAAATTATTGGCTTTTAAAACCATAACTTTTTATTTACTTGGTAAGTATCAATCTGTCAAAACAACCTCCTTTCCACGGAAATCGTATTTGATATCGTTAGTCTGAGCCAACATATCCAGTACTTCTATGAGGCTTTTATTTCTGGATATTTGAGCGAGTACTTTCTTGTTTTCTTTACTTCTTTTATAAGTAACCTTGATACCATACCATCTTGCCAACTCTAAGCAAACTTCATCTACAGAGGTATTCTTGAAATAAAATACATTGTTTCTCCAAGCTGAACTCATTTGCAAATCAGCTGTAGCAATGGCATAGTGCTGATCTACCGTAATTTGTTTTGATGGCTGTAAACGCACAGGAACGGATGCTAGCCCCGACACTTGAATAGATCCCTCATACAATGTTGTCACGCTTTGCTTATCATTACGGAATGCCCTGATGTTGAATTGCGTGCCTAATACCTGGACAATATGCTCCTTCTTAAGCCGATTACCGAGAACATGTACATTAAATTTTCGGTTCTGCAATTTGGCAACATCAAAATAGGCTTCCCCCGTCAGATACAAATCCATATCTTGCTGGAGGGTATTAATAGGATACCGCAATTCTGTACCCGAATTAAGTAATATTGTGGTACCATCAATCAACCTGACAGAAAAACGCTTGCCGTAAGGCACTTTGATCGTGTGATATATCGTGGCACTAGGCATGAGCTGGGTGGTGCTATCTTGCAGCTTATAGCTAATCTGGTTATCGCTGCGGGATATATGGATAGATTTCTCCGCACTGGCAAGCACTGCTGAGTCCCTGCTTAATAGATTGACCCTCCGGTCCTGAGAGAGAAGCAATTGAATTTCTTCGGCAAATTCTTCCGAACCAGGGTCTGGAGTTTTATCTTTAAAAATATCGTTTACCTCACGTACCAGTTTTAACTCGGTGATCGCGGGTGGCAAAGCATCCCTGAAAAAGTACAATGGAATCATTAAAAACAATAACACAGCAGCAGCATACTTCACAAACTGCATTACAGCACTCGATCTACGGATAGGTTTTACTGGAACCTCTTGAGCGATCTGCTTTTCTATCGCTGTCCAAACTGAATCCGAAGGTTCTAGCCTGACCTGCGCTTGATGAAAGGCGGCAACGATCTTAGCTTCGATCTGCTCATTGTCCGTATATTTCAGTACACGCATCAGTACTTTTCGCTCTTCGCCAGTCGCTGTACGATCCAAACAACGTTGTATCAACAAGTCTATATAGCTATCGTTATAATTCATAGGGCCTTTAAAAAAAAGTAGGACTGGAAAATTTCAAAACCTACATCCGTTTATCAGTATGACTCTGGTATATGACCTTTTGGGGGGGAGGAATAATTTATTTTTTTTGCAAATAGAAAAAAATAAGCGCTAATGGAAGGTTATTTAGCATTTCGGTCATCGTGGACCTTATTTTTTTTACAGACGCCTCCAGGTTCCATTTGACGGTTTCGGCAGAGACTTCAAGTATTTTTGCAACCTCTTTACGGGAAAGTCCTTCGATTTTGACCAGTTGATAAGTAATCCGTTGTTTGGGAGATAGAAGCTGCAAAGCCTTTTCAAACGCCGTTTCCAACTCCTGATATTCGATATCATTATAGGTCTTGGGGGTCGCAAAGATATCGTGCAGGATAAGATCAAGAGGCTCTTGTGAAGGATTTATTTTCTTAATCTTTGTCAGGAATACGTTCTTTGCCACCCGATAGATCCATGCGTCAAAATTATCGACCTCGATGAGTTTACTCCTGTAATTCCAAAGTCGGATAAAAGTATCCTGCAAAACTTCCTCAGCCATAAATTCGTCATCACTCAGGTTAAAAATAGTCGAATAGATGGACGTTTTGTAAGCATCAAAAATAGTACGAAAAGCTTGTTCATCTCCTTTAGAAACACGAAGTAATATTTCGGCTATTTGGTCGATAGGGATGTGACTTTTCATAGGTCTTAGATCCTAATTTTGTTTGTGAACCAGTCATGTCAGAAGCATTTGCTCCCCCTTACTGTGTCTACAAATATATAGATTTCCGAAGATTATCCATCAATCAACACTACCATTCTCATCTTTTAATAACAGATAAAGATTATTAGATTTCGGATAAATGACCTTTCCAAAAAATGAGCCGTTTAAATGTAGAGAATTCCTGTTTGGGGAGAGGTCTGAAAATTGACATATTTTCTGATCTTCACCTTTTATTGCGGAAGTTCCGGCATCGCAATCCGGCGTTGTGTCGGTGTACTTAAAGCCTGCAGAAATGCTATGACAGCGTCAACTTCCTGCCTCGATAAATTCAATTTTTTTAACAATGGTGAATGTATGGGTCTTGTCTTTTCATCAATTTTCACATGCCTTTGTATTGGTGCTGGATTGCCAAGATTATAGAGCTCGACGACATCACGCAACGTTGGAAAATTACCGTGATGCATCCAAGGACCTGTCAGGCCTACATTTCGAAGCGATGGTGTACGGAATGCGCCAATGTCTTTTTGATTGCCTGTAAGATGGTAGTGGCCAAAATCCTGCTGTTTGGTCCCGTATAGTGTCTGTCCATCATTATGAAAAAGATTGTCAGAAAACAAAGGTGTATTGTGGCAATTTATACAGCGTGCCTTCGTCCGAAACAAATGTAGACCGGTAAGTTCCTGATCGTTCAGTGCATCGGCCTGTCCCTGCACAAATCGATCAAATTTTGTTGGATAGCTAACGATACCACGTTCAAAGGTGGCAAGCGCCTGTTGTATTCGGAGCAGTGTAATCTGTTTGTCCCCAAAAGCCTGTTCGAAATATCCCGCATAGCCGGGCACAGCTTTAACATGTGCTACTAAAGTATCCAGCGGCGTATTCATTTCCACAGGATCCTGTGTCGGCAACAGCACTTGATCCTCAAGGCTTTTTGCTCGGCCATCCCACATAAAAGTTCTGTAAAATGCAACATTGTACAGCGTCATCGCATTTCTTTTGCCCTCTCGTCTTCCATGACCGTGCGCCAGACTTTTTCCGTCTCCAAATCCCAATTGGGGATCATGACAGCTTGCGCAGGAGATTTGCTTGGATGCTGAAAGTCTGGGGTCAAAAAACAATAGCTTCCCGAGCAGCGATTTTTCCTTGCTATAAGGATTATCAGCTGGATAGCTTACTGGAGGCAATACCCCGATATCCGTAAAATTAGATCTTACAGATGCGTCGATATGTGGTTTGGGCCATAATTCCTGACGCCCGCTGCTGTAGCGTTTGCGCAATTCCTGTAGATCTTCCTGCTCCTCAGCGCGATTTGCAAATGCCGAAATCAACAAAGGTGCAATAAAGATAGCTATAACCATCAGTGTTTTCTTCTTCATCGAGTGCAGTCTCTTAAAATCCATATGCCAGCATTAAATTCATCTGTTTCCTGACTGTTCCTATAGGGGCAAGATTGGTGCGATCCAGATCAGATAAACGCCCCGCCTTTTGATAATAATAATCTGCTACCAGAGAAATGAAATTTCCCTTTCTTAAACGTTGTTTGAAACCCAATTTTACTTTGCCACCGTATACGTTTGCACGATGGTAAAGGATATCATGATAAAAAACATATTGATGGAATACATTTTCATTGATTAACGGTAGAGACCAAGATGTACCTATATTGTGGCGAAGAGAACCTGTGAGTCCAAATTCTATTTCTTGATTCGCAGTAGTTGTATAGGTCCACGCTCCATGGAGCTGATAGTTTACATGCTCGTAGTCCAGACTTGTGCCAGTGCCGCCATCCCTTCTGATTTCATTCAATAGACCCATTTTACCTCCGTAGTAGTGTCGCCACTTCTTCCGGGCCAGCATATAAGATACATTCAGTGCTCCATTGTCATTCTGGTAAACATAATTCTGTGCATCGCCACTTTCTGTTATCCAGTCCTTTCCACGTGTGCTGGACCAATCAAGCGATGCCATATAGGAATGATTTCCTTTTGACAGCTGCCATACCAAATTGTAGTCTAGCCGATTTAAATTATACTGACTGAGTTCATTGACGCGGGACTCGTTGCGCAGTGTTTGCCTATACTTCTGTTCTTCACGTAAATAAGCTGCATTGCCATAAAAGTCCCCTACCGAAGAATTCCATGACAAGTAAACTTTACTACCGAAGCGCTTCATGTCATTTTGATAGAACATCTTCTGCTCCAGGAGCCAGTCGCTGACTTTCCATCCATATCCTCTGATAATATAGTTCATGTAGGGCGACTCCACAGCGCTTGTCGCCGAATTTCCGTTTTTGTACGCTATTTCAAAGTCCTCCTGTCCATAACCATACCGCCCTTCGATACCAATATCAACGTTTTTCACTATACGCCTACTACCGCCGACCGTACCGTTAAGTTGCGCTACGCGAATGCTACCTCTCGGATCATTATTGCTAAAATGATTTGCTACCTGGTAATCGAATCCACCAAAGACAGCATATTTTCTGTCTGCAAAATAACGCTGTCCCCGCGCCTGGATACGATAGGTCGTTCGTTCATAATGATTGTAACCATAGGAACCAAAATACCAGGGCGAAGAGGGATTTTCTCTGGTCTGATGCGCAAACCGCGTGCTATCCTCCACGGATCTTGTATAATTGAAACGCCCCCACAAGCGCACATCCTTGATGGTGACGGCGCCCTCCGAACCAAAATCCAGCGTATTTACCCGCTGTGCGTCCTGGGCACGGTGATAATCACCAGAGGTGGAATTGTATCCCATGCGAATTAAGCTATAACGCTGCGGCACTTTCTTTTCCAGCCACATCGGGTTATCGACAGCGTACTGCCGTAAACGCAACTGTATGCTGTCCTGATCAATATGCTGAATATACAGTACGGTATCTTGTCTTGCTATCGCTTTGGTCTCAAACTGGGAGAAAAAAACAACAAATAGACACAAAGTAACTTGAATATAATTTTTCATTTGTCTTCACTTAATCAATAAACCCCTTTGGATTTGCCTTCATCGACACAAAATCATCACTTGAGTTATTAGAATCCTGCAGTATTCTTCTTCCGTTGACAATCTCTTTTGTTTTCCTAATAACGGAATTTGATGAACGCGCACCTCCGTCTACAGCGATAGATCCAGCATCGATTTTTGCTGTAAATCGTTTCGGATATTGTGTAGAGGTCGATGACTGAATTTCCACGCCATCCAAAATATTAACTATTGGAATCTGGATGTAATCTGTCCCCAAATTTTCCCGTCCATCAGCATATGGCGGCATAAATCCCTTCCAGTCGCTCACCGGTCCCATGTTTTGATCACGGAAAATGATCCAGCTGCGTTGACCTGCCTGGTTCATAATCATGTCGGCACCATTGCCCCGGTTGATCAGCCGTATGTTGGGTACATTTGGGTTATCGATGTCTGATGCCAAAGGTTTGGTACTTCCAAGATAGGGCACATAATAAGCTTCAAAATCTGCTTTGCTGAGGTCAATGGTGAGGCTCGGATTCTTTACGGAGATCGCTACCCCATCGGCCCCTACATAGGGCGACTGATGATTGGCAGCCGTTGAGGCAACAACAATACTCTCGCCCGGCGGGATCGGATAATCTTTTCCACTGCCCGGAAGCTGAATGATCAGATGAGCGTAGACATAATCGCTGTTGGCATTTATATCCTGTGGCATACGATACGACTTGCTCCAGTCGTACTGTCCGCTATTAGGCTGATATACATAGGTCGTGCTCGCATTTGTCGCACCAAAAGCTTCGGCTATATAGAGACTGTCTGCATAGCGAAGGCTATCGGAATTGTTATATATTTCAATAAATTGATCTCTAAAACTGGCGCCTTGATTGGCGTCTGAGCCTGCGTAATAGATCTGCTTGATCACCAAGCCCTCCTGATTACTATTACCGGTCAGGAGAGTAAGATCCCAATGTGTCTGCGCTGACCCTTTAACGACTTCGATACGGCGTATCACCGAACTAAAGGTGACCTCATTGTCTTCACGCTGTCCCGTCAATTGATTGAATTCTGCCGCACTGAATGTTTTCACGACC
Organism: Sphingobacterium sp. InxBP1; assembly: GCF_026191775.1. NCBI lineage: Bacteria > Pseudomonadati > Bacteroidota > Sphingobacteriia > Sphingobacteriales > Sphingobacteriaceae > Sphingobacterium > Sphingobacterium sp. InxBP1. The sequence continues at coordinate 360,234 of NZ_JAINDX010000049.1, read as the reverse complement.
TGAACATTATATGTATTGGGCGCCAGATCCATGAACTCAAATACACCATTTTCATCAGATTTCACCGTCATCAGCAGTTTCCCTTTCAAGGTATAGAGATTTAAAGTGATATCATCCAACGGCAGCTTATTGACATAGGTTTCACTTTCGTAAGACGTACTCAACGAAATGTCTACCGCACCGTTTTCGGCATAGCTATCTTTTTGACAAGCCATAAAAAGATGGCTGGAGCCAAAGATCAAAAGTATAAGTTTAATAATGATTTTCATGGCGTTATAGTTTAAGTCTGAGCTGCGCACCATAGGTAGGTTTACCATTCGGAATGATCATGGAATTATCCGAGCGTTTATACTGTGGACGATAGTTAAATACGTTATAGACATGAAAAGCCAGGCTTAGGCGTTTGCTGATTTCCTTCGAAACGTTTAAGTGGAAATTAGTATAGACAGCAGGCTGGTTCTGATTGTTGATTTCTTCTATAGGCCTTAGCGTATGGGCATAATCGACATTGTTGCGATCAAAATTGTCTATGGCATGATAGGTTCCATCCTGTGTATAATAGCCGATAGGTATCCCGTCGGACGCATTGGTATTGGTTTTATTCAAGAGGTTAAGTTCGGTCGTGAAATTGATCAACAGTCTAGCCTTTGGAATATGCGTACTTGAGGTAATTGCGGCATTGCTTACCGTAGTCGTCCTGCGCTGTGTTGGGTATATTGCAGATTCTGCACGATTGGGGTTGTCCGTGTTGTTGGTAAATGTCGCCATGTTTTGCAGAGGTCTATAGTTTGATCTGGTCAATCCCGCCCTTACACTAAACGAAGTAGCAATGGCCATCCATTTTGGCGTAGATAGCATGAATTCGATCCCCTGAGTTCTTTTGTCATCAGCATTCATAAATACAAATCGCGATAGCCTATATTGTTTTGTCCCCTCAATACTATAGGGAACATCCGCATTGGGATCGGGATTATCGTTGTATTTGTCCAGTACTACTTTCTCAAAATCGGTGACGGTAACGATATCTCTATAATTCCTTTTTTGATAAAGGTTCAGCCCCCATTTAAAATCTTTGTATTCATAGGTGGCTGAAAATTCAAACTGTTCGGACAACGAAGGCTTAAGCGTGCTATTATCCGGTGTAAATTTATCTATATACATCAGGTAAAGGCTATTTGCCTCATCAACACTGCCCCCATTAAATGCAGTATGCTGAAATAAGGGAATCTCATAAAATACCGGTCCCGGATACAATTGTGCCAATGCCGGCGCCTTACTTGCCCAGCCATATGCTACGCCCACTGTCAGCGCTGGGGTAATCGCATAGTTAATATTCGTCCGCGGTGAAAATGTAACATACTTTTCGAATTTGTCCAGCCGTGTCCCAATACGGACGTTCAGGTCTCGCTGCGCGATTTTCGCCGTAAATAGGTCCTCTGCATAAAATCCCAGCTGCTTTTGGCCGTGAATACGTGAGACATCATAATAGCGTTCTTTACGAATATCAGCATTTGCTGCTATGGTATTGTTGCGTGGTCTGGATGGGTCAACAATCTGTCCTTTTCCTATATTTTTTGAGTAATTGAAAAATGATCCAAAATTCACTTGATGCAGCAGGTCGCCGGTCTGAAAGGTGCCCGTCAGATCGAGGCGTGCCGTTAAATCGATGGGCTTACCCTCAATATTTGTAATGGCCTGATAGATCCCGCTTGCATATTGGCCTTGATGAACTCCCGTTTCTGTGGCGTCTGAGTAGATGATATAAGTGCCGTTGACGTCCTGCTCCTTGTATGTATTCTGATAGGTTTCGCTATAACGGACATTCAATCCGATATTGGAAAGAAAACCTCGGTCAATCCGGTAATTGGCCCTGCTTCCAATGGCAAAGTTATAGGACTTGAAGCGCATGACCGTTGCTGTTGGATCATCCTCGTCTCGACGCACTTTATCGATGTTTCGGCCATAATCTATGGATAAAGTATTGGTGAAAGCTTTTTCTTTCCCGGCGAAAGTACTCCACATGATATTTCCACCTACACGGTCGTAGGATTTCAGCTTGTCCCTGTTGTCTTCAAAGGAGCGCGTGAAATTTCCACCAATGGTGAAAGCCCCAAACTTACGGGTATCAACGCCTTTGCTCATTCCGTAAACGGTTGCATTGTCACGGAGCTGAACATTAAAATTGAGCGGTGTCTCGCCCGCAATACGATTGATGATAATAGCTCCATTGGTCATATCCCCAAACTTCACAGAAGGTACGCCGGCAGCAATTTCTATGCTCTCGATATTGTCTGTGGCAATCTGGCGGAGATCGGTCCCGCCAAAAGTATAATCACCGGTATAGTTGTCTGTACCGGCGTCGCTACCACTCAATCTAGATATCTTGCCATTGACATAAGAATTTCCCATACCATAAATTCCCGCATTTAAGGTCTGCATATTAGCGTTGTTGGACAATGCAATACCATCCATGATCAATGCTACACCAAAAGAATTATTGAGTGCAAACGGATCCCTGTTGGAAAAAGAATTTGTGCTCAATGTTGCGCTTCTTAAGTTAGCTTGCTGGACCTGTTGTAAAGAGGGTGCGGCGATCTTTTGTCCAGGAATAAGGCTCAACAAGTCATTAACACTTAATGCACCCGACTGTTCGATCACTTCGCGGTTGATATAAAGTGAGCTATTGCTTTCCAGTCGCCTGTTGGTCCGGGGAGTGAGGGCTATTTCTTCCAGTCCTACACTCAAAATTGGTAATGTGATGTCAGCAACCGTATTATTTGTCCCACTTAAAACAGTTGTCATGGAGGCCCCCTGTCTTCCGATCATGGAAAACTGCAAATTTGCTGACTTCAGCCGATGGGCCGGAAACTGGAATCTAAACGAGCCATTATTATCTGTAAAATAATACTGGTTCAGCTCTTTGAGATGTACGGTTACCAATGGTATTCCTTTCCCATCCTCATCGACAACTTTGCCCGATAAAACACTCACAGAAGCTTTACTGATCAGAATATTCTTACCGGAGACCTGTAATTTGAGATAAGTCAACTGTTCCAGCTGATTTAGAACCTGTGGAAGTGCTCCATTCACCTCGATATTGATACGACGCTCCACATTGATCTGCGACTCGTCATAGAGAAAACTGTAACCTGATTTTTCTTCGATCTGCTTCAGAACAGACCTCAGGGGTTGATTTTTACCTTCAATCTTTAACTGTTGCGCGTACACGGCTAAGACCTGAAAAGAAAGAAGTACACCAAGAAGCAGGGCTCTTCTATGGATGGATTTAGAAGACATAGATATATGATGTTATTTTTTACGAACGAGAAGTGTATTGGATTCGATGGCGAACCGATAATCTGTTGTCATGGAAAGTTTTTCGAGCACCATTTCCAACGGTTCATGCCCTATAGTCCCCGAATACATCAGTTCGATATCCGGTCGGTCGGGCACGATGATTCCATATTTTCGGTTCAGCTGTTTGCCTATTTCGCTGAAAGTGGCCTTCTCAAAATGCAAAACACCCGCCATATTTTCCTTTTCTTTAGCTACATCAAAGGACTCTACATTAAAGGTTGCTTTGTTTTTATGATATACAATGGCCTGCCCCGGAATGAGCTGTAGTCTTTTTGTTCCGTTTGAAACTTCTACTTTTCCGGTAAACAATGCTATTTTTGACAGCTTATCGTTTTCAAAAGCGTATACATTAAAGGAAGTTCCCAATACTTTGATTTCAAGTTCACCTGTTTGAATAATAAAAGGCTTATGGGCGTTATGAGCGACCTCAAAATAGCCTTCACCATTGAGGCTCACGATCCGTTTATCACCATTGAAGTTCTTCGGATATCGCATGATAGACGTTGGGCCGAGCTTGACTTTGGTACTATCGCTCAAAAGCACATTCATATATTTACCGGTCGGTACCAGTTGGCTAATAAGTTCAGTTTGAGTGGCATTTTCCGCTAGCGGCAACTGTCTTTTTAGGAATAGAAAAGCCATCGACACAAACAAGAGGCTGGCAGCTGCATAGCCAATCCACCTATAGTTTCGTAAATGATGTACCGGAGTGTCATTTTTATGGATAAAGGCCTGAAGCCGGACACGCTCCTCAGCGATCTCGGTCTGGCTTGGACCAGTCTGCATCAGTTCGACTAGTCCTTTCGCATCTTTTACAAGCTGCCGGTGCTGCGGATTTGCGTCAACCCATTGTTTCCAATATTCCATATCCTCAAGCCTTGCTTGCAGACAATAATTGATAAAGGATTCATTACAGATGAGTTCTTCCAAAGTAGGTTGTTCCATTGCTCGATGTTGCATTTACACAGTAGTGCCGCAAAGGCCTCTTTTTTACCTATTTTATTTGGAAAAATTTAAAATAAAAACAATAACCACTGATAATGAACCCTTTAATTTTTTAATTGCTTCATAAACAACGTTGTAAACTGTTCTTAGTGCTGCATTCTCCATGTCGGCGATTTCCGCATAACTCTTATTATGGAAAAATTTTAGCTCAATATAGTGATGCTGTTTTTTTGTCAGCTTGCCCAACGCATCGTGTAGTGCCTGATCTCGTTCCAATGTTTCCTCAATGGCAATTTTTTGCGATTCGATCGAATCCTCCATCGGTGTGTGCAAAACATCTTCCAGTGGTATATTTTGATTAGCTCGCTGTTTGTAGATCACGCGCTTTAGCCATACAAAGAGATAATATTTTGGATCTGTAGTTAGTATGGGTAATTTTTCACGCTTTTCCCAGAGGTCACAGAATAAGATATGGATGGATTCTTTTACAACTTCACGGTCGGCATTAATTTTCAATCCGTAGCGGAACAGGGCTGTATATACCGAGTCGTATAAGGCTAAAAAACTGTCTCTATCGCCAGTTTTAATCGAGTTCCATGTTTTTAGTGCATCCAAGTGCGCAAAATAAATAATTATTTAGATTTATTCCAAATAATATTAAACCTTTACTACGCTAGCCAAAGATTCACTTGGTCAATTTCAATCTATGATCATCACTACCCACAGTCCCTGCTACTTTAATGGTGTGAGCGCCTTTGAATTTTTGAGCAGCACCATGTACTGAAAATAATCAAGCGTGGAAGTTCCCGGCGCGGGGTTGAAACTCTCACCGAACAATCTGGACTTGATCGTTATCAGCTTTTCAGAGTTTTTATAAGGTGAATCTTTAGCATCCAACTTAAATAAATTCATGGAATTTGGCTGCGCTAGTCCCGAAAAATCATGGATTCCCTTAACCAGCATAAATGGCCCGTCTGCATTGATCACACTAATCTTCTGGTCCGATGGTGTCGGAAATTGAGGGTTTTTAGGAAGGTACATTTCGCTCTCAAGCGTATAACTTACAATACTTGACACGCTAAAGCCCGAATTCTTTAGTCGTTCGGCAAATGGACTTTTACCTTCTTTTGCACTATGCTGTAACACGTGGTAAAATCCGAAAAGTCCATAAAATTTTTCATTTTCAAGATGTAGTCTTTTCACTGAACTGCTGAAATTGGCCATCATCGCCGAATCTCTGGAGACCTTATGGGAATTATTGTCAAAATCTGTATCGACCCCTAGCACCGATATCTTTAACGAATCCGCCAACGTCTGGTTATAGTCGTACACAGCGTCCCATTTTTCTAATAACTCTTTACTCGATTGCTGAGGGATTCGTTTACTGACTGCTGTCACCACGTCTCTGAGTAAATTCTCATCTTTTGTACTGCCTTGTAAAAAACGATTGAGCTTATTAGCATTCAGACTATCCATCTCAGCCACGTAATATCTTATCCCCGCTTTTTTATTCAAAAATTTGAAAAAATACGCATCCATTTTCTGATTATAAGCGTAGCCATGAACCTCACCGAATAGAAAGATCTGGGACTGATAGAAATTATCATCAAACAGTTTTCCTTCGATCCTGTCTGAAATCTGCTCCTGGTTACGTTTTAAATAATCTGCAAATTGTTCATCCTCACCTCCAATGAAAATTCTGTTACTGATAAAAACATAGAAAATAAGAAGCAAAATAGTGGTAAGTATGGCTAAGACAGCATACTTAAAGAATGTTAATATTTTTTTCATGGCTATTTTGTGACCAAAACTATCATAAAAAAGATTAATTCTGAAATTTCACAAATAAATAACTTTTATATATCTATGAATCAAAAACTTAAAAGCTGTATTATTTGAGCGGTATATAGGCAGTAAGGGCGTTGAACAACAATTAGAGCAGAACCTCTCATTTCATTTTGAATTCAGTAGGTCTCATATTGGTCAGCTGATGAAAATTATTACTAAACGCAGATATATTCGAATATCCAATTTCATAGGCTATCTCTGTCATATTCAGATCTGTATCCTTTATTAACTCCATGGCCCGGATAATACGCAGCATTTTTAAATACTGAATAAAGGTGATCTGCAGTTTGGCCTGAAATAATCTGGTCAAACTTCGCACACTCATACCGAATCGTGTTGCTGTATCCTCTAAAGTGAGATTTTCATTGAGCCTACTTCTAAGACTGTCCGTAATCTCATTTATCCGTTGATCTTCTGTTGTGGGAAGCTGTATCGAAAACTTTTTCAGTTTTTCCTTTGACAGCAGCTTCCTAAGCGTTGATAAAAACTCAAATTCCCAGGAACCCTTATAATAATCACCTTGCCATTTCTCGCTAAATGAGAGCATTTCTGCTAAGAGCTTACTTACTGGATATATTCCCAATTCATCATAAAAACCATCATCGCTTTCGTCTGGAAAATAGATATTGATAATATATAGATCCTGCGTGTTAAACATGAGGTTGTGGGGGTAGTTTTTGGGTATCCATAGGTAATGATTAGATGGAATATAGAAATCTTTTTCACCTGTTTGCAAGTAAGCAATCCCCCCATAAACCAACAACAACTGGGCCTTATCGTGCTGATGAGCAGGCAAACGCTGTTCCGTCTGTTGTCGCAGCACAAGGATTGAATCGCGATTTTGATCCACTATAGTTATTAATTGGCTAAGAATTTCCATATGGCCAAATATAACAAACATTAGGCTAATTATATAAAACCGTAAAGTGAGGTGTTGAATAATTTTGCGGTGTTAATAATAGAGTCATAATGAAAGATAAAATCATAAAACCTGATAAAGATTTCGGACTTGCAATACAAGCCAAAAACTCTGAACAGACATCACCTCATCCGGATAAAGAAATAGATAGAGCCTACGTCTATCGGCTGTCCTGTGCTTATTCTAGTCCCTTTATGCCCATGATAGATTTAAGCTTCGCTTTTGATGAGCTGAGAAAGCTGTTAAAACAATGGCCCGCAAAGAGAAAGAAGAAACCAGTCACAGCCCCACTCTTGGTCATACTGTTGCTATTTTTTGTACAATCCGTGTATGCTCAGCATGCAGAAATCATCCACCCCTTAAGTTTGGAAGAAATATGGAAAATCGCCGAAGCTAACAACCGGGACCTGAAACTATCGGATCTAAATGTTCAGCAAAGTAAAATAGAAATATTGGAAGCCAAAGATCATTTGCTGCCGGAATTTTCAGCAGGTGGCGATGTAAAACTCAATTCCAAATTTTTGATCTATGACAACGGATTATTCTCATCTCCACAGGATGTACCTATAAAAGGCTATGGATACGGAGTGGGTTACAACTTAAACCTTAACCTCTTCAATGGCGGTAAAGACAAAAGAAACATCGTCATGAAAAAGGAAGAAGGGGTACGAAAACTGTATGAAGTGGAGCTACAAAAGCAAAGCGTAAAATACCATGTAGCAGTTGCCTATTTCGATCTGTATAAATTTCTGCACTTCTATGATTTTCTTGATGCCGAAACTGAAGCAGAGAAAAAACAGCTGACACTGATTGAAAGCCTGCATAAAAACGGTACTGTGCTAAAAAGTGATTTACTGAGAACTTCCGTCAAATTATCGCAACTGGAGCTGGCCCTTTCCGATGTCAAAAAAAAGATTGCAATCGCCAAGCAACACCTCAATATACTGATGGGCCGTGAAATTGATACCGAGCTAGCAATAAAACATGCGGATACAATTGAATTAAACGCCATCACAGAAGGTGACTACAAAGATTATGTAGATATCGCTTTTAACAAGTCTCCGTCATATAAAATGGTGAATAGCGACATCAAATGGAGTAAGCTGAACGTTAAACAGATGAAAGCTACGCTATGGCCAAAAGTCTCTCTGTATTCCAATTACAATTATACGTATCCGCAGATTTCCTTTTATCCCTATTCGAATGATTTATGGGGATTTGGTCAGACAGGCATTAAAGTTCAGTTTTCCATCGATAATCTATACAAGAGCAAGCATTCCATCGCTCGTGCCCAGACTGTCAGCAATCAGGCAAAGGAAAAAGCAGAAATGAAGAAGGATGAAATCTCTCTTCAGGTAAAAGAGGCTTATTTACAGCAACAACAGGCTTTCGAGAGCGTGGAAACAGCTGAGCAAAATATCATTAAAACCACTGAAACCTTACGTGTTATCAGAAGCAGCTACTTAAATCAGGAATCTCTTCTGACCGATCTTCTGGAAGCCGAAAATGCTTTATTGGAAGCTAAATTTAATCTGACAACAGCACAGACAAACGTACAAGTAAGCCATATCAGATTATTGGCAATAGTAGGAATTCTTTAATACAAAACTGATGAACAAAAATAAAACAGATAAAATTGTGGTAAACCTAACCAAATGCTTTGGTATCGTATTACTCGTAGGAATCATAATCTGGGCAGCTACCTATTTCTTGAAAGGGTATCACTATGAACAGACCAATGACGCTCAGGTAGATGCCTACTTGTCGCCCATAAACGCAAAAGTAGGTGGCTATATCAGCAGAATATATTACAAGGATAATCAGCGTGTTAAAAAGGGGGATACGCTAGTGGTAATCGAACTGGACGAGTACGGGCTGAAAAAAGATGCTGCGGCAGCAGAACTCATGAGCGCACAGGCCAAATTACCCGTCCTGGCTGCAAACGAAGAAACGCAACTTAAAAGTATTGAGGTCATAAAGGCCCAATTGGCAGGTGCTAAAGCCAGATTGAATCAACAACAAAAAGAATTTGACCGGTATAAGAATCTACTGAATGACGGATCTACGACACAACAAAAATTTGACAACATCAGCGCTTCTTTGGCCATCGCGCAATCGGATTATGATCAGGCAAAAGCGTCTTTGCAAGTGGCAGAATCCAAACTAAATGATTACAGCACACAACGTAATGCCATACAGGCAGAAATAAAGACCAAAGAAACGCTCCTCGCGAGGCAGGAACTGGATATTCGGTATACAGTTATCACTGCACCTTTTGACGGACAAATCGGGAAAAAGACGATTCAGGAAGGGCAACTGATACAACCCGGACAAACTTTGGCATTTTTGGTAAACAAGGCAGAAGAAAAATGGGTAGTCGCAAATTATAAGGAAACACAGGTCGGCAATTTCAGAATTGGGCAAGCGGTATCTATTGAAGTCGATGCTTTTCCGAATGAAAAGTTCGCTGGTGCTATCGAGTCCCTTTCGCCAACCACCGGCTCCCGTTATTCACTGCTTCCTCCCGATAATGCCACGGGCAATTTTGTTAAAATCATACAACGCATTCCTGTTCGGATCAAACTAACCGATACGCCTGAAAAATTAGCAAAGCTCTCTGCAGGAATGAATGCAAATGTTTACGTTTTAAAGGATGAATAATGCAAGCACATAACCTACCAATTTTCAAATCATGGGTATCTGAGTGGGTGGCGAGATCTGTCATATTTGGCATTCTGATGGCCTGTCTTTTTAGTTTTGCTTTTTATGGCAGTCCAGTAGCAGCTATGGGCTATTACGGCATACAAGCTACCGATGTCCAGTATGCGATGGTCGTTATCTATGGTTCAACCGTAGCTTTCCTGGCACTTGATTTTCGTATGGTAAAATATTTTGCACCAAGAAAATATTTGCTGATGGCCCTCGCCGTGAATATCCTTTGTTGCCTTATCTGCTTTCATGTCAAAGATTGGACATTGTTTGTTATTTGCCAGTTTTTGCAAGGCATTACCTGTGCATTGATGTCAGGAATTGCGACACAGCTTATTTTCCCGCGGCTACAGTCTGTACGTGCCCGTGTGATTGCTTATAGCATTCTTTACGGCAGTATACAGATCGCTGTACCTTTCTACTCCATCTATACGAGTATGGTCGTTCATTTTTTTGATTTTAATTGGCTATTCTACGGATTTATCATCATACTCATCATCCTGACATTTGTCATACTGCTGACGATGAACAGTAACGCCAGATTTACTAAAAAGATGCCATTGTATCAGGTGGATTGGATAGGCTATCTATTTTATGCATCATTTATCTTGATATTAGGATATATTCTTGTCTATGGACGACAATTAGGATGGTTCGATAGTTCTTTAATCATTAAGCTCAGTTTAGCTAATGTAGTTGTTCTTTCTCTTTTTATCATGAGAACACTAAAACTTAAAAGACCATTAATCAATCTACAGATATTTAAGACAAAGAATTTTGTTATCGGCCTCTTGCTTCTTTTTACATTTTATATTTTCAAAGGAAGTACAGGCCTCGCCTACGGCTATCTTGAAGTGATATTAGGAAATGATCCACTGAGCACCATTCCGATATGGACTACGGTAATTTTAGGAACTATACTGAGTATGTTCGTTACTTCCCGATTCATCTTGGCGGGTTACAACCTAATAAGGATTATTACTATTGGTTTTGGAACGATGGCGATTTATTATGCTTATATGATACGGTTTGTTTCTGTACAGGGAGAGACAGTCGACTTTATTCTGCCAATGTTTATTTATGGTGTGGCAACAGGTGTATTGTTTGTTCCGATTGTTTCATTTACCGTTTCCTCAGCACCCCAAAAGATTGCGATCAATGCCTCGCTTGTTGGTATATTGGCTAGGTTTACAGGATTTACAACAAGTCTGGCACTAAGTAACGAACTTCAGTTATTTGCAAAATCGGGAGTTCGGGAAAAGGTCCGCGAAGCACTCACGGAAACCAATCCTCAATTACCAGTAACTTTACTGGATATCCAAAACCAATATATGAATGCGGGTAGCGATATGTATACGTCAAAAACAGCATCCACAGGCTATTTCAATCAAATGGTCGGGCATCAAATATTGGCTCGTGCTACCAGAGATTACTATGATTGGATGTTAACAGGCGTGATCTTGGTAATTGCTGTTCTGCTCCTCTTGCCACAGATTCAACATGTTGTTTTGAGATTAAGGAAAGGTAATATTCCCTATTAGAATGCAACTGCCCCACTCCTGACCTCTTCTAGAAAAGCTGGAGCATTTTAAAAGTAGACAATTCGGTGATGAATTACTAATTTTAAAAGAAAGCTGACAGAGGCACCGGACGAAGGCTACGAGGAACTGCCATTTGCCAACTGTATGAAAAAGAAGAAAGCGAAAAATTTATATGAAACAGGCACTCTTTGAACAAATAACAAAATTTATTAAAATTACTGAGCAGGAAAAAACACTGATAGACTCGTTATTCTATTTCAAAAGTTGGGACAAGGGAGAATACTTCTTAGCACAAGGAACTGTCTGTAAGGAAATCGGCTTTTTAATTAAAGGCTTAGTCGTCTACTTTATAGAGGAAAAAGAGTCTCATGCCTATAATTTTGGTAAGGAGGGTGACTTTGTCTGTAATTATGAGAGCTTTCTAACGAAAACACCATCTTCCAAATCCATTAAATGTGTTGAAAACATAGAAATGCTGTGTATTAGCTATGACAGACTACAACAGCTGTATGACAAAATTGGACAAGGTGAAAAAATGGGAAGAATCATTTCAGAGCAATTGTTTCTAGAGGCAATTGCGGATATAACTTCATTCTACGTCGATACCCCCGAACAAAGATATCTGAAATTTTTGGAATGCTACCCGGATTTAAATCAACGGATTCCCCAATACTTAATCGCTTCTTATATTAAAGTAAAACCTCAGTCTTTAAGCCGGATACGTAAAAGAATGCTAAAAAAATGATTTGTTAACCCAGGTGAATGAAACTCCAGGTATCCCTTTCTAAGTTTGCATCAATAAAATAAAGGTAAGATGAACTTAGAAGAAAGAATATTCACCAAATTATTTATGAATTGGGCAACTGTAATTGGAAAAAAAGAAATTGCAGAGAAAGTATTCCATTTCACCCTGGAGGTAAGTATCAATTTCACCGGATTAATCCCGGGACAGCATCTCAGATTACTCCTGTTCCCGAATCAAAAAGGCAAACTGCGAGACCGTGTTCGGACATACTCCATTTGGCGTTGCCAGTGTGATGGAAAGAAAAGTTATATAGATATTGCTGTGTGCGCACATACGGATGGTCCGGGTAGCAAATGGGCCGAAATTACAAAAGTCGGCAGTCAGGTCCTCATTTCCAGACCGCTCGGTAAATTTACATTAGATACCACCAAGCCTAAACACCTCTTTATAGGAGATATTACCGCCTTGTCACATTTCTATTGTTTTACGCATCATCTCACACCGCAACAGGAGATAAACGGAATCATTTATGGAAAAGACGAAAAACAATTGTTTACTGATTTTGACGGAACACTTGGCTTTACTTTTCAAAAAACAGCAAATGGAACTGACACAAGCTTACTTGCATACTATAGGAGTTTGAAAATTGGGCGCGATACTAGGGTTTATATTGGAGGGGATGGCCACTTGTGCATAGCACTAAACAACCTGTTTGTAAAGGAATTAGGTCTACCCCGTAAACAATTGAAAGTAAAACCATTTTGGATATTAGGAAAAACCGGTTTGGAGTAGAATTTACGCTTTATGATGTACGGAAAAATGAAAGTCGTTGAAATATTTAAAACCAATGTCTCAACCGAAAAAGAGGCTCGGGATACAACACGCTCACTTTTAAGACTGTATCCAATTTATAAAATAAACTTTGACCTTGAAGATGAGGAAAATATCCTTAGAGTTGAGGCTCATAAACTTAAGGTTGAAACCGCCGAAATAATTAAGTATATGATTGAACTGGGGTATAACTGCGAGCGAATAGAATAATTTTTACGTCTAAAACTCGATAAGTTTATTGACTGTCCGCAAGGCCTTTTTGACAATGTATGTGGTTGGTTGTCCCTTAATTTTCCCCTGTAGTGAGACTTTTGCGGCGAGATTGCGACAAGTGTTGCGTTTCTGTAGACGATCTGTTTTAGGTTATCCTGCAATGCGTACGTGGATAATCCCACTCATCAATCATCCGAGATGAACGAGGAAAAACCCACGGTGGATAGTATAGCTGTTGCTATTGGTAATGGACAGCGATGAGTCAATACATTATTTCCATAGTATATTTTCTACAACCTTTTTCATCTCGTTGCACTGGTCTTCATTTGTAAAATATACATAGCCAAATTTCTTATCAGGATCAATCATAAATGAAGAGGTGTACCCTAAATTATTACCCCCATGCCAATAATATATAGCATCATTTAATTTCACAGCAGCCATACCCAAAGTCCACGAATCAACTCCGAAGTATTCCCTTACCGGATCGTTTCGATCCAAAGAAATGACAGGTGAAAACATCTCCTTGAATTCTATTTCATTGTTCATTAAATAGATTAAGAATTTTGAATAGTTTGTTGTATTTGCATATAAACCGCCTGCTGGATCAAAATGATACCTATCTCTTTCGTCTTTTACATGCTGCCCCTTTTTATAACCGTCTGCCAGATTTTTCTCTACCTTTGGTGTGATTATAAAATGGAAGTTATTCAGCTTTAGTTCCTTTAAAACTAAATGTTGAATGACTGCATCCAAATTTTTAAAATCCGCATTACAGAGCTTGGCGATCACTCTGGCAAGATAAACATATGCTTCGCCTGAATAGGAGAATTGTGTGCCCGGGGCAAATTGTAACTGCATTTTTTCGGTTTCGCTCCAGTTGGGCAGACCGGTGGTATGGCTTAAAACCATTCTGGCTGTGATTCTTTTGTAGCGCCCGTCTTCGATATTATCGGCTTCTAAGTACTCAAATAAGGGCTTGTCTATGTCTAGTTTGCCTTCTTTAACCAATTTAAGCACGACGAAGGCAAAAACAGGCTTCGATAAAGACGCTGCTTCAAAAAAAGTCGATCTGGTCACCCTTTTCTTAGAATCGATATTTGATAGGCCAAATCCTTTGTTAAATACAACATTCCCATTATTGATGACAGCAATTGACATTCCCTGAACTTGTAGTGAATCCATTGCAAGGTTTATTTTTTTCTCAAAGTCAATCGCTGTTAGTTGAGTACCGTTAAGTGTTCTAATCTGACTAAAACTAACCTGATGTATTAATATACATGCTAACAATACATATTTTGTCATATTGTTTCTAATTTTTTTAATATCGTTCAAGGGCCCAGCAGCTTGTAGTGACGAATAATTGAACGGAAGGTTCAGCCTTCGCGCATGAAAATGAAATGGACGCTACAAATTTTATTGTCGGTCAGCATCTTATAAACCATAAACCAAAAATTAAAGCTGTCTAAGAGTTTTAGACAGCTTTAATTTTATATACCTGGTTTAGGAGGTTTGATCATCGACTTCCGCCGAAGGTGCATTTTTCTTAACCGACTCAATCCCGTTTTCCATACCACTACTGCTCTCGTACATCTCACTCGTTCCGATGATCTGTCCGTTGGACGCCTTTAGATTGAAGTACCACTTCCCATTTGATGAGGTTTTCTTTTCGAACCTACCGTCATCCTGTGCATTCTTCCTAACCGATTCAATACCGTTAAGGCAACTTGCCTTACTGGAATAGCCTTCGCTTCCAAGGATCGTCTGGCCGTTGCCTGCCTTGAGATTAAACTGATATTCACCGTTCTTTCTGGTTGTTACTACAAATTTTCCCATGTTCTCTCTTTAGATTTATAAATGTATACTTTCGAATTTAATCACTTTCGAGCTCTTCGTCAAGAAAAGAAATAGCAATGTTCTTTTGGTAAACCTCCATCGCGCTGAGCGGGAAAAAAGAGCGTGTTGAAGAGATCCTGTATTTCTAACTTGCTGTTTCGAGTACCTAGCCATCTTATATGGTCCACATCCCTGGGAACCTCCCATTTAACATCGTTTGCAAAGAGATTTATAAGCTTATTCAATTGTCTGTGCTGCAAAATGTAGAAAGTCGTTTGTAATTGTTCTTGTCATGCTCATGGTTGATTCTTTTTTAATGTGATAATTTGCAAATAGGCCATCATTCCTACCCAAGCTGCAACAAAAAGAATGATCACTGTACCAAGCATACTGATGGAATAAAATGACAATAAAACAGTTACCAAACTTGCAAATACCCACGTGATGTCCAACGCTATGATTAGTTTAATCCATGCCTTTATGACAGGCTTTTTAATGGCCGTAAAAAGAACAAATGCAGAAAATAAGATCAAGAACGTCCCTACTTCCATAAATGGAGCTACACCTGTTGGCTTAAATATACTTATCCACATATTAGGTGTTGCAACGAGTAAAACTCCTGTAATACCAGAACTAATGGCATTTAACAGTAATACATTTTTTAGTGTCATAAGCTTTGAATTTTGTTTCTGTAAAGATATTTCTGATCCTCCAACCACACGTTATCTTTACGCGCCAACGTATTGGTTTTAGACGACAAAAAAACAGTATTTACTGTGACAAATGTGTAATTTCACATAATGAATTACAGACAAACATTTTTACAGGCATTGTTTATCTTTTGCGAAGAGAGAGGATTAGATACCGGAAAAATTGCTGCTCACTCAAACATTTCAATAGACGAATTGAACACAAACCCATCCTTTCCGATATCCAATGAGCAGATGGACATGATTTGGAAAAACATTATTCAGATTTCAAAAAATGAGTTGGTAGGGCTACATTTTGGAGCAGCGATGCAAATTGCTGCTCTTGGGGTAGTCGGCCAAGTGATTCAAACGAGCAACAATGTAAAAGAAGCTTTACAGTATGCCTGTATGATGGTAGGCTTACTTACTGATTTTTATACAATGTCAGTTCATGAAAAATCTGAAACTTTTGTTATTACCTATGAGAAAAATGCTGGCTTTGACAAATTTTCAACTACTCAAAATCAAATGGGTGATTTTTTAATCGCCTTTACACTATATGAGTTAAAAGGATTATTGATTAAAAACCTAGCCCCACTACGTGCGAGTTTTCCTACTTACCAAAAAGATTATGACAGAGAATATAAGCATATTATCAAATGCCCTTTACAGAAAAGCCGTATTTATATTCTGGAATTTAACAAGGAATTTCTAAATACGAAGATCATAACCGCCAATTATAGCGTTCAAAACTCACTTATTAGTCAGGTCTATAAGCTCCAAAATCCGGAATCATTAAGCGGTGATTTTGCAAAGAAGATTTTTAATTACTTGATCACAAACTCTTATCTATTTACCCTTTCAATAGAATCTGTAGCCTGTAATTTTAATGTCAGTGTAAGAACACTCCAAAGAAAACTCCGCGAGGAACGTATTTCGTATATACAAATCGTAGAAGAAGTTCGAAAAACGTTAGCCATTCATTACATCACGACGAGTCCATCTTCTGTAAAGGAAATTTCGGCGAATCTAGGCTTTGCTGAACCAAGTAGTTTTGTTAGGGCATTTAAAAAATGGCTGGGAAAAACTCCGTTGGAATACAAAAATAACATTCTTGTGAATCAAGACCGTCCTTGATGATGAGTGATAGTTTCTAATTACCTTTTAACAGCTATACACTCAATTTCAATATTGGCATTCCTCGGTAAAGAAGCCACCTCAATAGTGGTCCTTGCTGGAAAATGCCCGTGAAAATATTTAGCATAAATCTCATTGACCTTTTCAAAATATTTCATGTCTGTCAAAAATATCGTTGTCTTGGTAATGTGCTCAATATCGGATTGATTATCCGCTAAGATGGTCTTTAGATTTTCCATAATCTGAACCGTTTGTTGTTCAACACCATCTTTTAGCATATTTGTTTTTTGGTCTATGCCAATCTGGCCTGATACAAAAATAACATTACCATAACCTGTGGAATGACTATAGGGACCTATTGTTTTTGGCACCCCGCTATGTGTTACCCTTATGGTCTCCATTTTTGAACTGCAGGAAAAACATGCCAGCATTAGGATAAGTATAAAAATTCTGTTCATTTCAATTGATTTAAATTAAAAGATGAGGTCAGCTTTTTAGACCAACCTCATGCCGTCATTGCTTTATTTCTTGATGAAGTTTAATAACTCACTATTAAATTTATCCAGCTCTTCAATGAAGAGCGCGTGACCACTTTTTTCGAAGGGAACTAAAGTTGAGTTTTTAAGTAAGGTATTCATTTGTTCTGCCAGGTCGTACGAACATA
Source organism: Sphingobacterium sp. InxBP1 (assembly GCF_026191775.1). Taxonomy (NCBI): domain Bacteria; kingdom Pseudomonadati; phylum Bacteroidota; class Sphingobacteriia; order Sphingobacteriales; family Sphingobacteriaceae; genus Sphingobacterium; species Sphingobacterium sp. InxBP1. The sequence continues at coordinate 342,800 of NZ_JAINDX010000049.1, read as the reverse complement.
TTTTATCCAACTTACCGTGTAAGATCAATGTTGGGATTGTTATCTTACTTAAATCACCACGTAAATCGCTATCCCGCAATGTTCTTAGCCCCTCCGCCATAGCATAAGGCGATGCCTGAGCCTGGATACCTCCCAACCAAGCGCCATGCCCAGGGGAAACGCTTGTCTCATTGGCTGGAAATATCTTGCCGAAAGTGCTAAATAATTCTGGACGGTTCGTATTGTTCAACGTGATCAGTCCATCGACATCTTCCTTGGTCCACAAACCATAATTAAAGTCTTGTCGTTTTGTCCAGGTCGGTGCCGCCGCTCCAAATAAAGCCATCTTGGAAACGTGAGCTGCATTGTATTTAGCCACATAGTGAATCACTGTAGCTCCTCCCATGGAAAATCCGCCTATTGTCGCATTTTTAATATCCAATTTATCTAATACAACCTTGATATCATCTGCAAATACATCATAGTTGTATTTTCCTCCCGGTTTGTCAGATAACCCGAATCCTCTTAGTGTGATGCCGATCACCCGATACCCTTTTTGAATAAAATCGGCATATTGATATTCGTACATGGCGTCGCTCAAGGGCCATCCGTGAATCAAAACAATAGGCTCTCCCTCACCGAGGTCAGTTACATGAAGTTTCACGTTCTTTTCTACTTCGATATATTCGGCTCTTCCAAAAGATGCCGGAGTTCTCTTGATTTGTGCAAAAATACTGTTTGTAATAAAGGTGGTAATTAATACGATGGCTAAAGTTAAGTTTTTCATGACTTTAATAATTATTAGTGTTGTTATATTCTTTTGTTATTGCAGGTTGAAGTAATTTCACAGGCACATCAATGAACATCTTGCGCTTTGAATTGCACTTTTTGCCCAGATGAATCTTTATTCTTTTATAAAGGATAGTATATCTTCATTAATGACATCGGCATTAATAGTAGGCATACCGTGAGAGAAGCCCGGGTAAATGATCAGTTTACTGTTTCTCAATAGTTGGGCCGCTTTAACGGCTGTGGTTGCATAAGGGACAATTTGGTCATCATCACCGTGAAGCACCAAAACGGGAATTTGCACACTTTTGAGATCTTCGGTGAAATCGGTCTCCGAAAATACTTTGATACAGTCATATTGTGCCTTGATACCACCCATCATCCCTTGTCTCCACCAGTTGTCCTGTATACCTTTTTTAATGACCGCATCTTCCCTGTTGTAACCGTAGAAAGGCACGGTAAGATCTTGGTAGAACTGCTGTCTGTTATGAAGTGTATTATAGCGGATATTGTCAAACACGGCGAGTGGCACCCCGTCCGGATTATTGGCGTCAGCAATCATATAAGGTGTAACCGCACTGATCAAAATGACTTTGGATACCCGGTCTTTCCCATATTGTGCGGCATATCTGATCGCTTCGCCACCACCGGTTGAATGGCCTACATGGATCGTATTCTTCAGATCGAGGAACTCTACCAATTCTGCGACGTCAGCAGCATAAGTATCCATATCATTTCCCTTATACGTTTGCGTAGATCTTCCATGGCCTCTTCTGTCATGCGCGATTACTCTAAAACCTCTTTCCAGAAAGAACATGATCTGGGCATCCCAGTCATCGGATGATAGTGGCCATCCATGATGAAAAAATATCGGTTGTCCTTCACCTAAATCTTTGAAATAAATTTCTGTTCCGTCTTTTACTGTAAACTTGTTCATGTCTTTACTATTTAATTGTTGTTGTTATTGTTTTCTTTTGTTATTACAAAGTTGGGGTAATATCGAAGGCGCATCAATGGATGCTTTTCGCTTTGAATTGCACTTTTTGCCCAAAAAAGTTTATTAACCTTGTGCACGGCATATTTTGAGCAACGAAAACGTGTAAACATGAAAAAAAGCACATCCTGATAGGCTGTGCTTTTCTTAAAATATGTGAGAGATATATTTTAAAACTGTTTTCTAAAACTTGTCGGTGACATTCCGGTATGTTTTGTAAAAAAACGGACGAAATAGGCATCGTCTTCGTAATTCAGGGTGTAGGCGATCTCTTTAACATTCATCGCCGTATGTGCTAAAAGACGTTTACTTTCCAGTATGATCCGGTTTTTTATAATATCGTTTGGCGTCTCTTTACTGACCAGGCTGATCTTTTTACTGAGATTTTTAGGCGTAATACAGAGCATATCTGCATAGTCGGCCACGGTATGCAGTGTTTTGAAATGCTGTTCGACCAGCTTACTGAATTTCCGTAAAAATTGAACATCAGTCTGGCGCATATCGTCAGCCAATTGATGCTGCTGCTTCCAGATACGGGTAGATTTAAGAATGATCAGCTTTAACAACGTTCTTAGCATTTCTTCTGTACCCGAGTCCTCATTCTTCAATTCAAAATCTATAGCATTGATGATGTTCTGAATTTCTTCGGATTGTTGCTCGTTTAAATTTATAAAAGGGATTTCAAATACATTATTGTATAATATGCCATCGCAGGCGACTTCGTGATCGTGTATTTCCACACAGTAGAAGTCTCGGTTAAAGTGCATCAATTGCCCATCAATAGTTTCACAGGGTTTTAAAATGACATGCGGATTTATAAATAATAAGGCGTCCGTGTGCATTTCTATCTCCTGGAAATCTACTTGAATAATCGCATTTTGGGGAATAAACAGGACTTTGATATGATCATTTATGATGTTGAGTGAGTCATGTTCAACAGTGGCCTTGCTAAACTCTAGTTTACCAAATTTCTTATATGAAAATTCTTTTATCATTATGATTCTTACAGATTGCTATTTTGAGCACTCAGCAAAATTAAGAAATTAAAAGCCTCCCTGCCCAGACTATTGTCGCTATTCTTTTTTTTTCGCATATTAGTATAGTGTAACCAATTGACAGTAGCACTATGGCTGACGACGAACTTGAAAATGTGGATCCAGACGATATTAGCGATTTACTTCTTAAAGTTGAAAAATCATTTGACATTAAGTTTCAAAATAACGAACTAATGTACATTTCGACTTTTGGCGAACTGTGTGATCACATCCTAAATAAACTCCAACTAGCTCACACAAACGACTGTACGAGTCAACATGCATTTTATAAACTGCGCAATGCCATTACATCCACGCTGCAAATAGATCATAAAACGATCTCGACAGACCTTGCTCTCGTCAGCCTTTTGCCAAAACAAAGCAGACGTTCACTAGTCAAAAAACTGGAAGATAATCTGGGCTTCAAACTTAATATCTTACGACCGCCTTATTGGGTGTCATTGACACTCACAATTTTACTTCTAGCCTCTTTAGTAGGGCTTTTTTTCAGTTGGCAGATTGGTCTTGTAGGGGCTACACTCTCGTACTCTGGACTTTGTTTCGCACATAACTTCGGCAACGAACTTGACGTACAGACAGTGGGTCAGGTAGCGAAAAAAATGACTAGAGAAAATTACCTTAAATGTAGACGCAACCCAAACACGTTTAATAAGCTTGAAATTGAAAAAATACTGGCCGATCTGTCCAGCAGTGACCTAGGCATCGACAAGAGTAAATTCGCAAGAGAAGCGAAATTTAGCTAACACGTCACCGCACAATACGGGGGAATTATTACTTCAATCTTGACGACATCGGAATATTTTACTGAAATCCGAAGAAAATCAACGAGGTTGAGATCGCTATTATTTTTTATTCTGCTGTCTTTTTTTTTAAAATGCTGTAATGTTTTTACAATCAATCCTCGATACAGCAGTGCTTTTTAGGTTTACGGCCCTGGGAGTAATTTTTTATTTTTTGCACAGCTATATGTTTAATCAATATACGAAACCTCACTGGGACATGCTAGTAGATCTTCGTTATCATATAGCTGAACTGGAGGAGTCTCAAACTACAGAAATAAAAAGGTTCAGAAGTTAATTTAGATTTTTTGAGTACAAAATTATTATGTCGCTGAACTTTAACAGATACTAAGGCAGCTTTGCCAGAACAGAATAATTTCTACTTCGGATTTTTTCATCGAGAACAGACAAAAACACATCGCCCTTCTTTTCCAGTCTTTTTTCTATCGTATTGATCGTAAACGAATAACGGTCCAGCCCAGGCTTCACTTCTTTCCAATCCAGAGGTGTACTGACCGTCGGTTGGTGATAAGGGCGAACAGAATAGACCGCAGCCAAGGTATCTGCATAATTATTCTGATCAGCGTCAATATATACCTTCCCTTTCCGATGAGCTTTGGTAATTGACCGCGTGCTAATATCAGGCACCAGCTCATTCACCCAGTCCGCTAAATACCGGCCTAAAAATAACGAGGTATCAAAATTGATGTCCCGGACCGGGATGTAAACATGAAGGCCGGTCTTTCCGGAGGTTTTTATATCGCCCTTCAAGCCAAATTTGTCCAATACTTCCTTAACGGCCCGTGCGACTTCAATAGCCATCTCGAATCCTTGATCCTCTTCGTCCGTATTGTCCACCGTAGGGTCTAAATCTAGCCATATATAGTCGGGAAACTCCGGCGCCTTTGTCCGGGATGCCCATGGATTGATATCGACACATCCCCAGTCGACCATGCTGAGCAGGGTTTCTATATTGTTGCAGATCAGGTAATCGATCTGTTTGCGCTTGCCTTTTTTGGCAACCCGCCGCTGGTCGATAAAGATCTCGGCACAGTCCGGCTGCCTATTTTCCATATCTTTTATAAAGGTGGTTGGCCCTCCGGCATGGGTCAGCTTCAGATTCAGCGACTGTGGCCTATGCTGTATATGGGGTAAAATAAATTTGGAGATCTTGTTGTAGTATAGAAGCAGTTCGCCTTTCGGAATACCTTTCCAAAGTTCCCGCCCGACATCGTGCAGCTGTATGGTACAGTTTGCCATCGGGAAATCGGAGATCTCTTTGCCGGCTATGGCTTCATCGACACGCCTCCAGTTACTGCCAGCATTTAAATAGGGTTTGGAAGGGGGAATTTTTCTTGCCGGTTCCATTTTGTCGGTGAGTTCATCGATTTTCTGTACATCTTTTGGCACTTCCCTAACCACCTGTTCCGGTCTTTTATCGGACCTGAATCCGAGGAATGTAGCCGGCTTCCGTATTCTTCCTGTTTTGGTCCAGGTCGCAAATTCAAAATTGGCAACCAACTGGGGTTTGACCCAGTGGATTTTGGCTCCCTTGGTATCGAGCACCTCATTGACGAAGGGTGATTCACTAACTTCCAAAGCCTTAAGTTGCTTGAGAATAACGGGCATCTCCTTGTCCTTGAAACCTCCTCCACCCCTACCGATCCAGGTGAATTTCCCATTTTCGTATGCGCCGAATAGCAGGCTTTTAAATGAACGTGCTTTCTCGGACTCTGCCCAGCCTCCGATCACAAATTCCTGTCGCTTCCGAGTGGGGATCTTTAACCAGCTGTACGCCCTTTCGCCTTCGATATATTCACTGTCTTTCCTTTTGGCGACAATGCCTTCCATATTGAGGTCGAGGACCCGCTGATACAACTCCTGACCGTCATCATAAGATTCGCTGTAGTGGAAGGTATCGTCTTTTCGCACCAGCTGTTTGAGCAGCTCTTTGCGTACGGTCAACGGCTGGCTCCTGAGATCATTGCCGTCGAGCCATAATAGATCAAAGACACAGTATGAAATCGGGCTGGCGATCCCATTGTATTTTTGTAGGGCGTCAAAATCGGCGTTGCCGCTGTCATTGAAGACAACGACCTCACCATCTAAAATCACCTCATGCCCGAGCTTCTTTAAGGCGTCCGCGATGACAGGATAACGCGAGGTATAGTTCAGTCCGCTTCTGGAGTCCATGCGTACCTCTCCATGCCGGACAAAAGAGACGATGCGATAGCCGTCCCATTTCACTTCGAACAAATAATCGTCATTCCGTGGCGGCTCTTTGGTGAGCGTACAGAGCATCGGACTGATCCTGGTGGGCATTTTAGATTTTGACCTGGCCATACTGCATTTTTTATCTACTGAGTATAGAACACGGCCGGGCATTATTGGTTTCAAAGTTTTATACTGCGCGCAAAATTCCGGGTAAAAAAATAAACCGCTTGTATGACGAAGTATATGCTCTATCACTAGTTTGTACAAAAACCAGAGCCGGAAAGCGATCAAAATTACTTTAAATTTTCGGAAAGAAAATGACGAATCTCTTTAGCTAATTGCTGATGTATTGACTTTCTGTCAATTGTTTGATGGTCGCTGTAGTAACTTGGTTCCGCTTGTACCAGTTTGGGGGTTCCTTCATTCAAAAAGATGTAATGTCCCGTATTAGCAGGGAGTACAATATTCCTTGAACCTTTAATTACCTCACTATATTTTAGCGCATTAGTTCTGAGAGGGGCAATTTGATCATCCGCTGCGCCGATGATCAAGACTGACGAGGCGCTATTTTGTTCCCCTTCTGGAAGTCCCAGCCCTAAAGCTGGAGACAAAGCGATGTTAACTTTAAATCGACTATCTTTTAAATCTTTAGGTACTTGTTTGCAGGATATTTTTTGTATTAAATTCTGCAGATCACCTAACTCAGGAACGACAAATTGATTGCGATTTTCGGCTAATGAAGCATTTTTCTTGAGGATATCACAATCTATTTTGGTGCCAGCTAGCGCTAAAGTAGTATATCCGCCCAATGAAAAACCTATCGCAGCAATCCTAGTGCTATCTACATAACTATTAAAACGTGCATCTTCAAGGAATGAGGAAATCAGGAAACTCATATCTAGAGGTCTATCCCAATAACGCACAAAATTTTCAGGAATTTTATTATTTAGCGTATTGCCCCAATGATCCGGAGCAAGCACAACGTATCCATTTTTTGCCAGGTTAATCGCTAGCCAGGATAAGCTGAATCTGTTACCCCCAGTGCCGTGTGATAGTACAATCAATGGATATTTATTTTGAATAAACTTGGCATTTCTTACTGTAGGTGATAAAAGAAATGGTAGTTCTGTATCCTTAGTATCTTTATCGTCAGTTGGATACCATAATTGTACTTTCAAGGGCCGAGCTCGGGAAGAATCTGTATACGAAATTTCCCGCTCCCCAACGTTTTTGAGCGGAGTTTGATTGAACATAAAAAATAGACTAAACAAAACCAAACTAACTAGAATGTGCATATTTTAACAATTTTAAGCTTCAATCGAGATCAATAGCGATTGAGAAACAATCTCTTACCAAACCACAAATTTAAATCTATATGGTGATCGGATCAATGGTTATTTTTAACCATAAAATCTATTTTTGTCTCACAACTCGAAATTGAAGAGGGTATAAGAGTGCTTGAAACTTTCTTGCAAACGTATAAATCCAGCGCAAAACACGCTTTGCTGTGACTAATCGATTGAAACCATCCTGATAAAATATCTGAGCAAGCTCTTACCGAAATTGTTGCACCCCCGTCTCCTGTAATAAAGACGACAATTATTTTCTTTTATGTATTATTATTTACCTCAGAGATAACATAGTCTGAATCCTTAGCATTTATTTGCCGAGGATTTACAAAGCTGAATAGCAGCATTGCTAACAGGAATTTGACGTTTAAAATCATTATCGTTAGTCTGTTATATTTCACATTTTATTTTCACTGAGGGTTGTCGTAGTTGGCGCAGATTTGCTTCCGTCATATGAAGAGATCGCCCCGATTGCTTTTGGTCTCTGTCGATCATATTACTAGCACATAAGTTATTTTCCATGTACAAATCAATCACAAAACAAACGCAGTAAAAAAAATAAATGACAAACAGCCAATTGGAGGTGACGAAAGGTCCTTATCACATCTCAACCTTCTTGGCAAGACACGTTTTGCTCCTGTTCGTCGCCAGAAAGTCATTGTTAGCGAGTAACGCGAACTTTGGTATACAGAGTCGATAGACGTTGTTCAGAGAGATTCCTCTAAACCACGCAGGACTCTTCGTCTACAATTGTTTTTAGGAGAAAATTTCTTTTATAAACATGCAAGCGATTCATTGTGCTAGAGTCCTCTTGGTTCTTTCATCGTGGCAACAATTATTTCTGTCGCAGAAAACTGGCTATCTGTCTCATATGCTGAAAGCACGCTTTTCATACCAATAAATTTGACTTATAATCAAATGTTGCAGAAATGAATAGAAAAGAAACCGTAAAAAAAATATCGGAGCTATCTCAGATACCAGTACCCGAATGCGAAAAAGTACTGGACGCACTGGAAATCGTGCTCAGCCAAGAATTAATGCAAAAAAAAGGTCTCCGACGTATCTTCCATATAGTCTATAAGATTATGGAGATATTTAAGCGTAGGATATTTATGGCATTTTTCTGTGTTTTGATTTCAATCACTGCTGCTTATGGCCAAAACACGCCAACGCAAAATATACGGGGTGTGGTCACAGATCGCTTATCAGGCATGCCGGTTCCCGCCGTATCTATCAAGGTCGTTGAAAATGCAGGTCTAGGTGTATTCACCTCGGATGACGGGCAATTCGTGCTACATAATATCCCGATCGGACGTTATACAATTCAAGCTTCCTGCATAGGTTACGAACTAACCGTTGTCAAAGAGATCATGCTTACTTCTACCAAAGAAGTTTCGGTAGAAATAGCGATGGATCGCATTGAATTTGAACTGAAAGATGTTGTCATCGTAGCGAATAAGGAACGGGCTTCTAATAAAATGGCGCTTACAGGTGGCCGTTTGTTGCGGGTAGAAGAAGCGAGTCGTTATGCAGGTGGAATGGATGATCCCGCCCGCCTGGTCAGCTCTTTCGCTGGGGTATCTCCTAACGTCGGCAACAACGGTATATCAGTGCATGGGAATGCACCGGGTATGCTGCAATGGAAACTTGAGGGGATAGAAATACCAAACCCTAATCACTTCGCAGATATAGCAACCCTTGGTGGGGGCGTATTATCGTCATTAAGCACAAATGTTTTGGCAAATTCGGACTTCTATAATGGCGCTTTTCCTGCGGAATATAATAATGCAATTTCCGGTGTATTTGACATGAAGTTGCGTACTGGAAATAACCGTAAGCATGAACACACCTTCCAGGCAGGTTTACTGGGACTAGATTTCGCGTCGGAAGGCCCCTTTAGTAATCATAGTCATGCTTCTTATCTGTTCAATTACCGTTATTCGACAACCGGATTGATGAATAAATTGAAGTCGGGAGTCAATAAAGAGCAATTGTTGGATTATCAGGACCTAAATTTCAAATTAAATTTCCCGGGCAATAATAAAAGCATATTGTCAATCTGGGGGAATGCCCTGATGGACAAGTTCCGTACAAAAAAAGAAGAGTCATTAAGCTGGAAATATATGGATGACCATAAATCCTCAAAAACCGACCAGATGTCAGCTGCGGCAGGCATCACACATCGCTATTTCTTTGCTGATGGAGGAATTCTGCGTACCACGCTAGCGTCTACCTATTCAAACAACCAAGCCGCGGAAGACATCCTTGATCATAACACACAAATAACGCCCAATTTATCCTTAAACAACCGCATTACAAACCTGATATTAACATCATCATTGGATAAAAAATACAACCAGAGACACAGCAATAAAACAGGTCTGACAGTTACAAAGATGCATTACAATATGGATCTGGATATTTCACCGATTGTGGGAGCAGCACTGAAAACAGTTTCGGAAGGAAAAGGTAATACAACATTGATTTCGGCTTATAGCAGTTCATTGATTGAGCTGAGCAATAAAGTACACGTCACGCTAGGGCTGAATTCACAGATATTAACACTGAATAATAAATGGACAATCGAGCCCAGAGCCGCTGTCAAATGGCAATTAGCCACGAAAAACTCGATTGCCCTTGCCTATGGATTACACAGCCGTATGGAAAAGATGGACGTCTACTTTGTAAAAGATAAAAACAGTGACAAATACGTGAACAAAGATCTGGAGTTCACCAAGACACATCACTTGTATTTATCTTATCAATATAAAATGTCAGCTAACACGAGCTTAAAGCTGGAACCTTTTTATCAATATCTATTCCATGTGCCAGTGATTGCCGACAGCTCCTATTCCGTCCTCAACCGCAACTTGTTTTATGTGGAATATCCGTTGGTAAACAGAGGACAGGGACAAAATTTCGGACTCGATATCACAATCGAGAGATACTTGGAGAGGGGTTTTTATTATATGTTAACGGCCTCGCTGTTTGATGCGAAATTTGCAGGTGGAGACGGTATCTGGCATAACAGCAAATTTAACAGGCGTTTTGTCATCAATGGACTCACGGGCAAAGAATGGTTCATTGATAAACAGAAAAGAGATCTACTAAGTGTTCATCTGAAAATGACTTTGCAGGGAGGCGAGCGGTATTCTCCTGTAATCGAAGCAGCTTCACTCAGCCATCCGGATAAGGAAACGCAATACGATGAAAGAAATGCATTTGCCAAACAATTTTCCCCTATGTTTATAGCTAATTATTCGATCAGCTACAAAATCAATAGGTTGAAACGATCGCACGAGATTGCTATCAAATGGCTGAATGTCACAGGCGAAAAAGAATACTATGGCCACAAATACAATTTAAATACCGCTGCCATAGAACCCAAAAAACAGGCGACATCGTTATTCAATATATTATATAGAATAGATTTTTAATGTATTTTTATACCCACAAATGCAGCAAAGTAAATTATACCGTCTAATAATTGATTCTAAGTATCGTGTCTGGAGACATCTCCTCTTTATTTTCACTTTAGTCATTATCACCTTTAACCAGATATTTATAGCTTATCAAGACAGCATTACACATTTGGGCAATACGGTATTTCTAATTTGTTTGCTTTCATTTATCACTTACCTGATAACCACTTACCTAAACTACTTTTTCCTCATACCAAAATTCTTGTTAAAGGAAAAATACACAATATACATCGCATTGCTACTATTTTTTGTTATAGCGCTCATGGGCTGTACACATATTTTGGAATATTCGATACGGACAATTTTCGGACTTTCGCACCGAATAAAATCCTACAGCAATCCCATTATACTAGTGGACAGTTTGTCTTCATCAGTGATTACTATAATCTGTCTTTGGAGTATGTCGGTCATAACGCTGTTTCGAAAATGGAATAAAAAGAATGAGGATCTGATGATATTGGAGCATAGCTTTCTAGAATCAGAAGTCAACAAACTAAAAGGACAGATTTCTCCTATTTTTATGTCGAAAGCCTTACGTAAAGCCGCCGCAGCCGCTAGATCCGACTCAAAAAAAGCCTCCGAAATACTCATGCTGCTCGGGCATTTACTACGCTATCAACTCTATGACTGCGATAGAAAGATAGTTTTCCTACGTTCTGAAGCTACCTTCATAAAAAACTTGCTGCAATTAAAAAGATTGATTGATGATATTCCTTTCGAGTATACCCTTGATGTAAAGGGAAATATCAATAATTTACTAATATCTCCCTTATTATTAATCGTATTGATACAACGTATGCTGATTGATGACGATGTAAAACGCTTAGCCATCAGCATGCAAACGGTAGAAAAAAAACTAGTCTTCATTGCAAATTTTACGGAAACCTCCACACTGACTGCCGAAAACTCCATGGAAATAACGGAAAAATTAAATATGCTCTATCCCGATTCATACGAATGGACTACTGAATCGGGAAAAATGAAGCTTAAACTGGATCTCAGCCAATGGAACTAACAGTAGACAATAAGGGATTTGCTTTTTTGATTGCAGATCGCTACAGGGTACTGAGAAATATCTCGTTGCAAGTAATTATTCTCTTAATTACTATCGGGATATTCTTCGACGCCCCAGATACCCTGAATCTTTCCTTCAACAGATTTTGCGGCTGGCTGGCATATTATCTGTTTATGAATATGCTGGTATATGTCAATGTTTACCTATTGTTTCCCCATTTTCTGGCAAAAGATAAGATTATTCAATATGTGATCGTTGTTGTGCTATTTGCTGTAGTTGCTCTGTTCATATTAATGATCTTGCAAGATCTATTTTACGATATTGCAGTAAGCCGAAACGAACCCAGCCCGATCGCCATATTCCTCAGTTTGGCTTCCAGCTTATTGGCTATTATACTGTTTATTACAGGCACCTCGGCCCTCCTACTCTTCAGACCGTTAATACAGAGCAATATCAAAGAGCGGGAATTACAAAAAGCCACTACTGAATCAGAACTGAAATTTCTAAAAAGTCAAATTAATCCTCATTTCTTATTCAATACAATTAATAACGCTAATATACTGATCGATGAAGACCCTGAAATGTCTGCTCATATTCTAACAAAGCTGAATGATTTATTACATTATCAGTTTACAGACAGCGTCAGAGATAAAGTATGCCTAGCAGACGATATCTCCCTATTAACGGACTATCTGGAGTTGGAAAAAGTAAGAAGAGACCGCTTTGAATTTAATATTGAAACATGGGGAGATACTAAAAATGTATTTATTGCCCCGCTTTTATTTATCCCATTTGTTGAAAATGCTGTTAAACACAATCTAAACAGCAATGGAATATCTTATGTCAACATATCTTTAGGCATAGGGGAGCAATCACTTGTCTTTATCTGCGAAAACTCTAAATCCATGCGTGTAAACCCAACACAAATGGGAGGAATCGGACTGAGCAATATTGTTCGTAGATTGCAGCTTTTGTATGAAGATCGGTATTCTTTGGAGAAAGAAGAAACAGAAGAGAATTATAAGGTAAAATTAACGGTAATGTTATGAGATGCATCATTGTAGATGACGAGCCTATCGCACGAAAAGGAATAAAAAAACTGGTGGAACCGATTGCTTCACTGGAGCTGCTTGAGAGTTTTAACAATGCAGAGTCCGCCGCTTTGTATATACAACATACAGCTGTTGATTTGATCTTCCTAGATATCAATATGCCAGGAATTAATGGAATTCAATTTGCCCAGACAATTCCCAAAAATACTCTGGTTATTTTCACCACTGCTTATTCGGAATACGCAGTAGATAGCTACGAGGTCGATGCCATAGATTATCTGGTAAAACCAATTGACAGCGTTCGTTTCCGAAAAGCAGTGGATAAGGCGATTGTTTATCACGGTCTCCTTTTGGATGAAGAAAATAAGAGTATAGAACAAATCACCGAGGATTACATTTTTGTAAAATCCGATCGCAGATTTGTCAAGGTCAATCTCAGTGATATTCTTTTTATCGAAGCACTTAAAGATTATATCATTTTTCAAATGGAAGACCAACGTGTGATTACACGAATGACGATAAAAAATATACATGATTGGCTCCCTAAAACTACTTTTATTCGAATAAACCGCTCATACATTGTCAATAAATATAAAATCGATTCATTTGACCATAACGATGTCTTTATCAAAAAGCATGAAATTGCGATCGGAAAATCCTATCATGATTCTTTTTTCCAAGAGATGCTTGCTTAATGCGTTCTTCACCTTTAATAAATCAAGTGTGCATTCTCGCCACCTTCTCGCCCAACAAGAGACTGACCGGTAACAGGTATAGATTTATGCATGATTATCTTACTATATGATCCAACCATCTAACTATAGACTCCAATGTACTATCCGGCATATCACCAAGTTTTGCATATTCGGATGGGACGCAGGTTTTACAAGCCTGGAGCAGGTGATTTACATCAGGCAACAACAAGGTGGTGACCTTCCCCAGCTGTCCAGAGCGGCTATACCGCTTCCAGTAAGTCAGGTTGACCGGATCGACAAACAGGTCCTTACTTCCATTGATCGCCAAGATAGGCACATCTATTTTGCTTAAATAGATCTGTGGATTATATCTCACAAAATAACGGTACCACGGGCCAATCGCCTGCTGCACATATGACCAGATCGGAAAGCGGAAATGATCAAATTCTATACCCAAAGTCTTAAAGTAGATCTCATCTTTGGATTTCCAATAATTGTATACTGTATTCAACTTATTTTCGAGACTATCGGAGGTTGCATATTGAAAAGCTGTTGCAAACATCAGGCGATTGATCTCATTGGAACGTTTCTTGTCAACTTCTGGCAAAGGCGAATTGTTGACCAAGTTTTCGTTCTGCACGAAAAGAGACTCCAGACCATTGGAAGCTAAGCCGGCAAGACTGATCAAAAATGCAATATCTTTGGTTTGGGAAGCAGCAATCGAAATCACTGCTCCACCTTCGCTATGCCCCAGTAGTCCGATATGGGCCGGATCAACATTTTTTTTAGCTTTCAAAAACTCCACGGCACCCAGTACATCTTGCGCAAAATCCGCCGTTGTGGCATAGCGGTATTCCCCCGTCGTTTTGCCCACACCCCGATCGTCCATACGCAGCACGATGTAGCCTTTGGGTGTGAGATAATTTGCTATACGTGCGAACATCTTGGTGCCCGCCATGGTTCCATCACGATCCTGCGGGCCCGTACCCGAGGCAATGATGATCGCTGGGTATTTACCGGCCTTTGCCGGAGCCGATATAGTGGCTCCGATCGTGATACTGTCGGCTTTTGATTTGAAAACCACATCTTGCTGTTTGACATGTTGGGCGAATAGCGATAGCTGCCCTATGGTCAATAAAGAAATCGATGCCAATGCAATTTTATGTCCTATTCTCATTTTACTTTCCAGATTTTAACACCCTGACCATTTCAATAATCTCATCAGAAAGCTCCGAAGCGCTTCCCATGTACCCTACTTCAGAAAACCTGATTTTACCATTTTTATCAACAACAATTTTATGTGGAATCGGACCTACACCGAAACTTTTGGATACCCTACTTTCGGTATCGAGCAAAACAGTAAACGGATAATTATTTTCTTTGACGTAGTTAGCCACATATTCTTTTGCATCGGCACGCTTTTCCTGTGTGTCGATAAAATAGAATACCACTTCAGGATCGTTTTTAAAGTGTTCGACAGCAATTTTCATCCCGGGGAAAGCGGCTTTACAGGGTGCACACCATGATGCCCAGAAATCCAGGATAACAATCTTTCCTTTTTGCTGGGCCAGCGTTACCGTATTTCCAAACTGATCTTTCAATTGAAATGCCGGGGCATTTTTATTGACCAGCTGCTGCAGCACCTTATTTTTTAACTCACCCTGAAGACTGGCATCTTTGAGACCTGACAGATAATTTACATAGCCCTTATCGCTGCCTTTTTCAGCAACATACATTTCTTTCATCAGATCCAGCATGTAGGTCGAACTCTTATTGACGCGATAACTTGCTTCGAGGCTTTCTTTTAATTCCTTTTTCTTGCCCTGTCCTTTTAAAATTCTGGAAAACGTATCATTCAGGTTAGCGTCTTCAAAACCTTTCTGACTTTTTGCCGCTGTAGCGTATACAAAGGCCTCGTCAAACAGACCATTGTCCACTAAGATCTTGGCAAACAAATCTGCATTGCTATAATAGAGGCTACTGTACTCATCCCCCTGAAAATTATCCTTATAATAGTTCAGGCGATCCAGGACGACACGCGTGTATGGCAATATTTCTTTGGCTGTTTTTGAATTTTGGGATATATACGGAACAGAAAGCGTTCTATAAATGACATTCGCCAAGGACAGATAAGGCTCCGCTTTTGACACATATTTCTTATATAGCTCAAAGTCATTTTTCATACTTGCGTAGACGGAAATCAACCAATAAGCATTGATATAACTGATCCTGTATTTATCGTTAAATGCCACCTCGGACTCGCGATAGGGATGCTTGTCAATGAAATCCGTCGCCGCTTTCAGCCTTTCGTCATCCGTCTTGGCTTGTTGAATCAGATTAAAGTCTGCCAGTCGCTGCTGATCCCTGACGTACTGGCCCTGTGGATACTGTAGACGAATTTTTTTCTCCAATTCGTCTGCTCTCGCCGAATCCTTTAATACCTCTTTATAGACCCGAAATACGTCCAACATATCCTCTTCTTTTAAATCGGGAATGGCTTGAAGAGCATTCAATTCGTTTTGAAGTTTTGTCAGGGACTCGCTGGTATTCATATGTTTCAGGGCATTGGCGGCAGCATAGAATACCTTGAATCTGTTTTCAGGGTGTCCCTGCAACTCATACTTGGCCCACATAATCAGGATCTCATCCGTTTTATAGGCTGATTTATCAACTACATACGGGGTACCGGGTACAATTTCGGGCGTACGTAACATCCCCCAGCCAATCATACCTCCGGACACCTGCTTACCATCTCTTCCAGAGATCAGATAAGAATAGGTCTGATCCCCACCCAAATCCCGTAATGTATCTGCCTGAAAAACAAAATTGACCAAAGCCATCTTCTCGGGCACAATATAACTTGCAGTCCAGACCGAATCTTTTTTTGTAAATTTTAAGACCTTCTGCACCCAGCGAAAATCCTGATAACCGGTAAGATTACCGGTTATAGACGATGCATCCTTCAAAGCTGTTTTACGGGCATCATAGATAAATTGTATAGTATCGCGTTCTTTTGGAAACTCGGGAATTACTTTAAAATTAGGCGTTTGCGCTTGAACTGAGGCGATGATCCCCAAAAAAGCTGTCCCCAACCTTGCTCCCAGTGATTTGTTAGTCTTCATATGAGTAGTTCGTTTATTTTTTTATGGATTTTGGACTATTTCCGGACTCAGATTAATCTCATATTGGGCAATCGGAAAGACATAGCGATTGCTATTTGGCGCTAATGTAATCGTCTTACCAGCAAATGTCCGAGTATATGTTTTTTGAAATAAAGGCTCGTCTTTCAGACGGCGCATATCCCACCATCGCAGCATACGGAACATAAACTCACGCCGGCGTTCCTGCACAACTTTAACCAATGCATCATTTGCATCTGTCGCTGTCAAGACGACATTTCCTTTGGCAAGTACCCTTTTGGCGCGAAGTTGATTAACCAAAGCCATAGCTGTAGCAGGCTTATTGTTGCGCGCCTCCGCCTCTGCCTTGATCAATAACATCTCCGGAACGCTGGGCCCCACATTCCGGCCTTCGTTCATCACATAGTCCAGGTAATAATAGCGTCCCTCGTACACTTCCCACGTAGAGATGATATCACCGTTGACAGTGAACAAATTATACCGTTGATCATTTTCGTCAAACAGTCCAATGAGGTCGCTGCTCATGCGGAAGGCCGTCGGCGTGTAAGCCGAAATTCCATTTACAGGTACTTTTGACAGTAGAATTTCGGTATTGAACACTCTCTTTGGATAACTGGAGGCTATCGGCTGATTAAGCGTAGTCAGGTCAATTAACTTATTGCTGATCGCCAAGGCTTGATCTGCAGCGGTAGCGGCTTCAGTATACCTATTCATATAGAGATAGGTACGCGCGAGCAGACCATAAGCAGAGGCTTTTGAAGGCAGTGTCATATATTGCTGGCTATTTGGTAATGATGGAATGGCTTCTTGAATATCTTTTAAGATGGCATCGTAAACAGTCTGCACTGGCACCCTGACCAGCGGCTGCTCTGTCGTAGGCGCCAGGACGAGTGGCACTCCAAGGTCGTTGCCTGCCGTGGCCGCCTCGTAAGGCTTAGCGTAGGTATTAACCAACATCAGATACGCTGATGCGCGGTGAACTTTCGCTTCGGCTATCAGCGCTGCCTTTTGCTGATCCGTGCCGTCCGTCACTGCCGGTACCTCATGGATGACTGTATTGGCGTAGGCAACGGTATTGTATAATGCGCCCCATGCATCATCCTTGTGATACAAATTTTCGATAGGATAGATAATGTCCGCCCATTGATAAGCACGTTTATAATAGCCATAATAATCGCTGCTGGTCAATCCGGTCTGCTGTGCAGTACCGTCTATAATCTCCAGATCATCGGAGGCCATATCTGAAATTGCCGGTGCTGCTTCAAATGCATTGGTATTGTTGAGCAGATAACGATAATTTTCAATGGTCCCCGGAGTGAGCTGACCCTGGGTCTTGATATCCACATATTTTTCACAACTTGCAAACATGGCCACACAGAGAACTGCCAAAGCTGCGGTGCAAGAAAGGGTAATTCGATTTTTCATGTCAATCGGTTTTAAAAGCTTACATTAATAGAAAAATTATACGAAGGTACTGGACGCAGATTGGTCGTATTTCCGACGAGATTAACATAATCCGGATCATAGCCTTCTTTGTTCGCTGTCCAGATCAAGCCCAAATTGCGCACGGAACCTGCCAGCTGCACATTTTCTACTCGCAACCTGTTTAAGATGCTTTTCGGCAGTCCATAACTCAGCGAAATTTCCCGCAGGCGGATATAGTCTCCTTTTAAGACGTTAATATCCGAATACTGATAGCGCTGCAAACTATAGGAACTGTAGATATCCGCAGTCAATCCCGGTACATTTGTAAAGGCCTCGTCGCCTGGCTGTCGCCATCTATTGGCGATATCCGCACTCAGATCGAACTTAGGTATTGTGAGCCCCCTGCTTGGCGCCATGTAAGACTCAATGCTAGGTTTCATGAAAATATTTCCAAACTGATACGAGATCAATGCATAAACCGACCATTGTCTATAGCGTAAATTGGTCCGTAACGATCCGAAATAAGGGGCAACCCTACGGCCAGCATATTTCAGGTCATCAACCCCGCTCAAGGTTTTAGTAACGGGTATGATCTCGTTGTTTTTGTTATAAATCTGAGTCAACCCTTTCTCATCCAGCCCTGCATGGCGAAAGACAAAGATTTTGTCGCTCGAATAACCTTCTAAATAGCCGATACCGATCGGAGTATAGGAATAAGTAAATGTCGAAATATCTTTGGGGTCAAATCTATTATCTGTGATTTTATTTGTATTATATGAAAAGTTTAGGGTGGCATCCAAATTCCAGTCGACAGTGCGGATGAATGTTCCTGTAAGCCCCAAATCAATTCCATGCCCGGACATAGATGCCGTATTCCTTTTTAATGAACCAGCCCCAATCGTACCTACATAAGGAGCAGCAATTGGGAAACCATATAACAGATCTTTACCATTTTTTCGGTAATAATCCAAACTACCTGTCAAACGATTGTCCAACAAACCGAAGTCAAGGCCAAAATTGGTGACATAGGTTTTTTCCCAGCGCAATTGTGGGTTGGCAATGGCGATGATACTTGCCGACGGTTGATTTGTCGGATTAAGACTGGCATTGTCCAAAGAAATATAGGTAAAGGGTCTGACGTCCTGTGTGATATTACCATTGACGCCATAAGTGGCCCGTAGTCCAAGCCGGTTAAGCCAGGTAAAATGCTGCATAAAGCGTTCCTTAGCCATATTCCATTTCAATCCCGAAGACCATAAAGGTGTTGCGCGGAAACTGCGATCTAGACCAAAGTTGTTGTAATCGTCATAACGTACACTACCCGAGAGGGTATACTTTCCATTTAAAGTATATGCAGCATTCGAAAAATAGGATAAGAAACGTCTTGTTCGGTCAGCCTGAGTAGGACTGCCACTTAAACCGGACAGATAGCCCATCAGTGTGTTATAGCTATTTTGCATATAGCTGACGCTGGTATTAAATCCCGTCTGTGGGTTGTAACCGTACATCGTTTTCATCCCTTGCCCAGCCTGTGTTTGTCTGATTTCCGAACCGGCGATGGCTGTAATCTCATGCTTCTGCGCGAAAGTCGCATCATAATTCAGCTGACCACGCACCGTGTAATTGTTCATACTGCTGTTGATGATATTGTAGATCCCACCCTTATTAATACCAATGGTATTGCTGGATTCTCCAATAGGCGTGAACTGGTTTAATAGCAGTCGATTCTTGTAGGAATTCTCATCGTCATAACTTCTAGTTTCACCAAAAGAACGCTCGTTGGCGTAACTTACCGAGCCCTTCAATCCTTTGTATATGGGGACCTCCAGGTTGATGACAGCGGAATAATTATTGTCTTTTTGGACATTATCCAGCAGCTGCAGCTCCTGCAGGTAGTTATAGCGCCAGTCTTTATACGCTGGCCCCAGGGTCTGGGTAAATCCTGGATTTACCCGATCGTAGTAAATTCCATTTCCCTGCTGATCCGCCAACAGCTGATAAGGCAACAATGTGGAACTATTGGCATCATAAAGCTGACCAAGATCGATACCATTCTTGCTATTTCTGAAAAAAGTTCCGCGAACACTTGTTGAAAGCGTTGCGATCTTGAATATTTTCCAATTATTATTGAGGTTAAACGTAAAACGTTTTCCATTTTCCCCTTTCGTAAATGGATTCTCATTAGCATAGGAGGCTGAATAGAAATAGTTGTTATTTTCAGTACCGTTGCTGATCGAAAGGTTATATTGCTGATTATTCATCGGACGCAGGAGATACTGCTGAATCTGTGATCTGTTGTCGATATGCTTTAAGGGATTCACAATTGCTTCATAGTCTGCCTGCGTTATTTGTCCCATTTTTAAGCGTATAGCCGCCGTTGCTACTTCACCGGGATAATAGCTCGAAGCATACATATACAGATTGGAGGCTATATTATTGGAGTTAAGAATATTTTTGGCAACGAGTTCTTCCTGATATTCGATCATCTGCTCACTGTTCATCGTACGCAGATAGTTCAGGTCAGGTTTACCAGAAAACGCCGTATTGAAGGAAAAGTTGATCCGCGGAACACCGGTTTTTGAACCTTTCTTTGTGGTGACCACAATAACGCCATTGGCTGCTCTGACACCGTAGATGGAGGCCGCAGCAGCATCTTTCAGAATGGTAATATTATCGACATCATTCGGATTGAGCATGTTCAGATCAATATTTGAAATAGCGCCGTCAATGACAACTAATGGAGATTTTTCTGTATCCGTATCGATAGATCCCACTCCTCGGACAGTCAGACTGTAATCGTTTTGTCCGATCGTACGTGTGCTGGAGTAGATCCCCATTTGGTTGTTGTTGTAAGTAAATGTACGGTCACCTGACCCAACCCACACCTGAAGCCCCGGAGCCAGACCATCCATTCGCTGAATAAGATTGGGCGATGCACTTTTTTCCAATTCCTTGGATGTAATCACTGTAGCCGATCCTGTTGCGCGTTCTTTTGAAATTTTTTGGTAACCTGTAGAAATAAGAACCTCTTCGAGCATATTTTCGTCGGCCTCCATGATCACAGCCATGGCGTCCCGATTGCCGGCAAGTACGGTCGTGGTTTTATAACCTACCGCGGTAAATACCAGTTCGTCTGTCGGCTTGAGATCATACATCATAAACCGACCATCTTCATCCGCCTTTCCGCCTTTGCGCGTATCTTTTATCCAGATGCTGGCAAACGGAATAGGTTTTCCGCTAGCAGACCGTACCGTACCGGAAATACGTTCAAATCCGGATTTAGCATCCATACTTCTTTCAAAAGCTCCTTGCTGTGGTCGGTCATCGGTTTCCTGACGAGGGACAATTGAATACGATCGATCGTCCACATAGAGGAAGACCAACTGATTGGGATAAAGGACTTTTTTGAGCACCTCTTCGAGACGATTTCCTTTAAGAGATTCGGAGCTGACGAATTTTCCGTTCAGCAGATTATGCTCATAGCTCAAATTCGCATTGAAGCGCTGTTCGATCTGTCTGATCGCTTGGGCAAGGGGCAACTTTTGCTGCCCGTAGGCCTGTTGCCCAACGGTAAATAGCAGCGTCGTGACGGGAACGGCCAACAAGGCGCGTAACGGCTGCCACCTGTCTTCTGTGATTTTCATTTTTGTTAGGTTAGATGTTACTATTGTATTAGATTAATATTGTTTTTATTGCTTAGGATCGAGGTAGATGGTATCTTTTTCCATTCGGATATTGGCTTGTAAAATATTGGCAATGGAATAAATAATACTTTCAGGAGACTTTAATGATATCCGCCCGTCAATTTTTCGGCTTAAAAGCGCAGTATCGCTTATGATAATTTCTTTTCCGTACACATAACGAAATTCATTGATGAGGTCAGCGACCGATAGGTTCTCTCCTGTCAAGGTTTTCTGAGTCCAGGCTACCGTTTGCTGCACCACTTTTTTATCGCTGCTCAAGTTTTGAAAGCCTTCGGCTCCTTCAGTAACGATATCTCCCGGCTGGAGCACCTTTGCTGTGCCCCCATGCTTCAGGTTGCGCAGTGAAATTCGCCCTTCCAATAGGGAAACCGTGATCTTATTGTCCCGATTGCGGAGATTAAATTTCGTTCCTAACACCTCAACAGCGATATCGCCAGTGTAGGCTGTAAACCTTTCCTCATCACGTATGTTTGCCAGATCTCTGTTCAGATGTTTAATTTCCAAAAGGGCTTCGCCGGTGGTATATACTTCTCGTTTCGACAACCATTTCCAGGCACGCCGGTAAGCCACAGAAGAGTTTGCATTTAGCTGCACGGTACTGCTATCGGGCAAAACAACGGTCTCCAACATACCACTTCCGGTACGTATCACTATCATGGACTGGTAATACCAAGCTGCCACCACAAAAACAGTTACGGCTGCCGCGCCGGCCATCGCTGTCCATATACGAATTATACGATGCCTCCGTTTCTTTCGATTTCCAGCAATCCCTGACTCGATATCCTGAAAAAGGCTATCCACAAACATCGGATCGGGTGACAGACGTTCGATCCCGAGCAAGGTGTGGAGATAAGCGAATGCTTCGTCGTACGCCTGCAGGTTATCTGGATTGGCAGCACGCCAATGGCGCCAATAGCTGAACTCTTCCTGATTTGGTTTTTTGACAAAACGGACAAAATCCAGATCATCCAAAAAATCCTGTGTGCTATATGTATTATATTTCTCCATTATTAAGCCTTTGTTAATTACATGACAAACAGGGATTGAATTTTATCCCATGGATTTTCATCTTTTTTTTTTTAAAATCTAAAAACTACTTCTAAAGATTGTCAATTTCACAATTAATCCTCAGAAAAAATGATCACCTTATTAGTTTTTGGACTGAATAACTACTTCCCTGCACCTAAACTTGAATTTTAAAATGAGGGTTGGCTTATTGTTATTAAATCTTTACTATTTTTGGAAAAGCAAGTAATTTATCCACTTAGTGGCGTACATTCTACATGAACAACAGTATCGATCTGTATTGGAATGATTTTATTGAAGGCGACAGAGAGGCCTTTGAGCAGATCTATCGTGTACTGTTACCCAGCTTATACGAATATGGTATGCGACGGGTCAAAGATGAAGACTACGTCAGAGATTCAATTCAAGATATATTTGTCAAGTTTTGGGAAAGCCGGGGCAAACTAAAAACCATTTCCAATCCAAAGCACTATTTACTGGTCGCTTTAAAAAACAGCTTATTGAACGCCCAATTGCGGGATGGCAGGTTATCGTCTTTCGGGGAAAACGACGATTTTCTGCTATCGTACGATATTGAATCCAATTATATCCTTGCTGAAGAACAGCGTGCCAATGCGCTGAAGCTAATTCAGGCCCTGGAACAGTTAACAGGCAAACAAAAAGAAGTTATTTTTCTTCGGTATTTCGAAGAATTGAGCTATGAGGAGATTAGTGTGCTGACCAATATTTCTGTTAAAAGCTTATACAAGTTAAACAATCGAGCCATGGAAGCGCTGAAGGAAATTATGGGTATTCCGAAGAAACCACTTCTGGTACTACTTTATATGATCCGGTTTCTATATTTCTAAAGGAAAGGGCAGCACACAGCTTAGGCAACTGCGTGCCAGCTGTAACCTAGGCCCCTATTCTCTAGCAGCGCTGCCAGGTCCAACATTAGTTCAACGTCTGAAAGCTATACCTCCCGGGTAAAAGCTGGTATTGCAGAAGACCGCACATATTGGCGAGTCTACTAACGGTTTTATATTTACCCGCGTCAATCCGTTCTTCTGGACGAAGCTGTAATACTGCGGTACTATTAGGAGGTACGATCACTTCCAAGGTCATTTGTTTACCGACTCTTTTCCAATTCACGGCTATCCTTCCTACAGGAGAGTCATAGGTTGTTTTCGCATACTGGATATCCGTCGCTCCCCGAAATGGTGGCCGGATAATAAAACGCTTATATCCGACTTCATTCGGATGTCTTTTAATCCCGCCCAGACCATCTATAAACCAGGCTCCGGGAAACAAATAAGAACTATGCAACAGTGAATGCCCCGGCAGGTCTTTCTCCCACATCTCCCATATCGTAGTCGCACCATTGTCTTTCATATATCCCCAGCTTGGATAAGTTCTCTTTGAGGTCATCGCATAAATGAGATCATCTCTACCCTCGTCCCGCAATAACTTAAATAACAGCGCACCTCCGGTAATGCCGGCATGAATATGGCCTTTCCGGACTTCCATAATCTCTTTTTCCAGACGTTGAAAGACTTTTTTTCGCAATTCGGCAGGCGGCACGTCGGCCAATAATGCTGCGGCAAGATAGGCCATGGAGCCATTCACGTAACTATGATCCGTCTCGTTATAAAACATTTTATGGACCGCCTTCGCTGCCACCCCAGCTTTCTGCTCCCAAAATGCGGCCTCTTCCTGACGGCCGATAAGCTGTGCAATCTTCGCAGCCGTTCGCAGATTAAAAATGTAATATGCATTATTCAGGCATAAGGTTTCGGGAGAATCGTTGTTCATCCCTTCTGCTGTAGCGTTGGGCCATAGCCAATCTCCAAGAAAGTCCCATTGTCCGCCAAATCGACGCAGCAGATTATCCTCCACATGGGTATCTAAAAATGATAGCCATCCCCTCATGAGCTCAAAATTCTTTTCCAGCACCTGCCTATCGCCATAATGCTGATACATAAACCAAGGTAATGTAATCACGATACCTCCCCAGGCTGGTCCTCCTCCGCCCCATACAGTTGGTGCGGTATGCGGGATCACGCCATTATTTAAGATCCTACCGCTCGTCATCTGTTTTCTAGCATAATTGGTATCCAACATATCACCCACCATGGGTTCGGTGCCCTGTACATCGCGCCAATCTTCCATCCATTTGGTATAAAATGCGCCCATATGATAATTGAACATCCCTGTTTCACTCGTAGCGAGCGCGTCTCCACCATACCCCATGCGCTCCCGCTGTGGGCAATCGACAATAAATCCGCCCAATGAGAGGTTTTCAAATGTCCACTTGATACGGTCGTACATCCAGTTCTGCAAGGTATCCGAACTCTGAAAGCTTGAAGCGTCTTTAATATCAGTTCGCAGCATCCATCCGCGCACGTCATCCATTGTCAACGCTTTTTTCAATCCGCGAATGGTAATCCATCGACCAGAGCTATAATTGAACCGATTGACGAATATGCCTTTTCCGGTATGGTTGGGTATGTAGGCACTGTGGATCCCAAAAGTCATCTCATCCTGTTTTCTTTCTGAAAACTGGAACGTAATTGTATCTCCCGGTGTTCCATTTACACGTATACGGGTCCAGCCAGCAAAATTCACGCCCATGTCCACACGGTACGTGCTATCATTCCGTTTTTCAATATAAACAGGACGAATTTCATCAAAAATCCGGTTAGGCTCTACCATCTGGGCAGAAAGAATGAGCTTTGTCGGATAGACGACTACGGCCTTCCACTGGCGTTCATCACAGTCTGCTTTGTTCCATGTTGCATCTTCTAATCTGGCATCCCAGAGTTCCCCTCCCATACGCCTAAAGTCCCATTTGCCCAACAATTTATTGGGGCTTGATTTCGTCCTCCAGGTTTCATCTGTATAGATCTTTGCGACCGGCTGACTATTTGGCGTAGGGTTGCTTTCATCATAGATGGAGACCTGCGCTTTTACGATCGGCGTAAGTGGCCGGTCATCATGCAAAATATAACCGGGAAAGATGGACCAAGAGGTTCCTAGCCAGATTGCAATCACATTCTTCCCTTTTACTAGTTTGGGAGCAATATCATACATGATATACCGCGCCCGTTTAGTATGATCGGATACTGCTGGGGCCAACACATGATCGCCGATACGCTCACCATTTACATAAATCTCGTGATAGCCGACCGAAGCGACCATCAGCGATGCCTTTCCCGGCTTGCAATCTAATTCAAATGATTTACGGAACCACGGATCAGCGATATTGTTTGTCACAGCATGCCGGTCATAAAGT
Organism: Sphingobacterium sp. InxBP1; assembly: GCF_026191775.1. Classification (NCBI taxonomy): domain Bacteria; kingdom Pseudomonadati; phylum Bacteroidota; class Sphingobacteriia; order Sphingobacteriales; family Sphingobacteriaceae; genus Sphingobacterium; species Sphingobacterium sp. InxBP1. Next base: position 316,831 of record NZ_JAINDX010000049.1, on the reverse strand, counting down.
TCCTCTCCACCAATCCACTTTGCAGACCATTCTTCTTGCGTAAATAACCCAGTACTCCATGATTTTGCAGGGCTCCAGCTTGATTCATTTCCTCTTTCATCTTTGACCTGTACTTTCCAATAATAAGTACGATCTGACACCAGTGCTCTGCCTTTATAATCTATCAATTGCATTTGATCCGAATTGACCCACTTGCTGTCCCACACATCCCCAATATTCTTACCGATCAAATCCTTATCCGAAGCTACGATGATATGGTATGCCGTCTGCATCTGTCCAAAAGCAACGCTGTCCACGGGCCGCAATATCCAGCTTAGACGGGGTTGCAAAACGTCTATGCCCTGTGGGTTTTCCAGATATTCGCACCGTAACCGAGTGGGTATAACAGAACTCATTTTTGTCTGTCCAAAAGACGTAATTACCAATGCCAGCAGCAGTGATATCATAAAGATGTGCCTGGGTATTCTCTTCATATTCTTCTGTATCGAGGTTTATACTACTTGTAAATGTAAAGTAATAGAGTCAACTTTGCAATTGGTCAAACAGCTCAATAATCCCATCCACCCCAAGAATCGCCTCTTGTAAATGAGAAGCTGTCATCCATTTACACTTAAAATGTTGTATATTTATTCTTGCCGGATGATATCAAAACGGTCTTGAATATAAAAATGGTTCGACGATGAGCCCTTCGATTCAGTTGAACTGCCCAATAATTTTATGCTGCCAGAATGAGCGCCAAACCTTATCTGTATTTTATCAAAAATGTGATCTGGATCAACTTTGGGTTATCCTGCTTTTTTGCTTTACTGGCCACAGATCTTGTATCCGATTCGAGGCATCCTCTCCTGACTGCATTCTCCTTTTGCTTTACCACATGTGGTTATGCGTTGACAATAATGATATTTCATTTTTTTTCGAAACGAACAAGGTACTTATATTTTAATCTGGGAGTATCCTTACTTCGATTATATCTATTCGGGTTCATTTTTAATCTGTTAATAATTTTTGCTCTCAACCTGGCCGCCCATATTGTATGAATAACAAAGAACTATATGTAGATTCCGTTCAGTTCAGTTATGATAATAGTAGACAGCATATTACCGGCGCTTACCTAAAATGTTTCACGGGTGATATTGTTGCCTTATTTGGGCGAAATGGAAGTGGTAAATCGACACTTTTGAAAATAATATTTGGCTCTTTGAAAGCTAAAAACAGTTATATCCTCCTGAATGGGAAAAAAGTTGGGAAAACGTATCTGACCAAGAAGGTCGGTTACTTACCACAGGATTCATTCCTACCCACTCAGGAAAGGGTGTCGAAACTAGTTGACCTTTTAATCGGGGACACTCACCATAAAAGTCTGCTCTGGAACGACGCGCGGATTAAGGCGCTACAAGATAAAAAAGTACATCAATTATCTGGGGGAGAACGCCGCTACCTTGAAATTTGGCTATTAATGTGCCAACCTACGGATTTTGTCTTGTTGGACGAACCTTTTACCGGGATTGAGCCTATTTATATCACGATGATCATAGATCTCATACGACGCTTCAGCGATAAAAAGGGATTCATCATCACTGATCATAATTACCATGATCTTTTACACATTGCTTCGCAGGTCGTGTTACTACAGAATGGAAGCTGCCAGCGGATCGAAAACAAAAGGGATCTAGAATTTTTAGATGGAACTTTTGATGAATGATGCTAAAATCGGGGAATCATATTCCTTAGGATACGCAATTGCTAATGGTTAAAATGATGATTGAGCTCGACTATGATGGTGAAGCTAAATGAGCAATAGACGAAAATGGTTAGAGCAGCTTTAAAGATCAAGAAAAAAGAGGCTGGTCCTATTGGACAACCTCTTTTCAGTGTTTTTGAAAAAATGTCTTTAATAGCAAAGTACAATGTTGTAATACAATTGTGCATGTTCGTATGCTGCTTGGTAAGAGCCGCCCGAAACCCAAATATTCCAAGTACCACATGCACCATAAATTTGGAAACATCGCTGCCGGCTTGTCTCTGAGCTACCAAAGCTGGAAGGGACCGGAATTTCCTGGATTCTCACAGTTTCACCACCTGATCGGTTTGTTAAGGAAGCTACGGACTGCTTAACCACTTGAACTCCGGTAACGGTAACAAGCCCTCCATCCCAGCTTTTTTCATATTCCTGAGAATTATTTTTCATCTGTCCATTTGAGGAAAGCGCTATGGTGCCTAATCCAAAGCATAAAGCTGCAACAAATAACCTTTTCATGTTCTGTTTCATGGTTTAAAATTTTAATGTAAATAATTAACAATCTTTGTTTGTCCCATAAAAGTGAACATTAGATTCGATTAATTTTTTGTAAGTAGATATCCGCTACCAGAGATTCAAGATCCGTTCGATTTAAGAAAATATCTGACATTAACTGGTTAAACAAAATTCAAACAAAGACCAAAGACACGTATCGCTTTCAGCTAAAGCAACAAAATAAAGGTCCGTCGCCATCACACAGAACTTTTTTACTTCGATTATTTCGACAGCGGATGAGACCTTCAAGGTTAACTGTCACCGTTGCTGATTCTGAAAGATGAACACCTTGCTGATGAGCATACAAATATAGTTTTGGAGGTTGACTATATCGCTTTGAAACTGGCTAACCTCATGCTCTCTTATTGGGATGGAAGTTTATATCCGCCTTGATTCAAAGCTACGGCTAGGGATGTGTTGGTACGCAAAATTGAGCATTGTTTATTTGGCTACACGCAACAGCGGTTGCGTACTGCAACGGAATGAACCGCCAAAACTACGGCTAATGCTAAAATCAATATATTCAACCTTTATCCCATGTTTTTCAATTTGAGCGCCAATATGTTTAAAAGCAGGATCTGTAATATATACTTCTGTTGAAATCGGCAATCCGTTTGTGGCCAGGCGACTCGCTTCTTTTAAGGTGACGTGAATGGCATCCCAGTTTCTTAATATTTCAGGTATTCCATCCATGAAAGGCTCATCGCATATCACCATTAGATTCGGTCTCACCAAACTTAGCGCACAATCCAAATGAAGAATGTCAGGGTGCAAACGGACGCGCTGAACGGTATATCCCAAAGGAGCGAGCAGTTTAGCCAACCATTGAAATCCACGGTCATTGGAAGCTAAACCTGAACTACCTACCAAAACGTGTTTGTCGAGCACAAGCACATCTCCGCCTTCAATAAACGGACCTTTGCCAAGGGTTGGATCATCAGGAGCACAAAGCTGTGAAAAAGGGGCTTTGCATCCTCGGTCGCCGATTCATTTAAAAAACGGACGTATTCTGGTCTCACCGCCATTGGATAACCATATTCGGATGCTGCTAAAACAACTCTTTTTAATGGCCCAAACTCATTCTCAACGAAAATTCTATTTTTTGTCATCATCATTCGATTTTTCCCATCAACGATTATCTGTTTGAAATACTGAGAATTTCAAAAAGTAAACGCTTCAATCTAATCAACCGGAACGGAAAACTTCCCTTCAGAAATAGTGACTACCGAACTTCCTACTACGGTACCGGAAAATGTGCCGCTCACGTGACCCGCCGCAAATTTATCGATCTTAACCGTAAAGTGATCACCAAGGCTGGCAGAACCCGTGGAAGCAACGTAATTGTCCTGATCCATTGTTCCGTCCGCCTTTTTCTTGATGACTCCATAGGTGACAACCATGGTCGGGGTTTTCTCCAGCTCATAAGTCATCGGTTCGATCGCCTTCTCACTAATGATAGCCAATTGAATATGCGTATTTTCATTGCTCTCGTTGATATCTGCTGTATTACCGACAACGCTAATGGAATTCGCATTGTTCTGATGACTGCTGTTCAATTTAAACTGCACTAACTTACCGTCAATTTTCGCCTGAACATAGTTTTCACCGGTAGGGCTAGTATCATCGTTATCCTTACTGCAAGAATATAGGACTGTAGCCATTAGCGTTATTATAAAGCCTTTCATTACTTTTTGCATAACAAATCATTTTGGTATAGAACCGTAGATATCAAAATACATACCTAAAATTGAATAGTTGAGATTCGAACCGTTATATTGTCCGAAAAAATCCTATTTTTAATCTGTATTTTCTAGATGACAAGAAGACAAACAATAATAATCTAAATCTATAAAACTAAATGTTAAACATGATCAGGCCTAAGAATCAGAGAAATTGGATGTTGATTTTATTGATCTTTATCAGTATTCAATCCAGCTGTTTTGCCCGCGCAGCAACCACTTATTTCCAATTGAAAGTTTATCACTTCCAGACCATAGAACAGGAACAGGTGATCGACCGTTTTCTGCAAAAAGCCTACCTGCCGGCGATGCACAAATTGGGATTTAAAGAGATTGCTGTTTTCAAACCGATTGATAATAACGACAAAGCAGATAAGTTGGTTTATGTATTGAGTGCATCAGCTACTCTTGAAAAATATGCAAGCTTAGATGTCGATATCTTAAAAGACAAACAGTATTTGGAGTCGGGAAAGGAATACTTAGATGCTGCACATAACCAGCCACCTTATTCAAGAATTGAAACGATCTTAATGAAAGCTTTTGAGGGGATGCCATTTCTCGCTCTTCCAAAACTAAGCGCGGTTAAAAGCGAACGTGTTTACGAATTGAGAAGCTACGAGGCTCCAACGGAAAAGTTATCGGCAAATAAAATTTCCATGTTTAATAATGGTGAGATTGATATCTTCAACAAACTAGATTTTAATGCTGTGTTTTATGGTCAGGTCATTGCTGGAAGCACGATGCCTAATTTAATTTATCTGACGACTTTCGAAAACATGACAGCACGCGATGCACACTGGAAAGCTTTTGGACCGTTATATAAACCTATGGCAGATATGCCACAGTACCAAAACAATGTTTCTAAAAACGTGACAATTCTTTGTAGACCAACAGCTTATTCGGATATATAAGTTAAACAAGAGGCTGCCCTCGAAAAATTGGGCAGCCCGGCAATATTCGTATGTTTGACCACATTTTGCCCAGTTATTGCGGACATAATTGGCCCTCATATGCGCAAGTATGCACTTTGCACGATAGTAATGGGGAAGCTCAAGTCAGTCACAAGATGTGACTTAGATATTCATTTACTGATTGCTTACTTTAATCGCATGTCCGATGTGTTTGGAGATTCCATCAATAATGGTATCCCAATCTTGGGTATGCAACTCATGCCCAGTACCTTCGAGTGGGATAAGCGTCGAATTGCTAATTTTATCCAGTAGTATCCTCGTGCTGTTAAAATGCCAGACTAGATCGTCTGTACCGTGAATGACTAAAGTCGGCTGTTGTATTTCATCTAATCTGTTGTAATAATCTTCTCCGCCGCCTAAAGTTGCATGATTAAACATACTGATGTAGTTTTTCGCACGTGCATATTCTGATCGGATCAGGTTTTCTGCCCTGGTCTTGTCGAAGGGTTTCCTACCGGACATCAGCTTTGCCGCCTCGAGCATGTACTGAACGACATTTTCTTCTTGACTCCAGTTTACATCTGCGGCTTTTGCATGAAAATCTAATATCCGCGTATCCATCTCCGGAATATCTATATCCACAACGCCCCAAGGCCCTGTCGCTATCAATGTGAGGGATTCTACCCTGTGAGGATGGCGTAGCGCTGCAATTTGTGCGATTAGACCGCCTAAAGATATACCAACAAAGTGTGCATTATCGAAGTTATATCCGTCCAGAATCTTAATAGCGTCCTCTTCGAAGTCAACGATATTATAAGGGGCTGATCCAGGTTCGTAGTTCGTCGAAGTACCTACATCTCTATTATCGTAACGAATAACATAAAACCCTTTATCGGCCAATCTTCTGCAGAAGTCTTCATCCCAATACAGCATAGATACCGTCGCTCCGGCCAATAGCAGAATTACTGGGTTTTTAGGGTTTCCGAAACTTTCCGTGCAGATTTCAATCTCTCCGTGGATAATCATTTTATCTTTCATAATCAATGAATTAATATTAAATACAAGTATGCAGACACACATCCGATCCTATTATCTAGAATCCAAAATTACGGTCATGTAGGCGGACATAATTGTACAAATTCGACGTTTTTAATACCTTCGATTGTCAGCATGGTTTTTGGAGCAGTGGTTGTAGAAATTGGAAATAAATCGTTAACTTATTATATTTAATCATAAAATCGGTACAGGAGTAGTATACCCCTATATCGATTGTGCTAAGTATGCATTATAAAAGGATATACCCATCTATAGATATCAAGAACCTTGTTTGTTTCTTTTGGGAATTCGAAGGGTTGTATTCCGAGAGAGAACCTTATGAGCATGTCTTGACGGCCTCGATCAACCCAAAGCTCGCATTCCTGTATAGCGGGATGATGCAAACGCAGCAAAATGATACGCGATCACCTCTGTTTAAAAGCGGGTTTCAGTGTCAGACACAAGTTCACTTACAAATTTCGGCGACTAGCAAAGTGGGGATATTTGGTATATATTTCCAACCTTTCGCCATTCCTCTTTTGTTTGGTACCCCTGCACATGTCTTAACCAATTTGAATATTGAAATATCCGATTTGTTGGGTAATGAAGGTTCTGCACTGGAGGAGAGAATAATGACTTGCAACAATACGGACGAACGAGTGCGTACCGTGACCTCCTTCTTGGCAAAAAAAATAAAAGATGATATAAGGTTCAATAAAGACATTATAGCCACGGTCGACTTCATAACTCACCACAAGGGCAATGTAGATATGCGTGAATTAGTGAGCAAAAATTTTCTATCTCAACGGCAATTTGAACGGAAGTTCAAGTCATTGATTGGCTTCAGTCCCAAATTGTTCAGTAAAATCGTTCGGTTTGAAGCGTGCTTATCCCATGCTGTGTCCATAAATCAACCTCTTGGCAGGCTTGCATTGGATTCTGGCTACTACGATCAGTCGCACATGATCCGGGACTTTAAAGAGTTTTCGGGCAAACACCCCCGAAGCTACCTTTCAGAAATTGATTCTTTCCTTTTTGAGTAGGGAGAACTGACGCCCCATTGAACCTGCTCTTTAGCCATCAGCCAGGCCAATAGTGTAAATTTTATAGAGGAGGCGAACATCGAAGTCTATCATTTTGATAAAGAGGCTATCAAAATGATAGACTTCTTTGTATTCATAAGGTCGTCCGAAAAACATCAAATTACTCACAATCAATTTGTTAAACAAAAATATTTACACATGGCATTTCGTTTGGCATATCGAAAATCAAACATACAAATGAAGATGAAAAATGTAAAGTGGAAACAAAGAAAAGAACCTCCTTCATTCCCAACATGGCTTAAATCATACCACTTATTGCTCGCCGCAGTGGTGGTGATGTTGATTTTCGGAGCGTTAATGAAATACTTAAGTCGATAACTCATATAAAGAATCATGATAACATTGATTTTACTCGTAGCAGGACTTGCCTGCTTTGGACTCTTCTATAAATCCATTGATTTTTTTGAAAAAATCTAGAACACAACATGAAAACTAAAATCGCAAATACCATTCGGGAGTGGGCTCCAGAAGCCGCAGGTCTTGTATCTGACAATCTGGATGACACCATGGCTGACTACCAGCTATTACACCAATTAGCAGAAATATGTATGGTTAAGATCCATTCAGGGCTGGACAATGAGCTGGAACGAGTGCAGGAAATAGTAAAAGTGGTTAATCTGCTTTATCAATATGGTAATCAATACACCCGCAATGCGATAGAAAATGAATTTTTGACCGCATTGGCTGCTGAAGAAAGTCCCGGAAGCCTGAAAAAGCATCTGGAACTATTTCCGATAGAATTGAGAAAAGGATATATAAAAACTATTCTTGAAAATTAAAATAGCCTCCTCTCCTATCTGTAGTAGCTATTTTGAAGTTGTGTTGCACTGCAGGGAAATCAGGTATATACCAACTTCAAATCAAGCATTGTTTAAACAAAACTAGGTTTATGATCGCACTATTCATAATAGCCGTCGGTGTATTTGCTTACATCTGTTACGTGTTGCTAAGACCAGAAAAATTTTAAGTCGTTTCGGCAGAGGTGAGCAATGTCAAGAAAAATGTCCTTGACATTTCCGGATTGTCTGGAATCGATCACACTGTTTGAAAGCATAATCAAAATAATATTAACGCATAAAAAATGAATACAGAAATTTTAGGAATCATCGTCATGTTCACCTTTTCGGTATTGCTGGCCATACCTCTGGGCAAGTATATTGCCAAGGTATATGGCGGTGACAAAACGCTTCTCGACCCTCTTTTCAATCCGGTCGAACGTCTTTTTTACAAAATCAGTGGTATTAACACGCAAACAGAAATGAACTGGAAGCAGCAGATGGTGGCAATGCTCACCATCAATCTGGTATGGTTCCTTTTGGGAATGCTGATATTGATGACACAGGGAAGCTTACCGCTAAACCCCGATGGAAACCCCAGTATGCCTGCTGATCTGGCTTTTAATACAGTCATATCGTTTGTGGTCAACTGTAATTTACAACACTATTCGGGAGAGACCGGATTAAGCTACATCGGGCAATACTGGTTGATGTTCCTGCAGTTTGTAAGTGCAGGAACAGGAATGGCGGCAGCCGCAGTCCTGTTCCGCGCCTTCAGGGATAAAAGCACAACAGCACTGGGCAATTTTTACAACTATTTTGTAAAATCCTGTACCCGTATCTTATTGCCTCTTTCATTTGTCGTAGCTATAGTTTTGCTCTTCGAAGGAACACCGATGACTTTTGAGGGTAAGGATCGTATTACCACCTTGCAGGGCGATGTACAGGAAATTTCCAGAGGTCCTGCTGCAGCGTTCATACCCATTAAACATGTTGGAACAAATGGCGGTGGATTCTATGGCGTTAATTCCGCACATCCCTTTGAAAACCCTTCCTACTTGACCAATATGGTGGAAATGGTGGCACAGTTCATTGTTCCACTAGCGATGGTTTTTGCCTTTGGATATTTTATCCGCCGGCGAAAACTTTCCTGGATGATATTCAGTGTGATGACTGTCGGTTTTTTGATGCTTACCATCCCCAACATCCATATGGAGATGAAGGGTAATCCGGCAATCGCTCAAATGGGTATTGATACTTCGCTGGGAGCCATGGAAGGCAAGGAAATCCGGTTAGGTGCAGCAGCATCAGGTTTTTGGAGTATCGTAACGACGGTCATTTCTACGGGCTCCGTCAATTCGATGCACGACAGCTCAATGCCTTTGTCAGGGATGAACGAGCTGCTCGCCATGATGATCAATGCTTTTTATGGCGGTGCTGGTGTGGGTATACTCAACTTTTTCGTATTCGTCATTTTAGCTGTATTTATCAGTGGATTGATGGTTGGACGTACGCCCGAATTTTTGGGCAAAAAGGTGGAAGCGCGGGAAATGAAGATAGCGATGGTTATCGCCTTATTGCATCCATTCTTGATACTCGTAGGCACGGCATTGTCAGTGGCGTTGCCCCAACACACCCTCGAAACACTCAATAATCCAGGCTTTCACGGGCTGAGTGAAATGCTTTATGAAAATACGTCTTCGGCGGCCAATAACGGCAGCGGATTTGAGGGTCTGGGCGATAACACGATGTGGTGGAACATCAGCACCGGATTTATCTTGATACTTGGGCGCTTCCTGCCGATTATCGGACCAATAGCCATCGCCGGACTGTTAGCGCAAAAAAGATACATTCCGGAGGGTGACGGAACATTAAAAACAGACACTGCAACATTTGGACTGATGGTCTTCGCCGTAATTGCCATCGTAGCTGCGCTTGCTTTTTTCCCTGTATTGACGCTCGGTCCCATAGCAGAGTATTTTTTCACTGTATTAATTGTTTAAAGAAATTTAGAAATGAGTAAAAATAATAAATCATTGTTTCAGAAAGAACTGGTTCGGGAGGCCCTAATACAGTCATTCGTGAAGCTGAACCCAAAAATAATGTTCCGTAATCCTGTCATGTTTACCGTTTGGATTGGAACGCTCGTCATGTTGACGGTAAGCCTGTGGACCTTGTCCGGTGCAGAAGGTCAGGGAAGTTTTATATACAATTTTGTGGTGTTTGTCGTGCTTTTTAAAACCCTGCTGTTTGCCAACTTTGCTGAAGCCATTGCCGAAGCCAGAGGAAAAGCACAGGCAGACAGTTTGCGAAAAACAAGAGAGGAAACACCAGCAAGACTGAAAAATGGCAAGACCATATCCTCTGCTCAGCTACAAAAAGGTGATATTTTCGTCTGTGAAGCAGGAGATATAATTCCTTCCGATGGTGAAATCATCGAGGGATTGGCAACCATTGATGAAAGTGCGATCACCGGTGAGAGCGCTCCTGTTATCAGGGAAGCAGGTGGTGACAAAAGTTCGGTCACAGGTGGTACAAAAGTGCTATCCGACAGAATCATCGTACAGGTTACCACACAGCCTGGCGAGAGTTTCCTTGACAAAATGATTGCATTGGTCGAGGGTGCGAGCCGTCAGAAAACACCCAATGAAATCGCATTGACCATATTATTGGCAGGCTTTACATTAGTGTTCATTATTGTGTGTGTAACCCTCAAACCATTTGCTGATTATGCGAATGTCAGTATTACCATCGCGTCGTTTATCTCCTTATTTGTCTGTCTAATCCCGACGACCATCGGGGGGCTGCTATCGGCTATCGGTATTGCAGGGATGGACAGGGCCCTAAGAGCCAATGTGATTACCAAAAGTGGTAAAGCTGTGGAGACTGCAGGTGATATCGATGTGCTCTTGTTAGATAAAACAGGAACGATTACGATCGGGAACCGTAAAGCAACGCATTTCCATCCGGCCAGTGGTGTGGACGAGAAAAGGTTGATTAAAGCGGTTGTACTAAGTTCGATGGCGGACGAAACTCCAGAAGGAAAATCGATCATTGAGCTGGCAAATATCAACCCTTCGAGCTATCTGGTAAAAGAACCAAAATTTATCAAGTTCACAGCCGAAACCCGTAGTTCAGGGATTGATTATGAAAATTTCCGCATCAGAAAAGGTGCGACAGACGCCATTAAAAATCTCGTTTTGCAGGCAGGAAATACTTTCCCGAGCGAAGTGGAAGAAACTGTTAAAGCAATCTCCCAAAACGGGGGAACGCCCTTGGTGGTATCCGAAAATGAAGTGGCTTTGGGCGTAGTTGAGCTGCAGGATGTCATCAAACCCGGCATTCAGGAGCGTTTCGAGCGTTTGCGCAAAATGGGTATCAAAACCGTAATGGTTACAGGGGACAACCCGCTGACTGCAAAATTTATTGCTGAAAAAGCGGGAGTGGATGACTTCATCGCCGAAGCCAAACCGGAAGACAAGATGAACTATATCAAAAACGAGCAGGCAGAAGGGCGTTTGGTGGCGATGATGGGTGATGGTACAAACGATGCTCCGGCATTGGCCCAGGCAGATGTCGGTGTAGCAATGAACAGCGGCACTCAGGCTGCAAAAGAAGCGGGGAATATGGTGGACCTGGATAACGACCCAACCAAATTGATTGAGGTCGTAGAGATCGGAAAACAGCTTTTAATGACCAGGGGAACGCTCACCACATTCAGTATTGCCAATGATGTAGCTAAGTACTTTGCCATTATCCCTGCCTTGTTCATTGCGGCTATACCGGCATTGCAGGGGCTGAATATTATGCGTTTACATTCACCGGAAAGTGCCATTCTATCTGCAGTCATTTTCAATGCGATTATTATACCCCTATTAATTCCGCTTGCGCTTAAAGGCGTTGCTTACAAGCCCATCGGCGCCAGTGCGCTCTTACGCAGAAACCTGTTTATATATGGCCTGGGCGGCGTGCTTATTCCCTTTGTAGGGATAAAGCTGATCGATATGGTGGTATCCATTTTTTTCTGAGTCACAAAAAGCAATGTTAAAATCAGATCATTAGCATCAACGGCTGATGGTTGCTTCATGTACATTAAAACAAATAAATAAGATGAAAAAACATATTTTGCCCGCTATCAAACTGACTGTCATTATGATACTTTTCTTCACGGTATTGTACCCTTTGGTCGTGTGGGGTATTGCGCAGTTTGCGCCCAATTCCGGAAAAGGAGCAGTCATTGAGGATCAAGGCAGTAAGTACTACAGCAATATTGGGCAGCACTTTTCCGATGATCAATATTTCTGGTCACGACCCTCCGCGGTAAACTACAATGCCGCTGGCTCGGGCGGCAGCAACAAAGGTCCGTCAAATGAAGAATATCTTGCAGAAGTGCAGGCTCGCATAGATACTTTTATGATACACAATCCCGGCATTAAAAAATCCGAAATACCTGTGGACTTAGTCACCGCGAGCGGCAGCGGGCTTGACCCCAATATTTCAGTGCAGGCTGCAAAAGTACAGGTGAAGCGTATTGCCAAAATAAGAAATATAGACGAAAATAAACTGTATCAGCTCGTCGAAAGCCATATAGAAAAACCGCTTTGGGGTGTGTTCGGTCCTGAGAGAATTAATGTACTGAAACTCAATATCGCCCTGGATAGATCAAAATAAATATTTGTCAGGGAATTAAGCGGTACAGAAATAAATAATAGGATCATTGTAGTTTATTCATTCGCACGCGCGTGAATAATTTGGTAGTACCATCGGTAAGAAGAAATTAGATATAGATGAAAAAAGTATGGATATGCTCCACAATTATGTTGGGAGCAGGAAGTGTATTGGCACAAGAAACAGAAAAAAATCCGCTAACAATCAGCGGATATGCTGAGGTTTACTATCAGCGGGATTTTAACGATCCAAAATCAAATAAACGACCCGAATTTGTGTACAGCCACAACCGCAACAACGAGGTGAGCCTGAATGTGGGCCTGATCAAAGCATCTTATGAAAACGAAAAGGTACGGGCTAATCTCGGTTTGGGCATTGGTTCTTATATGAATGCCAATTATGCTGCCGAAGAAGGTGTCTTAAAAAACATTTATGAGGCGAATGTGGGTATTAAGTTATCCAAAAAGCACGATCTGTGGCTGGATGCGGGTGTTATGCCTTCTCACATTGGCTTTGAAAGTGCTATCGGAGCGGACTGTTATACTTTGACACGCAGTATGCTTGCAGACAATTCTCCTTATTTTGAAACTGGTGCAAAACTGTCGTACAGTGCCAAAAACGGCAAATGGGATATGGCGGTGCTGGTCATGAACGGCTGGCAGCGCATCCAGCGGGTTGAAGGAAATAGTACACCGGCCTTTGGGCACCAGTTGACCTACAGACCTTCCGAAAAAATCACGTTAAACAGCAGTTCATTTATCGGCAATGATAAACCGGATGAGGCAAAGCAGATGCGTTATTTCCATAACTTGTATGGACAATTTGCGTTTAACGCACAGTTTGCATTGATAGCCGGATTTGATATCGGAGCTGAACAAAAAAGCAAGGGTGGCAGCGAATACAACATTTGGTACAGCCCTGTCTTGATCGCCCGATATAGTCCGACACATAAACTAAATGTAGCGGCGCGAGCAGAATATTACAACGATAGAAACGGTGTCATTATAGCTTCTGGCACAACAAATGGCTTTCAGACCTTTGGCGCGTCCTTCAATGTAGACTACCAGATTTTACCAAACGTAGTCTGGCGGACTGAAATAAGGGAGCTAAACAGCAAAGACGCCATTTTTTTAAAAAGGAATGGTGATCTGAAAAAGAACAACCTGATGGCGGTTACTTCGCTGGCAGTACGTTTCTGATTATTTCATTTCCTTGCATTCCCCTTAACCGTTTGTCTAAGGGGAATTTGTAAATTTAAAAAACCATTTTTTTGTATGGAGGACGAGAGAAAAAGTGCTGCACATTTTTTGGACTTAATCCAGAAATCCCGCAGGGGAAAATTCAAACTTTATATTGGAATGAGTGCCGGTGTGGGAAAAAGCTATCGGATGTTGCAGGAAGCACACGCTCTTTTACACAATGGCATAGACGTAAAAATAGGCTTTATAGAAACCCATAATCGGAAAGAAACCCATGCCCTGGTCGATGGTCTTCCGATAATTCCAAGAAGAAAGTTGTTTTACAAAGGCAAGGAATTGGAAGAACTTGATGTTCAGGCAGTGATCAACCTACGTCCGGAAGTCGTCATTGTCGATGAATTGGCACATACCAACATTGAGGGGAGTAAAAATGAGAAGCGCTGGCAGGATGTAATGGATATTCTTGATGCGGGGATAAATGTGATCAGTGCAGTAAACATACAGCATATCGAAAGCCTCAATGAAGATGTCAGAGAAATAACGGGGATTGAGGTAAAAGAGCGCGTCCCGGACAGTGTCATCGCCCAGGCAGATGAAGTGGTCAATATTGACCTTACTGCCGAAGAGCTTATCACAAGACTGAAAGAGGGTAAAATATATGAACAAGCAAAGATAAAAACGGCACTAAATAACTTTTTCAAAAGTGAGCATATATTACAGCTTCGTGAGCTCGCTTTAAAGGAAGTAGCCTCACAGGTAGAGCGAAAAGTGGATACGGAAATTACCATGGTCAACCCTGCAAAAAGGGAAAAGTTGCTCGCCTGCATCAGCTCCAACGAGAAAACAGCAAAAATTGTTATCCGGAAGACTGCCAGACTGGCCAATTATTATAACGGTAAGTGGTATGTGTTATATGTGCAGACACCCAAAGAGCGTGCTGATAAGATTGCTTTGGATAAGCAGCGGCATCTGATTAATAACCTTAAACTAGCAACGGAACTGGGAGCCGAAATCATTAAAATAGAGGGCAGAAACATCACAAGGTCAATAATGGAACAATGTGAGCTGCGAAAAATCACGACCGTCTGTATCGGAAAGCCCCACCTTAACTTGTTAAAAGTAGTACTGGCAACAGATACGCTCAACTCTCTTCTGAATAAACTTTCCCAGGAAAATATTGATTTAGTAATATTGTCGTAATGAAAATCAAAACAAAACTAACATTTGGTGTTGGGATGCTCTTCCTTTTAATTTTGGCTCTGGCCGCCGTCAGCGGATGGTACATCTATAGGCTAAAGAAAGACACAAACAACATCCTTGTTGCTAACTACAACACACTACAGTATTCTCGAAATATGTTGATTGCGTTAGAAGATATGGGCAAGGATAAAGCCGCTATGGCTACTTTTAAAGACAATCTGGCCAAACAACAGCAGAATATAACGGAAATGGGAGAAAGGGAAGCAACAGATCTGGTAATCAAACATTTCTCAATGCTCAGTAAAAATCCACAAACGCCTGCTTTGATTTCGGCTATCAGGAGAGATATTACTGAGCTGATGCGATTGAATATGGAAGCCATTGAACATAAAAGCAATATCGCAGATGCGACCGCTCAAAAAGCAATTGTTATCATTTCATTTACTGGCACACTCTGTTTCATGATTGCCTTTGTTTTATTGGTGAATTTACCTTCAAACATCGCTAATCCGATCCGTGAGCTTACTGAAAGTATAAAAGAAGTCGCTGCACAGAATTATAAAAAACGGGTACATTTTGAAAGTCACAGCGAATTTGGTGATCTCGCCAGATCGTTCAACACAATGGCTGAAAAGCTAGAAGAATATTCTGAAAGCCGTTTGGATAAGATCCTGAAAGCGAAAAGACGCATAGAAACACTTATCAATAACATGCACGATCCGGTTATCGGAATTGATGAAACTAACAAAGTATTATTCGCCAATGACGAAGCGTTGAAAATAACCGATATCAATGACAACGATATCATCGGAAAGCAAATCCAGGACATTGCGGTTACCAATGACCTAATACGGGATATTATCAAAGATATATTCAGCCCGGAATCTGAAAATAGAAAACCTGAACCGTTAAAGATTTTTGCGGATGGTAAGGAAAGTTATTTCGAAAAGGAGATATTAGACATCAATATTATTCCAACAGGAGAAACCGAATCGCAATTTATCGGGCGGGTCATAATGCTGCGCAACATCACACCATTCAAGGAAATGGATCTGGCAAAAACCAATTTTATGGGCACAATTTCTCACGAGTTTAAAACGCCGATTTCGTCCATCAAGATGAGTTTGCAATTATTGGAAAACAAACAGATTGGCGATTTGAACATGGAGCAAAGAAGTCTGATCGACGGCATTAAAGAAGACACTGAACGATTGCTAAAAATAACGGGAGAGTTGTTGAATATCACCCAAGTGGAAAGCGGCTCCATCCAAATCAACATACAAACGACCCATATTTCTGAGATCGTCAACTATGCTGTCAACGCGACAAGGTCCTTAGCCGAACAGAAAAATGTGCAGGTCAAAATCAATCAGGACAGTAAGGTAAAGACAGTGATGGCGGACGGCGAAAAGACAGCCTGGGTACTCACCAATTTACTGTCAAACGCCATACGTTATTCCTATGAAAACTCATTTGTCCAGATTAGTGTAACGGAACACAGCGATGATAAAGTTAAATTCTCTGTCATAGACACGGGGCAAGGCATTCAACCTCAGTACTTATCCAGGATATTCGAACGATACTTTCGCATACCCGGCACCAAAAAAGAAGGCACTGGATTGGGGCTGTCCATTAGTAAGGAATTTATAGAGGGACAAGGGGGCAGCATCGGGGTAGTGAGCGAATATGGCGCAGGAAGTACATTCTCTTTTGTATTGAACAAACCTTCTTTTTCAAAACAAAACGCATATATCGCATGAGAAGATGACCAAAGTCCTCTGTTGGCTTGATCATGTTCATCTCAGGTACGGCCTATTCGATAACGGGAAGTTCTACTCGAAGTACTAAAGCACTTGCCCCTAAGAGGGCAGCTTCTTCATACGGCAAGTAGTTCTCCGTCGAACAAGTAACGTCGTTATTGCCATCTTCTACTTTCGAATCCGATAGCCGCCATTTTTCGAAAGCGCGATATAACAAGCTATAACAGAGACGGAAAATAATAGAAAGGTCAGGCCAAGAGGTTCCAACACATCTATCACCCTGAGTCTACCGAGGCCCTCCCTGCGGAAATTAAAATAATTGAGTTTATTAAATATCAAGATAAACATTGGTCCGTAAATACAAGCAGACTGAATAGATATCTTTCGTATAATTCTGTAAGGCTTCCACAAGCTAATAACAACTTTTACCAGGACATAGGTAAACACGCCTATCAATATCAACGACAATATCCCTGTGAGCGTCAACAATTTGATCTCACATATGTGTTCAAGAATTAACGGTTGATGTGCGTGCATTTTATTTCCTACGTAAATCTGAAGGTCTGGAATGCGTGAAGGTATAGAAAGTATTGCTAAAAGATCCTAGCGTATCGTAACCGACGGCAAAAGCGATGTCGGTAATGGACTTATTTGTTTTGAGCAACATTTCTATCGCTTTAACCATGCGCAAAGTCTTCACATACTGCAAAAAAGAAATTTGTAGCCGCGTCTGAAACATTCTGGATATAGACCGTTCACTCATATAAAAACGATCGCCGATATCGTGCAGAGTAATCTGTTCGGCGAGATTTTGTTCGAGATATGCAAGAATAGGTGCCAGTCTCTCATCTGACGTGATGGGCAGTATAATGGGCAGCGCATCACTGCCGAGCTGTGGCAGCAGCTTTTTGATCGACACCAAAAAGTCAAAATAATAATCAGACTTCATCACATGTTGTTCATCCCAGCGTTCGGTATGGTTTATCATCTGAATCAGGAGCTCGGTCGCGGGATAAATACCCAGTTTACTGTAGAAGGCATCTGCCTGATCGTCCTGCGTATAAAAATAGATGGATCGCAACACCGTTCCTGAGTGCCCTATACGTAAGACATGTGGCACTCCGCCCGGGATCCAAAAGTAATGCCTTGCGGGTACAACGTAGGTTTTATCATGTATCGTTATATAGGCAATTCCACCTTCGATAAATCCCAACTGGCCTTTTTTGTGCGTATGTAGGGGAATTAATTTTTCGGATTTTTCATGCATAACGAATGCAGATTCATCGTGTTCGTCTATTGCGGGCAGTAAAGCAATCAGTCCCATATTCCCTGTTATTTAAATACGAAAATACATATAAATAAAAAAGTGTCCGAATATAAGGCATTGGATGAATGCGCAAAAACGTTCTATTTCATATTGGCGAGAATCAATAAAAACATGTCTTTTACAAGCCATTACAAAAAAAGCCTGCCGTCTAAATTTGTCCCCATAAAAAATAAGCGAACCGTACATGCATAAAACCATTATTTTATTAGTTTTTTTTGTTTTCCATCAACTTGGCTTTGCAGTCCCTTCTACCCTTTCTTCAGCAGACACGCTCTACCTCAGTCTGCCCGAAGCCTGGAAGAAAGCGGAACTGCATAGCAGGTTGATCGAGATTCAACGAAAGACGACTGCCATAGCCCTGGCGGAATATAAAGATGCGAAGCTCGAACTGCTCCTTCCGGAAATATCGATCAAGGGAACCGCTGAAAAAGCGTCAAATATTCCAATCTATGAGAATGGGGTATTTGCCAAGCCGACACAACATGAGGTCATCCACACCCTATACCATGTCGGCGCTGAATTTTATCAGGTACTCTATCACGGAAACAAATACCGATTAAAGATTCAGGCCGACAAAACGATACATCAGCTCAGCGAAGTACAACAAAATAAAGTGGTTTCTGATATTCGCTACAAAACAGCCTCTCTTTACCTAGACCTTCAACGCTGTCTCATATTTAAGAATCTCATCATCAATGACATTGCTGACCAAGAAACACAGCTACGGGAGATCAAAAGTTTTCACCGGAATGGTGTGGTACTGAAAAGTGACGTACTGCGCGTTGAGCTGGATCTTTCTAAGCGGAAGATGGCTTTGGTAACCATCGAAAACGACATCTTGATCGCCAGCCAGAAGCTCAATATTATCCTGGGCGAACCAGACGAACGGATTATACGCCCGATGGTGCCAAACATCGAAAAAGTAGACAGGCATCCGTATTTACATTACCTATCGCTTGCGTTAAAGCATTCGTTTGCCTATCATATCTCGGAGAAGCAGACGCAGCTGAGTGCCATTAATCTTAAGAAAGTGAAAGCAAATGTCCGGCCCAACATCGGAATATATGGTGAATTTTACTATGCTAATCCCCAGATCTTTTTAGCACCCTACAACCCTTATTGGTATTCACTCGGTGTGATAGGTGTCAAGGTAACGTATCCTATATCTGCTCTCTATCATAATATACATAAAGTAAGTGCTGCCAAACTGGAATTTGAGAAGGAAGAGGAGGCGCACCATAATACTGAAGACATGGTTAGACAGGAGGTTAAAGAAGCCTATCTGCGCTATGAAGAAGCGCTAAAACAGATTGAGGTATCGGAAGTTGATGTAAAACATGCTGAAGAGAATGCCCGCATTATCAAAAACACGTATTTCAATCAAACCTCTTTAATCACGGATTTACTGGATGCTGATATTCAACTGTTACAGGCACGCTTTGATCTAGCTGCGGCGCTTATAGCCGCGCAAAACAAATATTATTTACTGCAGAATATTATCGGAGTTTTATAAGGCTATTAACTATCAAATATGAAGAAGAAATACACTGTCACTGATCGCTTAATTACACAGATCACCGGCTGGATAGCAGGTTTAGTTGTGCTGGGCCTGACTGTCTGGGGTGGCTATACTTTATGGGGTTATTATGTATATGAGCAGACCAACGATGCTCAAGTACAGGAATATGTCAATCCTGTCATTTCGCGGGCGGGCGGATTTGTTGTCGATGTGAAATTTGAAGAAAACCAGCATGTCAAGCGCGGTGATACCTTGTTTTTGATCGACAACAGGGAGTATGTGTTGCAACAACGGCAGACTGAAGCCGCGTTAAAGAAGGCTGAAGCCCAGTTGCGGGTATTGGAAAGCAATATACAAACTGCGACAGAGACCGCTAATGCTTATGCTGGTCAGGTCGGTAGCAATAAAGCTAAACTATGGAAGCAGCATCTCGATTACGAGCGCTATCAGAAACTATATTCGGAGGAGTCTGCCACAAAACAAAAGATAGAAGAAGTACAGGCAACGCTGGACGTCAACAACAGCGATTACCAATCGGCCAAAGACAGCCATCGCGCTTCCCTCTTGCGTATCGAAGATATCAAGGCGGAGCGCAAGGTTGTCGAGGCGGAGATCGCACGCCTAAAATCTTTGCTTGACCGCCATAGGCTGGACGTAAGCTATACCGTGATCCTCGCGCCCTATAATGGCCGGATGGGCCGGCGCACGATCGAACCCGGACAGATGATCGATGTGGGGCAGCCTCTAGCCTTTATTGTCAATGACGAAACAGACAAATGGATTGTCGCTAACTACAAAGAAACACAGATAGCAGATATGCAAATTGGCGATACAGTTAAGATTATCGCTGATGCATTTCCCGATCGGGAGTTCAGGGGAACGATCATCTCCTTGTCACCTGCTACCGGATCCAGCTTCTCGCTGTTGCCACCTGACAACTCAACTGGCAACTATGTCAAGATCGTGCAGCGAGTACCCGTCCGCATCCGTGTCGATGGCAAACGCAAAGAAATCGATCTGCTAAAGGTCGGCATGAATGTGAATGTCTACACTCCCAAACAACAACGCCGTGGATAATATCCTTCCAATATTTAAATCGTGGGTCCCCGAATGGATGATCAAGATTGTCCTATTTGCCCTACTTCTACCGAGTATTGTCCTCTTCTTTCTGCCGATTACAAACCTGCAGGCCGCCGCAGGTTATTACGGCAGCGAACCTGCCGACATGCAGTTTTCGGTTGCTTTATTTTACGCAGGATATGTGGGATTCTATAGTCTGGAACGTCGTTTTTTCAACTATCTGGCAGCACGGGAATATTTTATCTTATTTACGTTTCTACTATTGCTTACCTGCTGGATCTGTTACCTCACCAAGGAGATTTACATCTTCTTTCCGATTCGCTTTGTCCAAGGCTTATTATTTGCGAGTACCGTCAATTTGTCTCTGTCACTCATGTTTACCCGTCTGCGCAGCGAACGTGCAAGAGAAATAAGCTTTTCTGTTTTTTTCGGTCTATTGATCTGTGCACTACCTTTCAATAACATCGTTACCGCCGATTTGATCGACAGTTTTAATTTTAATATTGTATATAAAGGAGCATTGTTTTCCTATCTTCCAAGCCTTATTTTTCTACCCATGACGATGAACCGTATCCGGCTAAATATCCGTTTTCCACTTTATAAATTAGACTGGCAAAGTTTTTCTTTATATAGCATCGGCTTGGTCCTCATTGGCTATATAATGATTTTCGGACAGGAGTATTATTGGTTTACTGATATCAGGATACGTTGCTCTATGCTGGCGCTCACCGTTCTAACCGTTCTCTTTATTATCCGACAACGTGCCATGAAACGTCCTTATATTGATCTGCGCATTTTTAGATCCCGCAATTTTAAAGCCGGACTGCTGGTTTTGTTTATCATGTATATCTGCAGATTCGTATCAGGCATTACCAATAGCTACTTCAGCTCATTACTAGGTTTTGATCCCATGCATGTTTCCTATATCAATGTCTTCAATCTAATGGGACTGATATCGGGTACAATTGTCGCTGCCTGCATGTTTATTCAAAAGAAAAATATTCGTTACATCTGGAGTATAGGATTTATCCTCTTACTCGTTTTTCACATCATCATGTTTTACCATTCCGATGTTCAGGCGGATGAATACAATTACTTTATCCCCCTTTACCTGCAAGGACTCGGTGTTGGATTAATTATGGTACCCACCATTATTTATACGATTTCTGCAGTCGCAGTTTCGCGTGGGACGTCCGCAGCGGCCATAAGTCTGGCAATCCGCTACCTCGGTTTCTGTGCGAGTATTGCTTTGATCAATTTCTTTGACCTGTATGGAAAAAGCAGACATTATAATGCGTTTCAAGATCACCTTTCACTATTGGATTACCCCCTTATCCGGTACATGCAGACCCAGACAAATGTACTGTTGACGAAGGGTCTGCATTCTGGGCTATCGGGTAAGGCAACTGAAAAACTTTTGACGGCGACTGTCCATAAACAGGATCAGCTACGTTTCGCCATGGATTACTACGAACTTATCGCCTGGCTAATCGTAGGAATCTTGCTTCTTATTTCTTTATCACCTTATCTCGGTAAAACAATCGTCAGACTGCGTTCAAAGCGATTGGCACCTGCATAGTTATTCATAAATATATTCCATCAAACAATCATGCGTTGTAAAATCGTACTTATCATCAGTCTGCTATTTTCCTTTTCGGCCTGTAAGAAAGAGGATAAAGTGTTCACGTTTAAAACCATCCAGTTGAACCATTACCGCCCCAAGGAAATACCGAAGCAACTGTTATCGCTAAAGGTCCTTGAAGATGACCATATGACCGTCATTGCTGAAACGGAAAAATATCCGAGTGAATATACCTTGCCCGCGCAATTTGCTGTCCAGCCGCAATTATCCTTACCCTTGTATGCTCAAAAATACAGTATACAGCTTTGGGGAGATGTAACTGGTTTTCTTGGTGAATGTGAGGTTGATATGCATCATTACAAGATCGTTTTTCCAATCGACATGGAGGTGGACAGTGAATCACTCGGTGTCTCCATTAAAGGAAGCTGGCAGTAAGTCTAACTACCTCGAGATAAACGGGAACGACAAGTATCTATAGATAATATAGCCGTCTCCTATTCAAGAGACGGCCATTTATCAAATCATAGTATCATTTATTTAAGCGTAAGCTCTATAAATGTTGGGTAATGGTCAGAGATATAACGGGTATATTCATTCTTGATGATACCGCTTTTAGTGACACGCGATGCAGCTACAGAATTGGCCCATATAAAGTCGATACGCTTGGGGTGGCCGGTATTATTCTGCTTGATATTTCCGCTACCATCCTTAAAAGTCGGAACGGAGCTTTCAAACTCCTTATGTAATAATCGATATGTATCTTGAAATCCCGCTTCACGTAATTTGCCCAATACCGAATAATCGATTGCTCCATTGCTCAAGTTACGGATATGATTGTGTTTTCGTTCACTTTGTTGCATAGCGTCCAGGACTTCCTTGCCGTATTGATCTTTGTCCGATACGTCCAGGGAGTTAAAGTCCCCCATGATCAGTATAGGTTCATGGCTAGGAATTTCGTTGGCTTGTGCCAACACATCGGCTACTTCCTTCAGCCGTTTCTGGTAACTAAACGGGGAAAAATGAATGACAAAAAAATGTACGCCTTTTATCTTCGTATAAATGTAACTATGCCACATATTCTCGGTGACTTTCCTAAAATTGACTAAGGGGTATTTTGAAGTAATGGCAACTGGAAATCCCTCCTCTTTGGATTGTAGAACGTAATCATGACCGATCCGCTGCCCCAATTGTTCCAACGTCTTTTGGGTATACCCATTCATTTCTTCGAGTGCTATCACATCAGGCTTCCAATCCCTCGTAAAGTTTACGAACCGGTCGATATTGACAGAGTCTTTCTTTAATCCGTACAGCACATTATACGATACAATCTTTAATGTTCCCTGTGCGTATGCTACCCCCCAACTCACCACCACCATGACGGCAACAGCAAGCGTATTTTTATAATTCTTCATATTCTAATTTTTTTAAGTACCTGATTTGTCCCAACCTTTATTCTGTTCAAGCTTTTTATTTAACTGAAGTTCTTGCGTCGGAATCGGATAGTAGTAATCTTTTTCCTCCGTCCATTTTTTGAGGATGTCAGGCAAATTCACAATACGTCCCCCATTTTTTCCATTTTCTAGTACAAGTTCGCCAAGCTTCTGATACTGGACCCCAGTTTTTTTGGCGGGTGCGTTGCCTTCATAAATAACAAGATCCAACTTGCCATCCTGGTCCAGGTCATACTCACCAGCCCCGGGGAAATACATACCATAGAAGGGTTTGGCTACCTTTGCTCCTTCTTTCCAGCGCAGCAGGTCGTTGTAGCGCAGACCTTCTTTGACCAGTTCAACTCGGCGCTCCCGGCGGATTTCCAAAATGACTCCTGTGTGGCCGCTTTTGCTAACATTGGGATAAGCAGCTAAAAGATAGGGATCCACCTTAGAATTTGCTTCTGTCAATATGAGGTTGGGCATATTGACACGATCGCGAAGCAACTTAATAGATCTATCGATATCACCTTGGGTAACCGTGCCTAATTCGGCCTTTGCTTCGGCATAGTTAAGTAATACCTCAGCATAACGGATTATGGGCATATCATTGGTGCTCTGCCCTGCATCAAAGGCCGGCGAGAGTATATACTTTATATATTGATATCCTGTTACTGAGGTTGCAAAATCCGGAACTGACGTGGTACTCGCTCCAATACGCTTGTACCCAGGCGTACGAATTGTCTGAGATAGCCGCGGGTCGCGATTCTGGGTCTCTTCGTAAAACGATAGCTTATCATAGTTGGGCTTGTCCGTAAATCGGCTTCCATCTTTCATTAAATAACTATTCACAAGTTCTTTAACCATCCCGGGCCGACCATAAGAGGCGGACAGAATATAGAAATTTGCAGAATGTACAAATGGAACAGAGGCGCTGTACTGTCGTGCTAAAATCATTTCCGCTGGATTCGCCTCCTCGGCAATGAACAGTTCCTGATAAGCTTTATTAGGATCACTTTTGTAAATGCTGTAGGTATTGGACATCATCAATTCGTCTGCAGCTGCTACACTTTGCTGAAGGATCTCCTCCCAATCGCCCAATCCGTGGTATTTGCGGAATGTTCCCTCGAATAAACACATTCGGGATTTGAAAGCCAAGGCTGTCCACTTGCTGATCAATTGAGGACTTTTGGTAGTACTACAATTGGCAATAGCGAAATCCAGGTCTTCAAGTATTTTGGCAAAAACAAGTTTGCGGGAATCTCTTGGTTTAAACATGGCCGGATCATCCAGCTGATTTACTTTGTCGTACCATGGGACGTCGCCAAATCGCACGATCTTGTCATAGTAGAAATAGGCGCGGAAAAATCGTGCAACGCCGTCGTACTGTAGGCGCGCAGCCTCATCAGCACATTTGTGCGAATTCTCAAGATAGAAATTTATCCGGCGAAGGGATGTCCATTTCCACCCTCCGTCACTGGCAGGTGTGGTACGGGTACCTTGAAATTCTGAAGCCAAAGTATTACGGGCTTCGTCATCGCCCTGACCAGGGGCATTGTAATGTATAGCGAGCGCATCAGGCAGGTCCTCATAAAAGGCATTGGTAAAGGTCTGCAACTCGGATGCTGTCCTGAAATAATTTTCAGGCGCCAGTTCGGCTATGGGATAGCGTTCAAGATAATCGTTGTTGCAAGAACTAACCGCAAGCCCAAGGATGAGCGTAAAGATATTGAGGTTTCTTTTCATTACTTTTCAATTTTTAATAACAGACATGCATAAATTAAAAGGACAACTGAGCACCAAAAGAATAAACACGGCCCATAGGGTAACTCCTACCAGTATTGTCAGTCATTACCTGCTCGGGGTCGATGTAGTCGGTTTCCAATTTGGTCCAAGTATGCAAATTTTCTCCGCTAAAAAATAGACGTAACTTATTGATCTTCGCTTTTTGGGTGAGCGCAACAGGGAAGGTATAGCCTACAGTCAGATTGCGGAGCTTTAGGTAGGCTACGTCTTGCATATACATATCATTAGCGACAGAAAGTTCAGAGTTTTGCGCTGTATAGCCCCGCAAAAAAGGGAAATAAGCATCCGGATTATCGGGCGACCATATTTTATCCTGAAAATTAGCAGGAATAAAGGAATCGTATGGTCTGGCATAGACGGACCAAAAGGCTTGTGCTTCCAGATTAGGATACCAATTTTGCTTACCGATTCCCTGAAAAAAAGCGGACAGATCGATCCCATTCCAGTTGGCCACCAGATTTAGCCCGTAAGAGTAACGCGGCTGACTGTTTCCGATGATCGTACGATCTCCGGGATTGAACAACGTATTGTCTCCGGCATCGATGATGCCATCGCCATTGAGATCCAATATCTTGATATCTCCTGCTTGAAGCATTCGTAAGTCTGCGGTGGGAGCCTGTACACGACGCCGATTGATCTGATCTTGATTGACATACTTAGCATATTCCTGAGCCTCTTCGGTTGTCTTAAAAAATCCATCGTAATGATATCCCCATATCTCACCGAGTTTTTGTCCTTTATAATAATTGCTCAACAAGCCGGCGTCGTTGGCAAACTTGGTGATTTCAGCTT
This sequence comes from Sphingobacterium sp. InxBP1, assembly GCF_026191775.1. Lineage (NCBI taxonomy): Bacteria > Pseudomonadati > Bacteroidota > Sphingobacteriia > Sphingobacteriales > Sphingobacteriaceae > Sphingobacterium > Sphingobacterium sp. InxBP1. The sequence goes on along the minus strand of NZ_JAINDX010000049.1, from coordinate 290,611 downwards.
GATAATCGGACAGCATAGCTCGCACGGAATAATTAAAGGGTCTTCCGCCGACATCAAAATGGTCTTTCCATAAAAGTGAAAGTTCAAAACCTTTGGTCTTCAGGTCGGCTGCATTTTCTTTGGGCTCGGATGCTCCAAACACAGCAGGCTGGGTTTTACCTTTACTGAGCATGCCTTTGGTCTGCCTGACATAGAAATCAGATTGAAAATCCAGTTTATTATTGAATAAACTAAAGTCGAGACCTATGTTGCTGGTCGTAATTTCTTCCCAGGTCAATGTGGGTGCTACTGGAGCGGGACTATTGGCAACATTCAATTTTTGACCGTTCACCAGATAAGAGATCTGACCTGTACTCATTGACGAAATATAAGCATAGGTGGCGACTTCCTGATTACCTAATGATCCGTATGAATATCTGATCTTCAGGTTATTGATCATATTCTTTAACGGAGCAAAAAACTTCTCTTCGCTAATTCTCCAGCCTGTAGAAAAGGATGGAAAAAAACCAAATCGGCTATGCTTCGGAAACCGTGAGGTACCATCGTACCGTCCGCTGACCTCCAGCAAGTATTTGCCCTTATAATCATAATTGGCACGATAGAAACCACCACGTACTGCCCACTCATCACCACCTGCTTCAAACTGCTTCTCGCCAATTACCAGATCAAGATCATTTAAGCTTTCGGATAGCAGATCTTGACCGATTCCACCAATCCGCTTATGAGAGCGGTCTTCCTGATTAAAGCCGCCCATCACCGAAACATGATGATCTCCAAAATCTCTTTGGTAAGTGGCAAAAATATTAATAAAATGCCAAGCGTATTTTTCCATATTTTCACGAAGCTTATCCTGGTTCAACGCACCAAGAGAAGACAATTCAAGCTGTCCTGGATACTTGGAATAGTACTGTTTAGTCTGCCTGTAGGAATAGTCTGAGCGAAATTCCCGATAGGAATAATTACCTGTTACCGACAGACCTTTCCCCAGCTTCAACACCGCCTCTGTCATATTGGTAAATTCCGTACCACGAGTATACCCTCGCATCGTACCACTTTCGAGTGCATTGTGCAGGCCATATCCGATCGGGTAGCTGTTGATACCTGAATAACCTGTAAGTGTACCGTCTGGGTTGCGGGGAACGTACATCGCATGATAATGATAGGTTGGGCTATTGCTCACATTGTTGGTAACTGCACTGAAATTATTTTCCAGCCCTGCCCAGTCATAGCTCGATTTGAAAAAATGGGTACTATTACTGACCGTAAGCCAACTACGTATATCGGATGCGATATTTGCCCTTAAATTGTAGCGCCCAAATTTGTCCGGATTAATGTTGAATATTCCCTGTTCACTTGCTTTAGAGCCAGATACGGCGTAGCGCGTATTGCCTGAAACTCCAGAAAAAGAAAGATTATGCTCATTTTTTGGTCTTGTCTTTTTGTACAAATAATTGAACCAATCAAAATTGGCATAATACCGGTAAATGTCATTGCCGCTAGCGTCTTTCTTGATCACCACCCAAGGTCTTTCTGGGTTTTCGGTTTTGTCGTTAACACGTGCCAGTAGTTCTTCATAATCTTCGTCGGTATATCGTGTGGTCCGGTAACCCAATGCATTATACATGGCATCATCGTTGATCTTAGCGTTCCAATAACCGCTGGTTATGAAATCCGTATTCGTTGCATGTGTGGTGAAGCCAATATTGTTATTGTATTCAATGGAGGTCTTCCCATTTTTACCCCCTTTTTTGGTTGTGACCAAAACAACACCGAAGGCTCCTCGCGCTCCGTAGACAGCCGCTGCTGAAGCATCTTTGAGGACTGTAACAGATTCTACATCATTCGGATTGATACGGTCCAAGGTACCAAGAATACCATCGATCAAAATCAAGGGGCCGCCACCGTTGATGGAGGTATTTCCACGTACATTGATCGAACCACTGGTGCCGGGCTTTCCGGAACCAAAAACAATATTGAGATTGGGAATATTGCCTTGTAGCGCTTGGGTGAGTTGTGTGACAGGTCGATCTTCAAATTCCTTGCCCGATATCTGGCTAACTGCCCCAGTCAGGTTAACCTTTTTTTGTTCGCCGTAACCGACGACTACCACCTCATCCATCGCTGTGATAGCCATGTCCAGGCTAACCTGGATCTTACTCTGTCCACTGACATTAACTTCCTTGGACTGGTAGCCTAGCATCGAAAATATCAGCTGATCATTATTTGTCTTAAGACGAATCTCAAATCGCCCGTTTTCGTCACTGGTAGTTCTATTTTCCGTTCCCTTCTCCGTTATGGTAACATTGCTAACTGGATTTCCTTTTGAATCTACCACATTTCCCTCTACGTTGCGCTGTTGGATGAAAACCGAATTATTGAAGCCTGCAATAGGTGGATTCCAGGGTACTGCTGCCGATTTGGCTACTGGCTTACTTAGTACCACATTGTTGTCCATCATCTTATAGGCGATCTGGTAATTGGCCAGAACATCTTTCAATGCGTGTTCGAATGGCACGTTCTTGTAATTGACGTCTATCCGTTTAGTGTCGCGTAGCAGGGAAGCTTTATACAGAATATTGTAACCGCTCTGCTCTTCAAAAACCTTTAATATGGTTTCGAGTTTAGCATTTTTCTTTTGGATGTTGACTCCTTGTCCAAATGTAATTGCACTCAACTGGAGGTTAGAGGCCAGCAACAAAGGAATCGCTAATGACATTTTCATAGCCAATTCTTTTTTGGTAGAGATCCTACTTTTAGGCATAGGACCTCCATACCGTTTTTTTTTGTACTTTTGCATACGGTTGTAATGGTTTTAAGTCTATTAAATCTTTTCAGCTAGTCTTTTCGAAGACAAAATTCAGGAGCGATCGCAACGCTCCTGAAATCTTCTTACCTGGTTATCTTTTTACATAAATTTTCCTCCCTTTCAATTCAAAGTGAATCTCTCCGACTAGTTCGATCGTGCGGAGCAGTTTGTTAATATCATCATATCTTGACACCGTACCTGAAAACGCAAAGTTATCGGGATGATGATCAAAGTGAACTTCCACGTCATACCATCTACTGATAATTTCCATGACTTCGTCAATGGAGGTATCGTAAAAAGCAAACTTCCCCTCTTTCCAAGCGGTGAAATAGCGCGGGTCCACCGCGGCCTTTGAAAACTTTTTGTCAGTCAAATGAAATACTGCCTGTTCAGCAGGACTCAGGTATAGGTTGTCCTGCTGAACATTTAATTTCACTTTGCCTTCCACCAAAGTTGTGACGATCGATTTTCCATAATTTTGAAGGTTAAAGGATGTCCCCAAAACTTCCAGTTGCTGGTGTCCAGAATTGACAATAAAGGGGACTCGTCGTCCACGATGGACTTGTTTAGCGACTTCGAAATAAGCTTCGCCCTGCAGTTGAACTTTTCTTTCTTCGCTGTTAAAATTGATCGGATAACGAAGTGTAGTAGCAGCATTCAGCCAAATTTTTGTACCGTCCGCCATAACCAGTTTATATTCACCGCCTCGTGGTGTAACGATTGTGTTGTACGCTGTCTGCTGATGAAGTGCTTCTGAGCCCTTTAAGCGATAGGATATCAAACCTTTGCCTGATTTGATAATTTCGAACGCACCATTATCTATAACCGTATCTAATCTTAGTTTTTCGAGGTCTATCCGCTCACCACTTTCCAAAATTATTTCGGCTCTCTGAGATCCTGGAACGATTACAGTTGGCGAATTGTCGGCTATCGCAGGGTTATCCGGTCTATTTTTTTGTACATAAAGGAATATCGAGGCAGATACACCCACCAGCAGCAAAATCGCGGCTATGCGGGCATATTTTAACAGATGAACTGATGATCTCTTTTTATGCGAAGTAGAAATAACTTGCTCTTTTATTCTTTCATCTTGAATGATTGTTCTAAAAAGTGCTTCATGTGCTATACCATCATTTGAAGAAGGCCTTACTTCTCCTTCCTCCATCAGCTGTTGCCATGCTTCCAAAAAATCTGGGTCATTTAGATAATTGGCAAAATTTTCTTTTGCGCGCTCATCTAATGTTTTCGCCAAAAACTGACTGATAATAATTTTATATGCTTCTACTTTGGACATCCTTTTTTGTTGTTCTCTATAGTATTATTCGTACAACTCGAAAGGATGGACTAGTCAAAAGATGTTTTTAATTAGAAAAAAGATGCAAAGTAAGCTATCAAGTTTCAAACGCACAAACTGGCATGCCGCTACAAGGTGATTGCGGACGGTATTTTTGGAAATACCTATTTCTTCGGAGATCTCGGCATAGCTCATCTCCTCTATTTTACTTTTATTAAAAACAAGCTGTTGTTGCGGTGGTAATCGAGATACAATCTCTTGTAGTATCCTATCCAAATCTCTATGTGCGAGCTTTCGTTCCAATTCATCGCTCAGCTCATCCCAAGCTGTCAAATGCGATAGTTGATATTTCTGTCTTGACAGTTCCTTTCGAAAGAACGTAATGGCCATTCGTTTCGCAACTAAAAATAAGAAAGGAAAGATAGCTTCTGCCGAGGGAATTGAATCGCGTTTCAAAAAAAGCTGTACAAAAATTTCTTGCATAATCTCCTCCACATCTAAGTCTGAAGCACATACACGACGTACTTTGCGGTACAGCAAAGGTCTATAAAAATCGAAATTTTTTTTAAAAACCTTCTCATCTCCCGATTTAAAGCGATTAAACTCATCAAGGCTCAACGGAACTGCATTTAAATCCATGGTCATATTTTCCCTAGGTTACACTTGGTCTAAGCAACAAAACTTATGTTAAATCTATATAAATGCAAGATTATTTCAAAATGAAATCTAGGCAAGTTCGGATTTCGACCGGCGTCAAAACCAGTAGTTATAGCACAGCATCGGTGAAGCTACAGTGCCATCAGCGGCATCTACCAGTTTATGCATCAAACGATACTTAGCAGTACTGACGTCTTTGGTGGCGATCTTTTTATCAGAAGTATTGCTCATGCTTCTCTTGTGATTATGCCTATTGATAGGGCGGTATGCTTCCTCCTAGTAAAAACATTTAAAATGAAGACGTAATGTAGACGGACATGTCATGTACTGCTGCTGGATATTTCGGTAAAAAAATAAGCAGCATTTTAACTTAATCAATTAAAAATATGATTAATTTCGAAGCAGACTAAAATTGTCTATTTAAGGGTTTAGACGGAGAGACATTCTATGATGGGCAAACTCAACCTTAGAAGTGTCTTTCCTATGATGATGGGTGAAATTTTTATGAAGAGACTCGCACTATTTACACTTTCCATGAGCGTCACTGTTTCGGGTTGCAATGTATTCCAAAAAAACAGCAAAAAGGCGTTTAACGACGGCTTTTATACACAAAATATAGACGGCATAAAGCAACGCGTCTATATTGATGTAGCTGATGAAATTATACGGATACATCCATCCGAACTAAAGGAAAATGGCATATCTGTGATTGATACGGCAAATTTCTATGAATTTCAAAAAAGTAAATTGAAAACAAATACCGAAGAAGCTATTCCATTCAGTAAAGCTTCTTTCGATATTGATTTTTTGACGATACCTCTAAAATTCCGTCCTTCACAGGGGGGAGTTCCCTTACAGTTAAACACTAATTTGAACGGTGCAGGATATTTTGGATATAGACGGGACAGATACATCATCGACTACAGTACAAATCCCTTGGGCAGATCAGAGCGCAACATGAATCATTTTGGATTTTCAGTAGGCGCTTTCACAGGTTTTGGAAATACATCGATATCGCCCACCAACACCAATAATTTGATAGAACAGGAGTATGATGGTGTTGTTTGGAGCAAGGGACTGGCAGGAATTTTTGCTGTCAATAATTTTACGGTCGGAATGGCTTTGGGGTTCGATCATCTATTAGGCAGCAACCGGCGGATCTGGATTTATCAAAATAAATTCTGGTACGGACTCGCTTTCGGACTTAACTTAAATTAATCCAAAAACTCGCTTGTCAAATGTAAGACGCAATTTACACTTCTTGGTAGTGGCAACAAATCTCAGTGCACTCTAGATACATAATCGTCAGGGATTGATATCAATGTGAAGAAAGTAAGTAATACTTTTAACTTCAATTTTGGTGCTAATCATTTAACGCCTGTTCTAAAATAGAAAAGCCTATATTCGTCACGTCAACAGCTGTATTGGATAAAATAACAATCGCTTTTTGTTGTTTATCATTAAATGCAACGAAAGATCTAAATCCTCCAGTGCCTCCAGAATGATAAAATATTTGCTGATTTTCGAGTTTTTCAATTCGCCAGCCAAGCCCCATTGTTTGTTCGGCAGCGCTGAAAGTTTCTTTATGGCTCAATTCGATCGCATTCGCCAAGTTATTCTTTGAGCCTAACTGCGCTTTCATAAAAATTATCATATCATCGAGCGTAGACCGAATTGCACCGGAACCCGACAACGGGCCTAAATGCCAATTGGAAGAAGCCTTACCTCTTTCATCATACCCTTGAATAACGCCTACATCCTTCAATGATGTTTTGCTCATCCCTAGTGCCAAAAAAATATTTTCATTTAGGAGCTGTGCAAACGTTTTACTATTTTGACGTTCTAAAATCACGCCTAGTAATCCCGCCCCCAAGTTTGAATAAGAAAACCGGCTTCCGGGTTGGGCAACAACTTTGTAATTTTTCAGGTAATGGAAAAGGGAATCTGACGTGTAATGACGATACGGATCCTCAATGATCACATTGCCAGAAAAAATGTTTTCAGGAAGCCGGGGTAATCCAGAGGTATGATTAGACAACTGCATCAGCGATATTGTCTTATTTTGATAGCTTAATGGAGGAATAGAATCGGGTAAATACTGATTGACAGGATCATTCAATGTCATCTTTCCTTCAACGACTTCCTTGGCTAATAATAGAGAGGTAAATACTTTTGTAACTGACCCAATTTCAAAGATGCTTTCAGAAGATGCTGGTAGAGCCTGAATCGTTTTGTCAGTGGTTCCATAACTGTATTTCCTTTCTTTGTTACCTTCAATTATAGCTAGTATGATACCAGCAGCGTTTTCCTTTTGGATATAGGGCCTAACGAATTTCTCTACCCATAAATCTAAAGAATCTTTCATTGGATTGCTACTCGCGACCTTGTAATCCTTTTCTTTGGCCACAAAAGGGATTTCTTTAAAATTCATCCTGATGATCTTCTTTTCTTCATCAAGCAGAATCGAAAATAACTGGTCGGAATTTTCAAACTTAATCGCATAGTTATATCCATTCGCCGCTGTATCAACAAAAGAAAAACTCTGCATCTGCCCTGTCTTCGCTACAAATTTCTTCATCCCAAGCGTGAACTTTTCCTTTGGCATTCTAGTTTTATAACTATTGGATGCCTGTTCATAAATACGATCGGGCTGCCTTTCATTAAATAGCTGCTGAACCTCTTTCATCGCACGATCGTAAACCGGACGATTCCCCTGAGCCTCTGCAAGCAGGAAGGAAAATTGAAGCAAAAGGACAAAAAAGCTATAATTTCCTATATTTTTCATCTGTCGGTTTGTATTTTCTAAATTTAAGGTTTCAAAACGATAAATCATACTGCAAGCAATGCTGTGACCAAATGTTTATGGCGCAATAATAAAAAAGGGCCGCTGTATATGATGCGGCCCCAATAAACTATAAACACTGAAACAACTTTCATTGGATTAGTATCCAAATATCTCTTCAAGACTTAATTTTTGGATACTTCCCAAGTGTGAGAGCGTATCTTTATTTAAGTCTTTCTCATCTCCTACAATACAATAGATATAGGGTTTACTACTGATATTGTCTGCATGGAAGGCACTAAGGTCCGAAAACGTTAGTTGAGGCAATTTATCAAAAATCAGTTTTCTGGAGTCTTCATTTAGTCCCCGACGCTGTGCAGCCAGATAGCTTGAGAGTATACCTGCACCTGTAATCCGCTCACTTGCCAGTGATTTCAATAAATTGGTCCGGATTGATTCCAAGCCTACTCTAGATTCAGGGAGTTTGTTCAAAAGCTCATTCATTCCACCTACAGCATCCTTAAACTTATCAGATTGTGTCCCAATATATGCGCCTACCATACCATGATTTTCTTTCCGTTGAGGTTGTCCGTAATACGCATATGTCGTATAGGCTAGTGCTTTCGATTCGCGGAGTGTCTGGAAAACAATACTGCCCATTCCTCCCCCAAAATAACCGTTAAAAAATGCAACAGTAGGTATCTGGTTTTTGTCAAATAAGCCGGAGTTCCGAATCCAGAACACTTCAGCCTGCTTCATAGTATACTGTGCGAACAGGACCTTATTCTCAGTTGTGGGCTTTTCTTCAAATTTCACGCCCTTCTCTATGTTAAAATAAGGCAGGTCACTCTGTTTTAAAGATTTCAGGTTTTTGACAAGATCACCCACTGCTTGTGGACCGTAATATAGTATACGATGTCTGGCATTCGCCAGATTGTGTAACACATCAACAAGATCTGACGCTTTTAAGCTATCCAGTTCCCCGTCTGAATAGGTGTAATTAAACGGATTTTTAGCTCCATAACGCGCAAAGGCTTTTAACCCTTCCATAATGGTCGCCTTATTTTCCTTGGCATTGGCCCTCGATTTCTTGACGCGCTCAATATATGCTTTGAAAGCCGCTTCATCCGCCACACAATTATGCATCAGATCCTGCAATAGGTCGATTGATGCAGTGAAATTACTATTTAGACCGGAAATAGAAACACTGCTTTCTTCATTTCCTGTAGATACCAAAAAATCGGATGCCAATTTGTAAAATGCCTTGCTAAAGTCTTCGCTGGTCTTATCTCTCGTGCCCAAAAACTCTAAATATCCTACTGCCAATCCTAATAATTTATTATCCCACCGCCCAAAGTCAAAATGGTATGTGAGGCTAAAAAGCTCATTGTTTTTGTTCTGTACGGCCAAAACATCCAAATCTTTCAACTTAGCAGTTGTCATATCTTTCTCAAAATCAATCCACAGCGGCTGAATATCTTGTTCGGACATGGCATTGATCTGTTTCAAAAAGGCAGACTCTACATTGCGGTTGACCGTAATGGGCGTAATGGCTGGTTTGACCACTTTATCGACCGTGGTATCCTGCCCCTTTTGTTTATAAACAGCGACATAGTTCACTTCAGATAAATACTTATTGGCAAAACGTACAATATCTTCCTTCGTTATCTTCGCTAAACGATCCGTATAAGCCAGTTCTTTTGCCCAGTCAAGCTCCGAGGTGAAGCCAGACATGAGTTGCTCAGCCGTACTTGTATAATTGTCAAAAAGCTTGATCTGTGCCTTCCTTTCATTGTTTACGATAGAAGTAAGCAAGTCTTCTGAAAACTTTCCCTTTCTCAATTTATCAAGTTCATCCAACAAGAGCTGCTTAACATCCTCCAGGCTCTGTCCCGCTCCCGGATTGCCCTGTAAGATTAACATGGAATAATCCTTTAAAACGTAAGGAAACGCGCCAGCACCCAGTAATTTCTGGGACTTGACAAGATCCAGGTCAATCAATCCGGCAGATCCGTTGGTCAGCACATTGGCCATAAGATTCAGCAGCTGCGCATCCGGATCGGCCGCTCCGGGAAACCGAAATCCCATCAAAATATACTCTGATGCAGGACCGGTGACGGTTTTTGTAATGGGACTGGTAATCGGTTGCTCTTTTTCAAATGCATAAGCCGGAACAGGCTTAGATCTCATAGCGGAAAACGCCTTGTCAATACGTTGGATGATATCCGTAGGATTGAAATCTCCAGACATAATAATGCCCATATTGTTGGGAACATAATAGGTATTATAATAATCACGGATAGCCTTTAGCGAAGGATTTTTGAGATGCTCAACAGACCCCAATACGGTTTGCCTGCCATAATTGTTGTTGGGAAACATAGCTGCAAAAATAGTCTCTATGGACTTTCTATTATCGTTATCCAAACTGATGTTCTTCTCTTCATATACGGATTCCAGTTCGGTATGGAACAAACGCAGAACGGGGCTTCTGAAACGCTCGGCCTGAACAGCTAGATATTTGTCAACGACATTGTTGGGGATATCTTCCACATAGACGGTCTGTTCAAAAGATGTAAAAGCATTGGTCCCCTTAGACCCCATGCTGCTCATCAATTTGTCGTACTCATTGGGGATAGCATATTTTGACGCCTCGCCGGACACGCGGTCAATTTCTTTATAAATAGCCGTGCGTTCATTAGCATCACTCGTATGATTATATTTCTCATAAAGATCATCGATTTGATCCAGCAAAGGTTTTTCTTTGGACCAATCAAGGCTGCCGAACTTGTCCGTACCCTTAAAGAGCATATGTTCAAGGTAATGCGCCAGTCCAGTATGATCTTTAGGATCCGTTTTACTGCCAGCCTTGGTTGCAATGTATGCTTGTATACGGGGCTGTTTGTTATTTGGACTAAGAATAACGGTGAGACCATTTTTCAGTTTGTAAAAACGTGTCTGCACAGGATCGTTAGTTACATATTTATAGGTATATCCGCCTTCAGAGCTTTCTTTCCACTGATATTTGCCGACCTGCGCCTGAAGACCAGTGGTGATGAACAATAAGGAAATGAAAGCTATTGTTTTGAATTTTCTATTCATAATTGGGAATAATTATTTTTCACGAATCAGGGTAATTTTTTAAACAAGATTATTTACAGCAATAATCGCAATTAACCAGAGTAAACACAACAACAGTTAGATAATCCAAGAAAAAGAACTGAAAAACAACATAAAACAAGAAAAAAATATAAAAACCATCAGTTTTTCTATGTCCGCCTGCAGTTTTTTCTGTTTGAAAATCAAGGCTTAAACCAAACTATCATTGAGCGACTGTGCCTTCCAAAATTGAAGAAGAGGTATGCTCAGATACCATATCTGGTACCGGATTCCAAAAAGAGTAACGGCTGCCAAAGGAACAGCCGTCTCCACTAACTAAACATTTACCAGCACCGGATAAGTTTAGGTGCTGGTGAAAACTACTTATCAAAAATTTCGGCTAGTTTTTTATCTAACTCTTCTCCACGTAAATATTTAGCGATGATTTTACCATTCGGATCTACCAAGAAATTCATTGGAATAGCCTTAACATCGTACATTGCTCCGGCTTCATTTTCCCATCCCTTAAGATCGCCGACCTGCCTCCAGGTAAGTCCATCATCCTGAATGGCTTTTAACCATTTCGACTTGTCCGCAGCTTTATCCATGGAAACACCCAGAATTTCAAAGCCTTTTTTTTGATATTTAGCATAGGATCTTACCAAATTTGGATTTTCACGTCGGCATGGGGCGCACCAAGACGCCCAAAAATCTATAAGCACATATTTACCACGATAATCGGATAACTTCACCGGTTTGCCGTCAACATCAGGCTGTGTAAAATCCTGTGCCTCTACCCCTTCGCTTGTTTTTTTGACCAAAGCGATACGCTTTGCCAAGTCTTTTCCAAGGATAGAATTCTGTAAACTGGGATCCAGTGTGGCAAATATCTTTTCGGCCTTGATGGCATCAAACTCCGGTGGTAAGGTAGAATTAAAAGCCATCAAAGCCATATAGCTTTTTGGGTTTTTGGCGACATAATCCAATTTGGCATCAATGGTCTGCTGCTGTATCGCATTGGCTCGGTCTTCCAATGTCTTGATATATTTCGGGTCCTGTTGGTCTGCTAGAGATTTGGATTTATATTCGTTATTTAAAGCCTCGTACTGGTCATATATGGGTTTCAATAATGCATTTACGCGTTCATTTTCCGTATTCAATGGAGATCCGGTTATTTGTGCATGTTTTATGGAATCTGTGGCGGCAAATTTAATCGTTGCTCCCTCAATTAAAAATGGTAAGATGTCCTGTTTCGGTGGCTTGGCTGGATCGAAAGGCGCATTATCATGGATGATACGCAAATGCGCTTCCATCGGTGACGGGATACTTCCCTTAAACTCAAATTTTCCATTTTTTATTTCCACCGAATCAATCCGTTCCTTTCCATCGTAATTGAGACGCAGATAGGCTTTCGCCGGCCTATCTAATTTACCGACTGTTCCTTGTAATGTATAGTTTTGTTGAGCATGGCCCATTGCCGGCAATACACAGGCTAAAGCTAGGGCCCATTTTATTTTTTTCATATCTATTCGGTATTTATTCTATTGTTCGAAATTTAATTGGATAATTCTACTGTACTTTTTTTACGATTTGGCCGACTATGTCTGCCTGTAACAAATGTTCATACAATTTCTCGTCGCGAAGTACAACCAAGGCTTCCTTAAAACTCCGGTTAGCTTCATTTCTGACTCGAGCCATATAATCACCGCCTGTATAAAGCAGCGAACCAACTTGCGCCTTAAACTCGACATCGATAGCTGCATGAGCATCCAGCTGGCCGCCCGGAGGAATGGCTACGTTGTGATCAGCTGCGGCATTGATCAGCTGGAAATGGACTTCTTTGGGAACTTTAAACCGTGAATTGAAGGTAGCAAAGTCCGGATAGGCTTTAAGAAGTGCTGCACGATTTTGCTGCACAAATTCAAATCCTCCTTTGGCGATAATGCCATTGTTCATGAGTTGTGCCATCCATGCGCTATATTCGTTTGTGTCAATAGGCACAAAGCGGTCCGGCATGATCCCGCCTCCGCCATAGACTATTCTTTTGTTACCTAAAGTGGTATATTTTAACGAATCAGGGAAGGAAACATGCCCCTCTTCCATCAATTCTTTGGATGCCATCCGACGATTAAAGTCCTGAAAATAATCGTCTTTTCCTTTGGTATAGGGCTTTTGAATCGAACGTCCCGACGGGGTATAATAACGGGCGCCGGTAAGCTGCATGACCGACCCGTCGGATAGCGGTACCGGCTTCTGCATTAGCCCTTTTCCAAAACTGCGGCGACCGATCACCACTGCGCGGTCCCAGTCCTGTAGCGCTCCAGTCACGATTTCACTAGATGAAGCTGTGGACTCATCAATAAGGACGACCAACTGTCCGTCATAAAACTGGCCATATCCTCCGGTGAAGTAGTAGTCCTTACCGCCCTCGTTGGGCACCGAATAAAAAACAATTTTCTCCTTAGGCAAGAATTCATCGGCCACGCCAATTGCGGACTCCACATATCCCCCTCCGTTGCTCTGTAGGTCAAGGATCAACTTTTTCATCCCCTGCTCTTTTAGTCCTTTTAAGGCAGCGTCTATTTCCTGTCGCGTAGTCCGGTTGAAAATCGAAAGCGCTATATAGCCGATCTCTTTGTCGACCATGTAACTTTCACGAACTGACTTTTCCAAGATATTCTCACGAACAACTCTTATATCTCGCCTTTCCTTGCTTCCCGGCGATAATAGTGTAAGTACCACTGGCACGTCCTTTTCACCCCGCAATTTTTCCATAATCTCCCGATTGCCCCATTTTTTTCCCGCAATACTATCACCATCAATACCGAGGATCTGATCCCCCACCCGTATTCCAGCACGCATCGCCGGTCCATCGGGGTTAATTTTGGTGACAAAGGTCTGGTCATTATTTTTTAGAAACTGAATGCCTATGCCAGCAAAGCTTCCACTCATGGCCATCCGCATTTGCTCCGCCTCCTCGCGGCTCGTGTAACGCGAATGGGGGTCCAAATCCGATATCATCGCTTTGATAGCTGCATCCACCAGCTGTTCTTCATTGACCTGATCAACATAGTTCTGCTGAATAAGCTTCAATGCCTCCTCAAACTTATATTTTGGATTCATCTGAGCCTGTAAGGAGAGGCCGAGGCCAATCATCCCGACGAGCAAGCTCGTTGTTTTCCTGTTCATATTGTATAGTGATTTAATATTCTATTTTTCGTTTTTAAGGATTTCAATGGCTAGAGATAGTTCATCCATCAATTTGCTGGGGCTTCCTGAATAACCTCCCGAACAATAGCGCACGCGGCCATTCTTCACGATGATCTTGCGTGGAATCGACGAATCGCCGAATAATGGAATCAGCTGTCTAAAGACGAGATCCTGTTCATTGGTCTTGGGACTGACCGAATCGTGCAACAAATTAAAACGGAAACCTTCGCCACGAACATAGTTAACTGATTTATCCTTATAATTCCCAGTCTGCATTGTACCTAACATATAGACAGCAACCTGTTTATCCTGTGCATATTTGTCGACCAAGAGCTGCATGCCCGGGAAAGCCATAATGCATGGGCGGCACCAGGTAGCCCAGAAATCCACCACAACAATTTTATCCTTCCAGTCTGCTGGCGTAATAAATAGTCCATCGGCCGTTTCCAGGCGGAAATCGGGCATAGGGTGGTTGACCCAGTTATGATCTACATACGCTTGCATCGCTGCTTTTTCTTCGTTCGATTTCAATCCTGCAAGATAAGTTTGGTACCCGCTGTCATTCCCAGCATGTTCTTTTAGATAAATCGCCTTGAGTTTATCAAACATGCGCGGGGTCATCGCATTATATCTAGCGCTCATTTCGAGTAGGGGAAGAATTTGTTTGTCATCGCCCAGTCCCTCCAGAACCTGAAGGTTAATTTCATTCAGTTCAGCATTGTTATATTTGCCATCTTCGGACAACAGCAAGAAATATTTTCGAGCTTCTGTATACTTTTTGAGGTCCTTTAATAAGGAGATATGCGTAAAAAGACGGTCATCGAGGTTTTTCATCACATTGGAATCGGCCTGTGTCTGTCGGTCAAAATCGTCCTTGTATGAATTGTCGTTCCGTCGCGCGATCAATTTAGGAAGAATTGCTTCAGAGACCTGATAGAGGCTATCCTTTCCGATCATTTTGAACATATAAGCACGCATAATATTCCAGCGCATCAGTTCATTTCCTGTACGGAAATCGATATCGTCATACAGTTTCGCGAATTTGTCGAGCTGCCGGGACTCGAAGTAGGCTGCCCCAAGTCCGCGATACACCGCATAATAGATAAACCCTTGACTATTGGGACGCTCGCGCCATTGCTGAACAGGAAACCGTTTTAAAAAATTTTCATACGAAGTGATTACCTCAGCATTGTCCGGGCTGCCTCCCATGGTCTTGCTATAGGCTATGAAACGTGCTGTTGCACCGCCCGGAAAATCTGTATTGACGCGCTGTTCAATCGATCGGGTCAATTCTTTGTCTTGTAGGCGTGCACTGGCAAAGGAATACAACTGGTTAAGAACTTCATCAGTTAAATTCTTCTGCTTTAGTTCATCCGTGATCAGCTTCCTAGCGAAAGCGGGGAAAGCATCACCTAAGGCCAATTTTTGTAAGTTCATAAAAGGCTGAAAATAGCGTAGATAGTGCTGGCCTGATAATGTAAATTCTTTCTCAGCGAGGGCCTTTAGATAGTCAGCTGGCAGCGCTATGGGCTGATTATTATAATAAGCGAAAATGCCACCTCCGGCTATCGTTGGTTGCTGAAAAGCAGCCTCCGACAGATAAGCCCCAGGTACCGCTCTGCCTTTCTCATCGCACAGGGCAACAGCATAACCCAGGTCCTGATTGTTGTCTAGCATGTCGGGATGATCAGCGTCTCCCTGATAGAATCTGGCAGCGATAAAAGCTGTTGTCGGTTTAACTGACACCGCCACCGTCCATAACCCAGCGGAATTTTTCTGCATGGGTAGATTGATCCGCTTCCAGGCAAAGTCTTCAAAAAGAAAGCAGGCAGCGTGTACCTCATCGCTGAACTCGAGATCTTTATCTTTGGCATTATACAGCACTTCAACAGGTTCCGTCGTTTTGGGTCTGGCTGGTTTAAAAACACTGCTGTCAAATCGAGGCTGCGCGTGTAACACAGCCTGGACAAACAACAACACTAAAAAAATATTCAGTTTTTTCATCGTAAGTAAATTATCTCAATTTTTGACCTATTTCGGGATTTAACTGCAGGTATTTATTCGCAACGGGATACACATAACTCGCGCTATTGATCTCGAGTGTATAATCTTGATTTACAAATTGCCTCTTGAATTCTTTCGCCAACTTTGGATCCAGATTATAACGGCGCATATCCAGCCACCGCAGACCGGTGCCGAAGAATTCCCGCCTGCGTTCGTTGACAACAATCTGCATCGCCTCATCCGGAGAAGTAGCGGACACAGGTATAAAGTCCGCTGACTTGAATCTTTTGGACCGTAATGTGTTTACAAATTCCATCGATTTCACGGTATTTCCTCTACGTGCTTCAACTTCTGCTTTGATCAACAACATCTCGGGAACAGAGGGTCCAGCATTCGGCTCACCTTGCATGACGTCCGCTTTTTTTGAGCGCAAGGCACCAGCGGGCATCTGACTGGTTCCAGCGTCCATATATACGGTGCGTCTAAGATCGTTGGCATCAAAAAGTGCTACAAGCTCTGGATTTAGCTGTTGATTAATAGGCTGCCCCACTTGTTTGGATAAGTAAGCTTCGGGATGATCGAATGGCTTCGGATATCCTGACGTAGATGTCGCATACTGCTGAAGATCCAAAAGGGCTGAATTGTATTGAAGGGCTGCATCAGCATGGGCGGCGGCTTGATCAAAGTTACGCATATGAAGATGCACAATCGCAAGCAAGGCTTCTGCCGCTGCTTTATTGGGATGTCTCTTGTTACTCACAGCTGCTGGAATATCAATTAATCCTGTTTCTAAATCCTGAAGAATCTGTGCATATACTTTAGCTAGCGCTGTCCGTTTCAGCGACGCAAATAAATCAGGTTGTAAAAGCAGGGGTACCCCCATCCCATTATCTGCTGTCTTCGGGTCATAAATATCCCCATAAAGATTGGCGAGGACAAAATAAGCATAGGCTCTTTGGATTTTAGCTTCAGCCAAAAGCGCGCGTTTCTGCTGTTCGGTACCGTCTTGACTTTGCATCACTCCTGCAATAACTTCGTTGGCCGTGTAAATTTGCTTATAAGGCCTTGACCAGTTCAAATCTTCTGTATTGTCCGGCACCAGTTGCGATGACCAGATATAGGGCCACGCGACAGTTTCGGGCTGCTGCTGTTGATAAGCGAGTGTTGCAAAGGTCAGATCATCACTGGACAATATCGGCATACCAAAAGTAGGGGTGAATACGGTAGAATTATTTAAGAGGTAAGCATAATCGTTAGTATATTTAAGTTCCCTACGATTATATTGATCAACCTCTACATATTTGCGACAGCCTTGTGTACCGGCTGTTAGTGCCAAAAGCGATGCAAAAAGAATATATTTGGCTTCCATGTTGTTTATTTTTTAAAAAGTAGCGTCAATAGTTAAGAAGAAGTTCTTTGTGGGCGGCAAATTATTATACGTATTTGCACGTACATAGAGCGGATCGATACCTAGTTTATTTGCCTTCCAGAGAATGCCCAAATTTCGTACTGCAGCATTTACACCTAAGGTCTTGAACGGCGTCCGTTTGAGGTATGAGGTCGGCACGGCATAGCCCAAAGAAATCTGTCGCAGGCGAATATGGCTCGCATCGATCACCAACTGATCGGAATCTTTGAATCTGTTGAAGCTATTCGTATTGATATTTTTTAACCCAGGAACATTGGTATGTGCTTCGTCGCCCGGGCTACGCCAGCGCTCTGCCTGCATCTTATTCGTATTGAGCACTCCATAGAATGTCCCTTGATACTGTGGATAACTCCGGAATGTCTCAAGACGCCTAACATTGCCTAAATCATAGGATATACGAACCCCTAGGCTGATGCCTTTATAGGTAACTGTATTCATAAAACCGCCAAAGTAAGGCGCAGTGGTACGCCCCATATAGACCAGATCCTCACGAGCAAATAAGTTACGTCCGCTTTGTGTGCTCGTGATGATTTCTCCATTTGCTTTTGCTATTTGGGCTTGACCTTTTTCGTCAAGTCCGGCCCACTTATATGCGTATAGGTAATCCAAGGGCATTCCTTCCAATAGTCCACCGTTGATGTAGCTGTTTATCTCTGTAATCACAAAACGCGAATCTGTTACTTTGTTGGTATTGTACGAAAAGTTGAACATCGAGTTCCAAGAAAAGTCTTTTTTGCGGATGACAACAGCATTTATCCCGAGATCAATACCGTTACCCTCCATGGTGCCACCGTTAAATTGGAGGTCAGTCCATCCATAGGTCGCATTGTAAGGAAAGTTGTAGAGGATATCACGCGTGTGCTTTTTATAGAGATCGAATGCGATATTCAATCTATTATTCAGTAAACTAATATCAAGACCATAATTTTGCGTGTACACTTTTTCCCATCCAACCTCAGGATTTCTAGGCATAGCTATTGAAGCAGGTATCTCTCCAGTTTGAGGATCTGTGCCTTCTATATTGATAATTGTGGCATTGGATCCGCCCTGAGGAACTGTGCCCCCGACACCATATGTAACACGGAGATCCAACGCATTCAACCAATCAACCTCCTGCATAAAATTTTCGGACTTGATATTCCATTTAGCACCGGCAGACCAAATTGGTTTGGCGCGTTTGGACCTGGAGAAACCGACAAGTGTAAGATCATCAAAACGGGCGCTGGCCGAAACAATGTATTTGCCCTTGAGAAAAGATAACGCTCCATTAGAATAATAGGACATCTTGCGTAAGTTAGGTCTTCCAATAGAGCCATCAGCGATGGAAAGTGATTGTTGCCAACCTTCTATCCCCATAAAACTACCTAGTTGGTTATAAGCAGCCGAGGAGTAGGTATCTTCGTTAAACCCATATCTTGTCTGTGAATAGTTAATGCCGGTCTGCGAACTTATTTCACCACCCAGCACCACATTCAAATTGACCACATCCGCCCATGACTTATCAATATTTCCCTGCAAACGGACATTATATTGGGTCGCATTTTCATTACGTAGGACCATCCGACCGCCCTGTGTAAAATTGCGGGTGAATGTCTTTTTCTGGAAGTCGACCGTCGAATAATAATTTAAGAAATCACGCATCGAATAGCTCTTCAACTCGTCAAGATTTTTATTATCCGCGAATGTGCGTTGAAGCATACCTGAGAGGCTAATGCTAGCCCAGCTATTTACTTTTGCGTCAAGGGCGGCATTGATCCGTACCCGGTTATCAGCTAGCGTATACTTATTGTAATCAAGCTCATCTACAGGATTATATGTCCAGTCATACAATCCAATATCTTTCAAATTTGCGGCTACAGATTCTGTAAAACGCGATGAGCGGCGAATTCTATTGCCCTCTGCGTCAACTAATAGCTCGTAGGGTCTCAAGCCTTCTGTTGTATTTCCAATCGCATTCGCAGCAACTTGGTTGGACACACTGTTTGTATAGGTATAATTAAGTCCCGTCGTCAGTCGCAATCTCTGATTTAAAAAATTTGTCGACAAATTGGTATTTACAAAAAATGACTGCGCCTGGTTAGATCTAAAAACAGGAACATCTTTTGAGTAATTTCCTGAAACTGCATAAGTTGTTCTTCCATTGCCGCCTGATAGCGAAAGGTTATGCTGTTGGGTCACTGCATGCTGTAGCAGATACTTCCGGATCTGTGCGGTATTGTCGATCTGAGATAAGCGATCGAGCTGCTGGGATAACTCGTCATTACTGATCAATCCCTTTTTATTTTTATACATCCACTGTATAGCTTCGCTTGCAGGCTTATTGGTGTTGAAAAGTTGCCAATCTGAATTCCAGACTTCCGGATCTGCGATCCACCCGTAATCAAACATTTCTTTTTCAAAGTCAATATACTGCGCAGTTGTCATTCGATCCAGATTACCGAGATCGGCAGGTGCTGAAATACTAAGACTTGTATTATAGGAAATGACTGGTTCACTGATACGGCCTTTCTTTGTTTCTATGACAATGACCCCATTTGCTGCCTGTGCACCCCATATAGAAGCTGCTGCTGCATCTTTAAGCACCGTAATACTCTCGATATCTGCCGGATTGAAACGGCTAAGTATGGAGTTATTAGCAAATTGTGTAGTATTTTTCACCAAATCTTGATCTATTGCCGCAAAGCCGTCAATAACAATCAGTGGACGCTTAGAATCGCCGTCTGTATTGAAGCTGTTGATTCCTCTGACCGTCATTGTATTCTTGACTGGATCAATCTGTACTCCTGGAATCATCCCCTCTATACGATCCAGGATATTGATAGAAGGTACTTCTTTTAGCTGTTTACTGGTGATCTGCCCAAACGAGCCTGTCGCACGATCTTTTGCAATTTTTTGGTATCCCGTCGATACAACTTCAACTTCGTCTAGCTGATTATTTACCGCTCCCATCGTCACATTGATCTGTGTATCACTGCCTATCACCCTTCGGGCAGGCTCCATACCAACGTATGAAAAAATTATTGCCTCTGCTGGATCCTTTAGACGCAGTGTAAAACTACCGTCGCTGCTCGTGGTTACACCTGTGCGCACAGCATAGCCGTCAGGAATGACCGTAACGCCGCTCAGAGGTACTCCATGCGTATCCTTTACCCGCCCTGTAATTACTTTCCAGAATCTATCATCCCCATCATTATCGCGCTTACCGCGGGTATCCCGTATAATGGTAAAATAATTGTTTTGTACATACAGAAATAAGTAATTGTTTGGATAAAGAAGCTCCTTCAATACGGTTTCTACAGGAAGCCTTTTATTTTTAGGTATGTGCTCACTGTCGACGAAGGCATCCCGGATCAATCCTTCTTCATAGGAAAATTTGGTTCCATAGATCCGGGTTACTTCGCTAAGAGCCTGGCTAAGACTGGCCCTTTTTTGTGCAAAGCTGCCTGTGGTACTCATCAGGCAGACAATAGGCACAAGTAATTTTGTTTTCATAAATTTTTGATTGATTAATTGTTGTTTTTTAGTTAGGTTTTATTACGATCTGTTTATTTTTCACTTCGATGTTGACGTTTATGGTATGCTTGATCACAAAGAGAATATCCTCAATTCCCTTTACTGGGATTACACCTGTAAAACGCTTATTGAGTAATGCAGAATCCTGCACAATTACTTTGTATCCATAATTATCTTCCAGCACAGCGACAATATTGGCTAGGCTGCTGTGTTCGATACTCAGTTCGTCACGGGTCCATGATAACACTTTGCCGGCATCATTTTTGACGATTTGATTAGCCTTAGTCAAGTCGTCATGAACGAACGTTTCTCCCGGCGCAAGTAATCTATCTACTCCGTTTGGCCCCTGTACATGTACGCTTCCTTGAAAGAGTGCTACTTCAATACGTCCACGGCGATCTTTAACGTTGAATTTTGTCCCTAATACTGTCAGCGAAAACTCGCCTACATGGACAACAAAGAAATCATTCTCGCGAAGGCGATTTTTTATTGCGGTATGTTTTACCTCAAACATGCCCTCCCCCTCTATCCAGACCTCTCGAGGTTTGTCCGTCTTCCAGTCGCGCTGGTAAGATAACTTGGAGTTGCTGTTCAGCTTAATGATGGAGGAATCCGGAAGCGCTATTTCGCGTTGTTCACCAAATGCCGTATCGATACCTTTAGGACCGAACTGGCTGATCTCATAAGCTAGTAGCGTGAAAAGCAACAAGGCTGCTGCTGAAGCCGTCCATCGTAGCATGGTCCGAATAAGCAGTGTTCGTCTTTTGTTCTTTTCATAAACCACAATCTGGTCCTGAATATTAGCCCAACGTTGATCAATACTCAAGCTGCTCCGAGCGGGTACCTGCCTCTTGATCAATAACATCCAAGCGCGAGCAAGCTCCATCTCGGCTAACAAATAAGGATATTGTTGCCCCAATTCAACCCAAAAAAAATGCTGTTGTTCTTTCTGCTCGACTACAGTCTGGATAAAATCCTCATCCGCAAAAAAGTCTACCGCCTTAAAATCTTTATATTTTGATAACCGAGAATTCATACTGTTTTATATAGGTTACACCCTTCAACAAAATTTTACCCCAATACACTTTTCTTTTTTTTTAAAAAACAGGCAATACCTGTCTAATCGTCCCAACTGCACATGTGTCAGGGCGGATGGCTTAATACTGGTTACTTATTTTTCTGGCAAACTTGAAGTTGAGCGCAGGATCTAATGATATCGGAAATGGTTGAGCACATAAAGCAATACCAAAAGACCAAACCTGCCAAAATGTTTTTTCAGGTTATCTAGAGCGCGGTAGTAAAGTTTATAGGTATCTTTGGTGGAGAGCCCCATTATTTCGGCTATTTCGTTGTAGGGTAATTCTTCAAAAAACCGCAGATGTATAATTTCTCGTTGTCGTGCCGTCATCTGTAGCAGCGCTTGATCGAGTTTATCTCTGATCTCCAGCGCACGCTCTTGGCGTATCATGCTGAGGTCATGTGGAAGCTCAATGGTAAAGGGCAAATAATCGACTGAAGAATTCGTTACGTCTACCCGGCGTAGGGACTGTTCGATCTTCTTCACCAGTGTACGACGGAAGGCTTTTAACAGATAATTTTTAACCGCAACATCTATACTTAAATTATCCCTGTTACACCATAACTTCACGAATAACTCCTGAATACTATCCTCAATAATCGCCTCATCCTGCGTAAACTTAAATCCATAATTGAACAACAGCTGGTTATATCGTTCAAAAAGAATTTTGAACGATGGTTCATGTCCAACCTGAAACATCTGCCAAACCTGTTGATCGGAGTTCATCTTTTAGTACGCGATTTTTTGTTTTTCAGCTAAGTAGATAAAAATTCCATTCAAATCTACTAATTTTTTTCAACCAACCTAACACCATGATCCGCAATGAATAATGGCACATACATCGACAAAGTTGCCACCTTTGACATAAGGTGGCAGAGGAAAATATAACGCGACGAACTGTTGCGATTAGTAGCCTACAGTTGTCCACGAGAAATAGGATTGCTTGCGACAGTGGTATGCTTTGCAAATTCACGGAAGTTATAGGTAGCAAGACAGGCTTGATGTTTTCCGAAAGTGGTGTACTCATACAGCTCTCCCAATTTTATATGATGTATCCCCTATCTGCTTGATGATTCTTTTTCCCTGCACTGTCTGATACATGAAGGAGACACCGCCGCTGACGCCGTACAAATCAATTGTGTTGAGCATTTCCACATCCAGACCCAGCCACATCACATTGAATACACTTAAACTATCCCCATGTGAGACAAGAATAATATTCTCTTCGGCATTATTTAACAAGATTTCATAGAATGATAACATCCTTTGCCATACATCAAATCTTGATTCAGCATCACTAAAACACTTATCATATACGGTCAATTCTTCCATTTCGATATTTTCTTTCAGCCATTTTACGGATTTCCCCACAGCTTTTCCAAGATTCCTTTCTTTCAATGCCGAACTGAATTGGGGAATTATATTTAATTTTTTCGCAATTATTTCAGCCGTCTCTCTGGTTCTGCTAAGTGGTGACGAATACAAAGAAAAGTGGATATCCGCAAACTCGGTTTTTAAGTTTGCCGCGATATTTTCGGCTTGCTGAATTCCTGTTCCTGTTAATTTCCAGTCGGTCCAGGAACCGATCATTCCATTCGTATGATGGACAGATTCTGGATGTTGTACAGTGATGATATTTTTCTTTTTAAACATCGTCTTTGGTAGATTAGAAATAGGTGTATTCCCAATGGCAGTGATTCGGGGTAAGTATTACACCAATAATAAATTAATGAAAATCGTTAGCTTGTATCTTGGTATAAATAAGCTCCATCTGCTGCCCTAATTTTGATTAAACCATAGACCAGAGCCTAAGCTTCATATTAAAGTACAGCAGACCTATTGAGTCAAAGCCAGCGAGTCTTTAGGGAAGAACCCATTATCACGATCTTAGCCACTCGATGCGGAGCATAAATACATTATTTATGCAAGTATATGGAATAGATTTATCAAAAGAAAAGTTTGATCTAAACTTCTTTGAAACTGCTTTATTCTTAAGTTCCTCTCCAAAACTTATTTTATTAGTCCCTGCGGTGAAATTGCCAGCAACAACAATAATGATGGCTATAAACGTGAGCTCTGAGTCCTTGTCCGTTATGAACTGCAAAAAAAATAGGCTTTATCGCCGGCAGCGAATATGAATCATTACTTGACGAATATTAAATAAATGAAAAGGGTAAGCCTGATTAGTATATCTTTACTTTATTTGAGGTACAATAATAAATGACAGACCGGCATAATTGAGCAGAGGGCAATATTCAGTAATCATATGGTTCGAGCAAGACAAGGACTATGCCTGTTTCAAAGATATTGGCAGTGGCGAGGCTCCTCCGATAATCTTACGCGCAAAGGTGAAAAGCGAATCTGTTGGTTATACCGGCCCAACAGGGGCAGAATGATGAAATTGAAATGGAAGTCATAAAGGAAAATTGAATTTACGTACATGGGGCGCTGTCTGGGACAAAAAAGGAAATAGGCTGAAACCGGGAGATGCTCACAGAAAGGTTTTCAAACGTACGGGCAAATTGGATTAAAGTGAATATTCTTGAACATATCGAGAGCTTTTGATATAAATATGGAAAACAAAATTAAGGATAAAATGACTTTTGTACGAGCAACAGTGATTTTGATGGTTATCGTACTGTTTTCCTGCCAGGGCCCTAACAGGAAGGACCCCTTGAAAACAGATACTGCAATCCAAGACGAGCACAATAAGCCACGTCATCCAAGTGCTGGTGTCGCTACACGCAGAAGTGAAAATGAAGCAAAGGATGTCATGCTTGCTGAAGATATCAGATTTAACGGTAAATTGAAAAGATTCTTTACCATGGGTGAGTTTGAAACTGTATTCGGAAATCCCGATAGTATAAGACTGTTGAAAGATGATGCCCCCTGTATCAGCATCTTTAATACAGAAACACCCCATGACAAGTACCTTTACAAAAGTGGCTCACGATTCGAGAACAGCGGGGACAGTGTGGCTGTGGACGAATTCTGGTTCAGAGATGGCAATTTTATCATCTATAAAGGGATTCGGATAGATGCTTATACGACCCTGCAGGATATACAACAGCTGTTCCCAGCAGCGGTAAGTGGGAGAATAGGCATGGACAAAGAAGGGAAACTATGGGTCATTACATTAAAAGAAGATTACGAAGACACCTCTGACGGGCAAGTCAAAATGTTCTTTAGGGACGGTAAGGTAATCTTTATGCATTGGTGGTTGCCGTGTTAACTATCGGCAGGCAGAATATGCCATGGGTGGACAAAAGCAATATTTTAACGCGATAAAATGAAAATCAGTCTTTACATCAAAATAACGGCATTGACTTTTCTCTCTCTGGGGACAATTGCGTGCGGACAGAAATTAAAGAACAAATCTGTCGTTCAATCAAAAAAATTAAAAGAACCAACATCAACTGAAGAACATGCGATGATTGCTAGGGATTCAATCTCTGTCCATTTTGAAATTGAAAAAATAAGTGCAGAGGAGTTTTTCACGTCCAAGCGACGGCAAAAAACAAGCAAGCCTGCTGAGAAAATCACTGACTTTCAAATCGTCCCGAAACTTTTGACCCGAGTCGTTGATTTCAAAGAAATGGGTAACTATCTAAATATCGAAAAAATTAATTTCCGTAACGGGACTTCCTCCGATGATAACGACTTATTATCCGAGTGCACTTTTGTCGCATTTTTTCCTACGGAAGATATTCTCTTGCTTGAAGGCGGCCATTCAACGGATGTCAGCTTTGACCTGGGGACAGGACAGGAGACTTATGATACCGGCAATCCAGGTCTAGCCACTACCTCCCCCAGTGGAATATTCAGGCTGAATAAGGTGTACGAGGGTCAGGAATGCTTTTATCATTTCATTCAGGTTAAGAAAAACGGTAAATTTAAAAAGATCGCTGAGCTCAACGATATTTTCGAAAAGAAAACGAATAAATGGCTGTGTGTAGTTGAAAAAGAGTTTTGGACCGATGACCATAGCCTCTACTTCGGTCTGGTGACCAAATATAACGAGCGGGGCAACGAATATGAGTTTTACAAGGTGAAAATAATCGACAGTAGTAACTAATTTCACATATACATGAAGAATATCTTTTATCTCCTGCTTCTGCTTTTTTCGTGCCGGACTGGGGTAAACAATTTCTATCAGGGCAGAGTGCTGGACGGAAACGATCAGCCTCTCGAAGGCGTAACCGTAATTGAAGAAAACGGAAAAGGGAAACAGGTGAGAACGGATAAGAGCGGATATTTTAAACTGGACAGAAGTCCAGACTGGCTGGGCCGGCTGATTTTTATGAAGCAAGGTTATCGTACGGACACCATTCCAAGTGTCTGGCGTCAGTCAGGCGAAGCTATTGGGTACAACTTCGTTGAGGACGATACCACAATAGTGAGGTTGAAAGACGCCGAAATCTTAAATGACAGCACAGGTGCCGTATCTATCATAAAAGAAGCCAGCGCTGAAGCTGATCTGTTGGCAACAATTCCGACAAGGTATTTTCCGAGTATAGACAGCACCAGATTCGAGAATTTTGATACTTCGGGTATTCGGGACAACGGTTTTGTGAAACGGATCCATTTTATGCCAAAATGTGAAGATGCAAGCAATTTCAGACTTAACTATAAACTCCCATTTTCTAATAACTTTTTGGCTATAGTGGTGACCTATCGATGTGGCGAACACGAGCTATTCACAACATTGGTCACGATAAATAAAGCGAATAAGATCATTGACACACTGGATATCGCTTATGATGAAGTCGCGGAATCGGCATTCTCCAAAACGAGCAAAATTGAAAGAGACAAGATAGTAATTACCAGCAGCAACTGGATGAGCGAGGAGCCTATTTTTGAAACGGAAACCTATATTATACAAAATGACGGCAAGTTTCGGGAGGTGCCCTCCCATTAGAAGGCCTCACAAATTTTGATTTAATTACCCGCCTACTGGCTCTACAATAAATTCCATTACAACATTGTATTCTACACTTCTTTCCAGCGCTTCACCAACATATCAGATTGTTCAGGATAGATCTTCTGGAACGATGCGATCTGCCGACAAATTATGCTGAAACCTGTCATAGAAAAATATGATGCACTATAACTTCGCTGAATACCCGGGAATACGCAAAGAACAATTTACAAGCCCATAGAAGCGTTGTCTGTAATTCACTCAAATAAACAGACCGAATACTCAATTTCTGTTGAAGGAGTGATATTAAAATCCCATATTCGAAGGAGGTATTAAAAATATGAAAAAGCAAATTCTATTCGGCATCCTATTCTTACTATTTACCAATCTCCTAGCGCAGGACAAAGAGGGAAATGACTACTTCTTTGGTGATAATTTCCATTTCCACGGGAACCGTACCGATCTTAGAATGATGCACTATAGCTCCTTGACTTTCCAGATATCCGATAAAAGAATCTGGACTGTCTTTGACAGCTTTGATCCTGAGAATAAATTTAACGCAGACTATGGAAAAATCACACCTAAGAGCAAAATTCTATTGGGAATAAAATTGACACCGACCCTTAAGAACTACTTTACTGCTGAAGTCCCCAATTTCAGTAAATTTTATTACAGCTATCTGATTCCTGATTCCAGTGAAGCTACCGTTGTTGCCATGGGAATAAACAGCAGCAACATCGCGGATTATCAATATAGAATGGTTCTGGACGACAGTCTGGAAATCCAGAAATGGTCTCACATCCCTGGACTGGAAATGAAATATGGCGCCAGAAAACCCTATGGTAAGATTGGAACCTTTAGATTTCCGGGCAGGAAGCTTCTGGTGGAAGTTGCTCACAAAGACTCCATATGGATTCGGGATGGCTATATTATGGATTGGACCAGACGTATCAAGCCACCAATCGAACAGATCATCGTGAGGGGTGCTAGTACTTATGGCTACTATGGACTGAATCTGGATAGCTTAAGGAGAACAAATCACGGAATAGACTCCCCAACAAACAGTGATATTATTAAATGGACTTTTGAAAAAGACTCGGTACAGGAATTTGACCTGTGTTTTGCCCAGCACGAAACCAGACCATATTCGATTTATCTGATCAAGGATATCCAAAATAATAGAGATACAATCAGAATTGCATGGTGGGAGATTGGCAATCGGTTTACTGTTGAAAATAAATACTTGAAAGATGTTGGGCAATACACATTGTTTATACAGCAGACTGGTACCTTCGGCGAGTTTTCAAAGGATGAAATGACACAGATTGATTTTAAGATCGTGGAGTCTCTCTCGACAGATGTGCGTAACGGGTACACGCCCAAGCAAATTCTTCCTTTTGCACTAGGTGTGCTGACTATTGTCGGACTGGGATTCATAGCCTACAGACTTCGGGTCAGAAGGCACTTAAAAATGGTTGAACGGGATCGCAAGCTGCTCGCAATTCAGATGCAGGGGATCCGCAGCCAGTTGAATCCCCACTTCATGTTCAATTCCATAAACTCCATTCAGAACCTGATTCAAAAAGGGGATATCAGTGCTGCTAAAAACTACTTACAGACTTTTTCCTCACTCACACGGGAGGTGCTGGAAGACTCAGAGAAGGAAATGCATAGTCTAAGTGCTGAATTGAAACTGACAAGAGACTACCTGATCATGGAACAATTACGATTCGGCTTTTCATATCAGATCAAGCAGGAATTGGATCTCCATACCGACAATGTAGATATTCCGGTTATGTTTCTCCAGCCGTTTGTTGAAAATGCAGTCAAACATGGAGTTTCCAACCTGCTTGATCGCGGATCGATCGCCATAACAGTCTCCAACAGAGACAACGATCTGATTTTGGAAGTAACTGATAACGGACAGGGAATGAAGGCCGGTGTTGAAGAGTCTGCTACAGGGTACGGTATTAAATTGAGCAAGAAGCGAATAGCCTTATTAAATCAACTGAATCCGCAAAATCGAATAGACATGGAATTGTTAAATGATCAACCTGGAACCATAGTTCGGATCACATTTGTGGACTGGTTAAATTAATTGTAAAAACAGGTCATAAACTAAGAAACTTAAAATGATCAATTGTTATATCGTAGATGATGAGCCCAACAACGTGGATGTCCTGCTATATACCTTAAAAAGCAGGCATCCGGAATTGGATATTGTGGGTTGTTCATTAAGTCCGACAGATGCCATTCAGCAGCTGAATAAAGTGAAGATTGACCTCCTGTTCTTGGATATTCAGATGCCTCAATTAAATGGTTTTGAATTGCTCAATAGATTAGATCGGCGGGATTTTGAGGTTATTTTTATCACAGCCCACGATCAATACGGGATTCAGGCGGTCAAGATATCCGCCTTGGATTATCTGCTCAAACCATTGAACGATATGGAATTAGAAGCTGCTATAGCAAAAGCAAAGGAGAAGATACAGGCAAAACGAGAAAATATCAATCTGGAGAATCTACTTCAGAACTATAACAAGAAAACGTACGATCCAAAGATCGCCTTAACCATCAACAGAGAAAGCCGATTTGTTCCTGTGTCAGAGATAATCCGGTGCCGGGCCGATAACAATTACACAGAGATTTATCTGAAAGACGGCCTGCAGATCATGGTCAGCAAAACGTTAAAGGAATTCGATCTGATGCTGGAAGGATTCGGTTTTTTGCGCTGTCATCATTCCCACCTCATAAATACTAAATATATTAAGGGTATTCAGGGGCCCGGTCTGCACAAGATTATCTTAACTGACCATACTGAGGTGCCTATTTCCCGAATGAAGAAAGATCTGGTCAAAATTGTATATCCAAAATCTAAATTTCTATGAAAAAAATCTATCTAGCAATTATTGCCTTATGCCTACTTGGGCTGCTTGGTCATGCGCAAGAATCTGCAATAGCCATTACGGACAGTAAGTTTGATAACACCTATACGGAGCGCGCATATCCGATTATTCGCGGTAAAATCAACAATGCATCCGAGGAGGAGCTTAAGCAGATTACTCCCGTATTTACACTAGTGCGCCCCAAAGAACCCCTGCAGGCTAAATTAACCACTGAAATCGCAAACGATGGGACTTTTGAATTGCAATTGCCGAGCAAGTTGCCCTATCAACAAATCTGGTTTTCATTAGGCGAGTATGTGTACTCCTGTTTATACGCTAACGAGGAACTGGACCTTACCTTCGACCTTGAAAAACTCAAAAACGAAAGGGTTTATATGCTTGGAGAAGGAATGGCATTCGCTGGAAAGGACGGAGCAATAAACCGTACTTTGAATGCCTACATCTTGTACAATAAAAAACACCTGCCTGAACTATATAAGGACTTTCAAAAACTAAAACCGGAGGACAATCGGTACATGGTGAAATTAGATTCGTTATTTAATCTACAAAGAACCGTTAACTCAAATTTCTTAAAGGAAAACAGACAGGTCGCTAAGAAAATAATCGAAAGTGAAACAGAGGCCTATTACAATTCCAAAAAAATCAGTTATCTACTTTTTAAAAACGATGAACTTACGAATATAAAGGAACTACAGATTCCGATATATGCTATTACAAACGAATCGGCTGAATACATGCGCTACTTGTATTGGTATATCAACAATAAAAAACTACATACCAAGCAAGACAAACTGAGCGATAGTGTTAAATTTACAAAAATCGACTCCCTGCTACCAAATACCTATGCCGATCTTGTCAAAATGCAGGTGTCAAGCAGAGATTTACCAAGCCAGCTAGAGATCAATAAAGTACTGGAGAAATCGGTTAAGTCGAAATGGGCAACTTTGTATCTAAACGAAGAGAATAGGGAGCTGACTTCTAAAATCCTTAAAATGCAAAATCTTCTTGTAGCCAAGCAAGATGAAACGCGTAACAGCAAAATAGGGAAGTATTTAAAAAGCACGAGCTTTGAAGGTAATCTATATCTGAACGAAGCTAAATCGGGAGTAGAGCTCTTGAAGTCTATCAAAGGTGCTTTTCCGGATAAATATATCATCATGGATCTTTGGGCAACATGGTGTACACCCTGCCTATCGAATATGCCCCATAGTAAAAAGCTGCAATTGCAGGCCGATAAGGAGAAGTTGCCTGTCGTGTTTGTCTATCTATGTACAGACGGCAATTCCTCCGAAGCTCTTTGGCAGAATAAGATAGCGGAACTGGAACTCCCTGGAGAACATCTCTTTGTACAGAATACACAGATGGATGAATTACTTACCTTGTTCAACGGGGCTGGGTATCCTACTTATGCGGTTATTGACCCCAAAGGGGGCATCTATACACAGTCCATCAATTTTTTCAGAAATATCAATCTAGACAGACTTAAAAACCTGATTAAGGACTAAAAATACCCAGGCTATCAAAAAGGTAGTTGTCCAAGTAATAAAATAAAGTTGGATCTTTATAACACATGCCATAGGCAAATGTTACTTACTAAAATTTGTGGAAATATTTTAATTATATTTATGAGCATTCTGAAAAGTGTCAGAAGTTACTAATAAACGCATTATGTCATATACAGAAGATAATTTTAAGGAGTGGATATTTCTAATCGGAGAAAAAATGGACTTGTTCACCGGAGATTTTGCAAGAGAAAACAACCTAAATCTCGATTACAGCATTCACTCATTGGATGAAATTGAAAAATGGATTATCACAACCTATCCGACTATCAATCAATTGAAGGCTGACCATAAAATGCTCGACTTGTTAACCATTTATATCGGGGAAACTTTCAGAAAACATCTCGGTGGGAAATGGCACATGAATACCGAGGATCAAGAAAACGTCTATTATCTGATGCCAACACTTACGAGCCCGGAGTATAGTGGGGAGGTATACAAATCGCCGCGTACATTTGCTACCGCTTCAATTCCCAGAAAAAAAGGAAATTACATGAGCAGTATACTCAGCAACTGCTTGTAGAACACTCATTTAAAATCCTGCTTTCTGCATTGCGCCTGCCGCCTTATGCAGCCTTCGCAACATTTAAGCCCTAAACCTAACTGCCCCATCTGTCCTTTCTACACCCAATATTCCAAATCTCCCTTATCGAGCAAAAGCCGAAAAAAAGATAAAAAAATATTGTGTAGTTAAATAACTACATTTATATTTGTAGTCAAATGACTTCACATAAAACATGACGTGTTCAATTAAAATAACGTGACTTAAATATAAGCTTGAATCGTATAAGTTAGTTCGATTGCATTGCGCACGGAATTGATATAAACCACATAAACAACAAGAAGTAATAGCGTATGAAAAAACGAATTAGAATTATTTACTGGATAGCCACTATTTGGCTATGTATGGGCATGATATCCACGGCCGCTGTTCAACTATTTAGAATACAGGCCGGTGGACCCGGTACTGAGGAAAACTTACTACATTTAGGCTATCCCGCTTACATCCTTACATTTCTTGGTGTTTCGAAAGTCCTGGGTGTAATTGCACTGCTTATTCCGGGATTTGCAGTCCTGAAAGAATGGGCTTATGCAGGCATCTTCTTCACCGTTAGCGGAGCGCTATATTCGCACATCGCGTCAGGTGATGCGCTTAAGTCCATGTTGCCGTGCTTATTGTATCTTGTTCTGATAGCGACTTCGTGGTATTGCAGACCTTCAGATAGAAAAATGATGTTTAATAATAAATAGTATTAATATGAAAGTAGATTTTAAAAACGTGGCTGTAAAAGGTCTGGAGTCGTCTCCTGTTGCTGAGGCTCTGGCTGGTTTACGAGCAAATGAAGCAAGGTACTTTATGAATAAATACAACATCGAATTTCATGTCACGACAGCAGATGAAAGCACGGAAACTGTAAATTGGGTTCATCACATATTAGAGAAAGAAAGAGGCATAGTGATAGCGTCTAAACCTTTAGAAACAGCCTCCTTACAAATTGAAAACATAAAATGGGTGTTCGTATTTTACGAGAGCGGTCTTGGAATCAATGTTTTATATCCGCTGGACAATCCGAAAAAGAGAGCTGTAGGTTTTAAACTGTCTGAGGGAATGGAAATTCCGAAGGAACTGGAAAAGTTTAAGTTTGCCCGGCAAAAATCTAAATTGGCGGGAACTATTCGAGGCTCATTCTTTGTCATCAAAGGGGAATATTACCGACCTTGATGTATAAGCTGTGCACCAAATACAATTTCATGAAGAGCGGTAGCACTATTCAGATATAAGCAGTTCGAAATAATCTCTAAAGCCTCAAAAAATGCACGGCAGCTGGCAATCATTGATAAGATATTTGCCCATATACCCCAGCAAGATAGCCAACGAGGGACCAGTCTAGATCGCCATGTCAACACATAAAGTTTTATGCGTCTGCCCTTGCACCGTTGTAAATAACAGATCAGCCTGTCTTTTGCCGTTAGTAAACGCAAAAGTAATTTCAAGCAAGCGATTGGCAATTATGATATGCTTATCTTGTGCCGGCTCGGCTACCGCATCCCAGCTACCTGTCCAAAAATGACTTATATAAGCGCTGAGATCCGAATCTGGCTGTATCGTATTATAGATCATTTTTATCGCCGATAAATGGGAGGCATATAATTATCTTAAGCCATTACCGATACCATTTTTAAAACCTGTTGGCCCAAACCTTCAATTCCTTTTATTTCTACTTTATCCATCACATCAGCTGGGGACCAGCTTTTCGAAAACAATTTCCAGGCTGTATCGGGATCTATTTTTACAATGGCTTCAGCACAATCACCTTTTTCGGTGTTCAATTCCCAGCCATCTTTGGACTTGATAATATTCCATTGTCCGCCTATTGTGCCGCTGACAATTAATGAAACAATGGTCCCCGCTTTTGCCTCCACATTCCTGAACGTATGAGGCAGTGCAAACATCAACGTATGTATAAACGGATAATAGAATTCCCTGGTCATAATTCCAGGTTTGCCAACTGCATCCCGGATCTGCTGCTGATGCAGAAATTTTTCGGTATACTCTCGAGCAATATGAAACAAGTTGGGCGACTTCTGATGGCCTGCCCAGGCAACAGAAAGCAGGGCATCCTCATCTGGATCGAGTGTCTGAAGAAAAGCGGAATACTGTTTTCCTGTACTTTCCAGCAATTGGGTCAGCACAGCTGGACTTAAGCGCCTTGTAGCATTGGTCCAAATCATATTAAGGTCGTTAAGAAACGAGACCAGATCGCCAAATGTATGAATGTGCTCAGCTTGCTCTCCAAAATAATGATCCCGCGTAATAGACAATCCTCTCAGATTGCCGTCAAGAAGATGGGAAGCGACATCTTTTACCTTCCAGCGTTTGGCGACGGTCTGGGCATTCCATTCATCCGGAGTCAGGGAGCTCAACAATTCAATCAATTTCCTATCCAGGATAGGAAGTAATTTCGACGTAGACAGCAGGATTTGATCTTCCATACCTGAAATTACTAATTTTAAAAGCAATTTGAAAAACGTAAAAAGGAACCGAACTAATCTTTCCGTTTTTTTTAAGTGTTCCGAAGCCTAAACGCAAGGGGCTATTCTTAACAAGAACGACCCAAATATCCTTTCCACCAAAAAGAATGTATTAACGATATCGTGCGTGACGGATTGAACTGCTAGTGTAAAAACTATAACCGCCAATGTAGTGAGATAGATGGCTCAAAATTTCAGGGCGCTGTCCTGAATAATAAATCAGGTGGTTAATAAAGAACGAGACTGTCCGGGGGACAGCCTCGGGCAACTTATCGCTTTATATAATTATGATAAAACTCATATAACAGTTCGATATTGCCTGAACAGATCATTGGGATAGCATCTGATAATTTAGTTTCATCCCAATCCCACCATTTGATTTCTAAGAGCATTTCAATGTGCTGGTCGCAGAATCGTTTCTTAATTGGTTTCGCGGGATTTCCGCCCACAATAGTGTAAGGCGCAACATCTTTGGTAACTAACGCCCTGCTTCCGATGACTGCTCCATCTCCTATTTTCACGCCAGACATGATCATTGCCTCGCTGCCTATCCAGACATCATGCCCAACGACAGTATCGCCTGCATTCTTAAATCCGTCAATTGCTCCTCTGAAGAATTCAACCTCCGGCATATAATAAAATGGAAAACTTGATATCCAGTCATTCCGGTGCCCTTGGTTTCCGGCCATAATAAAGCTAACACCACTTCCAATTGAACAAAATGCGCCTATAATCAATCGATCAACGTCATCTCTATCTGGAAATAAATAACGAGCACAATC
Organism: Sphingobacterium sp. InxBP1; assembly: GCF_026191775.1. Taxonomy (NCBI): domain Bacteria; kingdom Pseudomonadati; phylum Bacteroidota; class Sphingobacteriia; order Sphingobacteriales; family Sphingobacteriaceae; genus Sphingobacterium; species Sphingobacterium sp. InxBP1. The sequence goes on along the minus strand of NZ_JAINDX010000049.1, from coordinate 255,541 downwards.
ATCAAATGAATGCCCATGATAATAACCTGAATAATAAGAATATTTCCCCGCCACTATATTGGGGTTAGTAATGTGGTCTTTAATAATTTTGCCTTTAAAAGGACTTTCAAAAAAATTGATCATTTTAGCATATATTAAAAATTTGACAAATAAAAATCAACGGCATTCATCGATTGCCGCAAAACAAGTATATGTCATATGCTAATCAGATTTTTTCATAAGACAAATATAGCAAACACCTCTGTATTTCCAATCGGACCAGTTTCCCTAAAATTTAGGGAGACATCGTGTCTGGGCGCTAACCAAAATAGTGGTTTTGCCGCAAGGGAAGCCATTTGATCATACCATGATGACCACTGATGATCTTTTTCTCAGGTGTTACCGATGATATGCGCGCATGGCTTCTATACATATCGGTGCAACGAACAATAAAAAAAACAGGTCGGCTTCTGCATAAGCGAACCTCTCTCTGTAGAAGCCGACATATGATTATCAGATATTTTTAGGAAATTGGTCCTTCCACCAGGTGAAACGCCAATCTTCAGTCTCTTCTTCAGTCAACAAACAAGATTCCAGCTCTGCAAGATACTTTTCTTTTTCCAGATGCTGACCGATAAACACTAATTCATTTTTACGATCCTCCCATTCGGGATGCCAACGGTTTAAAAGATCAGACCGTATTTCAGCATAAATGGGGTATTGATAACGCATTTCTTCAGGCATACTGCTCCACCATACACCCGCATTCTCCAATCGGACACTTCCCCCAGCCTGACTAAAACTAATGGCGATATCGGGTCTTGACGCTAACCAGAATAGACCTTTCGCACGTAAGATATTGTGTGGATAATGATCATTCAAATAACTGTATAAGCGCTGTGGATGAAATGGACGCTGCGCGCGAAAGACAAATGACGAAATGCCATATTCCTCTGTTTCGGGAACATGATCTGCCTCCAGCTCCTTCATCCACCCCGAAGATGCCGATGCTTCGTCAAAATCAAAAATACCAGTTCCCATAATTTCTCTTGGATCGACTTGCCCAAATTGGGCACGAATAAGCTTGGCCCCAGGATTAAGCTTATGAAGAGCCGCCTCTAAAGTACCTATCGTTTCCTCCGATACAAGATCTGCCTTGTTTAGGACGATAACATTCGCGAATTCGATTTGATCGGTCAATAAATTTACGATTGTCCGATTATCACCTTCATCATCAGCCAATTCCCTATCCAATAAAGTATCTGCGCTACCGAAATCTCTCGAAAAATTGAAACAATCCACTACTGTCACCATCGTATCGATATAGCTGAATGAGGAAAGGTCGATATGATTATTAGGATCAGCATAACTGAACGTTTGAGCTACTGGAATCGGCTCCGAGATACCCGTACTTTCAATTAAGAGATAATCAAACCGATCTTCTCTGGCCAAACGCTCAACCTCCACCATGAGATCTTCTCTTAACGTGCAACATATGCATCCATTGCTCATTTCAACAAGTTTCTCCTCAGTCCGGGAAAGAACATTCTCACGCTCAACTGACTGAGCATCGATATTCACTTCACTCATATCATTGACAATTACGGCAACCTTCTTCCCTGCCTTGTTGTGCAGCACATGATTCAGCAAGGTTGTTTTACCCGCACCCAAAAAGCCACTTAAAACGGTGACCGGTAGTTTTCTTTCCATTTTGTTGAAAATTAAATTCTAACTTTTTTCTCTTTTATACTCAGTACAATCTTTAGCCAGCCCGTTCTATTCCATGTCCGGAGGCACATTGCTGTGTTTCCAGCCTTCGAAGTTTTTTAGGAATCATGCTCACTGTCTTTTTGCTTGAAAACAAAATTAGGTAGAATAATTTATAAAAGCAATTTAGTTGCATTTATAAATTCAAGTCTTTGTTTAAATAAGAACTCGCATAGCGCTGTGCCTTCCAGAGGGAAATTGGGATCTGAAGCTTCAGTTAATTGAAGTACGATTTTGACTAAAGTCAACAACTTTATCGTAATATTTGCTGCATATTTGATACTACAGAACAGTAAGAGATGAAAGAACTACTTTTGCAGCTAATACGGAAAAGAGTATCGTTAACGGAAGATCAATTAGCGGAGATCCTGACCTATTTCGAACCACAGTCAATAAAGAAGAATAAGCATCTGCTCGAAGAGGGGGCTATTGCTGACCGTCTTTTCTTTGTTAACAAAGGCTGCCTTCGTCTTTATTTTCGTAATGACGAGTTATCTACTGCAACTCGTTTTATGGCTTTTGAACAGACCTTCTTAACGTCTATCGTCAGCTTTATCTCCAGACAGCCGGCGACAGAATTTATTCAGGCGGTAGAAGATAGTGAGGTGCTCAGCATTAGTCACAACGACTTCACCTTTCTAAGATCCCATATACCGGGATGGGACAAATTTTATATCTACATCCTGGAGTACGGACTCACAGTCATAAATAATAAGCTCAGTAGTTTACTAACCCAGACCGCTAAAAAACGATATCAAGATCTACTTAAAAATAATCCTGAACTGACACAGCGGCTGTCCAATGCAAACCTGGCTGCTTATCTGGCCATATCTCCTGAAACACTCAGTAGGCTGAAATCTAATATTTAAATTATACAATGAGAAGTGACGAAGTAAAAAAAGGTTATCAACGTACCCCACACAGAGCACTGCTACGGGCAACAGGTCTGACAGACAGCGATTTTTGCAAGCCGTTTATTGGTGTAGCGAATTCATTTATCGAAATTATCCCGGGCCACTATTTTCTGAATAAGGTAGCCGAGATTATTAAAGAAGAGATCAGGGCCAATGATTGTGTCCCCTTTGAATTCAACACCATCGGTATAGACGATGGGATTGCTATGGGGCATGATGGGATGCTCTATTCGCTGCCCAGCCGCGAACTAATTGCCAATTCTATCGAAAGTGTCATGAATGCACATAAGTTGGATGCAATGATAGCTATTCCAAACTGTGATAAGATCGTACCAGGAATGATCATGGGGGCACTTCGGGTAGATGTACCTACTATTTTCGTCAGTGGTGGCCCGATGCGAAAAGGATACAGCAAAGATGGCACAGCAATAGACTTGGCCACGGCTTTTGAAGCGGTCGGCAAACATGAAGCTGGTATTATCAACGAGGAGCAGCTTAAAGACATCGAGTGTAATGCATGCCCAAGCGGAGGTAGCTGCTCAGGTATGTTTACGGCAAACTCTATGAACACATTAATGGAAGCAATGGGTGTTGCACTCCCCGGAAACGGTACCATACTGGCGCTTACACCCGAGCGCGCGAACCTATACCGGCAGGCGGCAAGAAGAATCTGCGAGATCGCTAAAGACAGCGAACTATCGAAACAATTCAAGCTGAAAAATATAATCAACGAAAGAGCTATACAGAACGCTTTTGCCGTAGATATGGCCATGGGGGGAAGTACCAATACTGTGCTTCATATGCTCGCCATAGCACATGAAGCGAATGTTGATTTCCAGCTCAGCGATATCAACGTCATTTCTCAACAAGTATCGCACATTGCCAAAATATCACCAAGCTTAAGTACGGTGCATATGGAGGATATTCATCGGGCAGGTGGAGTAAATGCCGTGATGAAGGAGATGACAAAACGGAACAACCATGTGCTCCTTGATCATATAACAATTACGGGCCAGACCTTGTTCGAAAAGATCGCCCATGCGCAGATCAAAGACACGAAGGTCATCCATACTATTGACAATCCATATAGTCACGTCGGGGGGCTGGCTATTCTTTATGGCAACCTGGCCGAGCAGGGAGCCGTTGTAAAATCTGCCGGAATAGCCGGAGACAGAAAATTTAGTGGAACTGCAGTCTGTTATAACGGTCAGGACGAAGCCGTCACTGGGATTTTGGCAGGGGAAATTAAAGCGGGGAATGTTGTGGTGATTCGCTACGAAGGCCCTAAAGGTGGCCCCGGCATGCAAGAGATGCTGACTCCAACAAGTCTGCTTATGGGAATGGGACTTGGCAGTTCAGTCGCGCTGATAACGGATGGTCGATTTAGCGGCGCCACACGTGGAGCATCAATAGGTCATGTTTCTCCTGAAGCGGCCGAAGGAGGAATGATCGGCTTATTAGAAAATGGAGACTTAATCCATATCGATATAGATAAACATCTTCTCTCAGCCGATCTCAGTGAAGAAGAGATTCAGTTGCGCAGAAAAAAATTCACTCCGATCAGAAAGAAGCTGAATTCCAAATGGCTAAGTCAATATCGTCAGCTGGTCGGCAACGCAAGTAGTGGCGCCATATTAAAGTGTGATGAATGATAAAATTCCTGCAATTCGTCATGTATTTGATGATAAATAAGTAATTTTAGAAAAATGAAAACAAGGTGCCAAAATTCATAAAGACGATCAGTGAGTATCACCGTTACCGCGGACTAACTCAACCATATCATCCTATGATCAGTGTGGTAGATTATAATGATATTCGGTCATTGCCAGAGGAGGACTTCGATAGGCTGATCCTTGATTTTTATGCTGTATCTCTTAAGCGAACAAAAAACGCCAAGATAATATATGGCCAGCAACGATGCGACTTTGATTCAGGTGTTTTGTTTTTCATAGCTCCACGGCAGGTTTTCACGATCCAGTCCATCGGAAATTCCCAACCCCAACACACGGGATGGCTGTTACTTATTCATCCGGATTTTCTATGGAATACACATCTGGCTTCTGCTATCGGAAAGTATGACTTCTTTGAGTACGAAGTCAATGAAGCATTATTTTTATCCGACAGCGAAGAGAGTGTTCTGACGGGGATTATTAAATATATTGACCTTGAGTGCCGGACCAATCTGGATAGATTCAGTCAGAATATCATCATAGCCCAGATTGAGACTCTGCTGCGTTATTCGGAACGGTTTTACCAACGACAGTTTATCACGCGAAAAATAGGTAATCATGAAATCCTGGGACGTATGGAAAGAATCTTGAACGAGTATATCCTTAATAACGCGGTCAGAGAAGGCCTCCCCACTGTCCATTTTATAGCTGAAGCACTTTCAATGTCACCTGGGTATCTGAGCGGAGTACTGAAGTCAGTTACCGGAGAATCTACACAACAGCATATCCACAATAAACTGATTGCTGTCGCGAAAGAAAAATTGACCACCACAACCCTTACAGTTAGCGAAATAGCTTATGAATTGGGGTTTGAACATCCACAGGGCTTTAGTAAACTGTTTAAACACAAAACAAATGTCACTCCAATGGCATTTCGGCGTTCCTTCATAATAGGCGTAGATCAAGAATATCAAAAATGAACGTCCTAGCACTCACCGCCAACACTGATCTGGCAACTTATTATCTCACCAACAGACACTAAACTTGATCCCTCTAACGGAGCAGCTGCTACACGAAATGGAGTTTAAAGGGGAAGATATTCAGCATGATTCGAATTGCCCGTTTTATTTATTAGGCGACTTCTGTGCTAAACGCACCTGGAATATTCTGCCTGTACTGTTGTGTGGCTTTGCTCTAAACGTGATATTAATCGATTCTTTATTCTTTGTCCATGCTGCTGGAATCGGGTACACCACATCGAAAAACTTACTTTGCTCCCATCGCTTTACAATATCCTCGGAGGCTAGCACTTGCCCGTCCACCAGAATATCAAACTTTTTGTTACCCGATTCGTATCCCCAATATCTAACTATCAGTTCCAACGGTTGTTTATTTACGGTACGGAACTCAAAAGATAGTGTTCCACCTTCCGGAGTCTGACGCCACGATTCGCCCTGATGAACTCCTTTACTTAGATTCTCTCCCTTCAAAAGATGATCTATTTCTGGCTGTTGCTCCCCAAGCGTAATCATATCGGCAGTCCGCTGATCCAATGCGACCTTTTCTTGTTCTTTGGTTGCCATTTCTTTTTGAAGTGTATTGAACTTAGCTTCGGTCATTGAAAGCCAATACATCATATATCGGCTATCGTGAATTTGATAAAAGGGTTGCAGCAATAAGTTATGGACATTGCCATGAATCAACGAAGAGGGTAGTTTATAATGTAATGAATCTCCGTCAACTGCCTGTGCTTGGTTTAATCTACTAATAAGTTGTTCACGCTCTCCAATTAAAATCGGAGTGTCGAACAACGAAACAAGCGGACCACTTGCGATATGTCCCCAACGATGATCTCCAGCAACCAAGCCATCCAAATGATCGGTTCCAACTTTAGCTCCCATTAATATAGGCCCGCGAAACAAAGCAATGTAGTCTGGATTAAAAGGTAATTGTTCGAAATGAAATCTCAGTTTACTATGCATATTGATGACATCACCATTTTGCCATAGACGATCAATCACAACATACTCTCCCGGTCCGGCATCTTTAGCATAGTTGCGACCACTTATGGTAAGGTTAAATTCCCCCTTTTTGAGCCAAAGCGGGTAACGTACAAGAACTTTGAGCCTTAGTGATTTATCGGTTTTTATAGTCAGCTCTCCATCCCCTGATGTCGGAAAGTTAGTCTGCTGGGTAATTTTCAGTTTCTTCTCTTTCCAGTTTAGCTCAGAAGGAATGAACAAATTGATGAAAAGACTGTCACCCTGATGACTATAGATCATTTCTCCATATTTGCCATGATTCTCCATTCCTGTGCCCACACAGCACCACATCGCACTATTAACCTTAGAGTATACTCTATAGTGTGCAGGCCTAGCCGACGTAAAATACACATAACCTCCGTGCTCAGGATGTTGTGTCGATAAGATATGGTTATATAGTGCACGTTCATAATAATCCATTAACTTGGCTTCGGGCTTCATCCTAAACAGTCCTTCGGTCAATTTTAACATGTTATTCGTATTGCACGATTCTGGCCCTTCACGTTCTTCCATGTAGCTTAAAAAATCTCTCTGAGAAGGAAAATGTTCCCGTCTACTATTTCCTCCATTAGCGAGAGTGCGGTATCCAACGACCGTCTCCCAGAAAAAATGTGCTGCAGTATTATAATCTGCATCGCCGCTGACCTCAGCGACACGCTGATATCCCACTGCTTTTGGAACTTGTGTATTGGCGTGCTTATTATCCAAATTATCTTTACGGACACGCATGCTATCGAATAGCTCGCGGTGTGAAAAGCGTTTTGCTACTTCTAAATAACGTGGATCACTGGTCATTTGGAAGGCATCGGCATATACTTCGTTTATTCCACCAAACTCGTTCGACAACATAGCCTCCATCTGTCTGTCGTCAAGATTGCTGATCAGCTGCGCCCCCCAGTTACATAATTTCAAAAACATATTTTTTGCTTGTTCATTCCCTGCATATAACCAAGCATCACGAAGGCCGGCATATGTTTTATGTAGATTGTACCAAGGAACCCAATATCGTCCCACAATGTCCACATTTCCATGTTTAACTTCATTCCATATCCGTTTTCCGTCTGGAACCCCTCCAACATATCCATTACCGTGCTCCTCCTGACATCTATTCAATTCATTGAGCATATATTCCATCCGTTCTTTCAACCGCAAATCGCCAGTAGCTGCGTAATGTATCGCCAACGCAGATAGATAATGTCCACCAACATGGCCATCGAGGTCAATCCAATTTGGAAAACTGTTCGTTTTTGCCGGAATCCCTGCCTCCTTTAAAAATGGAGCCAATAATCGGTCTGCGTCATATTGTAGAAGCGTGTTTACATTGAGATCTTGTGCGTGTTTAAAAGGTCCTTCTAAAAGTTTGACGTCCTGCAGCGGAAAGTTATGCTTGTACAACCGCTCTTGAGCAACTGCACCGCTATAGGAAAGTAACAGCAAAAAAAATAGGTGAAAGTAAGGTCTGATGTTAAAATTGATGTGCATTTCTATATTTTATAATTGGTATTTTTATCATATACTGATCAATAACAGGAAATTTTAAAACTTGTTGGGGCCATCTAAATAAACATAATTTTATCAATGATGGAAGGTAAAATTAGAGATTTGCATCAGAATAAACATGTCTTTATGTTACTTTTAGCTTATCATTTGTTACATCATATCGAACAATAATAATCCTGTGTTTCATTGATCGGCTGGTATAGCATGAGCCAATGACTGAAGGGCTATAGCTACAATACAGGCATATCATGGTGGATCTTGATAATAGGTGTTATGGCTGCGCTTATTACCCTTTTAACCATTAGCTTGCAATCCACCAACAGCTTTGTCAAACCCGATAGCCAGCCTGCAGAACGAGTAAATGGAACACAAATATTAGGATAGTTCTTTGGTATTCTGTATTTTTGCGATATGGTTAAAACGAATAAATCGGATATAGCATAATAAACACGATATCTTACTGTATATCGTGTCCTATCAATTTCTCGGATGATCCAATTCGGGAGTAATTCTTATTATCTTATTTTTTAGACAGGCTAGGCAAAAAACAAACGTTTTTACCTAGCGCCAAAACATGCTTTAACATGATTAAAAAGAATGTTACAAATCTGCACGAATTCGATTTTAACCTCTGCAAATACGGCTGGAACAACAAGTTAGATCAACTTAAACTCAGTTTAGGATTTCAATCGCTTCCCCATGGCCGTATTGCGGCCGTACATAAGACCTGTTATGACGTCGTATCCGACAACGGCATACTTCGCTGTGAACTGACTGGTAATATGTTATATGCAAAATCAGAGTATGAGCTGCCCTGTACAGGTGATTGGGTAATCTTTCAACAATTTGAGGAGAACAGGGGAATCATCATCGACATGCTTCCGCGGGAGCGCGTTCTGGAGCGTAAGAGAAATGGCTCTTTAGCAGACAGGCAAGCGCTTGCTTCTTACATTGATAAGGCTTTTATTGTACAAAGTCTCGATGTAAACTTCAATATTCGAAGAGCAGAACGTTTTATGATACAGATTATTGAGGCCGATATCCAGCCAGTACTGGTGCTAAATAAGGCTGATCTAACCTTTGATCAGGAACGAGTAAAAAGCGCTGTTCGACATCTGCAACAACGTATGCCGATGTTCATGACCAGTATCTATCAACCTCACACAATTGCTCATCTGCAAGAGTATATCTCGGAAGGGGAAACTATCGTAGTCGTAGGCTCTTCCGGTGTAGGAAAAAGTTCACTGGTCAATACCTTATGCGGAAAAGCAACGCTTCTCACCTCAGAAATAAGCAAATCTACAGGAAAAGGGCGGCACACGTCAACACGGCGGGAGATGGTGGAAATGGAAGGAGGAGGCATCTTGGTGGATACCCCAGGGGTACGTGAATTTGGGCTCACCATCGACAATCGTGAAGCGCTGACAAATGCACTTGAACTCTCCGACTACGCAGGGATATGTCGTTTTAAGGACTGTACACATCTCAACGAACCTGGTTGCGCTGTTCTTGAAGCAGTTGATAACGGTAGCTTGGATCCAAAGATATACCAAAGCTTTCTCAAGCTAGAACGGGAAATAAATCATTTTACCGCATCGGAACATGAAAAGAGAAAAAAGAAAAGAGCTTTATCGAAACTAGTCAAAGAGGTGAAGAAACAACAAGGATTGCGTTAGGCCTTCAACCCTCACGCCCAGGTACAATGTATCTGGGCTTTTAGAATCTATTATTTACAAAGGTAAATTTGCCCTTGGTTAATGTAATGGCCACTTTATGCTCATACGGAAGTAAAGGGTCAGCGGTAATATGTCAGCCGACATCAATGAACGGACAATCTCCTTCAAAAATTAATTTGAACATTTGAAAGTATTAGGACTTTATACCTCATTTGATTTTTGTCAGGGCAGTGCCTTTATGTGCAGCGATATGATCCGTTTTACTGCTTTTGATTTCATACTGAGGGTCATCTTCGGTTGCATGATGAGTGTATCCCTTATAATCAAAATCTGCTGTATGTACTCTAATGATCGTTCCACTGACCCTGCCCCCTTCAGAATTCCAGCTTACTTTATCTCCAATTTTAAATTTTGGTTTCATGTAATCAAGTTTAATCATGAATGTTATCGTCTGAATAATATACTTTTCTATCGATGACGTTGGCAGGAGAAGTATATGGATGTTCTTCTGATTTACCGGTCGCCATGATGTGTAAAACCGTCCAGCCCTTTGCTTTTAAGTAATCGGAGACCAGAGCCCGATGACAACGCCACCAAACAGCTTCTGAACACATATAGGCGGTAACATTGTCACTTGCGATGTCAATCAAACGGGATATCGCATCTCTAAATTCATCCGTTTCCATATAAGCTGCATAATTGCGAAAAGAAGTATTTCTCCAGCGGCTGTTAGTGTAGCCCGGAGTTCGGTTTCGTCGGCCGCCAAGACCCTCCAGATGGTTATAGTCTATTTTAAATTTGCGAAGAGCCAATTTCAAATTTTCTTTATCAAACTGCGGGAATTTTTTTGATCCTGGAAAGCGTCTTATATCAACCACATGGTTTATGTGGAAAGACTGGAGCATATGAACAAAGTCCTCCAAGCTGTGAGTCGAATGCCCAATTGTATAAATAATATGTCCACGCTGAATTTCCATACCCAAACTATCTTGCTTTGTCGTAACAAACCGTCATACTCCCGTCTCGCCCCATTCCTTCCTGTTACTCATTTCCTCTTCAAAAGCAATGCCACAGACATACCGAAATATAGTATCAGTTCTTAACAAAAGCAGGCATTCGTCAGCTTTCTGAAATACAGTACGCGTTAGCTCAGATAAGATATCGGTCAAAATCAGTTCCTATCCATCTCGATTGCAGAAAGAAAAGAAACATGGTATCCTCTGATCGATATCAGATTAAGTATTGTTGCCTCATCTCGCCGTTTTGTTCGAAACGTCATCGTCAACAATTTGTCCTGCAGATCTGCAGAAACATATTTTAGATCAGCGATGTGCCTGTTTAGATAGGAAATTATTTCTAACCTTTTTGCTAAAACCTGGGCTGACACAGAGAAAACAAGTAAATAGGATTTCATAATATTTTCTATATATAATAATAAAGGCGTCCTATATGTGATAATCGAAGTCCTCTTCTAAAGTGGCTATAGAACAAAACAAATATACTACTTTTTGACTAAAAACAAATTAAAGTCAAAAATAAAAAAAGTTCGGGCTTTCGGCATTCAATAAGAGTAAGGATCATAACTTTTTCAACAATGGCATACCAAAGCCCGGAGACGAGGAAGGAATAAGTTTACCGTTATTTATCTCATATCCAGAGAAATCCACATCGTCGGAAGTACTGGTTACCCCTTCGATGGTAATGGTATTCCCAAGTCCTCCAGCCAAATGTGCAGTATAATAGCTCTTGAGGAGTGAACCCCAGGCATGAGGGGATGCCTGGGCTCCCAGTTGTATGAGCTCAGGCATCAGTCTTCTCCAATTCGTAAACCCAAGACCTTCAATATCTGTAAGATGTACATCCAAAAGCTTCATTTCAAAAAGCATCTTCAACAAGTTCTGATCAGGATCTGCTTCGCCATCAGCTAGCAGAGTACCTATGCCTTCGGTTTTTAAGTAGGCCCTAAGTTTTTGGTAGTCAGTGATTGTTTCATGAAACGGTTCTTCTATCCAAAAAAGATTTACTGTCGGAATACCTTTTAAATACTGCAGGAATTGGTCTAGGGTAAATCCGTTATTCCCGTCAACTAAAATCCTACAGTCAGGAAATGCCTCAGCCACGGCATTTGTTACCTCAATATCACGTTGTAAGCCTTCTTTGAAAGACATCCATTTATGTCCCCTTCCAATTTTTAACTTGAACTGCCTATACCCTACGCCGTAGTCATAGCGACACTCTTCGAGTATACGGTCGATACCGCGAGGCCTATCTGATGGTTCCAAATCATCGAAGTAGATCATTCCACTATAATAATCGGTGATAAACGGCTGCTTACGCCCTAGCATTTCGTAAACGGGTTGTTGTAAAATTACTCCGGCAAGATCATGGAGTGCCATATCGAAGGGCATGTGAATGTCCCTCAGAGTGCCCATCTGGGTCGAAAACAGATCAGATACTTTTTTCCCAATCAAATCTCCGGAAATATGTTCAGCATCACGTTTGGATCCTCGAATCGAAGCCCAGCCCATTGCTCCTTTATCGGTCCTTATGCAGCATATTTCCACATTCGGACCATACCCATGAAGGTCTAGACGGGCATTCTTTCCTACAAGTCTTGGATAATTCATTTGTACAGATGAGAATTTAATATCCTTTATCCTGTGATAGGAAAGTTCCTTGTCTTTATCTCCGACACCGAGCAAGGAAGATAATGCCTTTCCGTGTATGTAATTGTTGGATAGGGTCGCGGATGCAATGCCCAAGTTCAGGGCGTGAAGAAATGCTCTTCTTTTCATATTGGTTTATTTAGTTATTCTCGTTTAACACTCAGACGTATGTTTTCCGTTTCGGAGCGGAAATGCTTTAATTGACCGTCTGACCTTATTTCATTACGCGAAAGGATACTGGACATTCAGGCTCCTCGCTTAGGCAAGATAAGTGATTTCTAGGTTTTTATATCGACAGGCTGTCTCATTAATATTACAATTTGTATCAACATATTCTGTGATCCGCCTGCTCGTCACAAGAGATTGTGGCCATGCCTTGCCAGCGTTGAAAAGGTACTTCCGGACCAACAAACAAAAATCACAGACCGTTCTGGAATATACCTGCAATATATAGATAAAAAGAGGCCACCATTCAACCCCGCCGCCTATTTTGCTCACGGCAATGTGGCGCGTAGTGACACTCTTAAGGAAATCATGGGGTAAAATGATTTTATCAATAAATAGCTATGCTAATCTGAAATTTCTGCGTGATATAGATCGGAGAATATTTGCGACAGTTTTGACGGTTCTTCCCTCCATGCTCTGTACATGTCCTGTCCCATTTCGTCGGGTATAATATCAAAACTCTCCTGCCCTATTGCTTCCAATATTTTTACAGCGACGGTATCCGGAGACGGCATCTTCCAATCACTCCCTTGGTTCATATCGGTATCGATAGCTCCGGGGTTGACGGCGTATACCAGAACGCCATGCCTCGCCAGTTCGATCCTTACAGATTGTGTCGCAGAAAAGAGGGCAGCTTTTGAAGCAGCATATCCCGCAATAGATGGTAACGGTGAATAAGCTGCAATCGAAACAATATTGATTAACATCGACGGTTTATTTGTTTTCAAAATCGGCGCAAATGCACGCATCATCTTTATGGTTCCAAAAAAATTCACCTGTAGATCATTTTCCATACCGTCCAGGTCTCCCTCTAAGATGTTTCCAGCGTTTAGCCCTCCTGCATTATTAATAAGGATCTCCGTATCCTGAGCTCTGGCTGCTGCCAAGGCTACCTGTTGGTCATCGGTAATGTCCAAGGGTAAAACAGTTATACGATTATCGTCAAATGCTGGCATTTTACTGATGTCCCTGCATGCGGCATATATTTTTCCCACTCCAATGTTTAATAGCGTCTGAACAAGCGATCTGCCTATACCTCTGTTTGCTCCTGTGACCAGGATAACTTTGTCTTTAAAATTATGTATCATGTCTTATCTTTTAGCTAATACAAAACTAGCTCGAAGGAAGGTAACATAAAATCCGAAACTTGCGGTATGGAACAATTTTACAAATACGATAACTATACAAATCTGGAACCGGCGAACCTACGAATATTTCTGTTTTAGTAAAATATCGAATAGCTGGCTGTATCTAAACACTTAAGGATATGTTAAATTTACAGGATTAACACTTTTTAACCTCATTATATGGTAGCTTAGCGATTATTATAATTAATCAACCGCAAATGCCCTTTTTAGATCACGTTCTACAAGTTCCTACCTACGGATGGAAAGACAACAATGGAAATCTCGTAAAGCCAAGTAAAAAACAAATTGTTAAGGAATTCTTCAAACGCCTCAATATCATCAAAGACAGACGAAATTGGTTGCCATTTTTTAGTTGGGCTAAAGTCATTTGCCTCGTTCCTTTTTTTATTGTTTTCCTGAGATATCACTTTAATTGGTGGACGGTGCTTGCGGCATTCGTCTACAGTATGATCGTAATGGGAACTCACGGAACAATATGGCATCATCGATTTGCCACGCATGGAGCATTTAAATTTCGTAACCGATTCTGGCGCTTCTTCACACAGAATCTGACTATCAACGTAATTCCCGAAGAGATCTATGTGATATCCCATCATGTACACCATGCCAAATCAGATCAGCCAGGCGACCCCTATAATGCACAAGCTGGCTTTTTATACTGTTTCTTAGCGGACGTAAATCATCAGCCCATTGCAAAGAACCTAACGGAGAAATCTTACAACCGTGTCAAGCGCCTCATGCAACATACGGGGGTAACTGGTAATAGCTATGCACAATATCAAAAGTGGGGCTCTTACGTAAGGCCTTCTTTTGCCATTTGGTCATGGATATTGAATTGGACATTCTGGTATATCATATTTTACTTGATCGGCGGCCATGCTCTTGCCTGTACACTATTTGGCGCCGCTGGATTTTGGGCTGTTGGTGTGCGGACATTCAACTATGAGGGCCACGCAAAAGGACAGGATAAACAACGTGAAGGTATTGACTTCAATGATAAAGATAAATCTATAAATCAGCTCTGGCCCGGAATCGTGGCGGGTGAATGGCACAACAATCATCACTTATACCCTAAAAGCGCAAGAAGCGGCTTTAAACCCTACCAGATCGATCTCGCGTGGTGCTATATAAAAGTCATGCATAAACTTGGCGCTGTAAGGAGCTATCGGGATGACAAAAAAAGATTTGACGAGCAGTATCGTATTCCTTTCTTAAAATCCAAGACTTAAAATTCCTAACCTGCTTTTCTAGAGTTGAAAACTGCTTAGGATAAGTAACGGAAAAACCGCTTACTTATATTCGGCCGAATCGATTAAACGGTCGGGAAAAAGATGAGTCAAAATAATAACGTAATATTTCGTTCATTTTGCGTATTAAGAGCTTGAACGCATTTTAGTCCGCTAATGTTTTTCGTATTAATATTATAGCAATACGTTATGGCAAATCTCTACCTCGACAATAAAGGAACGGTATCCATGCTTAAAGCAATGCTTACTGAAATTCACACTGGAATTGTATGCACTACAGCACACACAGAAGATTTTCCAGACATAGAATCGATGAAAACCAAAGATGTTGATCAACAGGGCAACATTTGGTATATGTTTTCTTCGGAAAGTCCGGCTTATAAAAACTTGCAGCATAACAATAACGTAACATTGATTTATACGCTACCGATCAAGTCACAGCTGGTGCGGATAATAGGTAAGGGTGAAATCAGTAGAAGTGTATCCAAGATCTATCAGTATTGGTCAAACAGTGATGAGAAACAGTTTGAACAAGGAAGAGACGATCCCAGGATAAGGCTATTAAAAATTAATATCGAATCCTCACAATGTCTGAAATTCAGCTCAAACAGTATTATCAGTATCTTAAAACTGCTCGGCAGGGCTATTGGGGGACGTGATACCGATCCTGCTGCTTAATAAAAAAATAGGCCGGCATTAACCGTTTGATTTCTTTTCCATTGCCAGTCGGGCGGCAAGCTCTTCGTGTGCAGTGAGATCTAACCGAAGCGGGGTTATTGAAACGAGGCCATGCTCAACCGCCCATCGGTCAGTTCCCTCTTCGGCTCGCTCGAGGGGCACGACCGTAATCCAATAATGTTTCCTTCCCATGGGATCTTGGCCCGGCACAACATTACCGTCATATAAGCGCACGGATTGCCTTGTCCAGCACAATCCATTTGGTCTGGGCGGGAAATTAACATTGTAAAGTGAAGGTCCTTTGTCGCTTAGCAAGATTTCCAGAACATCGGTAGTCCATGAGGTGAGTCCCTCAAAATCAGGCTCCGTCTTGCCAACGGGTGTACTCAAAGCAATCCCTGTGATACCTAAAAGCATCGCCTGTTTGGCTGCTGCAAGTGTTCCCGAATGCCACATGGAGTTACCAAGATTTGGCCCCATATTGATACCGGACAGAACGACCTGAGTATCTGGATACATATGCAAACCTAATGCGACACAGTCTGCTGGTGTTCCGTTGACGCGATGAGCATCGATACCCTCGAAAGTAATGGGTGAACTTCGGTAGCTCAAAGGTCTAGAATGTGTTATAGCATGTCCCATAGACGACTGCTCGACATCCGGTGCGACTATCCTGACTGTACCAAACTGTTTAGCCGTTTTTGCCAATGCGGCTATTCCAGGAGAATATATGCCATCGTCGTTGGTAATTAATATATTCATATTTGTCTCTTTTCTTAGAAAACCAATCTCGTGCACAGATTGTTCAGCTGATATGAAAGAACAGGGCAAAACCGTAAGGCTAGTGCACAATCCAGCGGCGGGTAAGGAAGACAATGATGATGGAGATGAGCTAAGCCATCTTATTAAACAACACGGGTACCGTTGCAAAGCAGTGCTTAAAAAAGACGCAGTAAAAAATATGTCAGCACAAACCGATCTAATTGCCGTGGCAGGCGGAGATGGAACAATAAGATTGACGATCTTAGGGCTTCTGGAAAAAAAACTTCGTTTTAAAAGACCCATTGCTATCCTTCCCCAAGGTACAGCGAACAACATTGCACTTTCTTTGGGCATCCCTTTGGACAACAAACTAGCCATCGATTTATGGAAACATGCACAACTCAAAAAATTTGATGTGGGAATGGTGTTGGGCCTAGACAAAAAACCACTACATTTTATAGAATCAATCGGTTTTGGGGTGTTTCCGATGCTCATCGAGAAAATGAGCAACAAAAAACTTATCCATGCTACAAAAGAAGAGGAAATAAAAATGGCGCTCGAAGAGCTTCGCAGAATAGCTGAAGTATTTCCTGCTGAAACGCTGAAACTAATCACAAGGTCCAATGTGATTGAAGAAGAATGCATAATGGTCGAGGTAATGAATATCGCACGAATGGGACCTCGCTTGGCGCTCTCGCCTGATTCCGACCCAGGCGATGGACAATTTGAAGTAATTATCGTAACTAACGAGCATCGCCAGAAGCTGATCGATTTTATCGATGAAGTATTAGAGGGAAACAATCCTATATTTCCGATAAAGTCAATCAGGACGAATCGACTCGTGCTGAAATCGAAGGGAAAAGTAATGCATATTGATGACGAACTAACCAGCTACTCCGGCCAGAATATTACGATATCATTGCTGGACAGCTTAATTGAATTTATTGTAAAATGAGCCGCTTACGTTATAGGTTTAGTATTTGAAACGACTTTGTTATTCCAAATGGCATATCGGTTACGTATTTATCCTAGCAAGTATAGTATACAGCTTCTCCGGCTCAACCGGCTTGAAGAGCCAGTTATCTACACCTAAAGAATTACAAAGTGAGGCCACATCTTTTTCTTGTTTATCGAATATTGCGATAATCGGTTGCACATAATTTTGATTAAAAATCTTCTCGCGAATCTTTCTTATGGTTTCAATTCCACTCATTATGGGAAGTTCATTATCTATTATAATACAACCAAATTGGCGCCCCCGCATCAACATCTGCAATACTTCAAACCCATTTCTGACCTGTGTGAATTCAATTTTCTTGGAAGTAAGCATTTGAGTTAAGGAATTTCGAACCAATTCATCTTCAGCAACGACAAGCACCTCTTTGATTTTAGTCAGCACAGACCAATTGTTGGTTTCCCATACAGCGGGTACTTTAATGTCGAAAAAAAAACGGCTACCAACGCCCACTTTACTGTTGAGCTGCAGCTCACTACCCATCATTTTAAGGAGCCGATTTGAGATAGTCAGTCCCAAACCGGTCCCGCCGTACCGTTTGGTCATCGACGTATCCTCTTGGGAAAAAGCTTCAAATATTCTCATCTGCTTCTCTTCTTTGATTCCTATACCGGTATCTTGAACACTGAAACGCAATACCGCATGTTCAGGCCCCATAGACAGTACATTGATTATCAGTTGAATTTCTCCCTTTTCAGTAAACTTCATGGCGTTGCTCAGCAGATTCATCAAGACCTGCTTGAGGCGAAGCCCGTCTATCTCTACGTAATGAGGAGCTTTAGGATCGATGTCTAAATGAAATTCCAAATTCTTAGCTTTAATCTGAACATTAAAAAAACTCTCCAGCTGAATGATAATCTCGTGAAGATCAGTTTGTTCGATATCCAGCTCCAACTTCCCCGCTTCAATTTTGGAGAAATCAAGAATATCGTTTATGATACTGAGTAGAAGGTTAGCGGACTGATCAACGATAGATAGGTACTCACGTTGAGTATCGTCTAATGCAGTCCGAGTTAATAAATCAGTAAACCCAACGATTCCATTAAGCGGTGTTCGAATCTCATGGCTCATATTAGCTAAAAATTCTGATTTTGCGGCACTAGCCTGTTCAGCTAATGTCTTTGCTTTTTCAAGTTCTTCACGCTGATGAATAATCTTACTAATATCTGTTGCGACCCCCAGATAACCAACAACTTTGTTTTCAATATCACGAATGATAGTCACGGCCAACGAAACAAATAGTAGCGTTCCATCCTTCCTTACATATGTCCATTCGCGCTGTTCCGCTCCGTAGAGTTCCGCAGTTTCCACAAACACCCGGAAACCCGTCACAGGATATCCCAACTCCTGTTGCAGCTCTTGTGCTCTCCATGTCAGTTCGCGCTCCAGATGAAAATGGATTGGCGTTAATTTGCCTATCATTTCTTCACTATCGTACCCTAATAGATTTTCAGCTCCCTTGTTAAATAATGTTATTATACCATCGGTATTTGTAGCAATAATAGCTACTGCAGAAGTGGCCTCCAATACATCTTCGAAAAGCTTTTTTGAATTTGAGGATTCTGCTTCCATTCGTTTCCGTTTGTCGATATCCTGAAACGTGCCATAAAGACGTATGCACGTACCATCCTCAAAGTCGGCATTTCCAAGGGCACGTACCCAAAGCTCTCTTCCTTTAAAAGTTACAATTTCGAGCTCAAGATCCCAAGGCTGCCCATTGGCAATAGCTCGTTCAATAGCTTGAAGAAGATTATTTCTATGCATTCCTTCTTTATAGAAATTCAGCGCCGTGGTGAAATCTGGCTCATAATCCTTCGGCACCTCGTGAATCTCCTTGGTGATCTCGGACCAAATGATTTTCCCATCCTTAATCGAATACTCCCAACCTCCGACGCGTGCGACGCGCCCTGTGCGTGTCAACAGAGCTTGTACATGCTTGAGATCCTTCTCCAGAAAATGCTGTTCGGTTATATCTACAGCATTACCGATCACATAGGGTTTCTTGCTTCCGTTCGTTTGAAGTATGTTGTTAAACATCCAAATACGCAGCTCCCCAGTACTTGTCATCGTGCGCATTTCCCCTTTAACAATTTCGTTTTTGACGATTTCTTCCAAGTATTTTTTCAAGTTATCGTGCCCCTCGCCTGGCACGATATCGAAAAGAGACAGCTTTTCTATTTCAGTTTTGCTATAGCCCAAAATTCTGGCGCCCGCCTCATTCACAGTAATAAAATTACCTTCTAGGTCATGCGTACACATGAGGCTCTGAGAATTATCAAAGAACGCTTTTAGCTTCTGTTCACTTTCTTTATACTTTTCTCTCTCTTTTCTATTGACAATCAATGCAACGGCCTCGTCCCGCAATAGTGACAGGATATGTTTTTGGGTTTCATCAAGCTGTCGGGGAATACGGTCGATAACACAGAGCGCACCCAAAGCATATCCATTGGGATCAATCAAAGGAATCCCGGCATAATAACGGATATGAGGGTCAGCGATAACAAGCAAATTGGATTTAAATCTTTCGTCTTTTTTGGCATCTTCTACTTCCATGAGCCGGTCGTTAGCCAATGCATATTGGCAAAATGATAAATCACGCGGAGTCTCTTTGACATCAAGCCCTACACGAGATTTAAACCACTGGCTATCTTTATCTACCAATGATAGGAGTGAAATAGGGGTTCCACACACTAACGAGGCAATCCGGGTTATCCGGTCAAACTCTTCTTCGCTTGCAGTATGAAGAATTTCATATTCATGCAATGCACGAATTCGTTCAGATTCATATGTTGAGGAGGATTTTGCGCTCATAAGAAGTCTATAAAGGTATATTATACTTCTTGGAACAATTCCTCACGCAGAATTGTTTACAAGTGCATGCAGGTCCTGACGAGGAAAATGAAAAAAAGGTGATTGCAGAGACTATGGTTTAATTTGCTTTTTTATCTCAAATTTTTTAAAAAAATAAAGAACCAATAAAAATTGAGTATATCCATAAATAGCATCCTCAATGGGAATCGTAAGTACCCGGATTCCCATAAAGTCCTTTGGATTATAATTAACTATAGGCGATTGTAACCCAGTACCCGTAAGAATTCCATTGACAGGTAAAAACCCCAGCATAAGCAAGGTAAAAACTAGAGATGCCTGACTAATCCATTGTATACGCAGCAAAAAGTGAAAAGTCAATAATGTCACGATAGTCACAATTGCTGTTACCAAAGTGTAAATACGATCCGTGTAACGGAGAGCCAGAACAGCGCACACAACAACACTGACAAACACGATGATATTGTTAAACGCACTGAGATACTGCACATTAAAAAACTTATCAATGCAATAATATGTAAATACGCATGAAAACGGAATAAAGATGAAAAACAACCATTCCTCCATCGGTAGTCCAGCTATCACCAAACCCACTGTATATCTACTATCAAACCACCATACACCCCGAATAGTAAACCAGATATCCCAGGCGATAAAAACAAAGGCAACAAGTGCAGATGCTTTTAAGAATGGAATAAATTGTTGGTCGAATCGAATCCGTCTATCAAAAGAAGCTATAAAACAGATAAAAACCGTACAAAACAGAATTAAGCCGTAGGTATATTGCATCATGATTTTTCTTTGTCGTACATTTTAAAATATTTGGCAGGAACATACAAAAAGCCAAAGCACTCACCATCTTCCTTACCTAAATGTTTATGGTGCTGTTTGTGTGCTCGTCTGAGCGCGAGGAAATATTTATTCTTGGTACGGCTTAAAAACCTGATACGCTGATGGATGAAGATATCGTGTACAAAAAAATAAGCTATACCATATAGCATTATGCCTAAGCCGATGTAAAATAAATAATTGTAGTTCTGCAAGGAGCCATGATACATCAGTGCAATAGTGGGGAGCGAAAAAATAACAAAGAAGTAATCGTTTTTTTCGAGGAATCCAGCATTACTATGGTCATGATGGTCTTTATGCAACACCCATAAAAAACCATGCATGATATATTTATGGATGAGCCAAGTGGCTCCTTCCATGGAGATAAAGGTAATCAGGAGAACAATAAAATTCATTACATATAATCTTTCATGATCTATAAATAAGCTACCTTATAACGCAGGTAGCTCTTAAAGGCTACATAAACTTTCTCTGTATTTGCTATGCGGATTCTGTTTTCCAAAATCTCTTTTGAGGATTTTTTCCTGATCTTCGCAAAAAGTGAAAGATAATATTTGTAAGCCAGATAGACACCAAATCTAGCTGTTTTTGGCAGCTTTTTTATTCCTAAGAGAGCTTCTTTAAATTCGCTATGGATTTCGTCCTCAATTTGACCTTTAAGTGAGTTATCGAATACATCCATATTCAAATTAGGAAAGTAGGTGCGACCAAGAACGTGATAATCCTCTTTGATGTCACGTAAAAAATTTATTTTCTGAAATGCTGATCCAAGTTTCATAGCGTAAGGTTTCAACTCCTCATAATGCTGTTTATTACCTTCAGTGAAAACCTGAAGACACATCAAGCCGACGACTTCAGCAGATCCATAAATATATTCTTTATAACGTTCAGCATTATAGTCCACCTGCTTGAGGTCCATTGTCATACTATGAAGAAATTGGTTTATGAGTTCGCGGTCAATCGCATACTTGTGAACTGTCTCCTGAAAAGACTGTAATATCGGATTCAAAGAAATCTGCTCTTCAAGAGCATAATCCGTTTCCAGGTAGAGACGTCCCAACAAGCGTTGCCGATCATAGCCATAAAAACTGTCAACAATTTCGTCTGCCAGTCTTACATAACCGTAAATGGCATAAATACTATCGCGTATACTGGGTTTCAAGGCTAAAATACCGAGCGAAAAACTCGTGCTGTATTTTTCTGTTGTCTTTTTGCTAACTTCGTAAGCCAGCTCATCAAATAGCTTTTTCATGGTCTTATAGTGATAACTTTATGACTTCTTTTGCAACGATCTTTCCGGAAATAATAGCTGGTGGAACACCGGGTCCCGGTACGGTTAATTGTCCAGTATAAAATAAATTGTGGATTTTCTTATTTTTAATTTTTGGCTTCCACACTGCTGTCTGTTTTAAGGTGTTAGCCAGCCCATAAGCATTGCCCGCGTAGGCGTTATAATCGCGTGAGAAATCGCCGACACAGTAACTCCGTTTATAAACAAGCTTTCTATACAGATCTTTAGTCCCAGTGTATTGTTCCAAGCGTGAAAGCATACGGAGCAAATACTCTTCCCGTATTGCCTCATCATCAGAAATACCTGTGGCTAATGGCATCAACAGGAAGATGTTTTCGTGATTCTGCGGTGCTACATTTTGATCTGTTTTCGACGGACAGCAGGCATAAAAGAGTGGTTTCTCAGGCCATTTTTTTTCCTCATATATACATCTAATATGATCGTCCAGATGATGTTCAAAGAAAAGGGTATGGTGAGCCAAATTGGGAACAATCGATTTAAATCCAAGATAGTAGATCAAACTGGAGGGAGCAAATGTCCGACTTTTCCAATAGTGATCGCTATAGTTTTTGAGGTGCTGTGGGAGCAGTGATTCTATATACTGGTAGTCCGCAGAAGCGACGACAAGATCAAATTCTCTGAGTTCTCCATTTATGCGAATTGACCGGACTGCAGTATCCATAACATCGAAAGCCTCCACATTATGATTAAAATAAAAAGTAGCTCCTTGAAGCTCAGCAACCTTTTGCATGGCTAATACGAGCTGGTAAAATCCACCATTCGGGTAATGTGTCCCGAGCACATAGCCACCGTAATTCATAAGGCTATACAAGGCCGGTATATCTTTTGGAGAGGCCCCCAGAAATATGACCGGAAATTCCATCAATGCCCGTAGTCGTGGATCTGAAAAGTACTTGCTGACATACGATCTAAAATTCGTAAACAGATCCAGTTTAAAAGCACTACTTGCAATCTTGGGTGATAGAAATTCGGTCCAGCTATAACAAGGTCTATTAACAAAATCGCGCATCCCGACTTCATACTTAAATTTCGCAGCATCCATGAACTTGTCCAGTTTAGATGCAGCTCCCGGTTCTATAGATTCGAATACCCGTCTGAGATCGTCATAAGATCCAGGAACACTGACTTTACCGGAATTAAAGACCATATCGAACTGGGGGTTAAGTGAAATCAACTGAAAAAAATCTGATGTATTATAACCAAAATCTCCAAAGAAAGATTCGATTATATCGGGCATCCAATACCAGCTCGGCCCCATATCAAATTTAAAGCCTTCAGGAGTTGAAAACTGTCTTGCACGTCCTCCGGGCTGCGCATGCTTTTCAAAAACGTGCACATCATATCCTGCCTGAGATAAATAGGCCGCGGCAGAAAGCCCCGAAAATCCCGCCCCTATTACAGCTACTTTCTTTTTCATTTTTATTATTTAGTTCCTTCTGTCTTTAGAATATCCGTAAGGAATGACCATAAAAGTTATAAAATCATATTTTGGATTGCTTCTCATTCTTTCAATGGTTTTACTTTTACTTCTTCTAATAGTTTTTCGGTTAAGATACTTCTCTCATAAATTGCTTGATGAAAATCGCTAAGCTTATTTAACAGTCTTATTAATTCCATTTTTTCTATATAAGTCAAGTCTCCTGTTACGAGCTGGGTTGCATGCCGTATTTTTTCCATCCTTCCATCTAACGCCAACAAACCTTTATCGGTAATATGGATCATTTTGCTGCGCCGATCAGTCTCTGAGTCCTGCTGAGCTACCCAACCTTGCTTAATCAGGCGATTTATAATTGCCATACCAACAGGCTTCTCATGAATATTTCTTTTGATTAATTCCATTTTTGTCATTTCACCAAATGATCTTAATACAATCAGGTATATAAACTCTTCCTGGGTCGAAAACTCTGATCCCCAAATGGCTGCCTTTGAATAGCTCTTCGCAAATCTATTCATATGGACAATTAACGTACTGATCACACTCTCCGGACTTCGCCCTTTTTCTTTTCCCTCCCAATCAGGTTCTTCTATCAGCCCTCTATCACTGTCGCCTACCCACTGCCTAAATCCTTCTGCATTATTAGGGTAGCGTTCGTTCAAATTTTCGTACTCAAACCGTTCAAGTAATGCAAGTACTTCCTTTAAAAGTGTATACTTCATCTTTTCAAATTAGAACATAAATATACAAAAAATTGTTTTAAATTTTTAAAATAAACTTACATAAGTATATTTTTATACTTTATTAATACTTCACAACACTGTCTGATCGGAATAAAACCGATATATATCTTTAAAAAAGCCCTTCCTTCGCCTCCCTTGTCGGGTAAGTATCCTACTATATCGCCATCGTTATGCGGCTAAGCCATCCACTGAGCTTTAAATAAGTTGCATTTAAATATTTGGATCAGATAGGTTGTAGTCGGTTTATTTATTTCATTTGACCAGTCATCATTGTTACACAATAACTAAAACACTTATTTGTTTTATGTGCCGGAGATTTATAAATTCGTAACCGATGGAACAAAAAAGAAAAAATAACATCAATACAGTAGTAAGACAGTTTCTTACTATAGGGGCGGTTATCCTATTGTTTCTTTCTTCCTGTCCTATCAAAACCGGCATTAGGTCACTCATGGGCCTGCCCCAGAAGGTCGAACAGACTACTAATTCGAAAGGTTCGTTTATCGGAACCGGCTACCAAAACTGTTCGAGTTCGATCTTGACTGATGCTATGGTCCAAAAAGCGGGAATACAAGACAACGATCTGCTTCCTGCAGCAATATTAACCGTCCTTGTTTTATTCTTCTGCCTCCGAGCGAGGATAAAGGAAGAATTCGTCCTTTCATACTGGAGGATCAAAAGCGTTACATCCCTACCCATCTTTCTGCGCCACCGCAAACTGATCATTTAGAATCCACATCCGCTCAAATTGATTTCCTATTGGCAGTGCCAATGGGCTGAACGTGTTTATTTTCCGTATTGATCACTTATCATATTCCAAAACTTTTATATTATGGTCAATTATCATTTGGCTATCCTCATGACTTTTGCAGCCATTGGATCTGGATATACCTATGGGCAGCAGATCCCACAGACCTTGGGCCAGCTTTGGCCAAAAGTAGAAAAAACTTATGTTGGGCTTAAAGCGAAAAGTGCAGCTATAGAGTCTGCGCAGCTTGACGTCCGTGCAGTAAAAACAAATCGTCTTCCACAAGTAAAACTACAGGTCCAAAATACATATGGCACCTTTGAAGGTGCGGCTGGCGCATTTTTTCCTCAACCCGGCTTTTTCAACGTTTCGGGCAGTACGACAGGAACAGCCGGTTCCTCGGTTGCGGCCAATACATTTGGCTCTGCCACAGCCGAATGGGAGATTTTCTCTTTTGGAAAACTAAAAAAAGAATATCAAGCTGCCCAAACCATAGCCGAAAAACGTGACAGTGAACGGGCTGCTTCTATTTTAGAATTAAAAAAATCACTTGCCGAACGCTATATCACCTTGTTGTATGACCAAGTAAAGCTTAACTGGAACAATAAAAACGTACTGCGGCTCAATGAGATCCGCAAGCTGACTACCGGGCTTTCGAAGGCAGGAATCAGACCTGCGGCAGACAGCCTTCTCGCACTATCCTCATACAACCAATCATTGGGAAAAAACGAGCGCTTCACGGGGCTGAAAAATGCTGCATTGATTAAATTGACAGAGCTGTATGCTGAAGAGAATATGGATTATTCATCTTCCCTTATCCACTTTCTCGAGCCAGTTGCTTATCCAACAAAACACCTAGCTACAGTATACGAAAGTCATCCTATTTTAACCGCCTTAGAGCATCAAGCGGACTACGTTTATTACCATAGTGAGATCCAGAGAAGAGCTGCTTTGCCATCTATCCGTATTTTGGGAGGCTATGCAATCAGGGGTAGCGGCATACATCCATCAGGACTGGTATCCGGCCGCTGGAAAGACGGATTTTCCAATACGACAGCAAACTATCTGTTTGGTATCGGTGCAACTTGGAATATTACTGATCTCAAGTCAAATAGTCTACGACGCCAAGTCTATCGGAAAGATGCAGAGAGTATACGCCACCAACTTTCTCAATATCAACTGGCCATGCAATCCGACCTCAGCGCAGTGACTGCAAAAATCTTACAGCAATACAAACAAATCGAGAAGAGTTCCATCGCTATACAGCAGGCCGAGGAAGCTTACGAAATGTATCTCGCCAGGTATAAGAGCGGTCTGATAGCGTTAAGCGAAGTACTTCAGATCCGACAGCTACTCGAATCCGCTGAAAACAGCCACATCGAGGCTGCAAAGCAGTATTGGATGCTGGTTGCTCATCAATCAGCATTGACAACAGATTTTGATTACCTCTTTAACAACTTATAAGCATTAGAAAAATGAATATAATCAGATTTGCCTTGAGGAAGCCCATTTCAGTCATGATCGCCGTACTGGCAATTGTTTTCTTTTCCTACAGCACGATAAAAAAAATAAATGTCGATATATTTCCGCGTGTCGAGCTTCCAGCAATGTACATAGCCATGCCATATGGAGGTCTGTCACCATCTTACATGGATGGATTTATGGCCAACGAATTCCAAAAAGTACTGCTATTTGTCAACGGCGTCAAAAATATAGATTTTAAAAGTATTCAGGGATTGACAATGATGAAGCTGACCTTTTACCCTGGCACGGATATGTCCCAGGCGGCTGGGGAAGTTTCAGCCTCCGTTTCCAGGGCGATGGGATTTTTACCTCCGGGAGCGGTACCTCCAATTGTTGTACGATTTGATGGGAGTTCCCTGCCTGTTGGACAACTAGTTTTTGAAAGCGACCAAAGGTCCATCAATGAAATTCAGACACTGGTCCTGACCAAAATAAGGCCTATGTTTGTAGAGATCCCCGGTATCACCGCACCGGCACCGTTTGGCGGAAATGCCCGTACGATCGTTGTCAATATCAATCCTGAACTTATGCAGGCTAGTGGTCTTAGCCCCGAAGATATTACCGCAGCAATAACAAAAAACAGCCTTCCCTCACCAGCAGGAAATATCCGTATCGGGGATAAAAATTTGATGGCACCAATTAATTCTATCGCACGAGGCCCCGAAGAGTTTCTCAACACGCCAATCAAATCCAACGGAAACAGGACCTTATATATCCGTGATGTTGCCACGGTACAAGACGCTGCAGACCAGACAACAGGCTACGCACTGATCAATGGAAAACGATCGGTATATCTTCCTGTAATCAAGAAAGCAGACGCCTCTACGCTTGAAGCCGTTAGAAATCTAAGAGAATCATTACCTAGGCTTAAAAATTTACTTCCAGAAGATGTGAACATCAATTATGAATTTGATCAGTCAAAATACATTGAACGTTCACTTTCGAACTTGATCCACGAAGGTATGTTAGGCGCTGTATTTACAGGGTTGATGATTCTTCTTTTCCTAGGGGATACCCGAGGAGCCATTATCGTTGTCTTGACCATACCAATCGCAATTATGGCAGCTGTTATCGTCCTGTATCTTTTTGGACAGACGATTAATATCATGACCTTAAGTGGCCTGGCATTGTCCATCGGTATCCTTGTGGATGAAGCTACAGTAACTATCGAAAACATACACCAGCATATGGAAATGGGAAAACAAAAACCTCGCGCCATCCTGGATGCTTTGCTGGAAATATCCGTTCCAAAACTGCTTATTTTACTGTGCATACTTGCAGTGCTGACACCAGCATTTATAATGACGGGCATACCAAAAGACATGTTTGTACCCTTATCCATGGCTGTTGCCTTTGCCATGGTCGCCTCCTTCATTGCCTCACAGACATTCGTTCCCATCATGGCTAACTGGATGATGAAAAGCAAGCCCCATTCAACAACTAGCACAGCACATAAAAGAGCATTCTTTGAAAAATTCAGAATCAATTATACTTACAGAATACGGAAATGGACCAAACGTTCATCTTTGTTGGCTTTTATTTACGTACTCATTTGTATACCTATAATTGCAGTTCTGTTACCTGCAGTAGGCACTGATGTCATGCCGGTTTCCAACAGCGGAGACTTTCAGATCCGTATACAGGCACCGCAAGGTAGCCGTCTGGAAAAAACAGAGGAGATTGTACAACAGATCATGACGATTATCAGCAGAAAAGTGCCTGAAAATGGTATTAGCATTTCTTCCGCATTTGTTGGCCCTCAGCCGGCAGGTTCGCCGATCAATCCGATCTTCTTATTCACTAATTCTTCTCACGAAGCGGTACTGCAAGTCTCCATTGATCAGCAAGTGTATGCCGGTTCTATGGAGATACTGAAGGAAGATATCAGAAAAAGCGTGCAAAAGAACCATCCAGATCTAGCGTTTAATTTTGAGCCCATGGAACTGACCGAGAAAATCATGGGACAAGGCGCGTTGACGCCAATTGAAGTAAAAGTGGGTGCTCCTCAACTCAGTAGCGCTTTCGAATTCGCATCCAGAATACAAAAAAATCTCAAAAAAGTTTCTTATCTACGCGACGTGCGCATTATTGAACCAATTGCATACCCTACCTTGGAAATAGAGGTCAACCGCGATCTGGCAGGGCAATTCGGATTAACAATGCAAGATATCACTCGCAGTCTTGTTGTCGCAACATCTTCTACCCGATTTACGGACAAAAATTTATGGGTGGACCCTAAATCTGGATTGGTCTTTCAGGTCCAGGTGCAGATACCAGAAGCCGTGATATCATCGGAAGAAATCCTGCGTTCACTTCCTTTAAAAAAAGGAAGTGCAAGACCGGTCCTGGAAGATGTGGCGACATTGAAAAGAGTTACAGCTCCTGCTCAGGTCAACCGTAAGGGTCCCAACCGTTATGTAACTATTGTTGCGAATCTTTATGGGAGAGATTTGGGGAGTGCTTCAAGTGCTGTAGACAAAGCCATCAAGGAAACTGGAGCACCGCCACGCGGTGTCACCGTATGGACAGAGGGCACACTACAACTACTGAGCGAAACTTTAAAGAGCCTACTTGCTGGGTTAACGGTTGCCGTTGCCGTGATCTTCCTGATGCTCACAGCGTATTATCAGTCGTTCAAAGTGTCACTAATTATCTTATCTGTATTGCCGGCAGTCATTGGCGGAAGTCTAATAGCCTTATATCTGACCAATAGTACGCTTAATCTACAGTCCTATATGGGCATAATCATGTCGATCGGAGTGTCGGTCTCTAATGCTGTCCTGATGGTGAACCAAGCCGAGTTTTACCGGAAAAGCCTGCTTCTCAAACCAGATAATGCCGCGAGACTGGCAGCTTCTTCACGTTTAAGGCCGGTTTTGATGACAGCTGCGGCGATGCTTGCAGGAATGCTACCCATGGCTATTGGTCTTGGAGACGGCGCAGAGCAGGTTGCTCCGCTTGGAAGAGCGGTTATCGGCGGATTGATAGCCTCCACAGTGACCATACTGCTCATGGTACCGCATTTCTTTTCATCGCTCCTTTCACGTGCCAAAACACACAGTCCTTCACTCGACCCTGATGATCAAGAAAGTCAATATTATAGTCAAATCAACTCGCAAAATTAACATGAAAAATAAAAAAATATTTACTCCGCTAATCGGAACAGTATGCTTATTTATAGTCCTGCATTTTGTATTCACTTCCTGCTCCCAGCCGGAAGCGGTTGCCCCTTCCATCAAGGAAAGCAACAAAGAAGAACAAGCCCTGTCCAAAACAATTGCTGTCAAATTTGATAACCCTGAATATGAAATTTCGCTGCCTGGAGAACTGCATCCTTACGAACAAGTGGCGATTCATGCCAAAGTCACAGGTTTTGTGAAGCAGCTCCTCGTTGACCGTGGTACATTTGTAAAAAAAGGCCAGTTACTCGCAGTACTGGAAGCACCTGAACTGGATCAACGTTTAAATGCTGACAAGTCTGCAGAACAGAAGTTATACAGCGATTACCTTTTTACCAAACAAGCCTATGAACGGCTCAAACAAGCCGCGCTCACGAGTGGTGCCGTGGCTGAAATTGAGCTCGATAAAAGTAAAAGTGCGATGGAAAGTGCACTGGCGACATACAACGCGGCAAAATCAGGCACAGCAGGAACAATTCAAATGCGTGACTACCTCAACATCAGAGCGCCATTTGACGGCATAATTAGGGACAAAAATGTGTCTGTTGGCGCTTTGGTGGGTGTAAATTCCGGAGAACCTTTATTAATGATTGCTCAGGGCGACCGTCTAAGACTAACAGTATCCTTACCAGAAAAACACGCTGCTTCAGTTCATCGCGGCACACAGGCTATCTTTACGGCCAGCTCCAGACCGGGAGAGCAATTTAGCGCAAAACTATCTAGATCTTCCACTTTGCTGGATCGGCAAGACCGGTCACTCACCATCGAGTTTGACGTTCCGAATCATGACGGGCGCCTGCAAGGAGGAGACTATGCTCAGGTCAAACTGCGTTTAAAAAGGAAAACCTCAACCAGTTGGGTACCCCAAAAAAGTATTGTCCGCGCACAATCAGGGACCTTTTTATTCACCGTCGTCCAAGGGCAAATAAAAAAGGTAATGGTCAAAGAAGGAATCCAAAGAGACAGTCTGACAGAAGTTTTTGGCCAGTTAAAAGAGGGAGATATGGTATTATCGGCACCGTCAGAAGAGACCCAGGCAGTAAACTAACATAGATAGAACAACCCAGTCCCACACGCCACTTTGTGGCATGTGGGACTAGGCATGGTCAAGCAATTGCCAAGGCGTGAGATCCAGCAGTAATCCCACGCCTTTCGATCAACCATCTATGTCTGAAGTTTTTAAGGTCATGTACCGAAGTCTTGCATAAAATACCTTATTTTTACCAAACGGTATATAAAGGTGACAACCAACCTCCGATTGGACTGGCAAACAACCCAACTGTTAGAAACCTTCAGAAGTGTTTGTGATAAGCTCAATGACAAAAGACAGAAATATAGATCAGTCATAGCTTTATGGCACTAGCGATTTTGATGCGATTAACGAAATGAGACACAACTTTACGTTATTATTTGAAACAGGATTATGTTGCATAAAACTTTTATTCTAACTTGCTTGATCTGCGCATTAACCATTTGCTGCTCGCCACAGAAAGTGATCGAACGTGCCGGCAGCAGACATATCGAACTCACCGAGGGGCATGAAAGTCCAGTGAAAGGATCTCCTCTACGTGTCAAATTCAAAGGTATTTCGGAAGATAGCCGTTGCCCCCAAGGGGCAAATTGTATTTGGGAAGGAGTTGCGGTTGCTCAGATCGAAATAAGGGATCAATCAGCGGAGCCTGTCATATTGGATCTTGCGACAACCGACTTACAGCAAAGCGGGTATCAGAAATCAGCAATATATAAGAGTTATAGCTTCTCGTTACTGAGTGTTGATCCTTACCCTACTCAACAGCATGCCGTGCACACGCTTAAAGGAAAATACAAAATTGCCATTACGGTACAAAAGCAGTAACTATGGAATAGATCAAAACATAAAATTATTTTTTTGGTTTTGGGAGCTCTTTAATCCGAATATTTTTAAAGTCTATGGGCTGCCCCTCACTTTGCAATGCTATAAATCCACTGCTCAGCAGTTTGCCGTCAATCTTAATTTTAGGGTCGTAGCCATTGGCAACTCCCCCACCGATTTGAGGTTTTGAATATTGCAGGACAGTATCACCATTAATGATATGTTTGATCAACGAATCACCGAGCACGATCAATTCTCCGCGTACCCATTGGTCTCCATCAAAAGTCTCAGAAGTCGAATTTAAACAATGCGAAGCAGCAATCTCCCCTTGGTATACAACATTGGTCCCGGGAGAGCACATATTACCTGTGGGTCTTGGCTGTCCATCTCCCAGTCCTCCCAAAAGTTGCATCTCGATGGAAATAGGCCAATCTTGCTCCTTCAATATGGTTCTGGGATCTTGAGAATGAAACATAATACCGCTATTACGTAATGTATAGGATGGTGCTCCCCGATGAAGATCACCCACAAAGCGGTACTCAAATTTTAAATGATAATGCGAAAACGGTGTGTTATAATACAAATGACCAAACTGATCATTGAAATCGCCATACTGATCATACCTGATCTTAATCATGCCCTCCTCAACCCTAAAGGTACGACCGTAATTTACACCAAAGTCATGATGGTGAATTTTGACAAACCAATTGTGAACATCCTTGCCATTGAATAGAGGCTTCCACCCGTTATCGTCACGCGGGCCCTTCATTCCGGAACAGCTCCCGAAAATAAAACCCGTAACTAAAATTGCAATAAAAAATCTCTTCATTTGAAAAGTCATTAGTTTAAACTGGAAAGTAGACCACAAGATATTCAATTAAAGGTTGCCCGTCAAGTTTTTCTCTGCAGATCAACCGGCTTTAGCCATCAGCTGGCAGAAAAAACCATTATTGGAACATAAATGAGTACCTTCGATTGAAGAAGTGCGGGGATGACAAAAACATCCGCGCTTAATAACTGTTTAATACCTAAGCGAGTACATTTTAATGGATAACGCCCCGGATAACAAAGCAAAGATAAACGTAACGGATTTTATGAAAACGAAAGCTGAAGAGAACGCCTATCTCCCGGTAGCTTGGGAATTCTGCGAAATGATTAAGGAACAGATCGACAAAAAAACTACCGGCAAAATATTCTATTTTGACTCACCTGAGGTGATCGGTGAAGCCCAAGGCATCATTATCCATATGGACGAGGAAAAAGGAAAGGGGGTATTTATCAACATGGATAATGGTATGCGTATAAGAATAGACCGCATTATAACACTTTTTGGGAAGATAGGTGCGGCTTATGAAGAATATAATGCATTTGCTGACGCGTGCATGGATTGCAATGGCGGGTATACCAAAGAGGAGTTGGAGGATATGTAACCGACTAAGACTATGTTAAAAAGATAAAATGCAAAATAGAGCAGAAGATCATTTAATTTGAAGTCACGATTGGTAGTTTAAAGCCTTGTTTTTCTACACCCATAGCGACAAGCGTCCGAAAACTTTTGATATTGTCATTTCCAAAGAATATTTTGCGCGTGAGCTTCTCGTATTCAGCCATCGATTTTATGACGATGACAAGGAAGAAATCAGTTTCGCCGGTAACATAATAACATTGTTGTACTTCTGGTGTTTCGATAAAACTCTTTTTCGCCTGATCGATAAGCTCAATCTTTTCATTTTCCAAAGACACTTCTACCAAAATCGTAATCGGATCTCCAAAATGCTGCGGGTTGGGAATGGCTACTTCTCTTTTAATCGTCCCTTCTTCGCGCATCCGCTTAATCCGTCGCTGGACTGCAGCAGCAGACAGTCCGACACGTTCTGCGATCATACGCTGTGAAGTCTG
The DNA here is from genome assembly GCF_026191775.1 of Sphingobacterium sp. InxBP1. Classification (NCBI taxonomy): domain Bacteria; kingdom Pseudomonadati; phylum Bacteroidota; class Sphingobacteriia; order Sphingobacteriales; family Sphingobacteriaceae; genus Sphingobacterium; species Sphingobacterium sp. InxBP1. The sequence goes on along the minus strand of NZ_JAINDX010000049.1, from coordinate 221,882 downwards.
ACAATCTTCTTGTAAAATTTCCAAAATAGCAATATCGAATTGATCCATACTGACGGTGAGGCAAAATTGCATTTTTTAATTCAAATCTAATGAAAATACTCGGAAAACTTCATGCAATTTTGCATGATCGGACTTAGTAAACAAATCATGAAAACTTCACAGGTTAAGGGAACTACATTAGCGATCCTGGCGGCGATATTTTGGGGCATATCAGGGACAAGCGGACAATATTTGTTCGAACAGAAAGGCTTGAATGTAGAATGGTTGATCACCACAAGGCTACTGATGTCGGGCTTTGTTCTTTTGGTATTTACCCAATTTGGACAAAAGACAACTATATTTGGAATCTGGCGCAACAGAAAAGACGCAGCGCAACTTGTCGTTTTTAGTATGGTAGGCATGTTGGCAGTGCAGTATACCTATTTTGCAGCTATCAAGCATTCCAATGCAGCTACCGCAACGGTATTACAATATTCCGGTCCTATCATGATTGCCGTCTATCTAAGCATCAAAAAAAGACAACTGCCAACCCCGAAAGAAGGACTTGCCATCGGCCTTGCTGTGATAGGCACCTTCCTGTTAGTTACTCATGGAGACGCCAACGCATTAACGATCTCTCCAGTTGCACTTTTTCTAGGCTTATCATCAGCAGTCGCTCTCGCTATCTATACGCTCCAACCTGCGCGTTTATTGGCAAAATATGAACCTTCCGTAGTTATCGGATGGGGGATGTTATGTGGCGGTCTAGTCTTTAGTTTTGTCAAAGCACCCTGGGACTTTCAAGGAATATGGGATACTTATACTTTATTCAACACGGCAGCCATTATTGTGTTGGGCACCTTGGTAGCTTTTTCTTTTTATTTATACGCCGTCAGATTAATTGGCGGACAAAAAGCCAGTCTTTTGGCATCAGCAGAACCTTTAGCAGCTACTATTTTAGCTGTGTACTGGCTCGCCATCCCCTTTTCGTGGACCGACTGGATCGGGAGCTTCTGTATTATTTCCACAGTATTTCTCCTCGGCCGGTCGAACCGCAAAAGATGACTCGTCCGCTTAAAAAAAATAGCCCACTTTTTGTCTTTATATTTCTTATTCGTGTACAACGGAGGAATTAAATAACAACATATTTGGCCAAAAATGAGGGTATTTTTTTGTATTATTGCGAACTAATTATTCACTTTATGAAATACAAGGAAATAAAACCCGCCCCTATTTTGGCCCCTTATATTCATACATTTTGGGAGTTAATTGGAGAAGAGAAAGATAGCCAATGGGAACGAAATTTTCCTGATGGTTGCGGAGGAGTGGTCATCAATCTGGGGGATACTTGTATTACCGATAATGGGACAACGAAAATGGATTTTGGGAAAACGTACGCTGTCGGTGCTACAACCTCTTTTAAAGATAGCTTTGTTGATGAAAACATCCATCTATTTGGTGTTTGTCTGAAGCCGGGCGTATTTCCTAATTTCTACGATTATAGTGCTCAAAGTGAAATAGTAGATACAACTGTCCAACTTGACCATACCCATTCTTTCCATCTCGACAAATTTCTTAAAAATCCAGTCGGCTATTTAAATGAATTTTTTGCTCATCGCCTACATCCTATCAGTGCCTCTCTTGAATCGGCTTTAAAAACTATCCATCAAGCTCAGGGTCAAATTACTATAGATGAAATTGCTAAAAGAAATTTTACGTCGGTGAGACAACTAGAACGCAAGTTTAAGACGCATGTAGGTGTTAGCCCCAAAGAGTATACACGCATTATCAGGTTTCAAAACGCTTTGTCCAAGATAAAAGAACCAAATCAAAGGACGAGTTTACTAAACATAGCATTTGAATGTGGTTACTACGACCATGCGCATTTGACAAATGATTTTAAAAAACATACAGGAATGTCACCTTCAAAATTTTGATTTTGTCGCTTTTTTCCAAAATATAAGTGATCAATGCACCTATTTTTGTGTAAACTTTAATATGTAAAGCAAATGCGTAAACTATCACTCTTTATTGCGATGAGCTTAGACGGTTACATTGCGAAACCCAATGACGATCTCAGCTTTCTGAAGCTGGTGGAAAAGGAAGGAGAAGATTATGGATATACTCAATTTTCAAACTCCATAGATACCATAATCATAGGTAGGAAAACTTATGACTATGTGGTTAGGGAAATCGGCGCCACCCACTACGACAACGGGCAAAGAGACATTTATGTTATCACTAGAACGGACAAGCCCTCTTTAGGAAGGACAACTTTTTATACTGGAAATTTAGTGGAGCTTGTCCACCAACTCAAATCCCAAACGGGGAAAAATATCTATTGTGACGGGGGTGCAGAAATAATAAACGAACTCCTGCTGAACGATTTAATCGATGAGCTGATCATATCTGTTATTCCGATACTGTTAGGTGCTGGCACAAAACTCTTTAAGGAAGGAATTCCCGAACAGCCTCTTCAGCTCGTAGCAGCTCAAACTTACGATACGGGTTTAACGCAGGTACACTATCGAAAAAAGCGATAACTACATTCACCATAGAGATTGGATTTTGCTCATCTCAAAAATCTGATTTGTATAGGAAACATTATGTCTTTTTTTATTGTTATCACATTTAACTATGGATATCAGATCCAGACTGACATTACAAATTTGATTTTTAATTATGGCAAAAGCGAAAAACAACAAAAATGCGATGGGCGAATTTTTAGGTAAACTGATTTCATTCAGGAATTCTTTAAAACTAATTCACTGGTCTATCACCGGAAAAGGAAGTTATGAGGCTCATATATTATTAGATCAAGCGATAGATTCACTAGTAGATGTCACTGACCGGCTTGTGGAGACTACCTTTGCCCTAAAAGGTACTGTGGATATCATAATCCCTGAAACAACACGGCCGCAGCAACACATCAAATATATCGAAGCTTACTATCAGGAAGTCGAAAGTCAGCGCCAATCGCTTTTTCCGGAAAGTTTTTCCCAATCAATCATTGATGATGTACAAGAGACTATCCAGCAACTTCTCTTTAGATTAAAACGGCTTGAGTAGAAAACTTAAAACAGTGTGTTTGAAATGCTATCGTAAGAAAATCTGCAAAATAAATTACAAATGGGTTGTCTGCTTCGCGACAGCCCATTTGTAATTTAGCTTTACGCCGAAATAGGCACTGGTGCGTTTTCTGCAATTAATTTCTCATGTTTTAGCTCCGACCAGAAATCAGCAGGAATCGCGATCTTAAAAGACGCCGCGTTTTGCACTGCTTGTTCAGCTGTGTGTGCTCCCGGTATTACACCCGAAACCACCTCCGGGGCTGCCGCAAACTGTAATGCTGCTGTCCGCAGATCGACAGCATGGTTAGTTGCAACTCGTTTTAGCGAAGCCAATTTATCTTTTACCCCGTCCGGAAACTGCCCGTCGTATAGATAACGGTCCTTTCCTGACAGAAATCCTGCACACAGAGGCGCTCCTACAATGATGGAAACGTTTCGTTCTGCAACCTTTGGGAAAACCCTATTGAGATCATCCTCATGTTTGATCAGCGAATACTGGCACGCAGAGAGAAATATATCAGGATCAGCAGCGCTTAAGGTTTGCAAAATCGGTTCTATGGTATTCACACCGAGCCCCCATCCTTTAATAATCCCCTCTTCCCTCATTTTAGTCAGTTCGGGCATTGCTCCTTTGACCGCCTGTTGGAAATAGCTTGGATACGTGGTTTTCATATCAGCATTATCAGGTGATAAGTCGTGGATAAACACAATATCGATAGCAGATAGCCCCAGACGTTGCAGGCTATCCTCAACACTGCGTCTTACACCTGAAGCGGTATAGTCGTATTTATAGCTAAAATTGAGTTTTCCCTTCCATAGCAGCTCGTCAGCACTAAAATTTTCTTTCGGAATCAAAAGACGCCCTACTTTAGTGGACAGCGTAAAGCTCTCCCGAGGCTTATCTTTTAGGAACAAGCCCATTCTCCGTTCGCTAATACCTAAGCCATACCATGGTGAAGTATCATAGAGCCGTATACCGGCATCCCATGCCGCTTCTACAGCTTCCAGGCACTCCCGATCCGGATTTTGCTGGAACCCATTTCCGAGTGCCACTCCTCCAAAGCCAGCTTTATCCTTTGGACGGAATCGCTTGGTCTCTTTTGGAGTTGATAATGACATTGGTTCATTTTCATGTGATGATGCGGAAACTAAATTGGGAAGCCCTGTACCTAATGCCATTCCAGTTCCCGCTAGGGTGGCCTGTGCCAAAAATTGTCTTCTTTCCATGACAGATCCGTTTGGATAAATCTATTGTTTTCCCTCTGTAAACAATTCTTATCATCACAAAGTTTGAAAATAATTTGGATGTCCACACCTTCCCTATAGGGTGCATCTTCGTTCATCATCGCTGACAAGCCAAACAATGATGTAGCATCCGTGGCGAGCTTAGGCATAAACAGATAATGGTGTTACTTCATTACTATCTCAGCTATTCGTATTCGCTTTTGATTTATTAGTTTTTGCGAATGGACAACAAATAATTCATGAATTTGTAACAATTACACGTAAACATTAAGAATTTAACACGAAAACAACTTGTATCCTCTTTTAACTTTGATTACATTTGTCAAACGGATGCAAAGAAAATTTCATCGATATTTGTACGGATTAATAGGGGCTATACTCATCAGTATCGGCTGCTGTTTTTTTACACAGCTGTCTGCATCTGCTCCAAAATATCAAGCAGCAGTCCACGACGGCTTAGCCTCGTCAAATCGCGAAAATTTCCAGACTGATCGTTATAAAAAGGGAGTACATCATCATCGGGAAAGTCTAAAAGCTTATTTTCCTGAAACCGACAATGAAAATGATGACAGTGGAACCGACACCAATCCGGCAAACCTTATTGCTCTCCTGAGAAACGATCTCAGAAATTTAAATTCCTACCTTTGCCCCGGGATATTCAACCATTATACCGCTGTCTCCCTCGCCTCCCTGGAGTGCCGATGGCCATACAAAGAGGCCCTTTATATTCACTACGCTGTACTCAGGCTGTGATTTTATCATAATTCTTCAAAAAAGAGTATTGCTTCCAGATTTTTCTGAAAGCCAGTAATGTTATTGTCCATTTTTTTAAAAAGAATTATTATAAAAATTTATCACTTCATGAAAAGATTCATGTATATCAGTCTGTGTCTTATCGTTTTATTCACGAGCTGCCAATCCGATAAAAAAGAAAAGAAGGAATCAGCGATATTCAATGTCACTTCCCCCCTAATCAAAGACACATTAGTTAACAAAGAGTATGTAGCACAAATTCGCTCTATAAACCATATTGAACTTCGAGCGCAAGAAAAAGGGTATATTCAGTCCATATTTGTTGATGAGGGACAATATGTACAGAAAGGACAACCGCTGTTTAAAATTATGCCCAATCTTTATGAGTCAGATGTCAACCGAGCCAAGGCTGAAGTAAAATATGCAGAAATCGAATATCAGAATGCCAAAAACCTTTCTGAAAAAGATATCGTCGCTCCACAAGAGGCAGAAATGGCTAAAGCAAAATATGAAAAGGCCAAAGCTGAACTCGCGTCGATGAATACTCACCTAAAGTTCACAGATATCAGAGCTCCTTTCTCGGGAATAGTTGGCAAATTACATATACGGAAAGGAAGTCTCGTTGATGAAGGTGAACTAATAACCGAGCTATCAGACAATAGTAAAATGTGGGTCTATTTTAATGTCCCAGAAGTAGAATATCTGAATCAAATGGAAGCCAAAAAAGGCAACAGTCCGATGCATGTACGCCTAAAAATGGCGAATGGAAAAGAGTTTGATCAGGACGGGGTTGTAGAGACGATAGAATCGGACTTCAACAATGAAACAGGCAATATCGCATATAGGGCAACATTTCCAAATCCCAAAGGACTTTTAAGATACGGGCAGACAGGGAATATTATGATTACTTCTCCTTATGAAGCCGCGCTGATGATCCCCCAGAAAGCGACATTTGAAGAGCTCGAGAAAAAGTATGTGTATGTTGTAACCAAAGACAATAAGGTGAAAGCTAGAGAAGTGACGATTGCTGCTGAGCTACCGCATATTTATGTTATCTCCAACGGACTCGGAAAAAATGACAAAATTCTTTTGAATGGATTACGCATGGTTCAAGAAAACCAAACAATTGAATCCAGATATCAAAATCCTGAAAAGGTCATGTCGAATCTAGATTTATATGCAGAGTAATTAAACGGAAACCTTATGTTTAAGAAAGTCATACACCGACCGGTATTCGCTATCGTATTATCGGTTGTCATCCTATTTATTGGTGGCTTGGCCATCAAACAGTTACCCACGGAACAATTTCCAAAAATAGCACCGACTACAGTTGCAGTTACCATAGCCTATCCAGGAGCAAGCGCAGATGTATTGGTCAAGTCATCGCTCATAACATTGGAAAATGCAATTAATGGTGTGCAGGGCATGCGATACATAGCAACAGATGCAACGAGCGCCGGTGAAGCTACTGTTAACGTGATTTTTGATCCCGGAACCGATCCAAATGATGCTGTTGTACTCGTCAAAACACGTGTCGATCAGGTGATGCCCTTGTTGCCTGAGCTCGTCCAGAAAGAAGGGGTTGTGGTCAATCCAATCCAGCCCAGTATGTTGATGTACGTCAATCTATACAGTACCAATAAAAGTATGGACGAGAAGTTCTTATATAACTATGCGACGGTCAATATCATCCCTGAGATCAACCGTATTCATGGTATTGCCAAATCACAGATTCTCGGAAGCCGTAGGTATGCCATGCGGATTTGGCTGAATCCGGATCGTATGCGGGCTTATAATCTGTCTGTGGATGAAGTGATGGAGGCAATAGGTGAGCAAAGTATCATTGGACGTCCAGGACGGCTTGGCCAGAGTTCAGGTATAGTGGCACAGTCGCTTGAATACGTTCTGACTTACAAAGGACAATACAATCAGCCCCAGGAATATGAAAACATCATCTTGCGAGCCAATGCCGAAGGTGAAAATATCAAATTAAAGGATGTCGCCAAAGTGGAGCTGGGCAGCGAATTCTTTGATATCTACTCCAATCTGGACGGACATCCATCCGCTTCGATCGTGCTCAAACAAAATTATGGCAGTAATGCCAATGATGTGATCAAAGATGTAAAAGCAAAGCTCAAGGAAATGAAGGGCAACTTTCCACCCGGCATTGATTATAAAATCAGTTATGACGTATCCCAGTTTCTGGATGCTTCTATTGAGCAAGTAATGCACACTTTGCGTGATGCCTTCATTTTGGTAGCCATCGTCGTATTCATCTTCCTTGGGGACTGGAGATCTACTCTGATCCCTATTATAGCCGTCCCGGTCTCGCTCATAGGTACCTTCTTCGTCTTACAGCTATTTGGCCTGTCAATCAACTTGGTCACGCTTTTCGCGCTGGTATTAGCAATTGGAATTGTGGTCGATAACGCGATCGTGGTTATAGAGGCGGTACACGCAAAAATGGAAGAAAGCAATATATCACCATACAATGCTGTTAAAGAAGTGATGGCTGAAATCGCGGGAGCCATTATCGCGATCACTGCGGTGATGGTGGCCGTATTTATTCCTATTTCCTTTATGACCGGACCCGTCGGTACATTTTACCGTCAGTTTTCTATTACAATGGCGAGTTCAATTGTCATTTCGGCCGTAGTAGCACTCACCCTTACCCCCGTACTGGCTGCCGTGTTATTAAAAAACAATCATGGTAAAACCAAAAAGGCCAATGGGCTCAGTAGAGCATTGGATGTATTTAACGCGACCTTCGATAAAATCACTGGCAAATATGCTGGATTTCTACGAAAAATCGCCAGCAGACGGGCTATTACCTGGGGTATATTGATCGCTTTCTGTCTGGGCACTTTCGCTATAAACAAAACCTTGCCAGGGGGATTTATCCCTAGCGAGGATCAAGGGACAATCTACGCAATTATTCAAACGCCACCAGGATCCACCCTGGAGCAAACGAACAAAATTTCACGTGAATTGCAAAAGATCTGTCAAAATGTGGAGGGAGTAGAGTCCGTTTCTTCTCTCGCAGGTTACGAAATTATGACAGAGGGCCGGGGTTCAAATGCAGGTACTTGCCTTATCAATTTGGAGACCTGGGATGAACGTGAACATTCTGTCAAGGAGATCATGGAAGAGCTGGAAGAAAAATCAAAAGACCTTGGAGCCATCGTAGAATTTTTCGAGCCACCGGCTGTCCCAGGATTTGGTTCCTCAGGTGGATTTTCAATGCGATTGCTCGACCTAAACAGGACGACGGATTACCAAGACTTTGACAAGGTTAACAAAAATTTTATCGCCAATCTAAAAAAAAGAAAAGAACTGACAGGAGTCTTCACCTTCTTCGCCGCGAATTATCCGCAATATGAATTGGTCTTTGACAATAACGCGGCCATGCAAAAAGGGGTTTCTATAGGCAAAGCCATGGACAACTTAAACATCCTCATCGGAAGCACCTATGAGCAGGGTTTCATCCGCTTTGGACAATTTTTTAAAGTCTATGTACAATCATCTCCTGAATTCAGAAGACTGCCGTCGGATATTATGAATTTATATGTGAAGAACGACCAGGGGCAAATGGTTCCTTATTCAGCGTTTATGACCTTGAAAAAGACACAAGGTCCCAATGAAATCACACGTTACAATATGTACAATTCGGCGGCCATTCGTGGACTTCCGGCTAAAGGTTACACAACTGCAGATGCCATTCATGCAATCAACGAAACCGCCATACAGACATTACCGCATGGATATAAGGTAGCCTGGGAAGGACTCTCCTACGACGAGGCGCAAAGAGGTAACGAGGCCGTTTACGTATTTTTGGTTGTACTGGTGTTTGTTTATCTCGTATTGGCTGCACAATATGAAAGCTTTATTATTCCATTTGCGGTTTTACTATCCCTACCAGTGGGCGTATTCGGTTCATTTTTCCTATTAAAAGCTATGGGCCTGGAGAATGATATCTATGCGCAAGTGGGACTCATCATGATTATCGGGTTATTAGGTAAAAATGCAGTACTTATTGTAGAATTTGCTGTAAAACGAAGGCAGGCTGGCGACTCTATTTTGGAGGCAGCAATAGAGGGGTCAAAAGCCAGGTTTAGACCGATTTTGATGACGTCATTTGCTTTTATAGCGGGATTGGTACCCTTAGTCTTTGCCGGAGGCGCGGGGGCTATCGGAAATCACACTATCGGTGCATCAGCATTGGGCGGAATGCTTGTCGGGACAATTTTCGGTGTAATTGTCATTCCAGGTCTCTATTATATTTTTGCGAAACTCGCGGATGGAAGAAAAATGATCCAAGCCGAAGACGAATCACCTTTAAGCGAAGACATGATACATTATGAATAAGAACAGAATATACAAATATGCCGGTTTCACGCTCGTTTTATTAAGCTTTGCAGCGTGTAAACCTTTGGAAATACAGCAACGCGTAGAAAATAAGACTGTGCCCACACACTATGGCACAGCGGAACAGGATTCAGCTAATACCGGAAAAATGAAATGGGATAGCTACTTTACCGATCCTAATCTGCAGGCGCTGATTCAAGAAGCATTGCAGAACAATCAAGAGCTGAATATCATTCTTCAAGAAATTGAAATTGAAAGAAATGAAGTGAGTTCAAAAAAAGGTGAATATTTACCATCTGTTGGTATAAAGGCTGGCGCTGGTCTGGACAAAGCCAGCCGATATACCAACATCGGCGCAATGGAAGCCAATACGGAAATCGAGCCCGGAAGGGAGATGCCCGAGCCACTCCTCGATTTCGGATTGGGACTACAGGCCAAGTGGGAAACTGACATTTGGGGAAAATTACACAACGCGACCAAGGCTCAGCTACATCGATATCTGGCAAGTGTTGAAGGTAAAAATTTCATGGTCACCAATTTGATTTCAGAAATCGCGGATTCCTATTATGAGCTCCTTGCATTGGACAATGAACTCGAGGTGATCAACGAGAACATTAAAATACAAAATGATGCACTGGCTGTTGTCAACGATCTCAAACAGTTTGCTAGAGCCAACAAATTAGCAATCAAGAGATTTCAAGCACAGATTCTCAAAACTCAGGGCATGCAATTCGATATTAAACAAAAAATAACAGAAACGGAAAATAAGATCAATTTTTTAGTTGGGAGATTTCCCCAGCAGGTAAAAAGAAATCATGACGTTTTCGCCTCCCTTGTACCACCAACCGTGTATACGGGTATACCTGCAGACTTGTTGGAACACCGTCCTGACATCAAAAAAGCAGAATATGAGCTTGCAGCTGCCAAGCTGGATATTAAATCAGCAAAAGCACGTTTCTATCCTTCATTGGATATTACCGCTGGTGTTGGTTTACAAGCTTTCGACCCGACTTATCTGATTAAGCCCGCATCTTTCGTTTCTTCTTTAGTCGGAGAACTCACAGCTCCGCTGATCAACAAAAAAGCAATCAAAGCAGCATATAAAAATGCGAATGCGCGACAAGTGCAAGCTGTCCTGCATTATGAACAGACCGTTCTGGGAGCCTTTATCGAAGTCACCAATCAACTCTCAAAAATTAAAAACCTTGAAAGTGGACTCGATATTAAAACGAAAGAAGTTGAGGCATTAAATGAGTCCATTGGCATATCCAACGACCTGTTTAAATATGCTAGAGCCGACTATATGGAAGTTTTACTCACCCAGCGCGATGCACTCGAGTCAAAATTTGAATTCGTTGAAAAAAAAGTGGGCCAGCTTAAAGCAAGTGTTTCGATATATAGATCACTAGGCGGCGGCTGGAATCGACAATAACAGAATCGCCCTGCTATCTTATCTACCCCGTGAGGGCTGTCCGGAAATATAAGACAGCCCTCTTTTTCTCAGTCCTTCTTTCAAGTTAATTCTACAGCATATTGTCAGCGGTTCGCGGGTGCGAATAGCTCCCCTCCGTAAGCCCACAAAGAAGCCGACACATGTTTATTGGCTATCGATTTGGGAGAAACATTCTACACCTCTAAACAACTATCTATCTGGTAGAATTCCAAAATGCTCTTTGAGTGCCATACGGGCTGCCTGAAAACCGCACATGCCGTGCACCCCGCCCCCCGGAGGTGTGGACGATGAGCAGAGATAAACGTGGCCGGCCGAGGTACGGTAAGGGTTTAACGCCAGGACCGGACGGCTGTACAGCTGGGTGATATCCATGATCCCGCCGTTGATATCCCCACCGACGTAATTGGGGTTATACTGCTCGAGCTTCCCAGGCGACAGCGTATGCTTCGCCAGAATAGTGTCTTTAAATCCCGGAGCAAAACGTTCGATCTGGTTTTCGATTGCTTCGCTGTAGTCCAGGCTACTTCCGTTGGGCACATGGCAGTACGCCCAGCCCGTATGTCTGCCTTCGGGAGCACGTCCGGGATCAAAAGCACTCTGCTGCGAAAACAGGACAAAAGGCTTGTCCACCCACTTTCCCCTGTGACTCAGCCGCTCATTTTCCGCAATTTCAGCATAGCTATTCCCAAGGTGTACCGTTGCGGCCTGCTGGCAGCGTACATCTTTAAAGGGTGTCTTTTCAGACAGCGCCCAGTCCACCTTGAATACGCCCATGCCCTGTTTATATCGCCGGAGGCGTCCGCGGTACCCCGCCGTCAGCTCCAGACCTTTGAGCTGCAGCAGCTGCTTGGGCGTCATGTCGCAAAGCAGCACCCGGTGGGCGGGCAGATCGCGGATGTCCTGCACCCAGTATCCGGTCTGCAACTCGCCGCCAAGGGACTGATAATACCGCAGCAGGGCATCGGCGATGGACTGGGAGCCACCGACAGGAATCTGCCAGCCGTACTTATTGCCTACCGCGGACAGGACAATGGCAATTGCCGAAGTCGTCCAGTTGCTCAGTGGCTGAATGCCATGTGCCGCCATTCCTGCCCAGAGGGCCCTGCCCCGCTCGGTGGCAAAACGGCTGACCGTCCAGCTGGCAGGCTGCAGGGCATGGAGGCCAAATGCCGCCAGATGCCAAGGATGTTCCGGAAAAGACAATGCCCCCATGATATCCGGAGCCAGCTCCTCCCAGTGTTCGACCACAGGGCCGACGAGCCTACGATACCGCTCACCATCAATCCCCAGACCCTGCACCGTTTCGGCGAGGCTATGGTAGAGCAGCCCCGTCTCCCCCTTGTCCAGAGGATGCGCAGCAGCATAGTGCGGTTTCACGAAAGATAACCCAAAGCCCGCCAGAGGCAGACTTCTGAAAAACGGCGAAGCCATCGCCATAGGATGCACCGCCGAGCAGATATCATGTTTAAAGCCCGGCAATGTAAGCTCTTTTGTGCGCATGCCGCCACCCACGGTATCTGCACCTTCAATCAGCAAGGTACTGAGTCCCTGCCGCTGAAAGGTAATTGCCGCCGCCAAACCATTTGGCCCCGAGCCAATAATAATCGCATCAAATTTTCGCATAGACTGACTGTTAATTGCCCCTAATCGCAGCCTGTATTGGGCTGATCTTTTTTTGACTGCCCGGATGATGTTGAATCCCGCTGTTCGCTGCCATTATCCTTTTTTTTGCCTGCCGATCCACAAGCTACTGTAAATGTCGTCAAAACAAATGCTAAAAGTCCAAGATTGATTAATTTTTTCATATGTTGTGTATTTTCATGATCTTATCCTATAGGAGCTCCGTCCAAAAAATATTCCCGGTACCGTTGTTTCAGTTCCTGACGCTGCGCGCTGTCCAGTTTGATTTTTGGGTCAGTCTGGGAGGCCACCGTTGACACCACCTTATGTACACCTTTTCCTTTTTCGATGAATAGTACCGTAGGCGATGATATCCTTTTTATGGAGTCAATACCCAGGGCTTTGTAGGGATTCAGGATGTCGTGAAATCTGCTCAGTATAGCTTCATAGCCGGGACTGCCAGCTTTAACCGTCACGACTTTGCCGTCTTTGTTCTTTTCCCGGACATCCCGGATGTCATGGATATTAAGGTAATAAATAGTCGCCTTCTCCTCCGCCGCGAATTCCAGCAAAGGCGTTATGGCATTTCTGAACTAGGGGCAGCTTGGCCATCCAAACAGGACGATACCATTTTCCAGTTCCAGTACATCCTGTTCGGTCGCATAGACGATCCGTGCGCTGTCTGGAATATGCACGGTCACCTTATTGGTCGTATTGAGACCTTCCAGTTCCTGTTTAAACCGGACAGCCTCTTCGTTTTTGAGCTTGACATGACTATTTTTTACCGCTTCCTTGGTGTCGTTTCTGGACTGGCAATTGGTCATGTTGAGCAGTACCACAATTGCCAGAAGCATGCCCGATAAAAGTTTGAGATCTTTCATATCCTATGATTTTCTGTTGTATTTCAGTAATTAGTTTACGGATTTCCAGTATTCTTTGATCTGTTCGCCTATATCCCATACCCTTGCCTGCGGCAGGCGGGACTGGATCAAGCTGCTGGCTATCGCCGAGCGGTAGCCCGATACACAGTGCACGACAATGGTTTTGTCGGTGGGCAGTTCAGCAATATGCTGCTGTAGTTCGGCCAGTGGGATATGGTGCGCAGTGCCGAACAGCGGATCTCCCTTTGCCTCCTCTGCCGTCCGTACGTCCAGGATAAAATACCTCTGCGGATCCCGGTCAAACGCTGTCCGGTCAAAAGCTGCCGACTGCAGCCCCTGATAATCATCGAGAAGCACAACACCTTTGACAAACTGTTCATACCCGATTTTGGCCACCTTGGCGAGCTGCGTCCGTGCCTGCTCCCGGCTACCGGCGACAATATAGAAATGGTCGCCCGGAGTGATGAAAGTGCCGATCCAGGATTCAGACTTATTCCGTTCCGGAATATTGATAGCCCCTTGCAGATGCGATTGCCTGAACTGTGAGGCAGGCCGTGTATCGACCATCTTGTGCGGCGCCGAGGGCACTTCTTCTGCTCCTATCAGAGGGATATCTGACAAGGAAGCCTCCCATGCCGGCGCTCCCCTGCGGTTCAGCTCCACATTGTAGGGAAAATAAGCCGGTATAGGCGGGCGGTCGTCCAGGATGCGCTGGACAAACTCCGCTTCTGTGCTGTCTCCAAAGGCAAAATTCTGCTTCCTCTCCTGACCGATGCTGCTCTGCCGGGCGCCCTTTAGTGCATGACCACAAAGCGAACCCGCGCCGTGGGCCGGGTACAGCACAACCTCATCTGGCAGTTTTGCAAAAACTCCATGCACGGTATGGTAGAGCTGTCGTGCCAGCTTTTCGCGCTGTGCCGTCTGACTTCCGGCATATTCATGCAGGTCGGGCCGGCCGACACCACCGATCAGTACCGCATCTCCCGAAAAGATCGCCACAGCATGGTCGTCCTGCTTCAGCAGCACCGAAATACTGTCTGGAGAATGTCCGGGCGTATGGAGCGCATGCAGTACAATACGGTCCGAAAGCCTGAGGGTATCACCCTCATCAAAGGCCCTGTGCGGATAGCTCGCAGCCACCAGCCTACTCACATAAACGGGTACCTTCAGCTCCCGGTGGATCTGCAGGTGTGAACTCACAAAGTCAGCATGGGGATGCGTTTCCACCACAGCGATGATCTGCGCCCCCTGCTCTTTTGCATACACATAATAGGGCTGCGGATCGCGTGCAGGATCCACGAGCACAATCTTTCTATCAGCTAATATCGCATAGGAAAACTGGGCCAGGCCTTCGTCTTCAAACTGCCGGACCACATAGCCGTCCCCTTTTTTGCCGGTATTTCCAAAAGAGGATACCCCTTGCCCCGCTGCAAGCGTAAACAGGAGAGCAGAGCGTTGTATAAAGAATCTTCTATTCATGATACGATCTATTTTACAGGATTAATAAGTAAAAAGGGTATTTTTCATATACCATTCCTTACCGGTCAGATACGACTCGTCGATACGGTCCAGAGTGATTTCTAGCTTGTTACCTTCTGCATCTAGTCCGCGGAGCCTGATCTGTTGAGCTGTCGGCCGCTCATAATCCCATTTCAGGATATGCAGGCTATCGCCCATGGCTTTTCCGTACAGCGCTTTGAGCCCCACGTCCAGCTTTTTGTCGAGCTGTCTGCGCAGGTCCTTACTGAATTTTTGATTTTTGTCGATGAGATACAACTGCTGCTGCACCGTATCGATTTCGTAGTACAGATACGTCTTTCCGCCTGCCCTGCCCGTAAATTCATAGGTCTTGAGCACATCATTGAGGGCTGGGGTGCCGTTGCCCAGATCGATATCGTTGGCTTTGTTGACCTTATACACGAGCGTGGAATAACGTTCAAAAAATGCTTCATGCCAGCGCACGGAATCTGCCGGCGAGTAAGGCAGGGCTTTTCCGTTCAGCACAAACCCGGAGACCTGGTAATGTCCCGCTGCCTTGGGCAGACCCGGGAGCACCGGTTCCTTGAGCCGGCCTTCATGATAAAAACGCTCGTACCTAAAATAGCCGTATACAAAGACAAACAACAGCACAATGGCCGTCTTAATGCCAAAGTACAGAGGCTTGTTCCAGGTCTTCACAAACCCCGGCACATAATAATAGGTGTTCACCGGTTTGCGCAGTATAAAAAGCTTCCAGATCGCAGGGATATACTGCAGCAGCAGAAATAGCGACAGCAGCACGAAATACGAACTGTACACATGTACGGCACCATCGTACGCAAGGTTGGCATGGGCGATGTTGAACAGAACGCCTGCATTGATGATTGCGCCGACCACGACGGTCGGCCGAAAAAAGAGCAGACTCCCTGCTGCAATCTCCAGAAAACCCAGAAATATCTCGTACCTATACGAGACACCGACAATCTGCCAATACAGTTTAAATGGTGCATACTCGCCGATATCGGTATTCAGGTTGGCGAGTGAAGGAAAGGGCATCTGCATGGGAAAGAATTTGATAAAACCAAATGCGATCAGACCCAGTGCGATGCGGTAGCGTACCAGTACCCGCAGCCAGTAGTAGAGCGCGTCATACTGCCGCACTCTGCTGTTGCGGGCCAATATGGTCCAGATAGCAGCGCCCAGCACCGCAATCAGTGCATTGAGCCACCATGAGGTGTAAGATGCAAAACCCCATTTGCCACTCTCCGTATCCACTTCGATCCAGCCGGTGCGTGATCCCCCGGCAAGAGATGCCATAAAGTCGTACAATGAATCAGGCGCAAATACCTTTTCGTACCATTCCGGGTCCAGGGGCACCACCATCAGGATAAAGAAAATAAACGCAAATCTAAATCCCACCTTCTCCCCGTACGTCCAGCCGCGGTCTTCCTTGCTGGCGAGTGTTCCTTCCATATATTGAATAGTTGCCATAAACTTTGTCTAATTGAGTCAGTTAATAAATACGGACCGGTCTTCTACGGCCCTCGTGCAGCAGGTATCTTTTCGTTGTTTTTTCCAGGCGTACGTGGAGCGAATCTCCGCGTTGATCCGTCCCGTCGAGCAGCAGCGTGCGCTTATCCGGCCGGCGGACCACAAAAGAAAACGTGTGCTCCTGCTCCACCTTTCCGGTGAGCGTAATACGCTCCGGCAGCCCATCGCCTCCTTTTCTTACGGTATATCCAAAGAATTCACGGCCAGCATTGCCCAGATATTCGTAATTGCGTTCACGGTTAAAGGCGATATGCGGTCTGAGGCTGTCCACTTTCACGGGGCGGTTGCCGCGGATACTGATGGTATTCCATTTCTCAAAGACCACATCTTTCCAGCGGATGCTGTCTGCCAGCGAATAGGCCAGCGTGTCCCCTTTCCATACAAAGTCCTTCACATCATACACCCCTGCGGCATCCCGCAGCCCCTTTTCGTCCGGAAAGGGATAATCCGAATTCTTCCAGCTCAAATAGGCCTGGACACTGAAGACAGCGATCAGCAGCAGGACGAGCACCTGGAGATAAGGACGCACAGCGGCCGTCCGGCGGCCATATTGTGGCCAGAAGCCATCCGGAACCGTGGCTGTCTTGCTGATCAGCAGGCGGTAAAAACGGGGCCAGTCGTAGGCAAAAATGACAATCGCCAGCAGCAGCAGAAAAGAACTGTATACCTGCTCACCGATTTCGTATACATAATTGACGATCACGACATTGAGCAGTACCGCCAGCAGCAGTCCCGCACCGATGACCGTAGTCCGGCGGTTGAGCAAAAAGAGACCGCCCAGGATCTCGAGCGCCCCGATCACCGGCAGGTAACCGGCGGTTGCGATACCATTGGTCAGGTAATATAGCTTCCAGAGCATAAAGTCGCCATATTCAGTATGCAGTTCGCTAATGGTGGGTTCGGGCAGCTGTATCGGGATAATTTTGACAATACCGATAAAGGTCATGGCCAGCGCGAGGCGGTAACGCAGCAGGACGCGGAGCCAGTAGTACAGCGTATCGTCGCTGCTACGGATCCCCCGTCTGAGCCGCCGTCCGAAGATTGCGGTCAGCAGCAGCGCCACCGCGAGTGCAATAGCCCAGTTGAGATAGCCGCGGAGGTCAGCACCCGCCAATGGGCTTTCCGGAACAAAAGAAGTGCGATAGGTCGCCAGCTCGAACCAGTTTTCCGGGGACAGCAGATCCGCAAACGAGCTGCCGCTGAAAAGGCGCGGATCGTACGGAATGCTGAGCAGCAGAAAGAAGATCAGACCGGTGTATAAAATCCCCGTGCGAGAAGGCTGAAAAAAATGAGAGTCTTCTATTTTTGACATGTCAGTACAGATTTAAATGGATAAAAACAGCTGGCCATCAGTCCAGCCCCGGATTCTGATGCAGGTCCGGATCAATGGAGACCTGAGCGAAAGGGATCGGCAGCAGCAGCCTATTGGCTGAGGCGATACCGAGCACCTCCTGCGCGCGTCCGGTTCGCAGCAGATCATACCAGCGGTGGTTTTCCAGCGCAAACTCCACCCGGTTTTCCTGTTCTATGGCCTGCAGCAATGCCACCTTGCCCAAACCTTCCAGCGGCTCGATATTGGCCCGGCGGCGCACCGCATTCAGGTCGGCCAGAGCAGCAGTCAGATCCCCCTCTCCGTTTAGCTGTGCCCGTGCTTCGGCACGGATCAGATACAGTTCGGCCGTCCGGAGCAGGAAGACAGGGTCTGTACGGTCGGTCCGGTAATAGAGATTCCCGATCAGAATATTCGGGTCTGTCGAAGAAGACGTGCGAGATACCAGAGCTGACCGGTCGCCGCCTATGGCAGGATTGACGAGCAGGTCATAGATGTCCTGTGAAGGACGTATCCAGGCCGTCCCGCCATTGGCTCCGGCCAGCCACTGGCTAGCCTGCCCGCTCGTATTGTTGATATCGTATACCAGCTCAAATACCGATTCCTTGGTATTGGAGGTATTATTGGCATAGAATGAGCGATACGGTGTCACCAAGCTATAATTGCTGTTGTCATCGATGATATAGGACGCATATTTGACCGCTTCGGACCAATTTTTCTGGTAGAGATAGAATCTGGCCAGCAGCGCACGCGCCGTTTTTTTGGTCGCACGGATACGGTTGGTTTCATCCGGCAGCAGCTGTTCTGCTTTCTGCAGATCCTGCAGCACCTGCGCATAAGTATCCGCCAGCGAACTTCTGGGCACCTGCGGCAAGCTGCTCGCCGAAGCCGTCGGCTGCAGCACAAGCTGTACACCGCCCCAGGTCCGTGCCAGGTCAAAATAGGCCAGGGCACGGATAAAGTACGCTTCACCAACGAGCTGATTTCGATAAGTCTCGGTAAAGTTGGTGGTCAGGGCCAGTCCCGGCACTTTGCTGATCACGTGGTTGGCCCTGTTGATGGTTGCGTATATCTGGTTCCAGGCAGTCGCCAGTACGGCCAGATCTGATTTGACCGTATGGTTGGTCAAGGTCTGGTGGACGGTCTGGCTACCCCGGTACACGATATTATCTGCCGAAAAGAAGCCCAGTAGCTGAAAGCTGTAGCCATAATAGTCGTTGGACCGCAGCGCCGCGTATATACCGCGGACGGCTGTTGCCGCCGAGTTTCCGTCGACGATGGTCACTTCATCAGATACCGAACTACGCGGTTCGACCTCCAGAAAGGAGTTGCAGCCTGTCAGCAGCAGGATGATAAGCGGATATAAGAAATGTCTTGTTTTTTTCATGAGCGTAAACATTGCGATTAACAATTATAATGTGACATTCAGACCAAGCTGGAAGGTGCGCGGTTGCGGGGGTGTTCCAAAGGAGCCCAGGCCCTGCGCATTGGGGTTGCTCGTCACGTTGGATTCCGGATCACCGGTATATTTGCTCCACAAAAAGAGATTGGACCCCACAAAATATACACGTGCAGCCGTCAGCCTTGCCCGCTCAACCAGCTCGCGCGGTAACTTGTAGCCCAAGGTCAGCTGCCTGAGTTTTAGATAAGAGGCATCTTCCAGGTAGCGGCTGTTTGCATCAATGGTATAGTTCAGCCCTTCCGATGTCAGCCGTGGCACGTCGGTGATATCCCCCGGCTGCTGCCACCTGTTCAGCACATTCTTGAATACGCCGCCACTGCTGGGATTGCGCTCGCGGAAATAACGGTTGAGGTTTACCGCATAGCTGCCGTACTGAAAGCTGAAGTCAATGCCCAGGTCAAAGTTTCTGTAGGTAAATGTATTGCCGATACCCCCATAAAATTTGGGATAGGCATTGCGGAATACCTTGCGGGCCGAGGTCGGCAGCGAACCGTCGCTGAGCTGTCCATCGAATACGGCCTTGCCCGTCTGGGGATCGACCGAGAGCTGTTCATAAAGCCAGAACGAGTTGAGGGAATAACCCTCCTTAAGGATCACCCAATCGCGGGTATACTGTGTGATCTGAGCCGGCAGCTTTTCAATTTTATTTTTGTTGCCGGAGATGTTGAGGCTCGTATTCCAGGCGAAATCTCGGGTTTTGACATTGAGCGAGCTGATCAGCAGTTCGTAGCCCTTGTTGCTGATCTCACCGACGTTGGCCCAATATTTTGAGAAGCCGGAGCTCCCCACAATCGGGCGCTCGAGCAGCAGATCCGAGGTGTATTTGTGGTAGAGGTCAACCGTGACGGACAGGCGGCTGCCGAACAGGGCCAGATCCAGTCCGAGGTCAGCCTGCGCTGTTTTCTCCCAGCGCAGGTCATCGTTGCCCAGCTGCGAAGGTCCCGTAGCAGGCGATACTTTACCGAAGCTGTCTGCGTATTTCTCGTTACCGGTCCACAAGCCCCGTGCAGCGAAATTGCTGATGCCCGCCTGATTGCCGGTCAGTCCGTAGGATGCCCTGATCTTCAGGTCGCTCAGCCAGGACTGTCCGGCCAGAAAAGCTTCGCGGCTGATACGCCAGCCTGCCGAAAACGCTGGAAAATACCCCCAGCGGTTGTTGGCGCCAAATTTGGAAGAACCGTCTGCACGCAGTGTTGCCTCCGCAAAATAGCGGTCTCCATAGCTGTAACCTATCCTGCCAAAAAACGAGGAAATTGTGTACTTGGTCCAGTTGTCGGAGGCGATAATATTAGCTGCCGAAGAGATCTGTCTGAAAGAGTCGTTGGCAAAACCATTTCCTTCCAGATATTTATAATCAAGCACATTGCTCTGCAAGGTGTTGCCCAGGATAGCACTAAGGTTGTGATTTCCAAAGGCATGCTGATACGAGAGCGTCTGTTCATTGATCCAGGTACCATTTCTTGAGATTCCGGATGTCGCCTGGTTATTGTTCGCTATCCCGATACTTGTTTTGCTGTTCCAGTACTGCGATTCGTCGTAGACGTTATAATCGGCGGAGAAACTGGATCTGAATTTCAGTCCTTTCACGATATCGACTTCTGCAAAAGCGCTTCCGACATAGCGGAGGCTTGTGGTATTGACATCGTAGTTGTCCACCAGCGTATACGTATTGTCCGTGCCGTTGAGCGAGCCGTCGGTATTGAAGATGGGCACATTCGTTGCCGAGGAGACGGCCGAATTGAAGAGGCTCACCTGCGGACCGTCGCCGGTACGCGCCTGATTGCGGTAGGTGCGGGAAAAGTTGTTCGTCAGGCCGATCTTGACGCGGCTGCTGAGCTGGTGGTCAAAATTAAATTTGACACTGGTACGCGAGAAGTCGATCACTTTGATAAAAGCTTCCTGTCCCGTGTATCCGGCGCCAATATAAAACCTCGATTTGTCACTGCCTCCCTGTATACCCAGATTGTAATCCTGCAGCCTACCATGCCGCAGCAGAAAGCCCAGCCGGTCATAAGTGGGTTGCTCTTCCGGATTTCCCTTTCCCCCTTCTGCCACAGGGCGATACGGTCTGTTGGCAAAGGTCTGCTTGAGTGCGGGGTTGTCCAGTCCGGAGTTTATCCACCATTCGTTGGCCAGGGTTGCCGTTTCGGGGCCGGTGGCCAGTTTGGGCAACAGGGTACGGTTGGCCTCGGCCCATCCCGCCTGGAGATTGAGATCCACCTTGGTGCGGCTACCATAGCTGCCCTTTTTGGTGGTAATGATAATCACCCCATTGGCACCACGTGATCCATAAATTGCTGTTGCCGAAGCATCTTTGAGCACCTCAATCGATTCGATATCTGCCGGATTGATGTCTGTGAGCGGTGAGCTCGTGCGCCCGCCGAGGCCGATATTCTGCAAGGAGGTGTTATTTAAGAATACGCCGTCTATGATGTAGAGCGGGTCACTGCTCGAGTTGATGGAGGTCGTCCCGCGTACCCTCAAAAAGATACTTTCTCCGGGTACACCGGAGTTGGTCGAGACCTGCACCCCAGGGAGCTTTCCCTGCAGCTGGGCGTCAAAGCTCGCTACGGGGATTTTGTTCACTTCGGACGCTTCGACTCTGGCCACAGCGCCCGTCAGGTTTCTCTTTTTCTGTGTACCATAGCCGACCACCACCACTTCGTCCAGGTCCGAAACGGCTGGTTGCAGCAGGATCTGGATCTGGGCCTGCCGGGCGGTGATCCGGCGACTTTTATAGCCTAAAGAAGAGGTTGAGAACGTCAGAGGCAACCGCTGCCCCGTGACAAACTGAAATCGTCCCGACGCATCTGTCTTTACCTGGTGGGTCACACCTTCAAGCTGTATCGTGACTCCTTCTATGGGCTGATGGGAAATTGAATCCAGCACCAGGCCTTTTAAGGTCGCGTTAATCAGAGGCTCAGATTGCTGCGAAAATACGGGCAATAGCAAACCATGCGACAAAAATAGTGTCGCGGCGTACTTCCATACGCTATTTTTCATAGATATATTTTTAACAGTGAATAATTACAAGTGCCAACGCCAATTGATTACTTGTCAGAAAAGCTGCATGTCTGGAGAAAGAGGTCCTTTCTTCTAACCACAGCTACACATTCGCATGCTTATATCAGAGAAATAGGATAGACAGGAGAGCGGATATGCTCTTAATGAAGAAGGGATCAAATAAAAACTCTGGTTCATAAATAATAAATTATATTAACAGTGATATTTCATTACACACGGAAGATGCTGCTTTCGGAAGGCCTCTGGATATCCTATAAACTTCCTTCGATAAGCTTGTCTCCTAGGTTGATGCACAAATATAATAAACATAAATAAAATCTACAATATTAGTAGACATTATTTTAGTTTGTACGATTATGTGCCAAAAAGATGATGTCTAAAAGACAAGACTTAGCACCTTACAATTTGACAAAAACCATCCTTTGGACTAATTTTTTATATTTAAAACAAAGTTTTTAAAAACAATACAATACACTCATATTAAGGAACTAAGCTATTAACGCGATTTCTAGACCAAAAAAAATAGGACTTTAAACACATAAAAAAACGAAATAATATGCTTGATATACTTGGAAGATATAGGTTTCATTTCTATCTTTGTGACATCAAAAGAAATCCTAATGCGGAAGTGGCGTAATTGGTAGCCGCACCAGACTTAGGATCTGGCGCCGCAAGGCGTGGGGGTTCGAGTCCCTTCTTCCGCACGCAAAATCCTTCTTAGAGATAAATCCTAGGAAGGATTTTTTTATCCATCACAATGTCCACCAAAAAAGTTTGGCCCAAATGTAAACGTATGGAAAGCATACCAGAAAAATATCCATCTGCATTGATAAAATTTGATACTTTTAATATCTTTAGCTTTCACTTGTCCAGCATTAGCTTATTAGGGTGGAATTAAAAATATCATAATGGAAAATCAGGAGAAATCGGAATGGGAATTTGCTGAGACGAGGATCTTTTGGGGAGAAATTGCGCCAACAGATCACGTTGTACAAATTTATGAAAATGATGAGTCTTTTTTGATCACACTGGAAGGCTTCGTTATTAGTGGGCTGGAAGCAAAGGAGTCTGTCGTACTAATAGCAACCTCTCAACATATCGCTGCATTATCTCATCGGCTTTCAAAGGCAGGAATTGTTATCGACACGTATATTGCTGACGATCGACTCATTTTGTTGGACGCAGAACAAACATTAGCCAAATTCATGGTGAACGGATGGCCTGAACCGAGACTTTTTGAAGAAACCATCATGGCAATCATCAGACGGGCTGTAGATAAAAATCGACGTGTACGTGCTTTTGGGGAGATGGTGGCACTATTATGGGCAAAAGGTGAAAAATCAGCTACTGTACATTTAGAAATGTTGTGGAATCGCTTCTGCGAAACGCAGAAGCTGTGTCTTCTCTGTGCATACCCCAAGAATGGCTTCACCCAGGATGCCAACTCGTCAGCTCACACCATTTGCTGTGCACATGCCAAAATGCTTTCGGGCATACAAAAGTCAACGACTAAAATCTTTTATAAAACGGCGCCCCAACAATCATCAGGGATTGTCCTTTAAACTGGTAATTTTACAGTAAATGTCGAACCCTGACCTAGCTCACTTTCTACGGAAAGCGTGCCGTAATGTTTGTCAACAATTTCTTTGGCTATATATAAGCCTATGCCTAAACCAGAAATATTGGTATCTATACCCGACGCCCGATAAAATCTTGAAAAGATCCTTTCCTGCTGGTCTTCTGGAATTCCAATACCAAAGTCCTGAACGCGGAGCACCGCGTACCCAGGCTCTTCCTTCAAAAAAAGTTTTACTAAATCTGCTTCTGGTGAATATTTGATAGCGTTGTTGACTAGGTTAATGATAACCTGTTCTAAACGTCGCTTGTCTCCTATTATCCTATGAATTGTCTTTTCACTAAAGAATGCTATATGATGCGAACTACTAGTATATTGAATCTGTTCAACGGCATCTTTAATCATTCCTACTAGATCAAAAGGAGATTGTATAAGCGGCAACTGCCCTGTCTGGATTTTGGAGGCATCCAACATATCTCCAACTAACGCGGACAATTTATTTGCTTGGCTTAAGGCTCTATCAATAGCAGATCTGTTGACGTCTCCTTCCAGCATTCGCATACTGATAAATTGTAAAAAACCTTTTAGGCTCGTAATAGGTGTCTTCAATTCGTGGCTAGCAAGTCCGATAAATTCATCTTTTTTGATATTTAGACTACGTATCTCTTCATAAAGGTTTGCATTCTCCAGCGCAGTACTAGACAGCGTTGCAATTCCAACAATTAGCTTTTCATGTTCTTCGCTGAAAAAGCATTCTTCACGATGCCCGTATATCAATCTTCCGATGACGGTACCCGACGCTGAGATAACAGGGACTATAAGGCAACTAACCGTCTGCAACTCATCCATAAACGTAAAACGCAACCAATCGTTCTGCCTATAATAAGCGTCATTAGTGATATTTTCTGATCGAATAATTTCTGCATAAGTGATATTGCCAGTAATAAGAAGCAGTTCCGGACCTGACCTGAGTTTATCAAAAAGCATCTCTGAAATCCCCGAACATTTGGCCTGTAGCGCCTGCCCCTGGAATTTATCTGGTCGGTTATAAATAAAAAAACCAAATGATGCACCAATAATTTTGGTAGAGGCATCGATCACCCGTTGGAGAATCTCACCCACTTCAAGGCTCTCTGATACCAATTTCCCTATTGTATTCAAAGTTTCGACATGGTTGGTGTACCTTTGCAGATTCTTTTCGTACTCTTTTTGTCTCGAAATATCTCGGGCGATCTTAGAAGCACCCATAATCACTCCTGATTCATCTATCATTGGGGATATCGACAATGAAACTGGAATCAATCTTCCTCCCTTATGCATACGCACGGTTTCAAAATGATCAATTCGTCGTCCCTGCTTTATATTTTCGATAATGTGATCTTCTTCCGTTAACCTGTCTGCAGGTATGATTAACGATATATGTCTACCCAATGCTTCTTGCTCCGAATAACCAAACATCATCTCTGCTGCTACATTCCAGCTGGTGATTATTCCTTCTAAATTTTTGCTGACAATAGCATCGTCCGACGTACTTACAATAGCAGCAAGGCGGGCTTGATGTTCGCGGCTTTCGTAAAGCTGCTGCTCCATTTGTAAGTTTCGTTGGGCGGTTAAGCTAGCCTGTTTTTTCAGCGCCGCAATATCCTGAAAAAAGAGATAAGTCAACCTTAAGCCGTCTGTATCTTGTATTATATGGCAGGAAAGTAACGCCCAGCATTCTCCGCCGGTATTCTTTTGCAGCAGTACCTCACAGTTGATTACCGGTATTCCTGCAAATATTTGCTGAAAGGCTTGTCCAGAATCCTCTCCATAAAAAAAAGAAAGGACCGGCCTTCCTGACAAACCGCCAATGTCAGCAGCCAAAAGAGTAGTCGCAGCTCGATTTGAAAAGATGATGATACCCTTCTCGTCAATGCATAAGACAGGTATATTATTCAGGTCATATATCTCCTGAATTTCCAAATGTGTAAGCTCACTCATAAGACGTTAAAAACAAAAGAAATCCACTTGTCAGCCAGTCTTGGCTGTACCCTTAATCACAGCGAGGAACTCCCCCATATCAAATGGCTTTGCAAGATAAATATCTGCACCAGAGCTAATTGCAATCTGCTCTCCAATTGGATTTGCTGACATACAAACAATAAACATTTGATTTAATGTTGGGTCAGTCCTAACGTTCTGGATTAACTGGTCGCCTGATATAACCGGCATGGCGATGTCCACAATCAATACATCAGGACATTCAAGCCGTAGACGAGGCAGCGCATTCCGACTGTCGGTTTCGGTAAGCACTGTAGCGTCCGTGAATTCCTGAAGCACCATCTCTAACATCTCCACAATATTTCTGTCATCATCGCAAATAAAAATCTTTCTCTTCATATCTCTTATATTTAGGAAAGGCAACAGATGATTTCGCCTTTTTAATTATAGTTTATTCAGGAGTAATGACTAAATCTACAAAAAAAATAATCAAATCAATTATCCCAGCCCCTTCATCACATATTTTTTTGTGCGTCTATATTTTCACAACATGTCCGCCACAATAGCAGCCCTGGTATTATTAGGCGAAAACAGAATGTTGTGGCCACCTTTCCCAGTTAGGTTATCATTTATAAAAATTTAATTTCCCATGCAGCCCTGTTTTCCCTTTCAAATAAAAAGCCAAACGAAAACTCGTTTGGCTAATATATCTATAAAGAGTGATAAGCGATCAATTTAATTTATAAACTTTAAGCTGCTGTTGTAACTTTTTACGGATCATATGAATTCTCGTTTTTATGGTTCCTTCCGGCATGTTAAAGTAGCTCCCGATCTCGTGGTATTTGTACCCATCCAAATACAGGCGAAAGATCTCATAATTGTCAGCTGATAAACTTCGCATAGCCTTTTCAATGTCGTCGGCCATAAATTTATTGATCCCTTTATTGTGTTCGATCGTATTGGTGCTTTCTAGATCGACATACACATCTTGAATCTCGCTGACACGTTTTGCTTTGCGATATTTATTAATATAAGTATGTTTCATGATCACATACATCCAGCTCATCAATTTCGGGTGATGAACAAACTTATCAATGGATTTAAGCGCACGAATCCAAGTCTCCTGGATTAAATCTTCCTTCTCATCAGGGTCAGCAGTAAACTTAGCAGCAAAGTGGTTCAATAAACTTCTTTTTTCCTTAATCAATACATTTAAATTGTAGTTGTTCATAATTATATGCTTTCGTTTAAATTGATATTAGTGGTGTTTCTGCGTGTAGAACTACAATAAGAATGCTAAAATGTACGGAATCGAAACGTCAAAATAGGTACCACCCTGCTAAGCGTATAAGTACGTTTCGGTCATCACGGGCAGGAAAGTAAATAAAACAGCTGCCTACAACAGTAAAAAAATCCATATTATTAAAAAAATATCAAACTAAGAAATAACCCAAACGGGTATAAATTCTTATATTAATGTAGAAAGTACCGGCGATGATGAATTTTAACGAACCGGGTCATGAAGCAAATTGTACAAACAGATATACGGAAACATTTCAATAAGTATAAAAATAATGAACAGCCCACGGCGACCAGCAACCAGGCTTCATAAAGCAACGGCTGACATCCTAAAAAATTATAATGTCCTCGCTGTAACTATTTCTTGGGCTGCATACTCTAATAGGAAAAGTAATAATAAGATAGCGTTATGGAAAATACAGCAATCAAAACACAGAAACGGGTCTTCCATTTGTTGAAGTACACTTTTATTATCGTACCTATTGTCGCCGGTGCAGATAAGTTCATGAACTTATTGACCGAATGGGACCAATATCTCAACCCCGCTATTGCGGCGGTGTTGCCATTCTCAACGGGGATTTTCATGAAAGTCGTTGGTACGATTGAAATCGCGGCCGGCCTGATCGTTTTAAAAAATCCGCACATAGGTGGTTTGATTGTGGCTCTTTGGCTAGTCGCTATCGCCTTATCTCTATTAATGAGTTTTAATTTTGTGGACGTTGCTGTCAGGGATCTGGTCATGGCGATTGCAGCTTTTTCGATATCCCAATTGTCCAGGACTATAAAATAACATGAAACAAAATAACGGACAGCTGCACGACAAGGAAATTATATCAAGAATCCTGCTTGGAGAAAAATCGCTTTACGAGTTGATCGTAAGGCGATTCAACCCATACTTGTATAGAATTGGCCGGTCTTATAGGTATGATCATGAAACCACTCAGGATCTGATGCAGGATACTTATGTCGATGCCTTCAGGAATCTACATCAGTTTAAACAACAGGCTGACATAAAGACTTGGCTTATTCGAATCATGTTAAATAACTGCTACAAAAAGAAGCAAAGGTCCAGCTACAAAAACGAACTTGCTCAAGACAATATCAATGAAAACGTACTTCCTATGTTTAATAATGCAGACAGTGATACCTATCGCCAGGTGTATAACCGGGAGTTGGGAAAGGTTATCGAACAGGCGGTGGAAAGAATACCGGAGAAGTACCGCTTGGTCTTTTCACTACGTGAAATAAATGGGCTGAACGTATCCGAAACAGCCAAGGTACTTGATATTAGTGAAATTAACGTCAAAGTCCGGCTCAATAGAGCAAAAGCAATACTGCGCAAAGAACTTGAAAAATCATATGCCCCCATGGAGCTCTATGAGTTCAACCTTGTGTATTGCGACGCAATGGTCAGCCGTGTCATGAAAGAAATAGAAGGAGAATAACAATCACAGATAGTGCAGCGTTGCAAAATGACGTAACAATACTTTAAAGGCTCACACCTAAAGTAAAGGCCACCCCCTTGGATTCAAGGTCCACATTCCCATATCCAATGCCTGTCAAAGGCAATTTAACAAACGGTTTGACACCCACATTCACCTTGTCGCTAATTTTCCGCTCAATGGATACCGAAAAATCCGCTACGCCAAAAATATGTTGATTTTCTCCAACAACTTCATACACTCCACTTTTTTTACTGTCCCCATAATTACCCCCACCTTCATAATCAAATGTATACTTTTCCTTCAACATGAAATAACTTGAAAGGCCCGCACTAACATTAAATTTTAACTTTTTATTACGCAAAACAGTATAGTTTGCTGTTAAAGGCACATCAATAACGTCACATACAGCACTGACACTGCTTGGCACCTGTGTCATCTCCGGCGGATTGGATGGCGAATAAAATCTATATGCTGACTTATAATTCTTCTTGGCGTAGGTTGCCCCAACGGAAATGTGTAAACCTTTTGCCAAGGGATAAGAATAAGCCAAACCGATGTTTTCACTAACTGAAGAGTTTCCAGCTCCCCTGACGCTCGTCAGATCAGGGCCTGCTAGCAGACTGATCATAGGGCGTTCTCCTTGTGGTTTAGCTAATACATCCATACCTTTTGGTTGATAA
Organism: Sphingobacterium sp. InxBP1; assembly: GCF_026191775.1. Lineage (NCBI taxonomy): Bacteria > Pseudomonadati > Bacteroidota > Sphingobacteriia > Sphingobacteriales > Sphingobacteriaceae > Sphingobacterium > Sphingobacterium sp. InxBP1. Next base: position 192,689 of record NZ_JAINDX010000049.1, on the reverse strand, counting down.
GACAGGTCTGGCCGCTCTTCTATTGCATCGTCACGATGTATCTGCACGACCAGCTGGGATAGGGGCTTTAATCGACCATTCATTTTGGGAATTGTTACAATACTATTCATAGCAATGCTCGTCATTTGAGAAGGTTTTCCGGTGACGAGCCGCACGCTATTAATTTGTTTCCAATCATGGAGCTCTATTGGATTTTGAAATGCTATATTGCGATCATCTTTCGGCGGAAATCGGGTTTCCTCTTTTTGTTTGACGCCTACTTCTGTTGAGCTGTTCGTTTCTTTTTTAGAAGTTGCTTTCTGTTGGGCTATACTACCCTTATTGGCGTCCGATAAAGACTCCAGTTGAAATTGATCACTTTTCCAAATAAAAAACAAAGCAAAAACAGCCGCTACGGCAGCCCCTAGTACCAGTAATACAGCCATGTTTTTCCTTCTTTCATGGCGTTTCTCGTTCAACCTATCCTCTAGTTTCTGCCAATGTGATTCATTAAAGTCAAATTTGGCGTTACTTAGACCTTCCCTAAAAATTTCGTCAATTTTATTTTTATCCTTTTCCATTATGTTTTCTCCTCAGTCTTACCACGTATAGCACCCCGAATCTTCACCATTTCAGCTAGACGGCTCCTTGCTTTATGCAGATTCGATTTGGATGTTCCGATCGCGATGCCCAACATATCGCTGATTTCTTCATGTCCATAACCGTCAATAGCATAGAGGTTGAAAACCGTTCTATAGGCAGGTGGGAGCTGATGTACCATCGCCAACAAATCCTCGTAGTCCAATTTGTGGCTAATCGAGTCATGATCAACAATAGTATGCTCATACATGGTAATATCTAAAGATATACCTTGTCGTATTTTTGCACGGTAAAAATCTATTGCCGTATTTGTCATGATTTTTTTTATCCACACGGAGAAGGGCTTTTGATAATCGTATTTGTCAATATGTTTAAAAACCTTGAAAAAGCCGTCGTTTAATATGCCAATAGCATCCTCTTTATTATCAGAATAACGCAGACATATCCCCAAAGCTATTGGATAATAAATAGTATAAAGATCTTTTTGAGATCTACGGTCCCCATTGATGCATCCTTTAATAATATGGATAGATTTTTCGTCAACTCCTGTTATCGCCACTCGATATTGCTGCTTTCTTTTGATAAATATAGTATTAAGTCTAATACGATCAGATACCACCAAAGGTTGCCTGTAAAAAATATTTTTTTTCTTTCCTCCGCCAAGGCAACCTCCGCCTGTAATCTATCGTAATATCTCAAAACGTAACACCAATGAAAACGAACGAAAAAAATGTCACAAAAACCGCTTTAACAATTTTAGCGCTGTTTTTCTTTTTCTCTTGCTCCAAAGATGAAGAGCAGGATAAAGTTCAGCCCGGAGGCATACAGGTCGTTGCCAATAGCCGCTTCGGCAACATATTAACAGACGCAGAAGGCAAAACCCTCTACTTCTTTTCCAACGACACAAAGGCTACCTCAACGTGTAAGGGCAATTGTTTGGCCACCTGGCCGGTTTATTACAGTAGCCAAACAAGTACTGACCTGAAACTTGACAAGAATCTGATTGGTGAAATCACTCGGGAAGATGGGGCCAAACAAAGCACATTTAAAGGTTGGCCGCTGTATTATTACGCCGGTGATAGTCAGGTTGGCCAGGTTAACGGCGATGCTATGAATAAAATCTGGTATGTTGCAAAACCCGATTATGTATTAATGATTGCCAATGGCCAGCTAATTGGACATGACGGAAAGAATTATTTGGGAGATTATAGCGAGGGCACAGGGCCAACCAGCTACCTCACCGACGATAAAGGTAGGACACTTTATGCCTTCAAACCCGATAAATTCAATAAAAACACCTATACAGCTTCAGATTTTAGCAATGACGCTCTCTGGCCAATTTTTCAAAACGAGACTGACTCGTTACCCTCACTGTTGAGGACAGATGATATGGCTGTTATCAACGTATTCGGAAGGAAACAATTGACATATAAAGGTTGGCCATTATATTATTTTGGTCAGGATCAGCAACGTGGAGACAATAAAGGAGTCAGCTTTCCGAAACCAGGTATCTGGCCGGTTTTGAACAACACGACGACAACGGCGCCCACAAATTAATTGAATTAAAAGTTAGCATAAGGAATGATGAACGCCCAAACTTTACCATTAAAACGAAATCATCGACGCAACTACAGTTTAACGACGATTGTCGTCTTGATAATAGCTTCCATCATCACACTCGAAGGTTGTACTAAGAAGCAAGCGGAAGAACTTACGCCCGACCCTGGAGGTGAAAACGAAACGGTCACAACAGCAAATGTCTCGTATGACAATTTTGTCAAGGCCCTTTTTGAAACCAATTGCGGTTCCTGTCATGGTACTGGTCGTCCTGCCAGTGCCCGATGGGCGTTCAGCGGCTACACTTCGGTCAAAGACAATATTGAAAAAATTAATAACGCCGTATTGATCACCAAATCCATGCCCATAGGCCGGTCGCTGACCATGAAAGAATTAGAACTTCTAGATGCCTGGATTAAACGCAATACACCGGAAAAATAACACCAACACTATGAAGAAGATTAACATATACACATTTATCCTGCTTTTGTTCCTTAAGATGACAACGTTTGCACAACAAACAAGCTCATTTATAGCAAAGGATGCAGATATCGCCTTCTTTAGTAAAGCTCCCTTAGAAGACATCGAAGCAAAAAGCAGCCTTGCTGTTTCGGCAATGAATATCAGCACGGGAGATATCATCTTTCGGGTAAAAAACACCTCTTTCCAGTTCGATAAGAAGCTGATGCAAGAACACTTTAACGAAAACTACATGGAGAGTGAAAAATACCCTATTACTGAATTTAAGGGTAAGGTCGAAGGGGCACAAAAACTGACGAAAGACGGAAGCTATACGCTCAACGTATCAGGCACACTCCAGACACACGGAGTCGCAAAACCTTACACCACTATGGTCGTATTCCATGTTAAAGACCACATAATAAAGGCGTCAGCCAATTTTCAGCTTAAGCTTGCAGACCATAAAATCAGTATCCCATCTATCGTGGGAAAAAAAATAGCCGAAGTGGTAAAAGTCAGCGTGAATGCGCTTTACAAACAACAGTAAAAATACAACACAGCGAACATGAGAAATATACTATGGATTGGCCTGTGCCTCCTTTCGGCAAGAACTTTCGCTCAAGAAGACCTTGATAAGCTCATATCGATAGCGGCATCGAAAAACGAAAAAGTAACTTCAACATTTAAATCTGGCAACCTCATCAACTTAAAGACAACCGAAACAATTCATCGCAAAGAAATGGATTTTAGGGTCGACCATCGTTTTGGCGATATTGCCGGAAATGCTGGTGGTGTAAAAAATTTTTTTGGGCTAGACAACTCAACAGATATTAGAATAGGCTTTGATTACGGCCTGCTGGACAATCTCAATGTCGGCATCGCCCGGGCAAAGGGAGCGACGGAAGTCAGACAACTTTATGAAGCCAATGTAAAATACCGTTTTTTAGACCAAACCGTTGATAATAGTATTCCTGTATCTGTTGCACTGTTTGGAAGTACGACGGTGTCTGCCATGCAGGCTGCCGAAGATCAGCATTCGGCAGCAAGTTTTGGGCATTTTAGTGACCGGTTAAGTTATGTAACCCAACTGATCATTGCCAGAAAATTTAGCTCAAAATTATCATTGTCCTTAGTTCCATCCTACCTGCATCGCAACTATACTGCTTACAACGACCAAAATGACCTTTTTGCTCTGGGCGTAGGTGGACGGGCGAAAATCAGCAACCGTGTCGCGCTTGTTGCCGACTATATATTCCCTTTCCGGAAGTCGTCGTCCAAACAATATCGCGAGGACCTAACCGGCCAGCCTTATTACAATGCGCTAGGTGTCGGTCTTGAGATGGATACGGGAGGTCATATCTTCCATCTTAATTTTACCAATGCGACGGCCATTCAGGAATCCCAATTTATCAGTGAGACCAATAGTACCTGGAGCAAAGGCCAATTCCGATGGGGATTCAGCATTGCCCGCCGTTTTAGTTTTAATAAAGATTAACCAGAAAACCTTCTGATCACCACACGACGGTGGAGGTCGACTTTAAACCTCTGCCGTTCCATTGAAAAGAGCAGTGAGGGATTCAGCCATATAAGCAAGTTCAAATCCGTACTTTAGGTATATATCGCATATAAAAATGAGGCTAAGAACAGGTAATGACAAATAAATAATCAATACCTTTATCCGTTTAGAATTGTGTTTGATACCAGATAAAAGATATGACGCCTGAAGATCGAATATTACAGTTAAATCAAGAGAATGCTCAACTAAAACAAAAAGTGTCGGAACTTTCCGAGTTTATTGAAAACGCGTCCATGCCTCTTCATTGGGTGAATGGAGAAGGTATTATCGTGTGGGCTAATAAGGCCGAACTTGAATTGCTTGGTTATGAGAAGGAAGAGTATATCGGTGCAAAGATACAGGATTTTCATCAAGACCAAGATATTATTGCCGAGATCCTTCAGTTATTAGCCGATAATGAACGGGTCAATGACTATCCTGCCGTCCTCAAATGTAAAGACGGATCGCTCAGACATGTGATCATTAACTCCAGCGCCTTGATCAAAAATGGCGAATTTGTTCATTCCATGTGTTTTACCAAAGATGTAACGGCAGCAATGCTGGCTGAAGAGAGAAAAAATAAACTGACAGTTCTGCTCGAAGAAAAGGAAGAACGGTTACGCTTGGCGATGGCTGCAACAGGGCTCGGAACTTGGGACTGGGATTCAGAAAGCAATATGGTGTATCTTTCTGAGCGGTCGAAGGATATCCTGGGCATAGGGACAGATGCGATTTATGCTGACAACCTCTTAGACATCGTCCATGTAGATGACAGAAGTTCAGTATTTGAACCCGTCAAACAACTCAGTGACAGTAGCTCCGACGGACATTTCGAATTTACAGGCAGAATCGTAAAAAATCACAGGTATTCAACAGCTTGGGTAAAAGTGCAAGGTGCCGCTTACTTCAGTGATGGAAAAAGATCCCGCAGAATAATCGGCACAATAATGGACATAACAGATCAAAAAAAAGCGATCGCAAAAAGTGCGGAAATGGCAGCAATTGTCAATTCATCGTATGATGCAATTATCGGAAAGACATTAGCAGGCATCATCACAAGCTGGAACGACGCTGCCGAGAAGCTATTCGGATATAGATCAAGCGAGATAATCGGCCGATCCATCTTGACGTTGATTCCAGAAGACAGGCAGCAGGAGGAAGACTACATTTTAGCACAAATGCGGAGAGGTGAGTCGATCAAACATTTTGAAACGGTACGCCGGACAAAAAGCGGAAAACTAATTGACCTGTCATTGACCATTTCCCCTATTAAAAATGAAGGAGGAGAAATAATCGGAGTCTCTAAAATTGCCAGGGATATCACTGAAAAAAAACAGGAAGAGCGAAGGAAAAATGCTTTTATATCTATGGCTAGCCATGAACTTAAAACTCCGCTAACGAGTGTCCTGCTCAGTGCACAGCTTATGCAAAAACATGTGGAAAAATTTGGCCAGATCGGTAATACTATCGGACAAAAAATTGAAATTCAAGTAAAAAAGATGATGGGGATGATCCAGGATTTTTTAAGTATGGCAGAAGTCGAAGGTGGAAAACTCCAGCTCCATAAATCGTGCTTTCAGCTGGCCTCTTTAATGGAAGAGTGCAAACACGATTTTGACACAGTCTCCACCAACCACAAAATCGAGATGACCTGCGACGCTTCCATTGAAATTTTTGCTGACCGCAACAAAATCGGCCAGGTATTGACCAACCTTCTCGGCAACGCCATTAAATATTCTCCTTCTGGTGGGACCGTAACAATAGGCTGTAAAAAGGTGGGCAATCGAGTGCGTATTTATGTACGTGATGAAGGCATCGGAATTGATAAACATCATCAAAATAAGTTATTTCAGCCCTTTTACAGGGTGGATAATCTTAATACAACTACCATATCTGGTTTCGGAATCGGCCTATATCTTGTGGCGGAAATACTCCTTAGCCACAACACCCGCATTCAGGTTGAAAGCGTGAAAGATAAAGGGTCAACATTTTATTTTGAGTTGTTGGAACATGGTTGCCCCAAAAAAGAGATTTTATAAGGCTGCTAAAGCTCACCATTTGGAATCCCAGATGATGAGCTTATTTATCATACCTAAACCTGCTTTCTTAGCTACTTTCTACACCGCCCAGTCAAACGGCTTTGTACAAGGATCACATTCAAATTTTAGCACCTTACCTAAGCTACGCGCTTTTTTCCCTTTTTTCACAAACACATAAGCGAGATCCAGATACTCTTCCACTTCGTTCCCACTGTCATCCCTCCCCTTTAAGATCACAGAGTAATATTTGCCGTCACTGTCTTTTTTATAAAACACTTCGTTAACAGTGACTTTTTTGGGAGTTTCATTGTCACAGCAACTGCACCACAAAATAACAATGGGCTCTTTTTTAAGATAGGTCACTGCCGCCTCTGCCTGGGCCTGTGTCAATGCCTGTAGCTGATCTGCTCTGGACAACAGTGCAGTACATATAAACAAAAAAAATAAAATGGTCTTTTTCATCTGTATAATTTATTTGTAAATAACATTAGGTACTGGCACGAGCCGACCCGACAATTGGTCGCCTTGTACCTTAGAATAGAATACATATGGAAATTTTTATATTTCAAAGGATCAGCAATACAAATATTGTGCCTTTCATATGCCAAAGCCTGGCACGTTTTAAACGATGTTGGAGTAAAGTGTATACTATGTTGACTGACGCCCCACTCGAAAGTCTTTAATTTTACAAACGTTTATGCCGTAGCTCCTGTTATCTAGAAGATAACCGAAGTAAGCTCTTTGGACTGTAAAACACTCAACATTTAATCTTATGACAGACACGACACATGTGATTATCCACGCGGCCCGGCTGGGCAATCTGGAGGTTCTGGAGGAACTTATACGGCAAAACGCGGATGTAAACTGCCGTGACACCAAGGGATACACGCCACTGATAATAGCCTGTTATAACAACAGGTATGAAGCAGCAAAATTGCTGCTCGAAGCCGGAGCTGATGTCAACGCACAGGACAATGGTGGCAATACCGCGCTGATGGGGGTAGCATTCAAAGGATACACGGATATTGCTGAACTACTCATACGTTTCGGAGCAAACCTGAATATGCAGCATGGGAATGGTGGGACGGCGCTTATGTTTGCAGCCATGTTTGGCAGAAACGACGTGCTCAAGCTCTTGCTCGAAAGCGGAGCAAATAAGGCCTTGCTCGATGTCCGCGGCCTGTCTGTCTTGGACCTGGCTGCACAACAGGGCAATGTTGCAGCCATCGATATCTTGCAAAACTGATGTTTATCTTCACAGCGAAGCCCGCTTTTTGGCGGGCTTCTAATTTTGCGTTTTTTAAGCAGGAACCTGCCTTGGTTTTTCGCGGTCCCAGAATCTGTGCTGTGCAATAGCTTTAATAAATTTATCGGCCAAAGCATCTGGGTTCTCTTCGACAACTATACCTTCAGCCAGCACTGTTTCCTCTGAAAATTCTTCGGGGAGTTTATCGAAAAAATAAGTAGCTTCCAACACCTGAACAGCTTCCTTATCCGCAGCAATTGCTTTGCAATGTTTAAAGGCTTCGTTGAGAAAATGAACTGCATTAGCTTCAGCTTCCAGCGTAGCCACACTATTCTTCCCGCCCGGTACATAAACGGCATCATACAACACCGATGCTCCGGTCAGAAAACTTTCCTCCACAGCTATTTTCGAATTATCCGATGCAATGATCTCACCTAATTTAGGAGCAATGACATGAACAATACCTCCAGCTCCGGTGATCGCATCGCTAATAGCCATCACAGAAGCCGCATTAACGCCATCGGCCGCCAGGATAGCAATCTTGCGGCTGACAATACTGTCTTTTATCGTATTCTTCATACTCAAAGCTTCAGACTTCCTCACCTTCCCTTCCACCTGTATAGGTTCATAATCTGCGGGATCTCCATCTGCAGGAATACTATGATTGATCGGCTTTTCGAGTTCTTGAGGGATTTGGAGGCCTAACGCAAACGCAACCCCAGCGGCCAGCCCTTTGTCGATTAAGGATAATATACCGACCATACGCTGCCGCACAGCTACGGTCTTTACCTTTCCGAGTTCAAAGCTGAACGCATCAATGATATGATTTTGCTCAGGCTCAGACTGACTATGGTAAAACAATCTTGCCTGACTGAAATGATCACGGAAGCTGTCGCTTCGTGCACGAACCTTCCTGGCATCAATACGTTCCTGATAGCTGGTAAACCCGCCCTGCGCTTCCTTTACCTGAACCGGATCATTATTGCCTAGCGAGTTAGGCCCGTAACTTGTCTTGCCTCTGTCTATCCGCTGCCGCATAAAACCATCACGCTGGTTGTTATGGGAAGCACTGATCGGCCGATTGATGGGTATCTCATGAAAGTTAGGCCCTCCTAATCGGATCAATTGTGTATCCGTATAAGAAAATAGCCTTCCCTGAAGTAGGGGATCGTTGGTAAAATCTATACCGGGGACAACATTTCCAATATGGAAAGCGACTTGTTCTGTCTCCGCAAAGAAATTATCGGGATTACGGTTCAGTGTCATTTTGCCTATCCGTTGAACGGGCACTAGCTCTTCTGGGATAATTTTTGTCGAGTCCAGCAGATCAAAGTCAAACTTAAATTCATCGGCTTCAGGAACTATCTGTACACCCAACTCGTATTCTGGGAAAGCGCCACTCTCAATCGCATCCCATAAATCCCGCCGGTGGAAGTCGGGATCCTTTCCTGAGATATTCTGTGCTTCATCCCACGCAACCGAGTGTACTCCCAATAACGGTTTCCAATGGAATTTTACAAAGTTCGCTTCGCCCTTTTCGTTAATAAAACGGAATGTATGTACACCAAAGCCCTCCATCATCCGATAACTTCTCGGGATAGCTCGGTCACTCATCAACCACATGATCATATGTGCGGACTCGGGCATCAAGGAAATAAAATCCCAGAAGGTATCATGGGCAGAAGCTGCTTGTGGAATCTCGTTGTCCGGTTCAGGCTTGACAGCATGCACCAGATCAGGAAATTTCATTGCATCCTGAATAAAGAACACGGGCATATTATTACCCACTAGATCGAAATTACCCTCCTGCGTATAGAATTTAACTGCAAACCCGCGTACATCCCGTGCCAGATCGGTAGAGCCTCTGGAGCCTGCGACAGTGGAAAAACGCACAAATACAGGCGTCTCTATTTCTGTATCGTTTAAAAATGCGGCTTTCGTCAGATGCCCAAGAGGCTTATATAGCTTGAAAACGCCATGTGCACCTGAGCCTCGGGCATGTACCACGCGCTCAGGAATACGTTCATGATCGAAATGCGTTATCTTTTCTCTAAAGATAAAGTCCTCTAATAGAGTAGCTCCGCGATCTCCAGCACGCAGCGAGTTTTGATCGTCATTTATTTTGACTCCTTGATCGGTAGTCATGTTTTCGCCGGCCGCATCCGATATATGCTGATTTAAGCTTTTGATCTTTTCGTTTTCCGGCTGTTTGGTCTGTTTCGGTTGGGTCTCTCTTTTCTTCGTCATGATACTGTTGATATTTACTCGCCTGCAGCGATATAATTAATTTCATTTTCAGCAACCTCAGTCAATAGCGCATCCGCGGTCTGTTCCTCAGTTAGTGTCTGTTTCAGTAGTACCACCGCTTCATCTAGACCCAATGTCGTCGCCAGACGAAGCAAGCCCAAATAACTCGCTATCTCATAATGCTCGACTTTTTGTGATGCTAAAATAATCCCAGCATCCCGTGTGGCTGTCCCCGCTTCTGTACTTCCTATTACACCTTCCGCCTCCTTTGTCAATCCTTCCATAGCATCACATTTCTTAGCCAGTGCTTCTTTGTCCAGTAATTTAAATACCTGTTCCAGTCTGGCTACATGTCCTGCAGTCTCTTTTAAATGATTTTCGATCGTTGCTGCCAACGCCGTCGACGTGGCTGCCTTTATCATTTTTGGCAACGATTTAACAAGATGATTTTCTGCCCAATAGAGGTCCATGAGCCCATCTATAAAAAGTTCCTGAAGTGCAGGTTCAACTGTAGCTGTACCTTTCGTTTTGAACTTTGGCGTTGTTCCAGTTTCATTTTTCATAATCCAACGTTTAGAAATGTTAATAACACTAAGTTTTACTCATATTGAACAAGGGGCGTAGCCGAATCGTTTACTTTTTGTGTCGAATGTCATTCGCCTCCTCCTACACAGTTGTAAAAGTCACAGCGATAAGGTGAAAATTATCAATAAACAAACGTACTCTTTCCGTTATCTTCCGTATTAAATACTGATCTCATGGCTCAATATCTGTAGACATATCCTGGATAAATTAAACTTTATGGAACAATATAGATTAACAGATTGGCAAAGAATATTAATCGGCGAAGCGCCGGCCGTATTTCTCTTGGAGGTGCTCTTCCGATCACTTCTCATTTTCTTTGTGCTGCAACTCGTAATACGAGGAATGGGCAAACGTATGGCGGGACAGCTTACTATTTCAGAAATGACGGTGATGATTACATTAGGCGCCATAATAGCAGCACCTATCCAGCTACCGGATCGTGGACTGATCCTGGGAGATTAAAAAACCTATACCCGTTTATTTTTGCAGGCTTTGGCCCATTGTTTCCGCTGACAGCGAGAACAGCTTACCGAATCATTTTCAAATCCGGAAATTACATACCCACAATACATGCATGCAAATGGCCCCTCAGAAGTGCGGATATCTACGCTTTTATAAGAGGAAGGGAATAGCGGCAGGCCGTACTTGACCTCTTCGTCCGGATAGAATAACACACTTAACGTACCATCGATTTCCAAGACACCTTCTTTAACCTGTCCGAGATGTTCCACATTTAAATTTCTTAATTCCGAAAAGAACTCCATTCGGGAAAATGTATTATCATTTTCATGCTTTATATCGAATACGCCATCCTTTACAACCGGTAGGACCTTTCCTTCCAACAACTGGGTAATCTTCTCCGATTTAGAGGTAAGCCAGGTGATTATTTTGTACACACAGATGACACATATAAAAACAATGATCGCATAGAAAATCGGTATATCTTCCTGAAACATGGGGTCACCAGCGGCTGAACCCAAGCTTATTATAATAGCCACTTCAAAAACCGTTAATTGGCGAACACCCCTCCTTCCGGAAAGACGTAAAATAACCAATATGATTAGAAACATGATAACTGTTCTTGCCCCGATCTCGACAAGAAAAGACAGTTCTACACCGTCTGTAAAAATTTTCTGAAAATCAATCATAAGATTCGTGTTGGACAGTCTGTCATAACAATCTTCTTTTAATACAATTAACTTCAGAAAAAGTTCCTAATCATAATAAGTCTGTATTGGCCAAAAGTGAAATAAGCTTTTTTTACAGGTCTGCCCAAGGGATTTCATCGATTGAATAGTATATTGGCAAACCCCGCTCTTTTGCTAGCTTTACATCTCCATCGGCACCTTTCGAATCCCCCTCTATACGTAGCATACAGAAAGCTCATGGTCGGTCAGATCAATGCACCTTTTAATATTATTTAAGATAGACTGGTGATCTATCATTGAACTGGAGCTGAAAGATATGTCATCGGATAGGCTACAGGATTAGAGTCAGAATGAACATATTATTAAAACAAGATATGCATGATTATTTTTCCCAAACTAAAGCACTTGCTCCAAGAATAGCGGCGTCAGCCTCTTCGAGCTCACTGAAGACCAGTTTAACTTTATTTCGAAATAAAGGAAAAAGGTTTCTTTCCATATGTAATTTTGCTGGTTTTAAAATAAAATCGCCGGCCTTGATGACACCGCCAAACAGTAAAATAGCCTCAGGAGAGGAAAACATCACAAAATTTGCCAGTGCTTCCCCCAGCTTCTGTCCTGTGTATCTGAATACTTCTATGGCGATAGGGTCCCCTTTCAAAGCGCATTCGTGTACCGTTTTGGAGTTGATAGCATCTTCAGCATAATCATTCAACATGGATTCGGGAAATTCAGCGCGCATTTTTTTTGCTGTTATCGTTATTCCGGTCGCTGAAGCATAAGCCTCCAGACTGCCCTCTGAGCCTGTACTCCAATGTTTTCTTCCACCGGGCTTGACAATCGTATGTCCTAATTCTCCTGCAAACCCGTCATGTCCATAAATAAGCTTACCACCAGCGACAATACCGCTCCCAACTCCGGTACCTAACGTGATCATGATAAAGTCCTTCATACCACGGGCAGCACCAAACAGCATTTCACCATAAGCAGCGGCATTGGCATCATTGGTAATTGTACAAGGAATATTAAACTTGGCCGTCATGAGGTCACTAAAGTGAATTACCCCTTTCCAGGGAAGATTGGGAGCATGGTCTATGGTCCCCGTATAATAGTTTGCATCGGGAGCACCCACTCCGATTCCGTCAAAGTTCGTTTCACCACCGGCCATTTGAATTAACGGGTAGGCCTTTTCATAAAGCGCGTCGATAAACTCTTCGACACTTGCGTAATCGTCTGTTTTTATACTTCCTCTTTCAAGTACTTCACCCCGATGATTGACCACGCCAAATTTCGTATTGGTACCTCCGATATCTATTCCCAGCGCTACGCGTTTTGATAAATCTATTAATGACATTGTTATTCCTTGTTTCTAAGCCTTAAATTTATAAAAAAGATATTATTTCTGAGAATTAAACGAGATAAACCCAGGAAGGAAAATCATAAATCGCCAGCCCCCTCTCGATGGCAGAACATTTTAATAATTTTTCAAACGCTTTGCTGCTAACTGCTGTTCAATAAAAAGAACTAATTATTACATTCAGTTATTATGTCTACAAATGCATTTATTCTTGTTGCAGCCCTATTTGTTGTTTTTTACAGTTGTCATAAAGACGACAGTCCGTCGCCCCCCCATGCTTCCCTAACCGTCAGATTCAAGGATGCTTCAGATCATTATGATGCGGTATATCTGAACATACAAAAAATCTGGACACGTACCTCGTCTGGAAGTGGTACTCTCCAATCAACGACAGAGCCACTCAATATTAGTTCGATAAAGAAAGATACGGTCATTGCACAGGGAAATGTGCCAACGGGCAAAGTTCAGGAAATAATACTCGAATTAGCAAACGAAGGAAATGAAGTCTGGACAGCCGGTATACGCCATCCCTTGAAAATTGACAAAGACAAATATATTGATGTCAAAATGGCCATAGATGCTGAGATTAGCATTAGTCAGATCAATACGCTCTTTCTTGATTTTGATGTGTTAAAATCAATCGCAAGGACCACAGATGGACAATTCGTACTCAATCCTGTTGTAGAAGGTGTACTAATGAGCAACGCGAATGGACCAATCTCGCATACATATGACGAAGAGTAACGTGAGCCTGCCTAGATATGCAATAAAATCAAAAAAGCCGATTATTTTTTCAAACCATCCTTGTCTCCACAGCGTTCTACGAACGAAGATGTTACCTCAGTAACATGCAAACATCAACTTAAAAATATTGTTATGGCAAAATATTCAAAAAAAGCATCAGAGAAAGTAGAAGAAACGATGCACGAGATGAAAGAAGGAAAATTAAAATCGGGTAGCGGCAAAAAAGTCACTTCGAAAAAACAAGCCGTAGCCATAGGACTTTCCGAAGCCAGAAAGGAAGGCGCTAAAGTACCTAAGAAGAAGTCCTAATAGCGCCATCTATCAATTCCTCCTAATGGTAAATTACTCTACATCGTCACCCTGACCGGACTTTGATCAGCTGGGGATAGAAGATAAATATTCACATTATTTCCATTTCGTTTCTTTAGGTAATATTGAATTTTAGTAGTATCTATATTTGTTGCGCCCGAGGATATCCAAATTTTTCTCTGCCCAGCTTCATCTATAGTCACGACAGTATCGCGGCCTCGCACAATTATCTGCTTTGGTCCCGGTTCCATTATTTTCCCCCCCTCTCTGGTCAATATATGCAAGTTGCCATCTTTGTCTATTAAGTTTGTTTTTTTACTGTTACTACAAGATGCCAGAAGGGACGAACAACATAATGTCAATATAATTATACGGGATACTGTTTCCATAGTTTTAATGTCAGAAGTTTTAATGTCAGATTGGGAAAGCGAAAACAAAGATGCTGCCAAAAAGCTAATTTGACTAAGCTTTCTAAAAATTTTCCGCGTCATTCTTTAAAAGCTAGTTCTGACGAAAAAGAGGTTACTTATACAGAAGCGGCAATGTCAACATTGATTGGCGCATTCGAAACGAATATCAATGATATTTTTTAAAAAATAACCGTAAAAACGTAATTTTAGAGATCAGTATGGTCCTTATGGAAAGAAAAATTGGTTTAACAAAAACAGCAGGCTGGCAGTTTGGCGTCAGGAAGACCGTAAACGCGCCGTTGGAATACATTTGGAATGATATGTTTTCGGAAAATGGCCTAGCGAAATGGGACGAAGGCGTTGACACGGATTTCTCAACTTTTAAAGCGTATTCCCATGTCCGGACCAAATGGAAACTAAACAACTGGAAAAATAAAGCAACTCTTCAGATCAGACTCGTGCAAGGCCAAGCTCCCGAAAAAACAACCATTGCTGTGCATATCGATCAGCTGCTAGATGAAAATCAGCGGAAAGAGGCAAAAGAATACTGGAGCACGATAATAACGCATATTGCTAACGATTATCGCTAGTGTTTAACCTATCCCAGCTGCAATTTTGGAATACCTAAAAAGGTGATACAGCACCTTAAACAGATAAGACGCTTGGCTACGATACGTAAGGGTGTTGCCACGGGGCACGGTAGGGCCTCCGGAGCAAGGCCGTAGCTTCCGGATCACCGATACATATCTTCCGATGCGGATCATATTGCACAGGCCGATTCAGTTGCATAGCCAAATTAGCCAATATACAACATGCGGTGGATATATGCCCTTCTTCGATATCCGCTATCGGAAGATGGTCATTTTCTATTGCCGAGAGAAGATCTAACATATGTTGCCGCGTAGCGGGCGCTGTATGTAACTCTATGCGCGGCTCTTGCAGATCTTCTGGGAACTTTTCTCTTTCATATACAACCTCTCCCCTTATTGGTCTCCCTTCTCCCGTGGGTATATATTCGTATTTCATTACACTTCCTTTTAGCGTACCACGGTCTCCATAAATGATGAATGCCCAGGGATATTCGGGATCAGCCGCATTGCCCCAGGTCCGGTGTTGCCATATACAATTCAGACCCTCGTATTCAAAGATCGCAGTCTGCGTGTCCGCTATGGTCGACTTCCCGTTCTTCTGTACATATATCCCTCCTGTCGCGCTAATTCTTTTTGGCCATTTCAAATGCAATAGCCAGCGGACGGTATCAAACATATGCATACCCATATCGCCCGTAATGCCATTGCCATATTGCATAAATGTACGCCACCAGCCACCATGAGGCAGACCGTCATATGGCCGCAATGGTGCTGGACCTGTCCACATGTCGTAATCAAGAAAATCTGGTATGGGCTGTTGCGGAGGATTACCGTTCTTTCGCATGTGATAATAACAGCACATCTCAACATGGGAAATTTTACCTAGCAGTCCTTGATCAATTACGCGCTCTTTTGCGTTTATTAGATGTGCAGTACTCCGCCGCTGTGTCCCTACCTGTACTTTCCGGTTATATTTTCGAGCACAGCTCAGTATAGCCTCGCCTTCGAGAACATCAACACTGATTGGTTTCTGTAAATAAATATGTGCACCTGAGCGTATAGCGTCGACCGCTTGCCTAGCATGCCAATGATCCGGCGTAGCAATAAGAACCAAGTCCAGTCGGTGGTCGGCAAGCATATCTCTATAATCTTGGTATAACTGTGGATGCTGACCAGATACTTGTTTTTTACTGATGAGCTGCCCCGCCTCCTCCAGATGTTTTTTGTCTACATCACAAACCGCAACGACATCCACATCACGAACTTGTATCAGTCTAAACAAATCGCTCTTTCCATACCAGCCGGCTCCAATAAGCCCAACTTTCATCCGCTTCGAAGGGGTAAGTGATAAACCTTTCGCTTGCAAAGCCGATAACGTAAATAATGCACCGGTGCCTTGAATAAACTTTCTACGGTTTAGATGGTTTTCAATCATGATAATCGGTTTTATCGTCAAGTATAAAGACAACAATTAACGTCCAATAATGTTTAAATGCTGTGCAGCCGATCATCTGCGCTCACCATCTAATCAACATCAGCTTGTATAACTGCAGCATTCTCCATAAAAAAGCCCTAGAGCGGGGAACTCTAGGGTCTTAGCCATATATTAACCTATTTTATGAAAAGTATTTGCAGTAATAACGCAGTACTTTGTAAAATATTTTGTCTGTCTTTGAAATTTTTTAAAAAAATTAAAAATGCTGCTCAGGACTGCTTCCAAAGTTTAGATCAGACTTCAAGAACCATCCATGTGTTTCACTTTATTTGATGGTCACTGCAAACGCATAGTCATCAGGTGGGAGGCATTGTGAGGCATCACAGGCCTGCCATTCAACGGTTCCTCTCACAGTGGCTGTACCTTTTTTCAAAGCCACCTTTTGCTGAAATATGACTTCGTTGGTAAAGTAACCCACGTCCATTTTGAAAACTTCTTCATGTTTTACTTTAGGTTTTGGTTCTGCCATTTTACCGACCAACGCATAATCAGCGCCTTTTGTAAAAGTGAAAGAAGTCGGAATAGGCCCGCCCTCCTTAACGTGCTGGGAATAGATATGCCAACCATTCTGGATACTGGCTTTAACATATACGACAGCCTCTTTGCTGTTTAATTTCTTGCTAGCCACGGTCCATTTTACGGGCCTGTGAATTTGAGCGAATGCTCCGGTCACTGCAAATATGACTGTGACCATTAACAATAAGAACTTTTTCATTTTTTTATTATTTATTCGGTTTATTTCCTACTTTTTTTTCGCTCATTACTCTTCTTTTGCCTGCCTTTCTATAACTTTGGTTCGCTTCATCGCGAAACAGATGTAATAAGCTGTTATACGTTATAAATTTATATATACAATAATCGACATACGCCATATAAATTACAACAACACCCTTACATTACAAGAAATTTTATTGACAATCACACACTATTCAAAATAAAATCAGGTGTTATCTCAGAATTAGCACATTCCTTATATATTTTTTTTGTTGTGATCATTTTACCCAGCCAATAGAGATAAATAGAGTTGAAGGTATAGAAGTGCAAACAACAAACATGTTACAGTTTAATACGAGATATAAAGTTTTTTTGGCATAAAAATAGCAGTATATCAAGCTCATAATTTAGGTTAATAATTGGTTAGATTAAACGTTTGAAGTTCCCCGCTTCAAGCGTTTTTTTTTATCAGCAGCAGATAGTTTCAAGCATCCAGTCTATGGTAAACATTTTTCAGCGAAAACCGTTAATTTAAGGACAATCAAGTGAACGACACATGTAAGGAGACGGAAGTTACAGACAAGGTATAAAATGGAGAACTGCAAAGAATACTGACAGACAGCTGTCATTCACTCCATTAACTTTGTAGTAGTAATTAGGACAGGGTATATGGACAGTTAACATCTATTTACTAAAAATCAATTAAACAAGTTATAAGATGAACACATTGGAACAATTAAAATCTGAACTTCAGAGTGAGTACGAGATTACTAAAAATTTCATTAACCTTTTTCCAGAAGGCAAGAATGACTATGCCCCACATGTCAAGAGCATGAAAATGATGCCCTTAGCCACACATCTAGTTGAAGTTTTTGAATGGCCTAACACCATTTTAAAAACTGCGGAACTTGATTTTGCGGCCGGCGAGTATAAACCAACAGTTTTATCAAATAAAGCAGAGCTCGTCGCAAAACTAGAGCAGGATTTTGAGGCGGGAAAGAGAGCCTTAGACCATGCGCATGAGGAAGACTTATATCCCACTTGGACGATTAAAAATGCAGGCCAAACTCTCGCAAGCTGGACGAAATATGGAGCCATCCGACATGCATTAAATCAGATTACACATCACCGTGCACAATTAGGTGTATACTACAGATTGAATGACATCCCTTTGCCTTCAAGTTATGGTCCCTCCGCAGACTCACAAAGCTTCTAAAGAATTTATGTCTAACGTTTAAAACTCATACCGGAAAAGCTAAGGCTCAGGTTAGTACCCTGAGCCTCCA
This sequence comes from Sphingobacterium sp. InxBP1, assembly GCF_026191775.1. Classification (NCBI taxonomy): domain Bacteria; kingdom Pseudomonadati; phylum Bacteroidota; class Sphingobacteriia; order Sphingobacteriales; family Sphingobacteriaceae; genus Sphingobacterium; species Sphingobacterium sp. InxBP1. The sequence goes on along the minus strand of NZ_JAINDX010000049.1, from coordinate 174,372 downwards.
ATTTTCGTTTGATTACACCTGATTTTCCGATGGCACTGGTCATCAGTACCCCTTTTTCCGCGACACCTCATTGAGCAAGGGTTGATTATGCATCATCCTTTTATAATTCTCAACCACTTGGCCTACCGACGATTTTATATTCGTACGGCTCGCCACATGCGGAGTAAGAAATAGGTTTTTAGCTTGCCAGAAAGGATGTTCTTCAGGCAATGGTTCGTGCTGAAATACATCGAGATAAGCTGCTTTTATATTCCCACTGTCCATGGCTTCCAATAAATCCCTATCGACCACATGCCCTCCACGCCCGACGTTAAGCAGAACAGTACCGGGCCCACAGGCTTGAAAAAAGTAGCCATTTAATATTCCGCGTGTATCGGCTGTAAGAGGCAGGATATTGATAATAAAATCGGCGTCTCGAATGGATTCATACAGTGAACCTTCTCCAGAAAAGCACGCTATTCCTTCCAGATCCTTCCGCGAACTTGACCAGCCTCGCACATTAAATCCGAAACGGACTAAACCGGTTGCCACATAGCTACCTATTTTACCCAGACCTAAAACCGTCACTGTTACATCTTCAATAGTCTGATATTCCTGCGGACGCCATCGTTTCAAAAATTTATCTGAAAAGTAATCTGGAAAGTTTTTCATAGAACTCAGGATACAGGTTAAGACATGTTCCAACATATCTTTTTGTAGCATGGGATCCACTATTTTACATATGGTAACCTGCTCGGGTAACAAATCTAAATACAGATGATCCACCCCTGCTCCCGCCGACTGTATTACCTTTAAGTTGGGAAATTGATTATGATACCCCTGATCAGGCTTCCACGCCAGAATAAAATCCACTGTTTTGAAATCTTCTATATGGGGATAAATTTCAACTTTTGTTCCCGGTAGCAAGTTTAGGATCTCCGTTTTCCAATCGTGTGAACGTATACCACTAATGACTAATGCAATACTCATATTTCAATCTTATAACCCAAAAGTACAAATTTGTGTTGGCATAGCTTTTGCGAAACGCTCCGTATAGATGACTAACTATGAAAATAAATTCCATTATCGCTGCGTTAGCAACTGTGTCGTTGCTGGGCAGCTGTAGTTCGGACGATACGCCGTCTACACAAAGAACTCCTGTAACTATTAAAATTACCGATGCCCCCGCCTATTACGATGCGATCGAGTTAAACATTGACGAGATTGAAATCCGTACAACTTCTGGTAGCGAAAGCATTGATGTCGATGGAGGACCATTTAATATCCTAAACTACACGATGGGAAAGGATACTGTTATTGCGGGAGATGATGTCCCTTCGGGTATGATCCAGGAAATTAGGCTAAAACTCGAGGACGAAGGTAATCAGATATGGGTAGATGGTGTTGCGCACCCGCTCAATACACCCAGTGGACAATCTTCCGGCGTGAAGATTAAAATTCAGGACGAATTGATCCCTAACGTCGCCTACACACTCTTACTTGATTTTGACGCATCAAAATCCATTGTAAGGACTGGCAATGGACAATATCTACTGAAGCCCGTCATTCGTGCAATTCCGGTGGCTACCTCGGGTGCAATCACCGGAACTGTGAGTCCTGCAGCTTCATTAGCCCATGTTTTTGCGATCAATGGCACGGACACTGTAGGGACGCTGGCCAATGACGCAGGCAAATTCTATTTTCCCGGCATGCCCGAAGGGACATACAAGGTTAAGGTGGAACCTTCAGCAGAAAGCTATAACACCACCATTAAAGAGGACGTGCAGGTCGTTAAAGGAAGTGTAACAGACGTCGGTATCATCAACGTCCAGTAGATAACTTTAAACGAAGGGGCTACCAAGCCCCTTTTTGTTTGGCTTCATACCAGCTAGAAGCGTCTGAAACACATCTCAAATTCACAGACTGTCTATTAGGTACCAGCCCAATAATAGTCCGATAGTGAGCATGCATGAGGCGATCAGCGCAATCCCATACGAACCATAAGTAAACGTCTCCTCCTCTATCTGTTTGGCTACCTTCCGATATTTAAGGTAGGCCAATACCACAGTAGCAGCCCCGATCAATACAACCGAGACGCCTACGACTCCTGAATACTCATGTTCTATATCAATCTTCGATCCGGTGTTCAGCATCAATGTAATCTGCCGAATAAATAAGGAGAATTTGACAACAACAAACCCGAACCCCATAATACCTAGACTTGTCGTAATCCATGCCAAAAATGTACGTTCATTGGCCAGGTGGTCATTTATTTTTTTTGAAATATCTTTCTCTATCATCGAATCAGTATTAAACAATCTCTTAACGTAGTATCAATAAACCATGTTCCCAGCGATATTGTTTAAAATTGGCGGTGTTTTCGTTCATCTCTGTAAAAAATATCCTCTTTTGTTTCGCTAAAAAGTAGATCAAAGTTGTTTATCTTTAGTTGGGCTAACCAAAATTATGAGAACAGTAGCCTCGAAGGGACAGCCAATACGACGGTTAACCAATAGTCTAGACTAGATGAACAGTATAATATGAATTTTTTAAACTTCTTGAAAGGCACAAACGGTTTAAGGCAAATAGATGTCAGTGAAGATGAAGATTTCATTGACCTACAGCTGGTCATCGTCAGATACTGGAAAGATGAGGATCATAACCACACAATTCAGGCAAAGGGTCTGTGGGGAAAACAGACTGTGGGGATAGAAATCGGCATCCGTCACGACATGAAATTAGGGATAGTGAATACTGAAGTGGACCGTAAAAGATTCTACAAAGAAGGAATATGGTTTCGTTCCATAGGAGAATTAAGTGACAATTTCACCAAGGCACTAAGTACAATGTTTAAAGCAGAATCAACAGATTCCAGGATGTGCAGTTCTGTGGCATCCCTGGCCTTTGTACTTAGTGGTCACCCCGAATATTTTGAAGAGGATTACATCAAAACGAAAGTCTTCTTTGACGAAGCCAATGAAAAGCAACAATATGCCGAATGGTATATTAATATAGATCTCAAGAACAAAATACTTGAACTAAGAGAAAAAGACCCCCAATACAGAAAAAATATTATTAATATACTGACGAATGCGTAGATTTGAACGAATTCATTTGCTTTAAGCAGGGATTAAAACATTGATCATTCAAATCGTCGAGTCTAAAAAAATGCCGAAAAAAAACGCTTCCATCCCATTACATCTATTTCCAGAAGAGTTTAAACCGGGAATCGTAATAAAGAAAACGGCTGTCAAAAATTTACCTGTGAATCGCTTGGACGAAGCACATCGAGATGATTATTATCTATTTCTAATCCTGGAAGAAGGAACAGGTCTATTTGAGATCGATTTTCAGCAATTTCACCTTGGTTCGTCCTCCGTTATGATCATTCAACCTTATCAGGTTCATCGCGGTATAACTATGGATTATAACGTGTTCTCGGTGCTCATGATAAGTACAGAGAACATAAATCCTGACTATGTCAACCTATTGAAGGACATCGGGCCAATTCAGCCTCTTGCCCTTGCCCAGAATACCTTCAAAGTATTGACTGACATCGTCGATCTGTGTCTGCAGCTGAGCGATAGACAACGTGAAAAATTATACACTTCCTTGTTGACAGATAGCTGCAACACCTTAGTGGCATTTATTATTTCACAGTATTTAATGGAATCAAGGAAAGCCGAACCTCAGAACAGGACTGAAATCGTGTGGAAAGAATTTAAGGTTCTATTGGAAAGCGATTTCATTCAAACAAAACAGCCGATGCACTATGCGGAAAAACTCAAAATATCCACCGCATATCTCAACGAATGCGTTAAAAGATCGACGGGGAAACCAGTTTCTTATCATATCCAGCAACGCGTAATTCTTGAAGCCAAACGCTTACTCTATCATTCCAACCAATCCATTAAGGAAATTGCCACCACCCTCGGATATGAGGACTACCACTATTTTTGCCGTGTCTTTGCTAAGGCTGTTGGCGTGACAGCATCGGCATTTAGAAAACGAAACCTCGAATAGTCCAACACTTACCGCTGTTTATCCCTTTTTGCAATCGAGAGATTGGCATTTCTTTGTATCATAAATTTTAACGTTATGCCAACAGCTCCCAAATGGATAAACGACGTATTAGAAAAAATAGCACCATCTTTAATGCGTGAAGTCGCCGTTATAGACAGTCTTTATCTGAATGCGCACATCAAAAAAATAATACTGAAGGGTGATTTTCCTGATTTAAAGTTCGAGCCCAACTTTACCATTGCTTTCCGTGTGAATGCAACTGATTCACGACACTATACCGTGTCCTATGGTGATGCCAACACCGGTATCATAGAGGTCATCGTGCATCTTCATGGAAATGCTGTAGGGGCCAACTTTGTGGATCAGCTGCCGGTAGGCACGAAAAACATGAAAATCGCTGTTTTGGGATGCCCTAAATTTTATAACCCCAATACGCAACGTCATATCGTTGTTGGCGATGAGACATCATTGGGTCTCATGGTAAGTTTATTGGCTGCCTTCGAAAAAAACAACAATATTTTCCAATTTCTAATCGAACTGGACGATGAAAATTTGGAAATACCAGCGTTGCTGGGCCTAAAAAATTACACTGTTTTCTCCAAACATGGTGTTTTTAGGAACGAAGACAGGATTCGGCAGCTCCCAATTTTTAAGGATCATAAATGGGAAGAATCAAATATACTACTAAGCGGAAATGTCAGGTCCTTGCAAAATTTTAGAAAGGTGCTTAAAACCAGTAAACACCGTGGAAAAATTTACGCGAAGGGATTCTGGATGGAAGGAAAAAAAGGTTTATAAAAAAAAAGTAATCGATAATGAAATATTTTATGGCCGACCCCGTGGGCCAACCAACGAATGAGCTGTTTTTTGAGCTAGCAAACTTCTTATGGGACAATGGAAACGACGTCTTTATCGCAAGCAATATCATCTGTAACTGTAAAGAGATAGACGCGAAGCAATTTGACTATACGGTCTCATTAGTACTTCAGCATAATAGCATAGAGACTCTCTTTGCTACTCATCATTCTATCATCTGTACCTACTTTAATCAGGTACCTCAAAACATCCCTGCATTGATTGTTGCAAACGATGGAATTTACACCGATTCCATACCTTATCCGTACAAAATCTTTGCTATGGAAGGATTGAACCAATCGACCTTGGCACAATTCTTCGACTGGTGCCGGAAATTTAACTTTTTCATTTAGTAATAATGCACGGAACAGATTAGATATAAGCGCCTGATCTTGACATATGAACAAAAAAGCGTATTTTTTACCCGAAACAAAACCCGTATTTTACCCATGATGCTCGTATTTGTTTTTTGTTAATTTAGCCGAACCTTTTTTCAAAAACACGGTAAGATGGCAAATAAAACAATACTTATGCTCGACGATGATAGGCATGTTCTTGAAATATGTTCGATTATTCTCGAAACAAACGGTTACCATGTTGAAGTATCAGAAACCTCTCACGATATCATAGAAAAAGTGGAAGCAGTGCAACCAGATCTTATATTGATGGACAATTGGATTCCAAAGATTGGTGGAATAGAGGCTACACGACTTCTCAAGTCACACCCAACCTTCCGCGATATCCCTGTTATCTACCTTTCTGCAAATACCGATATTGAGCAACTCGCCCTGCAGGCTGGTGCGGACAGCTATTTGGCAAAACCATTTAATCTGGAAGACTTAGAGAACATGGTCGCCGATCTGCTTTGTTGTTCATAATAAGAAAGCTAAACTTACGCGTAAATAAGTAAAGGGAAATGCTTCCCCTTTACTCAACTGAATCACTTATAAAATATGGAAATACGTATCGTCAATTATCAAGCTCGTTTTCACGCATCACCTTGATTGTATTATAGGCATCTAACTGTTTGTTTAATTGCATTCTTATTAAATTCGTCACATTTACCGATATTTGGTCACTATCCTCAGCCAAGGTTCTTTGATAGCTTTCCTTGAAAGCATCTTCTCCTTTTTCACAGCTTTCGAGTAAACTTTTCCTGTCGTTGCCCGATATGCTAACTTTAATGCTCATCCATAAACGAAAGAGCTTTCCGCTTATCATAGTATCTTCAGAAGGCTCTTTACCAGCAAGCCTAACATATGGCGACAGCTCCGCTACAAACTGTTCAGATTGCGCAATATGGCGTCTGAAAATTTCATCTAAATCGCGGATCTCCAATTTTTTTGCCAACGTTAGCGCATCCTTATAACCTTCAATCCGATCATTGTTGATTTTAATCAGGTCATTGATGATGGTTGGATTGTTTATTTGTATGTCCATACCCCTGCGATGTTCTTTTCTGAAGGACAAAGAGAATGCTCTATTAGTTCGAGCATTAATTAAATCAAGTATTTAAAACACCATCTCGGTATTATTACGAGCATTTACCAAACTCAGGCCGTTGAGGCGATGAGGAGGGTACAGCACAATCATTCGGTAATCAACCTAAGGCAAAGGGAAAAAGTAAAACGAGTTGTAGGGAGCTAAACAAGTAAGATGATTTACTATAAACTAAATTGTACGATAAGCGGTTCTTATGCTAACCGTCATTAAACAGCAAACGGTGTTCATCAAAGAGTCATTGGATATGTCAAATAAAGAAAATGTAAATGAAACTGTTGAAGAGGATGTGCTACCTTTGATTTATAGCGCAGTTGACGCCAGTTCCGCCGGTATTATCATTACAGACAATCGGCTTCCCGACAACCCGATAATCTATAGCAATAAAGCTTTCGAGCGGCTTACAGGATATGGTTACAACGACATTGTAGGGCACAACTGTCGCTTTTTACAGTCTGCAGACCGAGAGCAGCCTGCCCGTGCGATAATAGCTGAAGCCATAAGAAATGGGGAAAATCTGACTATTGAAATTAAAAATTACCGCAAAGATGGCCAACTTTTCTGGAACGAGCTTTCTATAGCGCCAATCAAAAATGATCAGGGGGAAGTGACGCATTTTATAGGTGTTCAAAATGACATTACCCGTCGGAAACAGGCCGAAGAAAAACTTGAACTTGAGCGGCAGCAAACGGAAGAAAAAATTAAACAGCGTACGGAAAGCCTTAGACAAAACGAAGAATATTTAGAAAGCGTTATTCAGACCATCCGTGAGAGTCTTGTCGTTCTTGACCCGAATTTACGTGTATTGACGGTCAATGCGTCCTTTCTAAGAACATTTAAAGTGAGTGCTACCGAAACTATTGGAAAACTGCTTTTTGACCTCGGAAATAGACAGTGGGATATTGACGATCTGCGCCAGTTGCTCGAAACAATTCTGCCGACCAACAATCCAGTACTGGATTTCGAAGTAGAACACGACTTTCCTCATATCGGCAGAAAAACCATGCTTTTAAATGCGCATCGTGTTGAGCTCGAAGGGCAGTATAAAGACCGGATCCTGTTGGCGATTGATGACATTACAGAGCGCCGCTCAATCGAGAAAAGAAAGGACGATTTTCTATCCATAGCAAGCCATGAATTGAAAACACCACTAACGGCTCTCAAAGGTTATATACAGATGGTTAAAAAATTCCTACCTCAGGATAATGGAAAGCTTGCAGAAATAATCCAAAAATCCGATATTCAGATCGAACGGCTCAATAAGCTTATGATAGAGCTATTGGAGGTGTCTAAAATACAATCTGGAAAGCTCGACGTACACCATAAAAAGTTTGATTTTTCAAAAATGGTTCAAGAAGCCATCGAACAGCTACAGTTTAACACGGACCAGCATCAGATTTTTCTAACAGCTGCCCATAATATCATATATAATGGCGACGAAACCAAACTGAATCAGGTCGTTGCAAACTTAATTTCAAATGCGATTAAATATTCACCGCAGGCGGACCGCGTTGATGTACATTTAACCGAAGTGAACGGCCATATTAAATTTTCGGTCACAGATTACGGTTTAGGTATCGCCAGCGAGGACAAAAAAAAGATCTTCGAACGATTTTATCGTGTCAGCGACATCAAGCAAAAAATAGCAGGAATGGGCATCGGCCTATATATTTGCCAAGAAATTATAAAACAGCATCACGGAGAACTATGGGTCGACAGTAAAGTAGGTCAGGGGTCGACATTTAGTTTTATTCTCCCAAACACTTAAAAATTATATGAATCAAAAGAAAATATTCATCTGCGATGATGATAAAGGTATTACAGATATGCTCGAATTAGTGTTAGAATATTATGGTTTTGCCCCAATTGTGGAAACCGATAGCGTCAATGCCTTTGAGAAAATACGTGAATCGAAACCCGACCTGATCATAGTTGACTTATGGATGCCCATTATTTCGGGAGATCAGTTGATCAGAAAAATCCGAAACAGTGACGAATTAAAAAATATTTTTATACTCTGTATATCGGCTAGCCGTGATGGCGAGGAAGTTGCTTCCGGAGCAGGAGCTGACCTATTCCTTCCCAAACCTTTTGATATGGATGAACTAATCACTATCATTAAACAGGCTATACCAGAAAAATAAGGTTTATCTGTGATGTGCTACCAACAGAATAGAAAAGTATTATTAATCAAAAATCACATCTCCTCACTTTTATTATACAGGGTGCTTCTATACGTAATGCCCCACTTTGCGATCTCTTCAATAATCGGCCCCAGTGTTTTTCCACATTCAGTCAGCTCATACTCGACAGTGAGTGGCTTTGTATGCAATACAGTCCTTCTAATCAGATGATTCATTTCCAAGTCCTGTAGCTCCTTTGACAACATCTTGGCGCCGATCCCCTCCACTTCGCGCAACAATTCCATAAACCGCAGCTTGTCGACCAACATCAGTGTGCCGATAATATGGAACTTCCATTTGCCTGCTAAGATTTCCATCGCATCCTTTATCGCCAGCACCCTTGTTTTACACACATCAGAGGTACTTAGGCTCGCCTCTTTTTTCATACGCTTTGATCTATTTTCTACAAAAATACTGAATTGAAGAGTTTTAAACTACTTTCCAAAAGGAAAGTAGTTTCCTTAAGGAAACTAATACCTAAAATAAACTATCTATAAGTTACCTTTGTATCGACACATTACAAAGAAATGAAATTGGCATGATTGATGCCCGTCGATACGCAGACAACAAAACGATAAAAACACATAAAAATAAAACGACAAAGATGAAAAAACAATTAATCTCAGGTTTAGCTGTTATCCTTCTTTTGGCCTCCTGCCAGAACACAAACGGCGATAAAGCAACTACAACAACGGCGCAGGAAGTAACCGAGCAAAAAGGACAGACCTATACCGTAGAAGCGGACAAAAGTAGTTTGAAATGGACAGGTTATCATAAAGGGGGCTTAAATCCTCGCTATGGAATCTTAAAAAGCGAAGGAACCCTTTCTGCAGAAAACAATCAGATTACTGGCGGTACCTTCACAATCGACGTCAACTCCATCCTTACCGATACGGCTTCAGTAGATCCTACAACAGCCGGCGGTAAAAAATCGACCGATCTGGATGCTCACTTAAAGAGCGCAGACTTCTTCGATACCGCTAAATACCCTACAGCAAAATTTGAAATTACCAAAGTCGCCCCATTTGACGCTACAAAAGAAAAAAGCGTTGTGGCTGATGCAACAAATACGGTTAGTGGTAATCTAACGATCAAAGACAAAACAGTAAACGTTACCTTCCCTGCCAAAATCACTTTCAATGGTGACGAAGTAAATTTCTATTCGAAATTTACTATTCAGAGACAAGACTGGGGACTTACTTATGGTACCGAAGGTAATCCGCAAGACTGGATGATCGCCCAGAATGTGGATATCGAACTTAATGTTGTTGCAAAATCAAGCAAATAAAGCACCCGTAACCAGGAAATAATTATTCGATTAATACGAATAAGTAGGCTTCAAGGAGCCTACTTATTTTTTTATCCCTTCTTCGCCTCGACTTCCATTTTTTTCTTTAGCCGCTGTTTCGCTTTTTTAATAGCCTCGGCTGAAACACACAAGAGCTCACTCATACTTGAGTTGTTCAAACCCAGCTTTTGAAGCGCAAGTATGCGTAAGTCATTATCTGTTATTCGTGGATAGGTCTCCTTCATTTGTGTTAAATATCTCGGGTAGACCTTATCAAATACATGTTTAAATTTAAGCCACCGTTCGTCAGTCATAATATGCGACTGAAGCATATTGCTCAAGCTATCTGATATTTGAGCAATATATTCCGGATCACGTTGTGACGCGATTTCAATTTCCTGTCTTAGCTGCTTGATGAGGGTATCATTCTTTTTGATAGTTTCGGTAAACTCTTCCAAGGAATTTCTCAAAATGCTAAGCTCCTGATCGACCAACTGTTTTTCGTAAGTTAGAGTTAGCCTATCCTTCTCCACAATAGCATGCTGCATCTTTATTTTCGTCTTTGATCTGTTAATAAGTAGCAGAACAATTACGAACATCAGTAACAGAAAAACGGCAAGAAATTGATAAATACGTTTTGTCTGTAACCTTTTTTCTTCCGTATCCCGAATCGCCCGGTCATAACGTTCTGTCTCCCGCTGCCAAATAGCTTTCTGGATCGCCTTATCATTTATTCGTGTTTCCAAGGAGTCTTTCAATAAGAGATATAAACGCAGTTGCTTAAGTTCTTCAGTCTGCTGCCCCAGTCCACGGGCAATATCTGAGCGTAATTTGGCCACGTCCATTCTGTACTGCAGGTAGTAGGGTTTTTCTTCCAACAACTGTGCCCCGGCAGCAACATACTTCTGGGCCAATTGCCACTCGCTGAGTACAACATACCACCTTGCCAAATTTAAATTTGCGCGCATGGCATCCTTACTTTCATTATAACGGGTGGAAAGATCGATATTCTGTTCCATTAATGCAATGGCCTTTAGCCTGTCACCGGCTTTCCAAGCCTGCTCACCCAGATTTCCTGAAATTATTCCAATCCATACTGAATCTTTGGCCAGTCTTGCTTCCTGCATCGCTTTCTTAAAGTAGCTTCGCGCCTGATCGTTGATTGAGTCCTTCGCAAGATAAACAGCTATAGCGTTAATCAAATCGATACGCGGCCTTGATGCAGCTTTCGAAAAAGGGAGCGCGTCCTTTAAATACTGCACTGCACTCCGCTGATCCCCGATATAGCTATAAAAATTTGCTATAAACTGATAATGTTTTACCACCAAAGGTAGGTTATGGATATTGATCTTAGCTTTTAAATCATTAGCCCGCAAAAAAAAAGGGAACGCTTCCTTTACTTTTCTATAGACATAATTATAATAACCCTGCCGAACATACCCCAGCATTTGCAACTCTGTCTGCTCAGACCCATGCAGCAATTGTTCAGCCAAACGATAACAAGCATCCGAAGCAGGATTAACATCGTCAAACGCAATTGAATATCCGTCAGCCATACGCATATAATAGGCCCATTTCAACCGCACATCAGCTTCGCTGATTGCCAGTGCTAAAATGGGCTCCCATGCCTTTCTTAATCGCGCGGTATCTGTTCCAAAATTTACGGGTAACTGCAGCACAGCTTCTAATCGCCGAACGGGCGCTTCGATCTGTTTAATCTGAGGAACAGACTGCCCTACGGCAATACAGCTGCTGACCACAGAAAGAATCAGGAACACGAGGCTATGTATTACATAAATTTTCATCGTTAAGGTTGCTTCAAATATAAAGGACAAAAACAAACACGAAACAAATCCCTACACGAGCAGAGTACTATAATCGTAAATATTTTTGTAAAGGCTAATATGACTCACTGAGCATGTATCCATACCCAGTCCTCGCCCATAAATATAAGCATTATCCTTTTAAGAAAAACAGATATATCATTAAAATTGTATTGTATCCTTTACATCCTTGACATTATGCAGTCTATTCCCCCTCCCTTGGAAAACGCAGTTAAACCGTACTTGTGGTCGGCGCGAGAAGCAAGTTTCTCATCGATTAGGAGGAAAATAAGCGATTTGTTACCTTAGTAAATACAACAGCCTTAAAGATGTATTTGACAATTAGACCAGCAGAACAAAATGATCCGGCATCCGTGCCCAGCATCATGTTACAAGCAATGGAAGATATCGTCTTCCGGTATATACGACAGCACAACAAAGAAGAAGCGATTCGATTTCTGACACAACTTTTTGTCGAGTCAAAGAACTTATATAGTTACGAAAATACGTTCGTAGCCGTGGATGATGCAGGGACAGTCTTGGGGACATTGACAGGATACAACGGCGACCATTTTACCCAATTGCGTCAGCCTGTTCTGGACTTAATACAACGCCTATATGAAAACGATCTTGTTCCTGAAGCTGAAACCACAGGACATGAATATTATATTGATTCAATTGCCGTTTCACCATTAGCCAGAGGCAAAGGAATAGGGACTGAATTATTGACGCATGCCATCAACTATGCTCAGCGTTCCGGATATGAACAAGTGGGCCTATTAGTGGATCTGAAAAACCCCAGTGCGCAGAAGCTTTATGAACGGCTGGGCTTTAAACCAGGCCATAAGACCTACCTTATGGGTGCTGCATATTACCATATGCACATTTCACTCCTTTAGATATTGTCCTACGATAACATAGGCCATACGCTCCAAATTCCGATGGGGACAAAAGTTACAATTAAATTAAAAGTGTTGTTATATACAGCTATGCTTTTTGTATTTTTGCTCCGGAAAATTTTCGATCTAAACCAGAGCAAAAATACAATAAGGGAACTTTAGCTTATCCAAATAATGGAGTTAGATCGCAATACCCGAAAGATTGCAAAAAAAGGGAAATACAATAAAGGCATCTTTTAATTTATAAATAGTACAAGAATCCGAATAGATTGCTCACACAAGCAATTTATTCTGCTTGTAAATTTGCAAAATAAAATGAAAAATCAATTTCATAGACAGCTAAGGATTTATAGATATGTGATTTACCGCGAAACATTAGTTGATCCGTGGGAACATTTTTGGTCATTCGTTGGTGCTTTTGTTGGCATATTTATCATTGCTTTGATTCAGTCGCTCCACCTGCCCGCTCTGGAGAATATCTTTTTGATTGGATCCTTTGGAGCCTCTTCTGTTCTGGTATATGGAGCTATACAAAGCCCGCTTGCTCAGCCCCGAAACTTGATCGGCGGGCATGTGGTTTCGGCACTTGCCGGTGTAACCGTAGCCCAAATTCTTCCAGATATTATATGGCTCACCGCCCCTTTTGCGGTGGCTCTGTCGATTGTCTGCATGCAGCATACCCGGACATTACACCCTCCCGGTGGCGCTACAGCTTTAATCGCCGTAAGTAGCGGAACCAAGATCTCATCCATGGGCTACTGGTACGTACTGAGCCCCGTACTTTCAGGTTGCCTCATTTTATTTGTCGTGGCACTTTTGTTTAATAATATTACCAAAAACCGCCACTATCCTGTTAAAATGTCGCGTTTACGCAGATCAAGAAGAGAACATCTGAAAAAGAGATTTGAACGCATCAAGCAAACGGCGAGTCCATCCTCCTAACCTTTTAAAAACTGATATACCATCAAATGACAATAACGGCCAATGAGAAAGCGAAACTATTTTTCCCATCGGTAATATTACGAAGCAGGCAACTTGCTCATATCCATATAAAATATTTCCCAGGTATGGCCGTCATAATCTTCTATTTTTCTTACCTGCATAAACCCATGGTCAAGCATCGGCATAGGTTCGATACCACCGGCTTTCAGTCCCTTTTCGACAATCTCATTTACGCGGGATACACTCTCTACCGATAGCGCGAATAATCCGGAAATATGATCTCTTGTGTCCGCCAGAGGTTTGTTTGTAAAGGTCCTGAATTTGTCATGCGAAAGCAGCATCACAAAGATATGCTCGCTCCAAACCATACATTTCCCATCGTTATCCGAAAATTGTGGATTATTTTCAAATCCCAACTGCGTATAAAAGTCCATTGATCTGTTGACATCGGCTACAGCGAGATTAATAAATACCTGTTTCATCTTTTAAAAATTTTAATTGTTACTGATACATCAAATTTGCGAATTACAGGCAAGAAAAAGCTTAGCATATGCCAAGAAGTGAAGAAAATAACTCGAATACGCATCACTTGGAAAGTTCCGCCAGTTCTTCCGGGGAAAAGATATGCTCTCCCTTAAGATAGCTATTGGCATCCTTCAAATACGTATAAATAATTTTTCGAGCTTCTGGGTCGGGCAATTTCCGTAAATTTTTCACCAAAAATTGCTTATCGCGAAGCCTGTCTTTGTGATAATTGAGGAATGAAGGTGCGTGCGTCTGAACACTCCAACGAATGAAGCGCAGATCGACATTGTCTGGGTATTTTATAATAACGGACTCCAATAACTTTTTCCCTTTTTTAAATTGCCCCAACTTTGAAAAAGGGTTTCCCATGTGTTTCGCCCAAAGAATTTCATAAGCAGCTAGATAACCTTTTTCCGTCGCCGTACTTGCGGACGATTCCAGCGTTTTCAGGTTGGCTTCACATAGTTTTTTATTCTTTACGGCTTTTGCATAATCAGCTCGCATTTTATCTATATTAACTTGACCTATAACGCAAAGCGTACTGAATATAAAGTATGTACAAACAAGAAATCGTATAACCATGCTAAATATTTTTAAAGTCATCTATCATCCGACACCAATGCCAAAAATCGAAAGCTAAAAGCGTGGGACTTTTTGTCCAAGTTATGTAAGCTTCTTAATACGCCGATCTTTACTTTTGTTGATATAACAATGCGCACTGCTCTACAGTTTCTTATTTTTCATCTTTATTTCTATACCTCCCTTTCCACCGGGTCAATGAGATCAACAGCAGGCCGACAGCTAGAAAAACAACAGTAATCACGAGGCTGTTGAGCAAAACATGTTGGATACCCAACTCTGTCACGTCCACGAAAGGATAAGGATAAAAGTCGGATACCACACCATGACTCAATGTATATAATAAATAAACCAGTGGAAATAACAGCCAATAACAAACCAATTTCCAATTCAAGCTACGTTTTGCAGCAAAACTCCACCAATAGAAAAAGAACAAACAGGGAATCACAACATGCAGCAACTCATCCACCAATTTCAGCAGTCCTTGTGGCTGCACCAAAAAACGCAGCACAGCATTATAAATAAGACCTACAATCACTATGTATAACGTGATGGCAGTTACCACCGCGGGGCTATCAAGAAAACGCTCCTGACGATGCTTTAATGAGAAAACAACATAGCTACAATGTAAAGCAACCAATGCATTGCTAAGTACAGTAAAGTAACTAAAAAACCGCACGACATATGCCGCACCGCTTACGTTCGCCCCCCGCAAGCCCATTACAAACTGCATGATTAGTGCGAACCACGCCAACGCTCCGATAGTCGCAGCAAAAATTAACTTTGATCGATTTCGATACAGCATAATTAATCAGCTATGCATTCTAATATAAATATTTTCCACATACAAACCATTGGTCAGAGGAGAGTTTTTGGTTTTTCCACGACTGTAAAACCACGATTCTGCCTAGGTCATAGACTTTATTTTTACGGCTTAAAGCCGTCTATAGTTATGCGAATAGTGAATTTAACAATCATCCCGCAATCGAAATAATGCAAATTGCAAATCAATAGCATTTCTTTACTCACAATTATTATTTTTACCGAACAGAAAAATTAAAGATGATAACAGTAGCCATCATAGAAGACGAACCTGCGATTCGCAAAGAAATAGCTTATCTTTTAGAACAGGAAAAAGATATTGAGGTCGTTGGCTGGGCTGACAGCGTGACAACAGCGATAAAGCTAATGGAAGAAAAGCAACCAAATATAGCCTTAATGGATATACAGCTTCGCGATGGCACTGCTTTCGATCTGTTAAGGAAGCTGACCTCCATCCCGCAGAATGTCATATTTATCACGGCGTACAATCATTACGCAATCAAAGCGATTAAATATGGGGCATTAGACTATCTGTTGAAGCCCATTGACCAGGATGAACTTAAAGAAGCATTACAACGTTATCGCCGCCGAAGTGAGAATAATCCGCAATGGATGCGCCAGCTTTCGATGGCAAACAGCGCAATGCACGGCGTCGAATTACCAGATAATATTGCGCTAACATCGATTCATCAAGTGCGGATTGTGGCCGTACATGATATTCTTTATTGTAAGGGAGATGGCCCGTATACCTTCTTTTTCCTCAATGATGGAACAAAAGAGCTGATATCAAAGCCGCTCAAATATTATGAGGAACTATTGCCTTCTCCTTATTTTTTACGTACGCATCAGTCCTATCTCGTAAACCGGAAATACATCACCGGTGTAAACCGTTCGGAGTATATCGTCCTGAAAAATAAAGAAGAGATACCTATCTCTTCGCGTAGGAAAAACGTCATTTTAAACCAGCTTTTCCCCGAAAAATGAAATATTTTCTACAGTCTGCACTCGTCCTGCTGACGGGATTTTATATAATTGCATGCAGCAATAGATCTGCCTTCTTAACCTCCGCCCCGGATAGCATTTCAACAGCGGTTGAACAGCTGGAGGAGATAAAATTGACTGCTCACAATGGCGATTCACTCAAAAAAGCCTGGTTGCTCCTGAATCATAGTCCCCTTGTAAAAAAGGACACTGTGCTGTCGGCTACAGTGAAATATAACCTCGCTCGACTATATGCAATGCTTCAGCAGGACTCTGCCAATATATTTATCGAACAGGCGCTGGAAATTATTGAACCAACCTCGGGCAACCTCAAATATAAAGCACTTATTTATAATGGTGTAGGCAATATCCGCAGTATGGAAGCAAAGGAAAGAGAAGCGGGCTTTTATTACAACAAAGCAGCCGCAATAGTGCTGTCGGACACAACAACTGGTCTGTCATCCGAAGCAAAATCTGCCATGCTGCTGTCTGCTGCACAAAATAACCTCAGCACCTTCCAATACAATCTTGCTGAAAAGATGAATCTGGCTGCAATCCCCCTATCGGAGTCACTTCCTGCAGGACATATTATTCATCAGCGGGTATATGTGCAGATGATACAGACATTAAATGCGTTGCACCGACCTGCGCAAGATATGGCCCCCTACTTACATAAGCTCGAACAACTCCATCAGAAATATCCTGACAAATATAATATCAGCTTTCTGTATGATTCAAAAATCCAGTATTTTGAAACTACAGAACAACAAGATTCACTACTGCATTATCAACTACTGAAAATAGCAATAGACGAACAACAGAGCAAGATAGCGCAATCAACTGTCCTGCTTAACAACCTTTTTGTAAACTACTGCAACGTTTCGGCTATATACGTGCTTTTCAAAAAGCCCGCAGCCGCAGCGCAATTCCTGATGAAAGCAAAAAAGCTAAGGTCCCATTTTCCGAAACTTATCTTTCCCAATAACGAGATTCTATTTCAAAAAAGTTCTGCCGAACTATTTCGTCTGCAAGGTAAAAAAGATGAAGCTCTGAGCGTACTTAACACCGTCGTTCAGCTACAGAAAGACATCTATCAATCGGAAAACACACAGGCTATCGCTGAAATGAACGCGATCTACCAGCTTCAGGCTAAAGATCAGTCCATTCGTCTGCTGAACGAAAATATTAAGATCAATAAACTCCAGCTTCAACAAAACCAGCTATGGTTGGCTGTTTCCTCACTGACTCTTATTTTATTGGCCGTCACATTGTCGTTCCTATACTATAGATCCCGCCAGCGGCGCATAAGACAGGCGAAAGAAAAAGTACTGTTACAGCAACAATTATTACGTACGCAGATGGAGCCGCATTTCATTTTCAATACCCTGGCAGCGGTACAGAGCTTTGTCCGACTGGACAAAAAGGAAAGTGCGATTAAGTATCTAAATCGCTTCAGCCGCCTCCTTCGGAGCAATCTTGAATTAAGCCGCGAAAATCTGGTTCCGTTAAATGAGGAAATCGATGCACTTGAAAATTATCTGTCATTACAACGGATGCGGTTTGAGGAGACCTTCACCTATACGATTGTACAGCCCGAAGATCAGGACCTAAGCGCCATTATGCTACCTCCGATGCTCATTCAGCCCTATGTGGAAAATGCTATTCTCCACGGTGTGGATTTAGATGCAGGTAACGGGCAGCTTGAGATCCTTTTCCAGGTACTGGATGATGTATTATATGTTGAAATCACAGATAGCGGCAAGTCCACATGTGAACCTTCAGATAGGACCCACCGCTCGCTTTCCGGAACAATCAGCCACGAACGCATACAGCTGTTAGGCCAGAAAGCGTCCATAAAAATCACCAAAAGAGATGAGGGTGGCACACTTGTCGCTCTGACAATTCCCATTACGTCCTAAGTACTCAGGAGCCGTGCAGCATTGATCTCATGGTAATTGACTACACGCCGTGAGATGACCGTAAACAGCTGTCTAACACTGAAATAAACGCTTTTTATGGGATCAGAGCCAAATATACTGTACCGGCTTCTCTATGATTATTTCTTCGTTAATCTATCCAGGAGAATTTTCATATAGAATCCACCGACCACACTACGTGCTTTGAAATTCTCTCGTACACCTGTATTCGCATCATAAAAATCATTCAGCGGAACGCGTGATGTTGTTTGAAGCGCATGCTTATATACAGGCTGCACCAAAGCTTCAAATTCCGCCCGTGTAGGTGCAAATGTCGCCGTCCACAGAATCCAGTCATTTTTTGTATAGGCTTTCCGGCTATCTAAGGGAATACCAAATTTATTTTGCTTAGTGAGATAGTATTTGATCTCTTTATTATATACTTCTTGCGGGAACAGGTTAAGACCTAAAACTTTGTCCCATATCAAATTATATTTTTGGCTCCAAGTATTTTTGTCATCGAAAGTCAACGCATAATGGTCGCCAGCGTCGGCCATCTCCATCCACTTTGGCACCATCTGCTCGGCAATAGCGCGGTATTTTTTTGCAGTTTCCAGTTCGCCGATAGCATCCGCCATTTGCGCGTAGCATGCAATGCCGACGATAGCCTTGACCGATAAATTCGCATTGCGCGCAAGGTGACCGGCAAAGTCATCGGTGCACAATTGTGTTTTGGGATCAAAGCCCTCTTTTACGAGGTAATCGACCCAGTCAGTAAGTGTTTTCCAGTGTTTTCGTGCATAACTGCCATCGCGTTGAACCTTTGTAATCGCCGCGGTCAAAATAATCATATTCCCAGATTCCTCAACAGGCATCGGCTCACCATAGGTCTGTCCATTGGCCTTTGGATACGTTCCCAGATCATGTGCCGCCCAAGGATGAGGGTATTTACCGCTTTCACTAAAGTAGAAAATACCATTCAACATCCCTTTTAGCAGTTCAGGGTTATAGATAAGATAAAGCGGTGCCGAAGGATAGGTCACGTCAACAGTATTGATAAAACCTCCACTATTATTCTCTTTAGAAAGCCAAAGCAATTCGTTTTCGGGGCTCTTTACCAAAGTATGCGCTGCTATACTCTGACGATAAGCCAATGTCGTCAGATGTGCATAGCCTTCACCTCCAGATTTTACCGCGCCAGCATATACGGCCCTGTCAAAAGCGATACATTTATCCATAACCCTTTGGTAATCTGTAGCCGCCGCCGCAAGCTGGTTTTCGAACGTCTCCGTCCCCGAATTATTCCACCAGGGCCTTAAATTGTTGTTGAAATATTGAATAGCAAAGACCTCATCGTACCCCAGCTCAACAAAGCGCTCTACCTCTTTTTTTCCCACTGTCCCGAAGGGTATTATCGTATTTAATGCCAATGATGTTCCTTTCAGCTTTGCTACAGCAGCTCCATCTTTCCTAAAAAGATCAATTGCCTCAGCGCCAGAACTTACAAACTGACGTACAGCATCCTTTTTAGGCGACGCCACGTAAAAATACCCCCAGTCTATTCGCATGTCATCGGCTCCCTTCTGCAATACAGGCTGTTCGGTTGTCCCAGCCTTTAGAATTGACATGTCTGCGGTTTCATATTTTTCGGCGAGCACCTCCTGCGACGGTTTATACACGGCAATATTGGTTGAGGCACTGAGAAAAACTTTGACAGCGTGTTGCTTTCCATCGTTTGATTTTACTTGATAACTGATATAGGATACTGGCCTCGACAGGAGCTTTAGATCATCCAGCAAGAGTGGGGAAATAAAACTTAACTTCAGGTCGATCTTGCCCGCCTGAAAATTATAAATAGTCCGTGTTGCCGTAATCTCCACATCTTTCTGTACTGCCAGCTCTACTTTAGGACCGCTCTCCTTCAGCCTGTCCACCAGGCCGAAATCCAGATAACGCCCGCCTGCAGTATTGCGTAAATAGATCGCTAGCTGATTTTCTCCAGCGTTCAGATCGTTTTTATCAATAGGTAAATACTCAAAAGAGTTTGTCCAACCCGTCTTCTGATAGATTTTTTTCCCGTTCAGAAACACCTCGACGTTGTCATCGTGGTTTAGTTTCAGGAAAAGTTCGTTGATACGTTGTGGATCGTCTACCTGAAATGTGCGCCGCACCCAAATGGCATCCGATTTCCAAAGCGTCTTTACCTGCTTTTCATCATCTCCGATTGGTGCAGTTCCAGATTTCCATCCATCTGCCTGATAGGAAGCCGAAAGCCAAT
Source organism: Sphingobacterium sp. InxBP1 (assembly GCF_026191775.1). Classification (NCBI taxonomy): domain Bacteria; kingdom Pseudomonadati; phylum Bacteroidota; class Sphingobacteriia; order Sphingobacteriales; family Sphingobacteriaceae; genus Sphingobacterium; species Sphingobacterium sp. InxBP1. The sequence continues at coordinate 153,779 of NZ_JAINDX010000049.1, read as the reverse complement.
TGCCGTCGGGCTTTACTTCAGTATATTGCACAGTATAGGATTGTTCTTCTGCGGTCGGCAGGATACTCTTATAATTCGGTTCTTCCTGCCCCAAAAAGCGATAGAGATGCCCGTCAACACTGATCAGTCCTAATAAGGAATGATCGGCGTCGGTCCAATGCCTGGTAGTCGATGCATTGAGCTGGTCGGTCATTGACCAGATGCTAAAATTTGGATTGTGTGTAATTAATGGATAGGCAGGGGCTTTTCTCTCCTGCGCACGTACAGTAAAAAAACTTACTAAACAAGCGAGTATAAAGCACATGTTCAGTTTTCCGAGTTTGTTCATCTTATAAGGTTTGTAAAAGGGTTTTAATTCCATTTATGAGTATCTGACCACACTGTCATCTCCCATGCCTAGCCTATCGAAACATCTATGTAGGAGGAGAGCCGTAATGTAATCACAAATTACGTTGTAAATAACTATATCTGGATTGCCGCATTGTATCATTTTACAGCCAATTTATATCATATTATTTTTCCGCCTCGTCTACCCTCGCAGCTCAGTCCCATTAACTTGCATGACCTCACCATTTTGTGAGACCATTTCTAGACAGATAAGCTTTTATTGTGTGCATCCAACAATACCTTTGCTAGCACTCCAAGCTGTTCAAGCTGAAACCGCAGATGTTCTGTCCATGGAAGCCCCATACATAGCCGCATACAATTTTGATATTGATTTTGCAAGGTAAACATCCTCCCCGGAGCAATACTTATTTTCTTCCTCAGCGCGTAATAATACAGTTTTGCAGTATCTATACCTTTTGGAAATTCGATCCAGAGCGCAAGTCCGCCTTGAGGTCTGCTTATCCGGGTTCCCTCCGGAAAATATGTCGCAATCACATCCGCAAAACGTTGATAATTCTCCAAGAGCGTTCTGCGAAGACTATTCAGGTGATGATCGTATCTGCCAGTCATTAAAAAATTGCCCACAGCTTCATGGATTAACGACGTTGAGGCCAGAGCATGAACTAGCTTTAGCCGGAGAATCTGATCCTTATATTTTCCTGCTGATACCCAGCCGACACGATACCCGGGAGCCAATGTTTTGGATACCGAGCCACACCACAGCACATGACCATCCTTGTCAAATGTCTTACAGCATTTTGGACGCTCCCGGCCAAAATAAATGTCCCCATAAGTGTCGTCTTCGATAAGCGGTACAGCATACCTAGCAAGCAATTTAACTAATGCTTTCTTGTTTTCTTCGGGCATACAATACCCCAGCGGTGTATTGAAATTGGGGACAAGCAGACAGACATCAATATGCAGTAGCAGACCTTCAAGCGCAAGAAGGTCAATACCCAGGACGGGATCGGTAGTCAGCTCAATCACCCGAAGCCTCAAACTAACGACTAGTTGCAGGATACCCGGGTAACAGGGGCTCTCCAGGGCAATCGTATCGCCGGGTTTCGTCAAAGCCATCAGACACAGCGATAGTGCGTGCATACAGCCATTTGTTGTAATCACCTCGTCTGCAGTCAATGTGCCACCCCACGTACGTGAACGAGCAGCAATCATCCGCCGCAGTTTCAAGTTGCCTTGTAAAGGCTCATAAGCAGCCCCTCCGCCATCCAATATTCTCGTTGCTAAAGCAATCTCTTTTTTGAGTTTGGCTACAGGCAATAATTCCGCAGCCGGAACTCCAATAGAGAATAAAGTCAGGTCTTTATCCCCCATTGTAGCATACACATGATCAATCAATTCATGTGGTTCAACGCCCTCCTCTGTCAGCAAGGCCTTGTTGACTTCAGGCAGCTGCAACTTTCGCACTTGCAATGCGCTTACAAAATAGCCGGACTGCGGTTTTACATAAATGAGGGAGTGAGCCTCCAATGCCAAGAAAACTCGCTTGGCTGTATTCAGACTAATGCCATGTTGCCTGCTCAACATACGCACAGACGGTAAACGCTCGTGGGGTTTTAAAACACCATTTCTGATTTTATCCGCTATATTTTGAGCTAATGCACTGTATATAAAAACCTTCTCCATCTTATAAAGATAACTGTATCCATTCAATAAGCAAAAACTGTAACTGTATCCAACCATAAATATTACGAAGATTTGTACATAAAGATCAAGCAATGAGCAACAATAGCAACTTAAGACTATCCAATGGCTGGCTGAATGGATTAATCGGCGTCATGATATTTAGCGGTTCATTACCTGCCACACGAATAGCCGTTTTGGATCTAGATCCGCTTTTCGTTACTGTAGCCCGCGCCTCCATCGCTGGAGTGTTGGCGCTGATTGTGTTATTGATCACAAAGGAAAAATTTCCCGACAAAACACAGCTGCTGTCTCTCGGCATCGTTTCACTTGGAGTAGTCATCGGCTTTCCATTGTTGAGTGCATTGGCATTATTGTATGTGACCTCGGCACATTCCATTGTGTTTGTGGGTATCCTTCCGCTTTCCACAGCAATTTTTGGCATTTTTCGTGGAGGAGAGCGGCCTCGCCCTATATTCTGGGTCTTTTCGATACTGGGGAGCTCTTTGGTTGTGAGTTACGCACTGATGCAAGGTGTATCTTCTTCAATCGGAGATCTCCTGATGTTGCTGGCCATTATACTTTGCGGACTAGGCTATGCGGAAGGTGGTAAGCTTTCGAAAACGCTAGGTGGCTGGCAGGTTATTTCCTGGGCACTGATCTTATCTTTACCCATTGCTATTCCCCTGAGTTTTCTCTATTATCCTACCTCTGTAGCCCAAGTTAGCATTGGGGCCTGGACAGGCCTGGCTTATGTTTCGTTCTTCAGCATGTTTATTGGATTTGTCTTTTGGTATAAAGGCTTAGCACAGGGCGGAATCGCATCTGTAGGGCAGCTGCAGCTTCTGCAGCCATTTTTTGGTATGTCCCTGGCAGCCGGCATTTTGCATGAAGAAGTCGGTATAGGTATGCTATTTGTAACCCTCGGTGTGATCGGTTGTGTTGGCGGAGCAAAAAAATTTGCTTAACGCAATTGGACAGCATGCCCTAGCAACCAACTTGCCAAAGCTATACTTCAATATATGGCAGACAGAACTTAGCCAGCGCTTTTTGCATCAAATACACTGGACTGTTAACTTTATTAAAGCTGGACCAGCGATCACCTTTTTTTTAATCTTAGATTTGGATCTACGTGGTTGATAAGATGAAGTGGTATAGATAGACCATGAGAAAACAGTATACAGTCAATGAACAAGAATACACATAAAATAACAATCGTAAAGGCATCGTTCAAGGATGTCGCCCGATTACAGGCTATAGGTAAAAAGACCTTTGTTGAAACCTTTTCGGAAGTTAATACCGTGGATAATATGGAACGATACCTAAACGAAGGATTTTCCAAAGAAAAATTATTGTTGGAGATGAACACGGACGGTTCAGTATTCTATTTTGCGCAACATCAAAATCAGATTGTTGGGTATCTTAAAATCAATACTGGCCATGCGCAAACAGAATTGCAACATGAACATACACTCGAGATTGAACGAATCTATGTGCTGCAGGAATTCCAGGGCTTGAAGATAGGCCAGCTTTTACTTGAAAAAGCAATAGAAATTGCGCACCAAATGAAAGCCCAGTCAATATGGCTCGGCGTCTGGGAAGAAAATCACCGGGCCATTCGCTTCTATGAAAAGAACGGCTTTGTAGCCTTCGATAAGCATATTTTTAGACTAGGAGATGATGAACAAACAGATATTATGATGAAAAAAAATGTGGGTACCAACTAATTTTATTTCGGGCGCCAGCCTACCTCCGGCCACGGTTATAAAATGAAGGCAGATTTTAATGGAGAATCACGGATACGGCCGTCGAATAGACAAAAAATCGTAAATTTAGTCCCAAAAGGCGCATTGATGAAAAATATACGACAGTGCTTTCCAAAACTGGGAACTGCAGGCATAGCCATGCTGCTTCTTTTGTCCTGCTCCGTCAAAAGAAACGACAAGAATCTGATATGGTACGAAAACCAAGTGATCGAACAGATTGTACCAGAGCAGGATTCAACTTACCGTATGCAGATCGGCATAATGGCCGCCTCCTTCTGGTTCGATCAAAAAGATAAACGGACCACAACCGGGCAAATGGACCTCTTGCAAAAAAGCTACCATCAAAAGACCAGACTCCATTTAGGGGTGGAAAAAGAAACACATAAAATTATTATGGTAACACGGGCTGAGTAGAATACAACCCAGTCTCCTACCGCTTGCCACAACCATATTGTTCTATTGTTCAATACTAAAACCACCTTGTCCCCGTGTGCAGGCTCCGGCGTTATAATGCTCATAATAGTTGATTTTCAAGTTCAAACGCTGCTTCCAGATACTGCTTATAATCCCTTTCGTAAAGCGTCACACGTTCTTGCGTCGCTCCTTTCTCCATGTCATGAAAATGAAAACTACCTATATGCTCCAATCCAGCAAATTGATTCATTTTGTGAAAGCCAAATAAGATCCCTTCATCCACCGGGCGTTGATCAAAAAACTCACCTTCTAGCGTAAAAGCTGTATCTGGAGCATTCCAACTTGTTGTCACAAAGTATTTTTTACCGTGCATTAGACCACCCCGACCGTAATTTATAGCTGGATTTTTACGCGAACGCCCGTCATTTTTATAGATGCCATTGTTATGTCCCGCCGTAAACACCTCGTCGATATAAAGCTTCAAACGATTAGGCACCTGAAACCACCAAACGGGAAAGTGATAAACAATGATGTCTGCCCATTTAAAATTTTCCACTTCAAGCATCGGATCAAATGTATCATTGACGTTAGTCACCCGTGTTTCAAAACCATAGTTCAACAAAGTTTGTACCGTCCAATTTGTGATGGTAGCATTGAAAGTACCACCTGAGTGGGCGAATTCCTGTCCGCCATTGATAATAAATATGTTCATTCTATTATTTTTATTATTGATACTACAAATTTCTATCATATTTTTAAATCATAAAAATAATTTAAATTGTATATTTGTATAATTAAAATTATAGTCATGAAATGGAATTTAGAATGGTTGCGGACGTTCAAATCAATTTATGAAACTGGCACACTGTCAGCTGCGGCACAGGAGCTGTTTATATCGCAGCCAGGCGTAAGCCTTCACCTGAATTCGTTGGAAGCGTTTACAGGCCATAAACTCTTTGATCGCTCTGCGAGAAAAATGGTACCAACGGAGAAGGGTAAAATATTATATAATTATGTAATTGACCCGCTGAAAAAGCTGGAAACGGGCGAGCAGCATTTCCACAAACGTGCTTTGGATGAGCGTATCACGGTCAGTGTTGGCATGTGTTTCGAAACTTTTCAATATACGCTTGAAGAGCATATCGCGCAGTTACCATTTAACCTAATTATCAAGTTTGGCGAATATCCCCAAATGCAGCAGGATTTGGATAATGGTTTATTAGACCTGATCATAACACCGCAAAAAGGCAACCAGCAAAACTTACAGTACCGCCCATTTTCCAAGGAACGGATTGTGCTGATCGCGGGCAATGAAACCGATACCGCTGAATTAGAAGGTTTATTAGGAAGTGGCGCTATCAAAAGCGCGGCGCAGCTTCTGAAAAAACAACTTTGGTATAGTACGGCAGCGGATATGGACCACTTAAAGAATTTTTGGTCAACTCATTTTGGTGAACATCCGGACTTCAGTCCCAATTACATTGTTCCGAATATCAGCTCCATTATACGCTGTTTGAGCAATAATAAGGGATTTTCCATTGTACCCGATTTCTTATGTGCTGAGGCCATCGCGACGGGGAAAATTAAACTGGTCTGGGAGGGTATCTCGCCTGTGGAAAACATTCTATATTTTGGTACGAGGAAGAAAACCATGTATCAGGAGGAAATTAAACAACTGGAAACCCTCTTACAGGAAAAGTGGTAATCTCCCTGTACTCTATGTGATCACATCTTCACGCCTTCGGTCAATAATATACTACTCAGTTTGTTTATCATCAACCGCAGCTGCTGCTGCCGTCAATGCCACTACACCGCCTAGAAGCAAAGCATTTTGGCCTTTCTTTTCTTTAAAAACCATGACATCCCCCCTCTTTTCATGTACCTCTGGAATACTATTAAGGGACACTGTCCCAGTTTGCATCAATTGCTGCGCATAAAACCGGTGGTCAAGAGCCGAAGCCAGTGGGTGCTCACCAGACAGTACCGAAAACATCAGATAGCTTCGCAAATTATACGGAGATTCGTTGGGCGTAAACCGGACAAATTTTACCGCATAACTTTCACCGTCAAGATCATACATATGTACCTTTTCCTTTTTTGCAGACTTTGTGATCTCCTTGATATCGTTTCGGAGATCAAAGTAGCTGCCCTCCACATAAGCGTGTGGTGGAATAAGAACAATATCTTTTGGTACGTCTATAGTACCGTTAAAATATCCACGGATCCAATCCTCCTGGTATATATTGGAACTTCTATCTCCTACGCTCGATACGGTACCATCAACTTTTCCCGACACTGAAATATTGTCCCCAGCATAGCTAAATGCCTTGCCATTAACGATTAGCGCGGAGCTCTTTAGGTTCCACAAAAGTGGCTGGTCGAGCTTATTCGCTATTTTCAGATACACTTTCCCATCTTTGCCGGCAAACGAATAATCAACTTGTAAAGTGTCATTACTAAAAGAAAAATGACCGTTGTCTTCATTTTTTTTTACATTTTCACCATTAATGGTCATCAAATAACTGGAAGAACAAGCTGATAACAGAAGTGCGCAACAGATTGGGGCAAAGATTTTGGTTATTCTCATCGTAATAGCAATTTTATAAAATTAGGTTTCAGTAAACATCAATACTTATCCCTACTAATATAATTTTTTTTAATCACAAATAAAATATTCCGCTTTTAATTCTTGATATCGCGTTGAAACCTACCTCAAAAAAATTCTCATATCTGCATTCCTGACAAACACCTGTTTGCACCGAAAACTCGTCACTTTGAATATTAAGCGATTAAAAAGCCTAGTATATCAAAAGCTTACTTTACATAAAAAAGTCTATATTTATAACAGACTAAATCAGTCCCATGAAAGAAAAATTTATTGATAGAAAAGATCAGCAGGCGAATAAAATATTTGAGAGACGGACACTGGTCCGTGATTATCGCACCATTCTGCCCCTGTTGAAGCCTGGGTTGACTGTATTGGATGTTGGCTGCGGCACAGGAACACTTTCCAATGAGGTTGCTTCTCGTATTGCCCCTGGTCCTGTGATCGGTTTGGATAACACGGAGGCTTTTATCGCTGATGGCAGTCGGCAATATGGTGGAACAAACAATCTTACGCTGATTTGCGATGATATATTCAACTACCAGCCACCCCATCAATTTGATCTGATAATGACCGCACGTACTATGCAGTGGTTAAGGGATATTCCAAAGGCGATACGGCAGTTTAAATCATGGTTAAAGCCCCATGGCCAGCTTTCTATCCTTGACTACAATCATACGGAGATCGAATGGGATCCAGAACCGCCGGCAAGCATGCTCGAATTTTATCAGACTTTTCTTCGATGGCGTGAAGATGCCGGTATGAATAACCGTGTCGCCGATGAAATTGCACCGCTGTTGTACCAACAAGGTTTTACAGCAGTGGAAATAATCAACGCTGATCAGACTTACACCCGCGGAGAGGAGCATTTCGAAACCAATCTGGGTATCTGGATCAAAGTCGCACAATCGAAACAAATGGTAACAGAAGGATATATTTCAGATGAGCTCCGTTTAAAAGCAATCGATGAATATGCTGCCTGGATTCAAACCGATGCTATATCTATGACGCTAAAAATGAATGATGTACAATCAAAATTATAAATCAATTTCAAAATCCCACCCAGCTATGAAAATCGATATTCTAAAACTCAACGACGAACATATCGCTGAAGTAAGCGGTGACGGTATACTTTTAAAAGATCTTGAAGACGGTCTACAGATTATGGCGGATTGCGGTGGAGTTCAGGCTTACAAAGCAATACTCTATCAGGAAAATATCTCTCCAGATTTCTTTGAGCTCAAAACCCGGCTGGCAGGCGATATCCTTCAAAAATACACGCTATATGATTTTGATATTGCGATTGTCGGCGACTTTGAACGCTACAATAGCAAAAGCTTGAATGACTTTATTTTTGAAAGCAACAAACGTAAAAAGATCAACTTTGTTGCTACACGGGACGAAGCGATCAGGAAGCTGACACGTTCATAAGAACTGTCGCTTAAAACTTGGCGTTAGGAACATATTTTACTACTTATATGGAATTAGCATTTGAAAAATACACCCCTCCAGACTTCCACATGTTTAGAGAGTTAGTGAAGGACGATGAAATCATGCGATATATTTCAGGTAAGGGCCTGACCTCGAAGCAGGCAGAAGATAAATTTAATGCCATTCTTGAAATCAATGCAACCCCACACTTAGGCTATTTTAAGGTCATCAGCCTAGATAGGCAACTTTTTTTGGGAGACTGCAAATTAGTGTCTTACAAAAAAGACCCTAGTGTCTTCGAAATTGGCTATCTGCTTCAGAAAAGATTCTGGGGGCAAGGTATTGGCACCAAAATCTGCGAATCTATGCTTGCTAGGGCTAGCCGCATTAATGCTCAAAAAGATATTGTAGGTATCATAGATCCGGATAACGCAGCCTCTAGAGCATTGTTGGTTAAATTTGGATTTGAATCATTTTTCCTCGGTGTAGAAGATGACGTTCCGACAGAAAAGCTGATCTTAAAACGAACATAGCCGCAAAATACTTAACTTTCCTCTTGAAAAGAAAAAGGTCAGTGTTCTCCTTCTTGGTTTGCGTACACAGCATTAAGCCATCCAAATAAGGTTTGATTGTTTCCCATTGCCTCAAATGGCTTTTCGATTTTGAGGACGTCCAGCAGCGAATCAAATGCATCTGCAATCAATAGATCATCGCGATTGCTAAATAAGGTGACAACAAGCCTCTTTTGTTGGTCTATATACACGATGTTATGAAAACCAGTAGATTCCCCCGAATGAAAGAAAATCTTATTAGTCCCCGCAGGAGCTACAAACCAGCCCATACCGTAGGCGATGCCATCCCTTACCACCATGCTTCCGTGACAGAGCAAATCTTTCCAATGAAGATCCTGAAAACGTTTTTGAAGCAAATAATTAGCCCACTGGTGATAGGCCGAACTAGAAAAATAAACTCCCCCATCTCCTTGGGTTGCACTCGTTACACTTTGATCTGCAAAACCAAAGCTTTTCCCCGTTTGGTGATAGCCAAAGGCGCGCTCAGGAATGTCAACATCTTCGCTATACACTGTGCCGCCGTGTATACCTATACGATCAAAGAGCTGATCTTTGACAAACTGAGCAAAAGACATTTTTGATACCTGCTCTACAATTAAAGCCAACAGACAATATCCCGTATTACTATACCGAAACTGGCTACCGGCGGGGAAATAACCATGATTTGCTTGCTTAACATATTCCAGCACATCCGCGTCCGACACCTGGGCGGTACGCGCCTCTGGTATCAATTCTTCATAATCTATTATACCTGAACTATGCTGCAGCAGTTGTCCGACAGTGATATGTTGCAGAGCCACCGGAAGGTCCCTAAAAAAGAGGGACAAAGGGTCTGTTGGCTTAAGTCTTCCTTGTTCGAATAGATTATATATAGCCTGTGCTGTTACCTGTTTACTGACAGATGCCATACGAAAATGGGTATTTTGCGTAATTTTTTGTTTAGTTTTCATATCCGCCACCCCTGTTTCGTAATGATACTTCATCAGACCAGCTTGACTAATTTGGACAGCAATCCCCGGAGCGCTGCTGTCAGAATAGAATTTCTGCAATGTTTTGTCCAGGGCAGACTGATCTATTTCCTGTCCCAGCACGGACTTTGTTACAATCATAAACAACAAACTCAGTTTTAAGTATATCCCGATACACCCTTTATTCATATCCATCTTTGTATTTATAAGATAATAGTAGAATGCTGGTAATTTAATTAATTTTCTTCCAATATTCCAAGACAACTTTGGACCATAGTTGCCAGCTTCGCCAAAGTTTTCATTAATTCTTTTTACTTTTGTCCTCCCCTGTATGGGGCTTCAGAAAAATCACAAAACTATGTTATTCATTTACAGTATTTACGACTTTGTACTAGCCGAAAAAAAGATTACAACAACGTTAAAACAGGAAAACGAGAGCCGAAACTTTACCTTGCAGATCATTACTCCGGCCCGAAAATTTATCGGAATGCCATTTGGCGGTGGGATGGTCAAAATATCAAGATTGTACGATGAGCATGGCAAACTGATCCATGCCCGCAGGTATTCTGATGAACTAAAGGCCGAAATCAAATCCTTTAAAAAAGAGCATGCGATCCCTTACTTTCAGCTTTGGAAGGGCTTCCTTCTTGTATTTGCCGGCATTTTAATTTGGGCTGCCATTTACGGAGTAAAGAATAAAATGGCCAATCAGCAGCGTAAGCAGGAAACCGTAAGACTATTTGAACAGCTGCAGCATCTGAGCGCGGGCCAACTGTATGCGGCAACATTTTTCACAAACAGCAATGCTGAAGGTATCGATGGCGTTCCTGCTGGGTGGATAAAGATCAATAAAATAGCCGGGGACACATTATTTGTCCAACGATCCAAAAAATTAGATACAGAACATGCTCTATTTGACATGGCACATATGGCATCCATCAAACCGCAAGCTGTCAGTGACTGGAACGAAAAAATAGAGAAAATAGATTTAAAGCTACTGCGGGATCAGTTGCAGGAAGCCAATAAGAAAAGCGTAGATCTAATCTATATCGGCGCAGACCACGATAAATATAGCGGCGTCATCTGTACGGTTAAAGGCAGTGAATAAAATCTCATCTGTTGCCTGCAGTGCGATGCAGGCAACAGATTACACCATTAGTGCACTTTGTTTAACTCCCGATTTAAGCTTCGTACAGAAATACCCAAATATGCAGCCATATCCTCTTTGGAGATCGTGATTCGCAACTGGGATTGCATCTGCAATAAACGGCTTAAACTGTGTGCCAAGGTATATAACTGCTGGTAGGATGCGCGGCTAGAAGTTTGAACAATACGTTGTGCCATCACTTCGAGCAATTTATTGCTCAGCACAATGTCCTGATTCAGCAAGGATCGGAAATAGGGCAGGGAAAACGCATAAACAGTTACTTCGGTCATCGCTTGAACACTGCATAAACATGAAATGTTCCGTATACACTCAATCTCTCCTACAATCTCTCCTGTCGAAAGAAACTCCACGATATAGACCTTGTCATTAGCCTCCGTAAAATAACATTTGGCAATCCCCCTACTGATGACCATAACTTTCGTGGACGGCTCATCTTGATGGAATAAATGCTGCCCTTTGCGGTAATGCCGAACGACGATAGCGTCCTTCCGCTCCTGCTGGTCGTAAAGTTGCTTAGCGCGATCTAAAAATGACTGATTTGTTCTTAACATAGCCCGTGGGACAAATGTCCTTTTTCCGCGAACCTCCTTTTCTGAAATTCGCATGATAAAAATACAAAAGTAAAAATGAAAAATACGATTACAACTATCGCATTCGATGCAGACGATACCTTATGGGCTAACGAATCCTATTTTCAGGAAGCAGAAAGACAATTTTGCAGGCTTTTAGAAAACTACCTACCACAGCATACGGTCTCACAGGAACTTTTCGCTACCGAAATGAAAAACCTGTGCCTGTATGGTTATGGCATCAAGGGTTTTATATTATGTATGATAGAGACTGCCAGTCGAATTTCAGAGCATACGATTTCCATTCCAATTGTTAATCAAATTATTGCCATCGGACATGACTTATTGCAGAAACCCATTGAGCTACTTCCGGGTGTCACTGAAACGCTTGAACAGTTAAAGGATCATTATAGACTGGTTGTTGCTACTAAAGGCGACCTACTGGATCAAGAACGGAAGTTAAAAAAATCGGGATTGGAAGATTATTTTCATCATATCGAAATCATGAGTGATAAAAACGAAAAAGACTATTATAAATTACTCAAACATCTGGACTGTCCGCCCGATCAGTTTATGATGCTCGGCAATTCCCTTCGATCAGACATCCTTCCAGTACTCCAAATCGGTGGTTTTGGCGTTCACATCCCTTACCACATTACCTGGGCTCATGAACAGCATGAACTGAATATAAAAAACGAACGCTTTATTGCCCTTCGACGTATCGATGAAGTTTTGCCTTATCTGAAGTAAGGAGCTATTGGTAGCATAAGCTAGTGTCCTATACGCAAAACGCCGGCTTATGCTATCAGGATTCTAGTAGGTTATATTTTCGTTCATTTCGTATTTCATTCCCGGATAGTTGAGAATCCGCCGCATCAGCGCCATCTGGCCACAAAGATAGTCCTGCCGTCCTATGCACATACCAATAAAGTTGAGCTTATTCTCTTCAACAAAAGGGATGTTCATATCGATTTTGAAAATTGCGGCCAGTTCCGCATCATCCACCTCGAGTAAGCGGCGATAAACTTTGGGTGAAATGGCATAAAAGCTATCCTTCAATTCTTTTAAACTGGGGTACTGAAACTGTTCGTCCAAGGTTTTACCCATAAAAAATAAGTCGTGATAGGGATCTTCTTCCTGAAGCCCCAGGACATATGCAATCCCATAACGTACATTGACAAAATTACCGGCCATCCACACGATGTGGTTGGTCTGTCCGTTAATACGTTGGCGTGCATGCTCTTCCGAAATACCGTCCAGCACATTGATAAAACTTTGACTGTGCATCCGGTATGCAGGAATAATGACTTCTAGCTTTGTTGATGTTGGTTTATCCATGGTTCATAGCATTAAAGACGCGATGCGTCTGATTCTTTTCAAAATTAGCTGATTTAACGCATGCTGTACTTGTCGTATGGCAAGAAAAGACGCACTTTATTATAAGTAAATAAAACAATACATGGGCTTTTCTTCTTATAAATATAAATAAGTGTTTCACATAATTTATTTATAACGTATTGCCAATTTAGATAATTATGAAAAAAGCCATCTTATTCATTCTGCCGCTCCTGATACAAATAAGCTGGGCACAAGAATTTCCATCCGCTGCAGATTCCGACCCTGTTAAACTCGGCTGGATGCAGGGATTTCCACCGTCGCAGGATCGCATCATTTCGGCTTTGGACGGCACATTTTTTAAGTTTCCGGCGTTACGCTATAGTGTATGCCATATGCGCCAGTTCTTCCCCACCAAAGTCGTTGCTTCTGCCAGGGCTGACCGCTATACCTTTTCGAAGACGGAGGACCCGGCCATAGATAACATCATTTTCCAACCCCTTGGAGAAGCAGAAACAATCAATTGGGCAGCCTCACTGCAAAAAAATTATACGGATGGTATTATTATCTTACATCGGGGGCGTATTATTTATGAAAAATATTTCGGTGCATTGACCCAGCGTGGCGTACATGCCGCGATGTCCGTCAGTAAAACTTTGACAGGCACACTAGCAGCCCAGCTCGTTGCGGAGGGTCTTCTGGATGAAAACAAGTATTGTCGGGATTACCTGCCCGAACTCGAACATTCAGCTTTTGCTGATGCGACTATACGTCAGGTACTGGATATGACCACAGGCTTAGACTTCAGCGAGGACTATGCTGACCCCAAAGCTGAAATATGGGCCTTCTCTAAAGCAGGCGATCCATTCCAGCTCCAAAGATCTCCTCACGAGCCCGCAAACTATTTCGATTATCTGAAAACAGTTAGAAAAAAAGGCCTGCATGGTGAGGCATTTGGATATAAAACAGTCAATACTGATGTGATGGGCTGGATGATATCCCGCATATTAAATAAACCCCTGTCTGAAATCCTATCCGAAAAAGTTTGGCAACCTATGGGGGCCAATGTGGATGGATATTATCAAATCGATGCGGCAGGTATATGTTTCGCAGGTGGCGGTTTTAATGCGAATTTGCGTGATATGGCCATGTTTGGCGAGATGATACGCAATGGAGGTTATTTTAACGGAAAACAGATTCTCGCAAAGAAAGTAGTCGAATCTATCCGTTCGGGCGGAAGTCAGGCCGCTTTTGAAAAGGCAGGCTATACCAATCTGAAGCATTGGAGTTATAAAAACATGTGGTGGGTGAGCCACAACAGGGATGGTGCGTTCTGCGCGCGCGGCGTCCATGGACAGACGATCTACATCGATCCGAAAGCGGAAATGGTCATCGTTCGATTCGCTTCCCATCCCATAGCGTCCAATTCGGCTAATGATAAGTATTCTCTGCCCGCTTATCAGGCCGTAGCCGATTATCTATTGAAAAAGTGAAATGTTCTCCTACGTTCGGAGGTAAATTTACAGCGGCTTTTTGCCCAGTCATCACGTGGGTCTGTCGCGACAACGTCAGTATATTATAAACAGTTTCTTTACACAGGCGGTTAAATGATAGAAGATTCCCAATTATAAGGAATCTTCTATGGCGTTCCAGAGCTCAATCCGTTTTTGGAGCGCCGCTTTACTTACCAGTTTCATTTCGTGCCAGATCTGATCATTGTCTTTACCGAGGTCAGTGATCATCTGCATCGCCAGCGGGCCATGTTCATCTCCGTCCAGATCAATGTGGCGTTGAAAATAGTAGATAAAGTGATCCAGATCTGATTCAGGGAAGTTGCCTTTTAGTTTTTGCAAAATCGAGGTGAACATCCCCGGAATAAGATCTTCCCTGCCAAAAGTAAAGGCAGCGGCAATTTTGTGAACCTGTCCTTCTTCGATCACTTCAAAGGTAAAATTAAGAAAGTCTTTAATGCGCTTGTCCAAAGTTGTCTGCGCGATAGCCTCAAAAATATTTTTGGACTGCTTTGCATTGACGATGAACTTATTGATCAGGTGCAGATCAGCGCCCATTTTACTCATGGCATCCAGATACATCTCAAAATGACTTAAACGGCGGCCATCGATATATTCGTCAGATTCTTCAGCCAATACAATTTCATTAATCAAATAACGCGTCGACGGATGCTCGCTTGCAAACCAGGGTAACGTTGTACATGTCAATTTTATCTGCAAGGCTTTTAGCAACGACATAAAATCCCATACCGCATAGACGTGCCCCTCTGTAAAAGCACAAAGCCTCTTGACCGTTGTGATCTTTGTATATAAAGGGTGCTGCAATAATACTTCGCGTTCAGCCGCAATGTATTGGTTAATTTCCGCAATTCTATTCATGCCGCAAAAGTATCGTCTTATCATTGCTTTTTAAAGTATTTTCGGTGAGATTACAGTAACATGATAAAGCTGACTTAAAACCTATTGTCAACCAAACGGTCAATGAAATGAGAATATAAAGCATAAATTTAAAAAAATACTGTATTAATTTTTTTAAACCAAAAAAATCTACTAATTTTATAGAGTATTCAGAATTGCATTAGGCAATACCAACCGAGTGCAGACACCGCGGTGGTAAATTAATACGGGTTTTCGACCAAAATAAACGTTTGATGACGCTTATTTCCCCACAAATCTGGATACAGTTTATGGTTTAATCTTTTAAATTTTTAGATTGTATGGCTACAACAGCAAACCTTTATCAGCATTTACTTGAAAAGTTCAGTTATTATTCCCTGGACGAACTCATACAGCTCAACAATGATGTGGTTGTGGGGCAAGGTTGGGGTTCATCTAAAGCTGCCTTTCGGACTGCTTTACTCAGTACATTTTCCAAACGGGGTTTGGACCTTTCTAATATTGTCACCAAAGAAGACGGTTTTACGTCAATCAAACATGTTCCTGTACGTCTGGAACAAAATGTGCTGATTCCTTTACAATAATCTTTATCGGCAAAAAAAGCGCGCCCGAAACGACTTCGTGCGCGCTGCTGTGGTTGGTTTAGGAAATTGCCGATTTAAAAGAAGGCAATAATCTTATTATTTATAGTTTGGATTCTGAATTAACACACCTGCGCTTTTCTCAATTTCTGTTTGTGGCAATGGCCAACGGTAAAATTTGTCTTCAAAATGATAGGGCACTTTACTGTCTTTGACTGCATTGAGTACTTCACCCGCTATATGCCAACGAATCAGATCGTAATGCCGCAGTCCTTCGAAAGCAAGTTCTACTCTTCTTTCATGGCGGATACGGTCACGCATTTTTTCCTTGGTATAACCGGCAGGGAACCCAGGCATCTGGACGCGGCTCCTTAGGGTATTCATGGCAGCGTAAACCGATGGATCTGGCCCGGCGATTTCATTTTGTGCTTCGGCATACATCAGCAGCACCTCTCCAAAGCGCAATACAACCGCATCCTGTTGGCTCAATGTTGAAAAGCCAAAGGGTAGGTTGGCCGGATCCAGGAACTTCAGCACCCCATAACCCGTAGGCCGCGGATTGGACGGTGTATGGATCTTACCGCCGCCAAAGTCGGGATGGTCCACAAAAATTGTTTTGCTCAACCGCGGATCCCGATCTTTAAACGAATTGGCCCGGTCCGTCAGCGGAGATTCACCAAAAGGCAGGCCATCTTTGCATTCATAGGTATCCACGAGGTTTTGCAACGGCGAAGCTGCTATCCAATCGCCTAGGTACATGTCCCAAGGGGCTGTATTATTCGGTGCCAGAAAATTGACCGAAAAGATAATCTCGGGATTGTTCTTCTGTGTTGCGTCGCGAAAGACATTTTCAAAAGCCGTACTCAGGGTATACTCTTTCATGACATCGGTGCATAAATCTTTTACCTCTTTCAAAATTGCTAAATCGGGCACCCCTTTGTCACCATAAGCCGCAAACAGTAAAACCCGTGCTTTCAAGGCTTTTGCTGAACTTGAAGTCGCATGTCCCCCATTGTTGAAATAAGGTTTAGCCGCTAAGTTGGCGATCCCGAAATCCAGATCGGCCCGAATCTGTTTCAGAATATTATCCGCACTTTCCTTTGGCTGACGTTGATTCTCCAAACTGAGGGGAGTCAGCACAAGTGGCACTTCACCATAGATACTGTACAATTGGAAATACACAAAAGCACGGATAAAGCGGGCTTCGGCTTCCATATTTTTCTTCTCTGCATCGTCCATATCCGAGCCGTTGTAGCCCTGAAGCTTCTCGATCAGGCGATTGGCACGTCCTATACCTACATAAGCATCGTTATAAATACCGGTTTCGTAGCCCCCGGTGGTCGGATTTAAGTTCCCACCGACGATTTCATTGACGCTACCTGAATTGAACTGATTGTAGCCATTGTCGGTCAGACAATCCCGGAAAGGCATCCCATAAGAAAAGGCTTCACTCTGCAACGAGGCATATACACCGGCCAAGGCATTATCAAAATCCGATTTTTTGCTAAAATAATTGTCCGAAGCAATCTGATCCAAAGGGTTGAGGTCCAAGGCACTGTTACAGGAAGCTAAAAATAGGCCGGATAGCATCAACGCTGTTATAAATTTCTTTTTCATAGCACTTAAAAGTTAACTTGTACACCAAATGAATAAATCTTGTTTTGTGGATACTGTACCAGATCACCATTTCCATAGCGTTCAGGGTCCAAGCCCTTAAATTTGGTCGCAGTAAGGAGATTATCACCCGAAAAATAAACCCGCAAGCGATCAATTTTATATTTTTTTAATAACCCATCAGGTAAAGTATATCCTAACACGAGATTTTTCAACCTGAAGTATGAGGCATCCTGAATAAAATAGCTGGAAGCCCGGCTGAATTTCTCCGGAGCACTCCAACCCCAATAAATACGGGGCATCGTTGTCGAAGGATTTTCAGGAGTCCAACGGTCTAACCAGTCTTTTGTCGGCGGGCTACCTTGTACAAATGGGGTTACGCCCCAGCCCGAAACATAGGATTTGACGCCATATACGCCTTGTAATAGGGCCGAAAAGTCAAAGCCCTTAAAACTAGCACTTAGATTAAAACTATAGTTCAGCTTTGGATCCACACCGGCTATCATTGTTCTGTCGTTGGCATCTATTTTTCCGTCACCATTGACATCCCGATACTTCAGATCGCCGGGCAGTGTATTATCATTAAACTGCTTAGGCGAACCTGCTACTTCTGCTTCTGACTGGAATATGCCAATGACTTCGTAGGTATAAAAGCTGTCCATTGCATAGCCATTTTTTTTGATCGTATAGCCGCCGATTTCAGGTTCTCCAAATTTGACCAGCTTGTTTTTGAAACGATCGAGGTTTGCCCCTAGCTGATAGCGCAAACCTTCCAATGCGCCCGTGGTAAGCTGATTACGATACGTAATTCCTAATTCAATGCCTTTATTTTCAACGATACCGTCATTGATATTTGGGGCGCCCAATCCGACGATTGCCGTGATCTGCGACGGGCGTAGGATATCGGTTGTCCGTTTCTTATACCAGTCGAAAGTAATATCCAAATTTTTGAACAGGCTTAAATCTACCCCGACATCTGTCATGGTCGTTGTTTCCCATTTGATCAGTGGGTTGGTCAGTCTTTGCTGTGCCACCCCCGATTGCAGGCTATTGTTATCAAATGAATAATTACCGGTAAGTCCCAATACAGGCTGGTATGGATAATTTAAGGAATAGCCATTCACATCCACTACATTCTGATTTCCAAGTTGGCCCCAAGATCCACGGATCTTCAAATTATCCAACCAACCGGAAGCGAATTCCTTGACAAACGATTCTTCCGATACACGCCAGCCTGCAGAGAAAGAAGGAAAGGCTGCCCAACGGTTTTTACCGTAAAACTTGGAACTACCGTCGTAACGCATATTGGCTTCCAAGAGGTATTTCCCTTGATAATCATAGTTCAACCGGCCGAAATAAGAGATCAGCGCCCATTGGTTGGCTGTCCCGTTTGCCCGTTGAATATCCGATCCCCCGGCATTTAATTCTGTTAGCGTATCGTCAACAAAATTCTGTCTGAAGCCCTGGAGGTAAGTATACTTACTTTTTTCAATACTATATCCAGCCTGAGCTTTGAGGTGGTGTGCCCCAAACGCACGATCATAGTTCAGGTAGGTAAATAAGTTGGTGTAAATGGTCTGCTGATCCTGATCTGTCAGTCCCTTTCCCAAATCCAATGTTGTTCCGAGCGTGCCCGTATGGTAGTAATATTCATCTAACGTTGATTTATAATCCTTGTACTTGTCCATATTGAAATTATAGGCCCCTTTGGTGTACCAGGAAAGCCCCTTAAACAGCTGTACCTCCATCCAAGCCTGCAAATTGGCCGCATAGTCATCGGTATTGTAGGTGAATTTCCGGTCCAATACCGCCATAGGGTTTTTATTGTTGTACTCCCAGTCGTAAGCTTTGTAAGTATACCGTCCGCTACCATCCGGCAAAAATGGGCCATAAGTTGGTGCCTGCGACATGGCCGACAGGAACAGGTCTTTGGATCCGCCCGGGATAGATTCGGTATGCCCAGTTTTGAGCAAGATATTTGTTCCGAATTTAATACCTTCCGAGATTTTGGTCGTCAGATTGAGGCGGGCGGAATAACGGTCGTAGTTGAAACCTTTGATCATTCCATCCTGATTGACGTAGCCCAAGCCAACATTAAAAGTTGTCTTTTCGTTTCCGCCCTGGATACCGAGGTTATGGGTATAAGTTGGTTTAGTTTGGAAAATAAGTCCCAACCAGTCCGTATTTGGATATTTAACAGGATCATTGCTATTGCGGTAGGCAGCGATCACGTCAGCGGGGTATAGGCCATCGTTGAGATTGGAATTCTTGCGCGCTTCGTTGTACAGTTCCATGTACTGTGCCGAATTGGTGATCAGATCAAACATTTTTGTAGGCTTATAGATACCCACATTACCGTCATACTGAACGGTTGTCTTTCCCGATTTTCCTTGTTTTGTCGTGATCAGAATAACGCCATTGGCTGCACGCGAACCGTAGATTGCTGCGGAGGCGGCATCTTTCAGCACACTGACATTTTCGATATCATTGGGATTGACATCAGAGAATTTGCCCTGCACACCATCAATCAGCACCAGGGGATCCGATCCGGCGCCGCTAAAGGTGCCCTTACCACGAATGCGGATGGATACGCCTTCATTGCCCGGTTCTCCTGACCCTTGATTGATCTGAACACCCGGCACTGCCCCCTGCAGCATGGAAGCTGTATTGACAACGGGCCGTTTGATCATATCTTTGCCACTCACTGTAGCCACGGCACCGGTTAGGTTTACTTTCTTTTGTGTACCGTAACCGACGACAACGACCTCTTCCAAACTCGACGAAGCGTCGTTCAGCTGCACATTCACAGTTCCCTCATTGGCAGCAACAGCCATTTCCCTGGTTTCAAATCCCAGCGAAGAGAACGTCAGTACGACAGTTCCATCTATCAGCCTGAGCTCGAATTGACCCTGCTGATCCGTTTGTGTTTCCAGCGTTGTATTTTTGACCCGTACTGTCACACCAGGTAGCGGGCGCCCTGTATTATCCAGCACTTTTCCTTTTATTGTACGCTGTTGACGTATTACATCCGCGACTGTGGAAGGAACTTTTTCTGTTGGGGCAAAACGACGGTCTGTTTTCCTTATTGATGCAGCGGAGCCCGTGTAGGGTACAGCTATCGAAAGACAGAGTGCCATAATACTGGCCTCAGGACCGAAGGACAGGCCCTTGATCAAAGGCCATTGTCTTGTCTTTTCTGTTTTCATATTTACTTTTTTTGTTTATAAGGTGCTTTTATCTTGAAATTTTTGGCACAAAGTATCCCCTATCATGCAAAAAATTGCATGATCCAATTCGGTTGAGGACGCTATGTTTTGTTATTTTTCTTTTGTACGATAGGCGATCCAGTTATGATCTATACATACGTTAAGTTGTTGTGATTTGGCTGAATAAATCTGATAGTTCAGGATCTTACCATCTTTCCATTCCATATCTAATGTGTGATTTCCCTTGATGCGCATGCCCCTCACCCGGCCTTCTTTTTTCCAGGCCTGAGGCACCGCCGGTAGAAGATACACCGTATCCTGATGGGACTGCACCAGCATCTCGGCAATACCAGCTGCTCCACCAAAATTACCATCGATCTGAAATGGGGGGCCTGCTGTTAACAAATTGGCGTAAACACCACCACCAGCACCATAATTGATATGTGTATCGACACGTGGGGTCATGAGTTGCCGAAATAATTTATAAGCCCGCTCGCCTTCATGCAATCTGGTCCAAAAGAGTAGTTTATGGGCAATGGCCCAACTCGGTCCATCATCCCCCCGCACATCTAGGCTTTTTTTAGCGGCAAGCTGCCAGTCTGGATGTTCATCATAACGAATCAGATAACCTGGATACAGACCGTACAGATGCGAGATATGCCGATGCTGCGGATCCACCTCTTCATAATCTTCGATCCATTCCATGATGCGGCCATCTTTGGCGATCTGTACCGCCGGAGCTAAGCGTTTAAGCTGCGCCGCAACCTTCGTTAAAAAAGGATCGGATTGTTTGCCCAATAATCCCGCTGCATGGATGATATTTCCAAATAATTCACGTACGATCTGATTATCTATCGTTGGTCCCATCGTGACGTTTGCCTGCTGCCCATTGGGGAGCTTGAAGGAATTTTCGGGAGATACAGAGGGCGAAGTCAGCAACCAGCCCTTGGTTGTGTGTTCGGTCAGGGCACTGGAGTAAAACTGTGCTGCTCCGTAGAGAATCGGGTATATGCGTCGTAGATAGGCTATATCTTCGGTATAGAGGTAATGTTCCCAAAGGTTATTGCAGAGCCAGCCCGAGCCCGCATTGGCAATTCCCCAGGAAGCAGACTCTCCGGGTTCGGTATAGCCCCATACATTGGTGATCACATGGGCTACCCAGCCCGGTGCATTATAGTATGCTTTAGCGGTCTTTGCCCCCGGGGCCATAAGACCTTCCACAAGCCCTACCAAGGGTTCATTGAGCTCGCCCAAATTGGCCGCCCCGAGGTGCCAATGGTTCATCTGCACATTGATATCCAGGTGGTAGTCCCCATTCCAGGGCGTCTGAATCTGATTTGCCCATAAGCCCTGTAAGTTTGGTGGTAGCAAGCCTAAGCGCGTACTGCTGATACTCAGGTAACGACCATACTGATAGAATAGCGCTGCCAGCCCTGGATCCTGATCCGGTTCTTTACCAAAGGCCACCAAACGCTCATCGGTCGGTAAGTCATCTTTCGACTGCCCCAATCGGAGCGACAAACGGTTGAACAGGGCCAAATAGTTTCGCAGATGTTCGGCATACTGCTGGCTATAGGATTTTTTCAACGCCTTTTTTAGCGTTTCAGCTGTTGTACGCTCAAAATCCTTACCTTTAAAATCAGTATCTGTTGCCACGTAAATCAGCACTTCGTCAGCCTGCTGGATGACAATAGAGTGTTCCTTTACCAGCTGTTTCCCGCCTTTAATCTGTGCGCGGACACGTGTTTTAAACTGCATTCCTTTACCGTCCACACCGTTGTCCAATTGTCCTACCAAAACAAGCTCGCCATCCTCGGTCTTGGCAGTAGCCCTTTCGGGACGGTCAATCTTGATTTCCAGGCTTAGCTGGCCTTTTTTGCTGCTCTGTAAACGAATAACGCCCAGGTCATCAGCAAAGCTTGTCCAATATTCGCGGCTATACCGGACGCCTTTGAGCTCATAGCTTGTTTTTGCCATCGCCTTATCGAGATCCAGTTCCCGGCGATAGTTCTGCACTGCGTTGAGATCCGTTTGTCCGTCAAAAGCAAGCATCAGATTGCCGAGCACTTGATAACAGCCCCATTGCTTACCGCCCGATCCGGGGCCTTTGCAGATAAAATGCTGGTCGATCAGACGCTGAGCAAGGTCGTTTTTCCCGCTTTTGATCAGATTTCGAATACTATCCAAATACCTGCTGGCCTCATAATTATTGGCATCCTGAGGGCTTCCCGACCATAGGGTGATATCATTGAGCACAATATGGTCATTCTTCAATCCACCATCAGGCATCATACCAATTTTTCCATTGCCCAGGGGCAGGGTCTCCTCCCATTGTTTTGCCGGCTGCCGATACCAAAGTTTGCCCCCCAGCACTTGCCCAAATAAGTTTCCCGAAAAAAAGAAAACCACAAGCGTACAGAGTAACTGACCTTTCCGAAGGTTTATTTTTGATGATCTATTCATGTGGTTTTAATTTTTTGTCCAGTCATCGGTTCGGAAGGGAGATCCGGGTATCCCGGCTTCGTTGTATAAAGTCAGATCCGGGTTATCGGCCCAGCCGTAGCGCACTGCGACGGGCGATGGTACTTCTTTGGCAGATACGATCAGCTTATTTCCGATCTGTTTGACTTCTGCAGGATAAAAAACCTGATCGGCACCCGCAATTGTGAAACTACCGTTGCGGTTATCCGTTCCTTTCAGCACAAGCTTTTTGCCCATGGGGTTAAAGCTAAGTTCCATTTCTGCGGCTTTTGTCGTCCAATGCTCAAGAACAGGTCCCGAATAAGGGATCTTTTTCCCATAAAGCTGCGCTGTTGCAATCCAGCCAAGCCTTCTACCGACATCCTGCTTATTTTTCGGATGGATATCCAGTGCATCGCCGATATCAGCAATGACTGCCATACCTGTATAAGGCAATTTGAGTGTTTGGCGCTGTGCTTCCCGTAATCTCGCCCAGGAAGAAGGCTGCGGTGTTACACTTTTTGCTTTAAAGTTGGCCAGTTGAACAAAATAGAATGGCATCTTTTCATTGTTCCACTGCTGGCGCCAGTCCCGAATCAGTGCGGGCAGCAGTTGCTCATAGGGAGCGTCTTTTGAATCCGCGTTACTTTCACCCTGGTACCAAATGGCGCCTTTTATTTTAAAATCCACAAAAGGTTTGACCATGGCATTGTAGAGCACAGTAGGCCTATTGGGCCCCTCCATCGTATTAGGTCTTGCCGGCAGCTTCGCCAGATCATACCCTACTTTGCATTTCCAGTCTCCGACGAGAGATAGCTGTTCGCCGTTTGGTCCTTCTAGTCGAGGTTGTTCTGTACCGCCATATATTCCGCCATCGCCGGCTCCATCAAATACACGAACGGCGATATGCAATAGGCTGCCATTATTGGCCGTTGCAGGAACAGTATACTTCCGAATCTGATCGTAACCAACGGTTTCACCCACTTTTGTACCATTGACATAGGTGATGTCGTTGTCATCAATCGCTCCCAAAATCAACTTAAGGGGTTTGCCTTGCCAATGTGCCGGTAGTGCAACGTCTTTGCCAAAATAAACGACACCATCCATTCCCGGAAACAGGTTCTTGTCAAAAAAGCTCGGAATAGTAATCGTCGACCAGCTGCTTTTATCCAATTGTGGTGCAAACCACTCGCCCTGGGTTGCTGTCTTCACCTGATCCTGCTGTTCGGCGACGCGATTCCATTCGGCCAGATCTTTCGCATAGATTTCCTGTGCATCCGGACGCTGGATTTTATCAATGGCCGCCGTATAGGTTGAAAAAGGTGTAAGTGCCTCCCGGCTCATCCAGGCTTCAATGATTGTTCCACCCCAGGAGGAATGGATCAGGCCAATGGGAATGCCTGTTTTCTCGTAGATCTCACGTGCAAAAAAATAGGCCGTCGCCGAAAACTCCGGAATACTTTGTGGCGTCACCGGATTCCATCCACCAGACTCCACCTTCACTGCTGTGGTAGGTTGATTGGCCGTTGCTTTTGGTATCTGCAAAATACGAATATTGGGAAAGTTGGCTGCTTTGATTTCCTGCTCAAAGTTATTGATCTTACCCCAGCCCGCCAGGGGCATTTCCATATTTGACTGTCCTGAACAAAACCAGACTTCGCCGATCAGGATATTTTTGAGGATCAATTGATCACCATCGTTGATGGTAATCTGGTAGGGTCCACCGTATTTCGGGGTCTCCAGATAGACTTGCCAGCCTCCCTGCTGACCGACCTCAACCTGGTAGTTCTTGTTGTTCCAGCTGGTGTTTACGCGAAGTTCTTTCCCTACTGCGGTACTTGTCCCCCAGATCTTGACCTTTTCTTTCTGCTGCAGCACCATATTGTCGCCAATAAAAGCCGGCAGCTGTACTTTGGCCTGTAGGGCAGAAAATCCACTGGCAACGCTGAGTAGCAGCGCCAGCAAAGTCCGTTTATACTGTTTAGATTTTATCATGATTTTTGAGTTTCGTGCTCAATTCGGTATACATTTGACGCATCCGAAGTCCTAACTGTTGGACCCGGAGCTTCGGATGTGCCACAGTTATTTTTTAGAGTGCCGATATTTTTAGTAAAACACTGGGACGGTTGCTATTCAAGTCTGGATTTACGCCAACTTTCATCAGGTAGTCGCCCGAATAGGTTTGTCCCTGGTTTAAGCTCGACTTGGTTCCCGGATACAGGTTGATCTCCTCCACCCGATATTGCTTTTGGGCAACCAGTCCTTTTAAACGAACAGGATCGGTTGTTCCTATACCATAGCGATTATTGACCAGATAGTTGAAGATTACAGCCTCGGTTTTTTGGCTATTCACGTAGCTGAGGGCGGCAAAGTCACCTTCACGTGGATCAGCCAGACGATACTGCTCCCCATGCCAGATTGTTCCTTTAAGCGCGTCGTAATTCTTTACCGCCTGCTGGCAGAATAAGAGATCCTGTTCTTTCAGATGGCTAACCACAATATCAAAACCCAGTTTACCCATCATCGCTACATCCGTACGGAATTTGAGGGACTGTTTTCCCCAGTCAGTCACATGGTTTGAGGTACTGATTGCCGGGAAAAAGTACGAATACTCGTACTGCATAAAAATACGTTCCAGAGGGTCTGTATTGTCCGAAGGCCAAAATTCGGTAAAGTACCGAAGTGCCGCATAGTCCACACGACCACCACCGCCCGAACATAACATCATCGGCACTTTCGGATACTTCGAACGAATGCGCTCCAGTACTTTATAAAGGCCTTCCACGTAAGAAACATAGAAAGCCCCCTGGTCTTTTAGAAATGCCGAATGCGCATTGTAAATGACCGCATTACAGTCCCACTTGATATAGGCCAATGCCGGATTTTTGGTAAACAGGTCGTCAAGGATCTGAAAAACAAAATCCTGCACCTTCGGATTTGTCAGATCCAGGATCAACTGATTACGGAAGTAATGTTCTTCCCGCTGTGGCTGTTTGACGACCCAATCCGGATGTTGTTCGTAGAGTTCGGATTTGGGGCTAACCATTTCTGGTTCTACCCAGATACCGAATTTAACGCCCTGCTTGGTCGCTTCTTCCACGAGTGTCGCGATACCATTAGGCAGTTTTGTGCGGTTCGGTTGCCAATCTCCTAGACTGGAGTGATCGCTGTTACGCGGATATTTATTTCCAAACCAACCATCATCCAATAAAAATAGATCTACCCCTAGTTTTTTGGTATCCCGGAGCAAACCTTTTAATTTTTGTTCATTAAAATCAAAGTAGGTCGACTCCCAATTGTTGAGTAAAGTCAGGCGTTCGCCATTTCCATCCAGCAGCTGATATTTACGGGCCCAATTGTGCAGATTTCGGGAGGCGGTGCCTTTTCCCTTCGTTGATAAGGTATAGATCAATTTGGGTGTAGTAAACTCCTGATTGCTGGCTAGTTTTACATTGGAAGCATAGTTATTGATTCCGGCAATGATACGTAGGTTATTGAGGTAGTCCACTTCAAAATCCACCTTAAAATTTCCACTATACCCAAGGCTTGCCATCAGCACTGTTCCTTCATCTTCGGATGCCGCCTTGCCCAGAGACACCATAAAGGAAGGTGGCTGGAATAAATTCGCGCGTGTTCCGAGTTTACTGTCCAACACTTTAATGCCATGAGTCAAGGGCGCCTCCTCAACTTGCATTTCTTTTGCCCAGTCGCCATGGTACTGCCGTAGCCAATACGCCTTGGAGCGCAGGGTCAGATTGGCCGAAGCAAATTTTTCCAGCGTGACGACTTTCTTTTCCTTATTTTGGATGGTTGCCCACTGCTCAATGATGTCCTCATTCAAAAACGATTTGTAGTGTAAAACGACATAAATATCGTATACTGGATCTTTTAGGGTGATATCAAGCTGTTTGACATTGGCATCCAGATTTTTCACCTCATGCTTTTCATAGCGTAGGTCCAAGGAGCGGTTACCATCGGCATGAACAACACTGATGGCCGGTTCCAGTAGGTTTTTTGAACCTGAGGGGGTATACGCCGCATTGGAGAGGCCACTATAATCTGTCAATTGTCTATAACCACTTGCAATGGTCGAGTACTCTTTAGAATCACTCAATTTTTCCCCGTAATAGAGCATTTTCAGTGTTTTCGTGGAATCGTACTCCAACACTAAGGCATTCGATCTGGTTTCAATAGGAATCTGTTTGGACTGCGCCTGTGTTTCCAGATGGACAAGCCCTTGGGCCATCAAAAGCCCCAGTACAACATGTTTAAAATGATGGGTTGGCATATATAAAAAGATTTAGGATTTGTTAACGAACTTGACTATTTTATTTGCTTTCAACTGAATCTTATACAAGTATTTGCCATTAATGTCCCGCTGTGGACTTAGACCTGCCAATGGCGTAGGGCTCAATACCTGAATCGTTTGATCTTGCGGCGATGAAAGAATAAGCTGCCTAATGCTGCTGTTGTTCCATTCCATCTTCTCGATGGTTATGTTGCCCCGGCCTTTGAGCCCGCTAACCGTTCCTGCGGACCAAGCATCCGGTAATGCAGGAAGTAATTCAAGGATGTCGGTCTGCGATTGCAGCAACATTTCACTCAGAGCAGCCACATAGCCCAGATTACCGTCGATCTGAAAAGGTGGATGTGCACAGAGCAGGTTGGCATACACGCCGCCGCCATGATTATAATCGATGCCGTCTCCACCTACGAGGTTAATGAAGTTAGTCAGGATTTTATAGGCATGGTTTCCATCTTGCAACCTGGCCCAAAAGGCCATTTTCCAGGCCATGGACCATCCTGTAGACTCATCGCCACGCGCCGTGAGGGAGACTCGGGCAGCTTTAGCAAATTCTGGCGTCTTCAAAACTGAAAATTGATTACCGGGATATAATCCAAACAGATGTGATACATGCCGATGTTTGTCCTGTGGATCATCGCGGTCGGTTTCCCACTCCTGCAATTGTCCCCATTTCCCGACCTTAGGCTTGAGTAGTGCATCGCGAAGTGCAGCAATATGCTTACGGTAACCTACGTCGATATTTAAAATTTGGCTTGCCTGGATATAATTGCTAAATAGGTTGTAGATAATCTGATGATCATAGCTCACCGCGTCCTCGGTTGGGCCATGTTCCGGAGACCAGCCTTGTGGTGCTACTACCGTTCCGTCTGGTCTTCGAACAAGGCGGTCATCCCAAAACTCACTGATCTCTTTCAAGATTGGGTATGCAAATTCACGTAGGTAATTTTTATCGTTATTGAACGCATAATGTTCCCAAAGTGCCTGCGCATACCAGGCACTTCCAGGGGTATTCCAAAGAAAGCTCTCCCCTCCGAAAATATTATTTTCTGTTCTGACCGTCCAGCCCCTAACGCCCGGAAATTCCTTTCGCGTATTTATTTTTTTGACCTCGCGCATACTGTTGATATAATCGAGGTAAGGCCAGGCGGATTCACTCAGGTTAGCCACTTCTGCAGGCCAATAGTTCATCTGCACATTGATATTGGAATGGTAATCCGAGCGCCACGGTGGATTATTGCTGTTGTTCCACAGGCCCTGTAGATTGGCCGGTAAACTACCTTTTCTCGAAGAACTGATCAGTAGGTAACGTCCATATTGATACAGCAACGCCTCCAGTGCCGGAATGGGTCGTTTTTTATAAGCTTCCAACAGCATTTTTGTCGTCAGCTTGTCGTCTAGTTGGCTATGAGCCAGCTTCAGCTCCACCCGGTCGAACAAAGTGGTATAATCTGCGACATGACGAGCCAGAAGCTTGTTTACGTCCAGCTTCTCTATCTGGTTAAGATAACGTTCATTTGCCTGCCCAGGATCCTCTTTCGACTTCCAGTTTGTCGCTCTCGTATTGGCATAGTCCGTTGCTGCACTTAACAAAAGAAGCATTTTATCTGCAGATTGAACAAAGATCTGAGCCTGTCCGTTTTCATCTCTGCCCGCAGAAAGCACACCGCCCTCTATTCTAACCTGCACCCTTGCGGCATACTTCATGCCATTGGCAAGCGTGCCTTTAAAAACTAGGCCGCCATCACTAGCTTCTACCGTTCCGCCGTGTGCGTCCCGCAGCGTTATGAGGGCATTCAGAACACCTTTTTTACTGTTGGTATACTCAAAGACCATCACCTGATCTGGCCGGCTCGCAAAATACCGGCGGCACATCTGCTGTCCATCTTGTCGGTAAACGATTTCATGCAGAGCCTTATCCAAATTTAGCTTGCGTTGATAAGATGAGAACGTCTTGGTGCTATCCTGATTAAAACGAATAAATAGATCCCCAAAAGCTTGGTAAGATCCGGTTTCCTGCTCATCACCCGTCCAAAGGCTATTTTCATTAAATTGAATATGCTCTTCATGTACGCCGCCAAAAATCATGGCGCCAATTCGCCCATTGCCGATCGGATAAGCTGCAGTCATCCAGTCATTCGCCGGTTTGTCATCCCAAAGGTAGTAGCGCTGTGCATAAATGTGCGGAACGCAGGCTATCAAAAGTAAACCAATCAGGTATTTTAATTTTTTGTTCATGAACAGCAACATTACAATTATTGGGCAATGCCCATTGGTGAAAAAATAATATAAATAAGCACCATCAATAAGAGCAGAATCATACCTACCCGATATCTGCCTGTCCAATAGGAATCTTTTTTCTGACCGGAAAATTCGAATTCATAGGCTGCGATATAGTTCGGTTGGCTGATTTTGCTTCCGCACCAGATGATTAAAGCAACAGCGACAAAAAGCAGCGCAAACAGATGAAGATAATGCAGCTCTGTTTTCCAGACGAATACCATCAGAAAATAGCTCAACATATAAAGGAACAGCCCTATTCTGGCCATTCCCGGTGTTACCCGCCGGGACAAAATTCCCAGTAGCATAATTGTAAAAATAGGCATATTGAACAATCCCGATACGGTCTGAAGATATGTATAGAACCCATCATGTGCAAAAAGTATAAATGGAGCAATAAACATCGCCGAGATAGAAATGATGAATTCGAACAGCTTTCCCTTTTTTACCAGTTCTGTTTCACTTACAGGCTTGTTTTTAACTTCAAGGTAGGGTTTGTAGATGTTGAAAATAAAGAGACTGCCACAGCTTTGAAGACCGGCTGTGTAAGTGGTCATGGCGGCGCCGAACACAAGGGCTAACGAAAAGCCGATCAGCATATCCGGAAAAATCAGCACGATAAGTTTTGGAAAAACAGAAGCGGTTGGCTGTACATTAGGAAGTAAATGCACGGCTAGCAACCCCGGAAGATTGATTAATAAGGGCATCAATAGTTTACCGGCGGCCGCTAATGTCATCCCTTTCTGTGCCTCTTTTAAGTTCTTCGCACTTAAAGCCTGTTGAGCGATATAAGGCTCCATCCCCCAGTAATAAAAGTTGATCAACAACATCCCTGTAAACAAGGTTGAAAAGGGTACTGCGTCATGTTTGCTTCCCACCGCATTCAGATGTTCCGTTTTTTCATGAAATATACGCAATACACCAGACCAGATATCCCCCTTTCCAAGGTACCAGAGGGCAAAAATTGGAATCAGTACTGCCAGCAGAAACAGACAAAGCCCTAGCCCGAGGTCAGAAAGAGAAATCAGCTTCAGTCCCCCTAGGATACTATATAAACTTCCTATGATACCAAGTGCCCAGACCAGCAGCCAGATACTCTGCCAATAACTGATGTTCAGTATGCCCGGGACATCAAACATCGTCGCCAGACTGAGGGCACCTCCATACAACACAGGGGGCAGTAAATTGACTATATAACCAACTAGGATAATGATCGAGACCATCAGCTTAGTCTTTCCATCAAACCGCAATGCCAAGAAATCTGGCACCGTGCGAAAACCATGTTTAAAGTAAATAGGCAGCAAAAATTCTGAGACCAGCAACATGGCTACTACAGAACTCACACCCCAACCTATCACCGATAGGTTATTGATGTATACCGACTCATTTTCACCGATAAACTGATTGGCACTTAAGTTTGTCAATAACAATGCAGAGCCAACCATCCAATAGCTATTACTTTTCCCAGCTAGAAAAAAGCCATTGAGTGTGGTAGAGTAGTTGCTCTTAAATTTCCAGAGGGACCAAAGTGCTACCAGACCTGTAAAAAGACAGAAACTGAAAATTATCATTTAAACATCCTTTTGTATTTTTATACTGAATGGCGGTCAGCCAATGTCGTTGGCACGATTTCCCGGATCAATGTTCTTTCCAGCACAAATCGGGCGGCCTGCGAACCGATCTTTGCAAAGTCTGTCGAAAAGGTCGTAATTCCACCGCTGATGATCTCCTTAATAACATCGTCGTTATGAGATAGCACGCCTAGATCCTGCCCCAATGTCCAGCCTTTCTTAAGTACCTCCTTTAAAATTTGATAGAGCTCCGGATTGTGGATGGTAAAATACAGATTTCCTTTCCGCAGATCTCCTGCATGGTATTGTTTTTCAATGCGCCCTTTGACTTTGTATTCTTTTAAAAAGCGTAAGTACGCATTTTTGATTTCATTGGGTTCGGCAGTATTCTCCCTAAAGTAAAAAACCAGCTCTTTATACTTCTTGATCTTGGGGTACAGCTGCTGAAAGACGGCATAAGTCGCCTGTTCAAATTCCTGCGCGACATAAGAGTACTCTTCACCAAGATCCATCAGCCGGTCGATAATCATCAATTTAGATGCAGGTATGGACCGCAGCATCAATTCAGACTCTTTGTTTTCTATCGGAGCAACAATATATACGGTATATCGGCCTTGTATACGGTTAAAAATATCTTCAAAGGTTTCCATGTTGTTGTGGTGGAAAAAAAGATCCACCGCTATCTCCTCCGGTAGGTTTGCGCGCAGCTCATTGACCAGAGTATCCTGAAAGGTATCATATGCGTAGAGCAGTACGGCTACTTTCTGTTTCATCTGGGTATTGTTGCTCACCACAAAATAGCCTTTCCGATTTTTAGACTCGACAACACCATGAGCGATAAGGTCGCGATAAGCTTTCGCAAAAGTTTCCCGCGCATAACCCAGATATTGAATCAGATTATTAACCGAAGGCAAACTGGAATGCACTTCCAATTCGTTGGCATCAATCGCATCCAATACTCCCTGTACAATACATTCATGTTTTGATAACGTGTTCAATTCCTCCAACCGTTTAATACGGTCAATCAGCGCTTTAAAGTATTCTTCTTTGTTCAACTTCATATGTAACGATTAAAATAGAGCAATTTTAAATAATTTTGCTCCTGCCTGCTCAAACGCAATTGATTTTTCGGCAATCAGCTCAACTTTACCTTTGTCAAACAGTTCTACTGCCTGGTATTTCTCAGCAGGCTCGAGGCCAATCTGTTTGAAATCAATGTGCACTGCGGCTGGCCCTGTATTGAAATTAAATACGGCTAAATACAGATCTGTCCCCACCTTCTTATAATAATACATATTAGCTGCCTTACCTTGCACAAATCCTGCTGGGCGAAAACTTTTGCCATCTGCTACAATCTTTAAAATTTCCGGATCTTGAAGGTATGCATTCATTTTGGGCTGCCAGCTTTCCTTTTTTGACAGGTCATCACCAAGAATCAATGTACCTGTTACCACACCTGAAAGCAGTCGCGCTTTATTAATCTCAGGACGCTCATCGTGAAAGACCAGATGGTCGGCGTCGATAAAGTCATAGAGATAGGTTTGCCACCATCCGTAACTAACACTGTTTAGGGTATACTGTGTTTGGTCGAGGGTTTTCCATGCATCGCAGGCAATTCTCCGCATGTGGGCAAATTGCGCGGTGGCCAATGAAGGTGAAATCGCAGCATAAATCAACATCTTACCTTTCAGGACATCAACCAGATGCTTCATCCCCACGCTATAGGCCTGCATCCCCGTATACACGTTTTTATCGTAAAAGCCAGTGGATTCTATCGCGGCATGCGACAGAAAGTCAATTTTGATCATCTTGAATCCACAGTCAACCAACCTCCCCAGGATCACATCCATGCGGGCTAATGTACCTGGGTGTGTAGGGTCCAGTGCACGCCCCCCATCCAGATTGTGGTAGCCGTGTTGTGTCTTAGTCCATAACTGGCCAAAGGTAAATGAGCTGCCCTCCGCCTTGCGCCCAGGGCCGCTTGCATGGCCCCAATCCGTAAAAGGAGCCCAATAAACGCCCGGCTTGAGTCCCAATGAATCACAGTAGTGCACAAACTGTTTTAATTGTGTATAGTCGCCTGACATACCACCCGGAGTCATGTTGTCCCAAAAAGAGTCCAGATCCATAAAGGCCTCACCGTCTGCATTGCGGAAATAGGGAATATCATGAGCAAAATAGTCTGCCGTCGCCGTAGCGTTCTGATAATTGATTTTATCCTGTATGACGCCCCAACTGTTCCAGCCCACGGGCGTGGCCCCTTGCCACCTTTGTACATAAGGCGGTGACAGAATACGGTGAGTCTTAGCATACTGTTCCAATCCGTCTCGCCAATTCTCAACATACGATACCATATATTTCGGCGAACGGATCACATGACCTTTTACCAAGCCGTGTTCCATCGAATCCCGTGTAATGGTGGCATCAGTGAACCCTGCTTTCACAGAGATTTGATTATACATGTTCCCTTTACCTTTGATCTCAATGCCAGACTTCCACACCGACTGATCCAAAGACCCAATCAACAGGCCATGCCGGCTTTCCTTATCATAGACAACCCCGATCTCCGAGCTGACCTTATTGGCCGGCGAAATTATATTATTTTCATAGGAGATAAAAGTGTCATTGTCAAAGGGGACGGCAAGCTGATAAAGAGAAGTTCCGGGTATAGTTATTGCTGCATTGGACCAGACCGGGACCAGCTCATTACTGGACAGGTTTTTCCCTCTGACTTCCAGCTCCAGAATAACCATATTGCTGTTGTCATAGAAGTAAAAATGCTGCAACAGCTCTATTCCGCCAGATGTCTTGGACAAAACGGTGTATCGTTTGCCTGCTCCAAGTCTATCGCTGATTACCGTCTCAATTACTTTTCGACCCTGATTGAGTTGGCCCGAACTAATTTTTTCACCGTTGGCAAGTTTGAAATAAGCACTTGCATCCTTGATATAGGAAATTTGCCCGTTACTTAAGGTATAAGTGCCAGTCTGCTTGTTGTAAGTCAGAGATATCCCATTTTTCGTTACCTGAAAAGGCTGTGCGGATAACATGACCGTACTCAGCGTTAAACATAGCGCGAAAATAGCTGTCTTCATGCTGTTCGTTCTTATTGTAAATTGATTTGAAACGCGTTGATCTTCATGTAATGGTCCGGTTGGAAATTCACTAACATCCCCATATTAACCGTAACTTTTTCCTTGATCTCAAAGTACACCCCGTCAGATTTTACGTCGGCATGCGCCATGGCCTGCTGAATTTGCTCCAGATCAGGAATCCCACTATTTGCTTTGCTTACAACCAGCTGTGCCGGCGGTTGATCATAATTTGTCCAGGATAAGTTACAAAAAAAACGGTATTTGCCGGGGAATAAGGTTACTTGCTGTTCAATTTTCCCATTGACAATTGCTGGAGCACCCCAACCCGCCTCAATATTAACGACACCTCCGTCGTCCGAACCAAACCCGCCATAACCATTATGGTTTTTCATACTGGCGTTTGTCATCCAGTCGTCCAGGATCCCCCATCGATTGCCGTCATATGCCGTTGCTGTGAACGGGGCTTTGTAGTTTTTTAAGCACCAGGCAGTGATATCACCTTTAGGCAACAGTTTATGTGTTTGTACCATAAACGTATCAATCGCGTTACTATCTGGCTTAAAAACGGTGCGGTAAGCAATCTCCTGATTTGGCAGATAGTCCTTGAGTTTGATTTTTTCATCTTGAGTTTTCGTATGCACCAATGTATCTACAAGGTTGCCATATCGGTTTATATAGGCTATCCGCAAAGCATCAAAGCCCACGCTTGGCGCCACATCCTGTAGCGACAACTGCAGCTGTTGATCACCGATAAACTGTTGTTCCAACACACTTCGCTGAAAGAGACCTTCTCTGTAGCGATTGCCGTACACATTCCCAGCCAAATAAGATGGGATGGAAAATCGTCCCTGCGTATCCACTGTGCGAATCTCAAAATTCATTGGGCCTTCGGGTAGCTTGTCGATCACATAATGTACTGTATCCAACGCATTGCTTAGTTTCACTGGAAACTTCATCGAGTCCTGTCGACTATTCCAATACACACGGACCTCCGAAACACCTGCATTTACCCTAAAAATTCCCTGTATTTCGACCCTATATTTACCCGACCTTATTCTAATCGAATCAAGTTTGGCAGGATACACGATTTCCTTCCCGTTGGTGAATCGGGTAAATTCATCCATTTTCGAACAGGCACCCAATAGCCAGAACCCGACGATCGACAATATGAATAGATATAATCTCATCTTTTTTCCTTTTTAAATGTTAATAAACTCCCCACACCTGTATCTGTGCGATCTGAATAAAATAGCTACCCCGCCAATTGCGCAGGTTGCGGATCCGCAAATATTTGTATTTAGGTGCATCTTCGGGCAGATCAAATGACCAGCCTGCTATTCCATATACTTCATCCGCGTTGGTATTTGTTCCCGGTGGAGTACCAGACGGTTTGCGAACGGTACAGGTTGCCAGCTTTGTCCACGACTCCCAGGACCCGTCCAGATTCGGGCTATTGCTTCCCCAAACTTCAAAATCACGCATATTACCTTTATCGTAGAAGCCATTTTCTCTACGCGGAAAGATGACGATACGGCTCAGCTTCGCTTCTTTCCCGATGGAAAATGTCAATGACTGTGGGGCACCTGCGCTCTCAACCGTATATAACGCAGGCCATCGCGAAGGATTCATATTGCCGTCCCACATCATTTCCGAGGTTGTACCATACATATACTGTGCGTCTCCGGGCAAATGCAGCGCTGAAAACTGCTGCCTTGGG
This sequence comes from Sphingobacterium sp. InxBP1, assembly GCF_026191775.1. Lineage (NCBI taxonomy): Bacteria > Pseudomonadati > Bacteroidota > Sphingobacteriia > Sphingobacteriales > Sphingobacteriaceae > Sphingobacterium > Sphingobacterium sp. InxBP1. Next base: position 117,688 of record NZ_JAINDX010000049.1, on the reverse strand, counting down.
AAGAGGTTTTCTTCCAGTGGTTTCAGTGAAGTGTATAAGGTATCTGATTTGTTCAGCCAGCGGTCCCGTACATAGAAAGCAAACTTCATCTCACGGGACTTCAACCCGCGGATATTATATAAAATCAGCGAGTCCTGACTATAAAAGTTATCCAGCGGCAGGTATTCTCCGTTGTTTAAGGAATCGACCATCGGTACAATCACAATGTCGCCTCTCTCTTTATTGACCGAACTGATGCGCACACCTCCAAAAGTCGGCGCCACTTTCATCTCCGCAAATACCAGATCGAAGATTGGTGTCTTGGGCTCCACAATGACATCTACGGGATCAGAAGCTACTTCCGCTTTGTTAACCGCGTATAGCTTTACAATATGTTTTTCAGTATCCGGAAAACCATCAATTAGGATTTCATTTTTATATGTTGATGATTTCACAACACGCATTTGACCGTTTGTCATCAAATATTCAGCTTTCACATAGAGGATATTGTGATCTGTAGGCAAACTGTAACGTATAGTCGCCTGGCCAAAACCGTTCGTCACCGAGGTATTTTGGACAGTACTGGGTTTGGATTGATCTCCCTCAACCAGCGTCCAGCCTTTCTCCTCTTTGCAGGCGGTTATTGCATAGAAAAGACCGACAAAGAGATAGATAATAGTCGAATATCTTATATTTTTCATAACTTCTTAATTTAGATATAAACTACCAGCCCGGGTTCTGTACCAGGTTGGGGTTAACCAAAAGATTGTTTTCGCGAATAGGCCAGAAGTAATCCCTCGGCGCAACAAAACGTTGCTGAAAAAACGTCTGTTCTTTATAGAAAAGCTCTGGATGATCTTTGTCTTGATTCCGATCCCAACCCGTAATATTTTTGTTTAGCTCCTGAGCAGCCAGCTTCCAGCGTTTTAGATCCCAAAAACGTGATCCCTCAAAACTCATTTCAATATTCCTCTCCCGTTGGATGATAGCTCGCAGTCCTGCTTTGGTCGTCGGCTTGCCTGGATTATAGGCATACTTTGTCCAAGATGCCTGCACCCCTTCCAGTCCCGCTCGTTGACGGACCCTATCCAGATATAAAAATACTTCAGCACCCGGCCCTTCACTTTCATTCAAGGCCTCTGCGTACATGAGGTATAAATCCGCTAGACGTAACATAGGCCAGGGATATTCCTCGATGTGTGAACTATTTCCATCCTTAAAAGCAAATTTCCAGTTCACTAGTTTTTTCGGATAATAGGTGGTAACAGGAATAGAAAGCCCACTACCAAACAGACCAAGCCGCAACTGTGTAGTCCATGTATTCTCGTCACTGCGGCTGGGGCTGTTCTCCATAAACCAGATGCCGCCATCGAAGCCGACATTCGCATAAAATCTATTTTCCCGGTCAAAATGTACTCTAGCCGTCGGATAATTTTCAATGTTATTGAATCGTTCTGTATGTGTGCCTGAGCGTAGTTGGCTTTTATTGCTAAAGTCTAAGGTTTTATCCTCTTCCATCGGAACACCATTTCGAGTATAGAATTGATCGACAATTTTGAGGGATGGCGCCAGGGTGCCGTGCACGCTGTTATTGCCGGCATTATTGGGATCAATATGCGCCATCGAAGAATATTGCATTTGCCATGCCCGTGAAGTCGGATTTCCCCATATGATTTCCTTGTTCCATTTCTCCGTCACGGCATTGCGGATACTCATTTGAATCATGGTGGTATCCGACAGCGGAAATACTGTTCCAGGAAACTGATAGAGGCCTATTCCCAAGTTTTCGCATGCAACGATCGCTTCCTTCGCTGCACGCGCAGCTTTTTGCCATTTCTCTATCTCAAAGCTCTGATTAAAAAATAATTTACCATCTACATTCTTAAAGGTAGCGTAATCCGTGTTGCCATTGAAAAGCGGACTGGCGGCATATAAAAGCACTTTTGCTTTGATCCCTAATGCAATAGGTTTGGTAATACGGCCCAGGTCGGTTACGGGCGACTGGACCGAATTAGGGAGTTTAGGTATTGCCTCATCAAGTACCTTGACGATATAGTCGACAACCTCATCAATAGGCTGGCGTTTTACTTTTGCATCCTCGATAGACGTGTTGACGGAAAGATTGACATCCATGGTCGGAATAGGTCCATAATGCCGCAACAACATAAAGTGGTAATATGCTTTCAGAAATAAAACTTCACCTTCCCAAGTGATGCGTTCGTCCGCCGTCATATCACGCACCTTCTCGGGATTACGGATATTTTCCAGAAAGATATTACAGTCCCGAATACCATTAAACATATAACCGTCCCAATAGTTGACATAGGGGTTGGTGACATTCTGGTTACCCCTTGCGATATTCCAGTTGGTCCCGTCGATACTCAATGTAGGGTAGTCCAGCCAAAATTCATCTCCCGCCAGATAAGCTGGATTTTTCGTAGGATCTCCATCCTGAGGAAGGTAAGAATAACAAGTAGCCAAGTACTTTATGGCTTCACTTCGCATGGTGAAGGCATTATCGATGGTCGCAACGTTATCCGGCACGACATCCAAATAATTGCAGGATTGACAACATAAAACACCCAGGACAATTAATAATTTTACTGATCTTAAACTTTTCATAATCAAAACATTAAAAACCAACGTTAATACCTACATTGTAAACCGCCTGCACCGGATATCCCAAGCCTTCCCCTCCCATTTCGGGATCCCACATCTTAAACTTGCTCCAGACGGCGAGATTGAGCGCATTAACGTAAAAACGAACATTGGACATTTTAAATTTGCTGAGGAACCGTTCAGGCAGATTGTACCCCAGTTCAACAGATTTCAGCCGAAGAAATGCACCATTGCGCATCCACCAAGTAGAAAATTGGTTATTGTTGTTGTTGAAACCGTCGGTCAGACGTGGCCAGAAAGCTCTGACGTCCTGATTATCTTCAGACCAATGACTATTGGCTACCTCCTGCAATAACCCGTTTTGATAAGGCCCATTAATCGCAAAAGGAGTAATATTCCCCGGATCAATAAAAAATGAAGATCGCGCTGACCCCTGTACAAAGGCACTGACATCAAAACCTTTGAAGCCAACTGAAAATCCCATACCGTAAATAATTTCGGGATCCGTAGGATAACCGATTGGCACTTTATCCAAATCCGTTATTTTACCATCGCCATTGATATCTCTGTACTTGATATCACCTCCCATAGTCCTAAAAGCACCACCAAAATTCTGTAAGGGCGAGTTATCTGCCTCAATATCATCGACAAACAAGCGTTCAGCAATCAAACCATAAGATTGTTTGATAGGATGTCCCAAACGCGATAAATAAGCCAGATCAGATGGATAGTCCGGTTCCTCATTGACCAGTAACTTGTTGGTTGCATAGGTCATGTTCGCCCGCAACTGTGTCCACCACGTGTTTTGAAAAGATTTATTATAATCTAAAGCCAGATCAAACCCTCTACTTTGCGCCTTACCTATGTTCGCCTGAATATTGGACTGAAAGCCCGTTGTGGTCGGAATATTAGAACGGACCATCAGTATATCACTACGGGTGGAATTATAATAATCAAAGACAACCCCTAAACCATTTTTTAGATTTAAGTCGAATCCGGCATCAAATGTCTTTGCCCGTTCCCATGTGATATTACGATTCTCGTATCTGTATATCGAATAGCCCGGTCGTGTATAATCCCAGTTATTACCCCAGGAAAATCCCTTCGATGGATCATTTGGGTTCACCTGCGATAAGTAGAAGAAGCGGTCGCGCCCATCACCAATCTGATCGTTGCCCACCAGACCATAGGTCGCCCGCAATTTGAAGCGTGAAACTACTGGATTCATAAACTCAAATATCTTCTCTTCATTAAGATTCCATCCCACACCGAATGAAGGGAAGAAGCCGAAACGGTGATCCTTGGAAAAACGTTCCGAACCATTGTAACCAAAATTAAATTCAAAGAGGTAACGATTTTTGTAAGCATAAGTAGCACGCCCAGATACACCCAGATTGCGCGCTGGCAGCGAAGCCTGCAAATCACCACCGTTGGCCGTCTGGTAATTACGAATGATACCGATCAGCATCCCTGTAATATCATGATCTTCGGCAATAGTACGGTTATAATTAACAGCAAACTCACCATAAGTCGTTGTATTCAAGATTTTATTGCCCTGATTATAATCAAGGTATTCTGTTCCCTGGTTTTCATTTAATAGACTTAAAACCGTATTGTTAGTACCCGGAATACGGACCAAATTATAATAGAAAGGCTTGAAACTTCGCATGACAGAAAAATAGGAGTAACGCTGCGTATAAGCCATCAGCCGCGCGGACAGACCTTTTGTAATAAAATCAAAATTTTGCTTCAGCTCGAGCTGTACATTGACCGTTGAGCTATTATATTCCTGAAAACCATTCACCATATTCGCATATGGGTTGTTGTACAAGGTTTTGGTCGTTGGAATAAAATTGTTTCCGAAGAGCGGGTGCGTCTTGAAAGGAGAATACGATGATGGATATATCGCGGGGAACATGACGGGGTTGGACCAGATGGCTTCCCGAAACACGCGCTGCCCACCATTGATTAGATTACCCCAATTGTCATATCCTCCGATCGGTCCGGTATAATCATCAAATTGAGCTGACGTACGGATAATACCAATAGTAGTTGGCGTCACATTTAAAGTGATATTAGAACGCAACGAATAGTTTTTCAGATTAATATTATTATCAAAACTATTGCTTTGCTCGGACTTTAAGATGCCTTTATCATTATTGAAAGTACCAGCAACATAATATTGCGCGAGATTTCCTCCACCGGTGACATTAAAGTTAAACCGCTGATTGTTTGTATAATCTTTGATTAGTTGATCAATCCAGTTGTTATTTGGATAAAGCAGCGGATCGTCTCCCCGTTCAGTATGATCAATCTTATTCTGACTGTAGGGCAGGGTTCCTTTCGGATCGCGGGTCAATACAGCCTCGTTGGCCATCTTCATGTACGTTATGTTGTCTGCAAATTTGAAATTCCGTGTATTTGTCGAGATGGAATTTTCAAAACGTGCATTAAATTTTGCTTTACCAACGATACCACTTTTGGTGTTGACCAAAACAACTCCATTTGCTCCCCGCGCACCATATAGAGAGGAAGCAGCCGCATCCTTTAGAACCGAAAAACCGGCGATATCATCTGGCTGCAGGCGCGCCAATGCTGTAGCGTCTGATTCCATACCATCGATCAGAATCAAGGGATCTTTCTTTCCCGCACCAAAAGAACCGACTCCCCGGATAAAGAAGGAAGCATTGTCATTGCCCGGTTCGCCGCTCCGCTGATAGGCAATGAGTCCTGCGACCCTTCCCGCCAGCATGGTGGTTAGATTGGATGTCGGCCCTTTGATTTCTTTGGGATTAATAGACGTGATGGACGCCACCATACTTGTTTTCTTCTGCGTACCGTAAGCGACAACGGTCACTTCATCCAGACTTGAACTCGATGAGGAAAGGTAAATCGTCATACGGCTGTTACCTGTAACGCGAACATTTTTGCGGTCAAAACCAACTGAGCTCAAAACGAGCTCGTCATCGATGTGCACATCTTTCATCAGAAATTGCCCCTGTGCATCTGTAGAGACAACTGCGCTTTTTCCCTTAAGCGCAATGGTCACATTGGAAATGGGCAAATGGCCAATGCTGTCCAACACAACTCCCCGTAACTCAAATGATTTGGACTGTGCATGGACAAAGCCCACCATCAAAAGAAAGAGCAGGGGTAGAATACATTGCCGCCATTTACGAATTGGGTAATACATTTGGTAGATCATAAATCGGTATTCTTATAGATTGGTTATTATTAGTAGCACTCAAATAAGCATGTTTCCATCTATACTATTCTATACTACACCACAATAGTAGAAACAATTTCTGAGATACGCAAATTTTTTTTCCATTCGTCGCTTAAAGCAGGTTTATAAATCAAAATAGCTAGCCTGTCATGTATCTAAAAAAAAGAGCGGCAGGTCACGAAAATTTTCCGTAGCCTGCCGCTCTATATCGTTGCAGCACTTTTGACCAACAAAAAAAGGTAGGCCTAGCCTACCCTTTTGTCAACGAGTGATGATACTTTAAGGTATGATTGAGCGAATGAGCAGTCTGTCGGGCATCGTCCTTATAGGACGATAGATCCTGACAATCACGGATATCTGCCACATCCACTTTCTTTCTTACTTTGCTGATGACCTGATTTAACTCGGCTTTCCAGTTACCGGGATCACCAAAATCGTCCATCCAATTTTTGTTGATAAACTTTTTGTAGTTCAAAAGCAAAATATACAATTCCTCACCACTTCCGGCGCAATTGATTGACGTACGCCAGTTCTCTAATTTTTCTTTAAAACTCATAACCAGCAATATACAAAAAATATATTACAATACCAAATAATCGAGCTGTACTGGGACATTTCAAGCCTATAATCTATGTCTGGAACACCTAAACGAAGCTTATTCGACGATAATGTGAACACCGACCATTTTGGCTTTATATTTAATTTTTTCAATTAACCCATAGTAGCTCCAGTTGCGCAACAAGAATTGATCTTCTTTTGCCATTTCTTCCTTACTGGATTGATTAACCAGTAAGAGGGTACCCGCTTGAGCTTTGACACATAGCTCAATTAATTTTCGACTATACAAATGAAGTTTTGTATCTACATAGTTTTTCTCCTTTTTGTTATAGTGTTCTAAACTTTTCATCTTCCGTTTTCTACCTCTCCCGCCCTTATTAAAGGCAGCCGCTTTTTGCAGTCGGTGTCTTGCGGCCTGAATGGCCATACGACGATAGGTAAACTCTTCCTTATTTCCAATCTGAAAAGAATCTTTACCGATGACCACGGAGATAGGATGTTCGATAGATAGTGAAGCCTCAGCGATAATATTATCTTTTAGTTCCTGAATTTTCTTGGGAAGCTCGAGCGCCAGAAGCAAAAAAATTTTGCCTTTGACGATCTTGATCGCGCTGCTACAGACCTTGATCTGTCCGACCAGTGCACGCTGGAGCAACACTTTTTTGTCTGACCGATCCTTACCCAGGTAGGTGCGAAACGGTATTTTGAATAATGTGAATCTAAAATCTCGATTATTCTCATCTTTAGTAAAATTAAGCTGTTTGCCGGGAAAGGGAATCGGCATATCCTTTTTATAATTACGAAGTGACTTTTCTCCCTTCCAGTACGCGAGCCGATCGGCCTGAAAATACTTGATCAAGGCCGTGTTTACCTGCGATAAGATTTCTGTTGGGATCCGCCCTTTAAAATAGCTGGACAATACCTTATAGGTACTGTTCATGCGGGAGGTCGTCAATATGCCTTCCGGATCTTTTGCCTGATCGGTTAGTTTTATTTTGGCATCATCATGCAGATAGATCAGATCTTTTAGATTCTCCTGAATATATTGATGCGTGATGACCATATTGGCACCACGGAAGACGATATCCTGCCATTCGAAGAGCTGCTTAAAATATGCTGATCTTTTTTCTTTATCATCGCAATCCACAAATACCTGTATCTTGCGGGTCAATACCATGGTTTCGCTAGCCATATTCATATCATTTGTTTATGCTATTTTCTTTGCTGATTTAATCTTAGCGTGTGCATTGATAAATAAGGTCCGTACCTGCCCTCCATCCAGCTTAAGCGCTTCGGAAATTTTGTCAAAGGAATATTGCAGTTCATAGCGCATACGGAAGACCTCCGCTTCTTCTTCAGTCATTTCGCAGTTCAACTTAAATTCCACAGGCTTGGCGATAAGGTTCATTTTTTCCTCGCTATTCACAATGGAACGCAGGAAATCAATTGTTTTCTCTACCCTTAAACTCACTTCATAGTCTGAAATTCCTCCTATGTAATACGCTATGCGTTCGTAGTTAAAACTATATTTGAGACAAAGGCGGATAAAAAGCTGCTGATCCGTGTGGAGGTTGGGCAGGATGGCATGCAGTTGTTCTAATTTTTTTTTCTTTTCCAGCTCCAACTGTTCGATATAGACAAGGTCTTCCTCCTGCTCTTCCTCCGGTTCATAACTCAGCATAAATTCCTGATAATCCTCGATGCCGTCCAGGCGGAGCAGGCTACGATGAAACCTATTGCGTGATTTTTGGTAAAACGCATGGATGGCAAATTTCACCTGCGATTTTAAGAAGTCGAGCACCTCGGCTTCGGAGTGTATGTTTTCTCGAAACAGCCAGAGCCGCAGGAATGCCTCCTGCGCTATGCTTTCTCCCGCGCAGTCATCATCCGTGGCACGCTGCGCGCGGAAAAAGAAGTAGTCGTAGAACTTTTGATAAAAGAACTTCAGCCCTTTTTCGTTACCCTGACGAAGGCTATTAATTGCGTTTTTAATGTCTTTGTTTAGTCGAATTACGTTCATAATCAGTTATAAGGTTAGCAATACATCACTCACTTATGACCGCTCCAGCGCGTTTGTTGGATTTTTTTGCACCAGAGCCTGGCTAAGTATACTGGTTATGTTCTTATAAAACGTATTGGTATTGAATGGAAGACCAGCTACTGCCCTTGGACCTAATGGTTATCAGCAGTGGCCTACTTGGACACCAAACTGAACAATTATAGTTCTCCCGAAATCGCTATTAAGTTAGTTGCATATCCCCAAATTTTGGGATCATCTACAAGAAGATTTTTGACAGTCCAGTACAATATACGGTTGTGTATACCCTACATTTTGTGATTACCAACAGGTGTCCAGGTAAATCGCTAGGAGTTCGACCAGTTGTGTATACCCTACATTTTGTGATTACCAACAGGTGTTGTTTAAAGAATTAAATGCTAATTTGTTGTGTATACCCACATTTTGTGATTACTAACAGGTGATCTAATTTTTTTCTAAAACAAAGATACGTTTTGTCTACCCGACAATACTGATTACCAAAAGGATACAACCTATCAATACCCGATCATCAACAACGACGATAGGTCGAAGGTACAACGCCACACAAGCATCTCAATTTCTTTATTTTATAAAGGGTATTTAGTGAGTCGTCTTTACGCTCACCCTACGGCATCACAAGATGCCTCAGTATATCATTTTTGAAAATTCTCTCACTTCTTTTCAAAACGCTGGATCGATAGAAAACATACCTATTTTACCACTAGTTTTATGATTACCGAAGAGCTGCGCCTTAAGACAGCTTAAGGTGGTACCGTTATGTATACCCTATATTTTGTGATCATCTACAGCCAAAGGACTCTTCATTTGTGTAGCAGACAGGTTGTGTATACCCTACATTTTGCGATTACCAACAGGCCTACAGAGCAATCGCGGCGATGGACTTTCGTTGTGTATACCCTATATTTTGTGATCATCTACAGCATAAAGGAATTTAGAAAAGCTATAGACTCGTTGTATATACCCTACATCTTGGGACCATCAACAGGGTCACACCTCCTAAAAAACTGATCATCAACAACGACGATAGGTCGAAGGTACAACGCCACACAAGCATCTGAATTTCTTTATTTTATAAAGGGTATTTAGTGAGTCGCCTTTTACGCTCACCCTACGGCATCACAAGATACCTCCATATAGTATTCAATACCAATAAGTCAAAGAACGTTTATATCAGCCAAAAAAATCACTTCTTTTTTGCGCAAATAAATCCTAGCTCCGCCAAGGAGTCAGTTACTCATTCCAACGAATTATTTATTTAAAATCCTGTGCTTTGAATGGTAAATACAAGGCTATAATAGTTGTCACTAACACAGGATGCGAGATACAGGTCTATAAAATTTATCCAATTTTATTCTGGCGACCTGACAATATTTTTAATACGTAATTTTCTCATTTAATAAATTTTGCTTCCGATACAACGCCAAAGATGCAAGTAATTCAATGTCGCTACAGCGGCTCATATTTAGTTATCGGCTATCTTTGAAACAAAGATAAAAAACTAAAATTATTTGCACAAATAAAAACACAAATATTTTTATTCATTATATACGCAAATAAATTCTCCTTTTGTATATGGCAGAGATCAATGAACAAATACTTAAGGAAATAGGTGAGCAGTTGCGCAAACAACGGGAGAAATTATACTATTCGCTGAAAGATATTGCTAATATGACAGGATTAACGACCAATACTATAGCTGCTATTGAGCGTGGTAAGGGGGCTTCGCTCAACAATTTTATTCTCATCTGCCGAGCATTGCAAATACAACCGCAGGCCGTATTCAACAATCCCATACCGCTGACCCCACCCTTTAGTATACCGCCTGAATCCAAACGACGAATTGCGCTGACCAAAGAACTGGACGAACTGGTTTACCATTCCGATTTTTTTGAAACGCCAAGGCGTGTTTCGGATGTGATCCAGCACATGGAAGCAGATAAGGATCAAAGTAATCGCTTCTCTGTTTACCTCGGCAGTTATTGCCAAGAAGGAACGCTTGAATATGAAAAACTTGGTAATTACAAGGTATATCGAAAGAAAAAATAGCTTTTGAAATGCTGCCCGCGGCAATCATCGGTGGGAACACACAACAAAGGACAACACTTCGAGATGTTGTCCTTTGTTGTGTGTATTCTTGTGAATAATAAAGCCCATCACACTGCGGCTAATGCGCAGAAATAGGGTGGCAACACAAATAGCGATGCTATTTTAAGGTGACGTCCAGATAGACCGAATGCCGTCCATAGGTGTCATAAAAGGGCTTAAAATGGACACCGTCGATCGTAAAGTTCAGCTCCTTAGGGTTTCCTTGAATAGTTTTGCCAAGATCTTCCGCATCTAGAGTGACTTTCCGCCAGTCTTTCCTTGCAGTCGGTTCCTGAGCCGCCAACAATATGGGTCCATAAAACAAGCTTGCAATATTTTGCTGATCCATTACAGGGTCCAGACGAAACTGAAAAGGCATGTGTACGACGATTTCATCACCATCTTTCCAAGTGCGGCTCAATTTGAGGTATGTACCTGGCTGAGCCTTCACATTTTCGGCTTTGCCATTGATCTTGACATCAAACCCCTTGGTCGCCCAGCCCGGTACGCGAACAAAGATGTCAAAATGTCCGTGCCCGTTTATTTTAAGTTTGCTGTGGTCGTCTTTTGGAAAGCTCGTCATCTGCTCAATGGTGACGTTACGCGACGTCCAGTTTAAGGTTGATGGGATGAACAAATTGACATAAAGTGCCTTATCATCTTTGCTCCTGTAATAGATGGCAGTCTGAAGTTTCGTACTGCTCTCTATGGCCGTACCATTACAGCAGGTAAAACCCGTCATATCCGCATTGCCAAACTGTTTGACTGAGCCGGGCCGTAGAGGTACGTGATAGGTATTCGCAGGCGTATTCTCGGCTACCGACGCCAGAATATGGTTATACAGCCCGCGCTCATAGTAATCCATATACGCTGCTCGCTGGTCAAAAAGAAACAGATTACCAGTCAATTTCAACATATTATAAGTGGCACAGGTCTCGTTTTGCCCCCCCGCCGCAAAACCGTTTTCATACAGGGTAGCAGGTTCGGCAGTAAACACTTCAGCATTGGCCGGATTGCGGGCTCCCGCCACGCCGCCGATACTATACATATAATCATTGACTGCTTTGTACCAGAAATTGTCCGCCACCTTATAATATTCGGGCATGTTGGATACATCGTACATCACGATACTGCCCACAATCTGAGGTATATGCTGATTGGCATGCAATCCACGGAATGTATCCACATTCTTCGCCAGCCCGTGTGTATGCTGTGCATCGCCAAAAAACACATCAATGTTATCAAACATCTGTGCGGTCTTCAGGTATTTGTCCTGCTTCGTGATACGATATAGATGTGCCATAGTTTCGTTCATACCGCCAAACTCACCTGCAATATAGGTGCTCCACATATTGATCAGCGTGTCCTTGGGAAGCCGGCTCAAGCGGACATGCACCCAGTCTGCCATACCTTCGGCAATTTCCAGTGCTTTTTTGTTGCCACTCACTTCGTATACATCCACTAGGCCTGCCAAAATCTTGTGTAAGGTATAGTAGGGTGCCCAGATCTGATTTGCCTGTCCGCCATATTTAGCCCCTCTTTCGAGCATAATAAACTGATCAGGAGGATAAGCACTGATGAAACCTTTCCCCCAATTCCAATAATCTGTCCGAATCCCCTGCTCGCTCAGGTCCGAATCATACTCCTGCTTACCGGGCCCTGTTGGTACTTTGGCTGGATCTGAAACGGCAGCAGCCCCGGGTGTTTTAGGTTTGCCGGACAACTGGGAAAGCTCGTACAGTGTATTGACCATATAGGTCATTTTATCCGCAAAATTCTGCTGGAGCTCCTTATCATAGGCCGTGCCGGCATAAGCCTGGGCGATAGCAGTGAGGTAATGTCCTGTAGCATGCCCGCGGAGCTTGGTATCCTGGCTATCCCACACACCTAAGGGTTTAGTTCCCGCAGGCTGGGCTATACCAAACGCATTGCGGAACATGTAAAGAAAAGAGTTCGGATCGGTTGTTGACAAGGTCCGGATAAACTTATCTCTATTTTCTATAAATTTCGTTTTTTGATTTTGTTCATCCGTTTCCAAAGAGACCTGACTTAAGTCAAAGGGTTCAAGCTTAGCACTTGGTGCTGTCGATTTCTTCGCTCCTCTTACGGTAACAATCGCCTTGGCTTGGAGATCTGTGCCGGGTATACGACCCATTACCGTGTAGCGTCCAGCGTCCAATACCGTGCTATTATCGTTTGGCGAAGGCCATAACACACGTACTTTTGGTCCCTTCATTCCATCTTTATAGGTGCCGTTTACGAAACTTGGCAGCCTCGGCAGCTCACCAATACGAGTCTCGACCTCCACATCTGAAACTGAAAGTAAATAGGCATTGTAAAGCTGTGATTGTGTCAACGGAAAGCTCGGAAGGTCTCCCTCTGTATCCCGTACGTTTACCGCCGTCCGGTTACCCCGCTGGGCACTCTGAAAAATGCCGGCGACCTGATTCTCAGTAAGGGGGACCCTATATATACGAAAGTCGCGTACCATGGCATCCAAATTGGGGTCTCCAGTAAGAAGGGACTTTCCAATATATAGCTGCTTTGTCCCGCCAGAAGATGTGCCAAATACATCTATTAGCTCTTTAGGTATATCGTTGCTTTTTCCTACGGGCTTGCCGTCGAGATATGTGGTCAACGATTGTGAAGGGATATCGACTACAATGGTCAGGTATACCCACTTGTTCAGGTCGATCGCAGCTGAGACGGCAGCTTTTGTATTTGCCCGGCCGGCCGTGATCAGCGCATGATAACCCTTTTGCCCAGTTACTCCTATCGGAGCAACCGAAAAGTGTCTGTCGGCGTCCTTCCCAAAATCAAAAAAACGCTGATTGATTTTATTTGATCGTAAGAAAATCCACCCGGATATACTCACAGATTCCATATCGGTCAGCGCATCTCCGGGAATGATCACATAATCATTGTGCTCTCCAGAAAGCGACAGAACCTTCCCGAACCGGCTGTCGTTGACGAACTTCGGTAGAGAACCATGTCTGGCGTGCAGATTATTTCTCGACCAATCTTTTAAGTCTCCTTTAAACAGATACCGTGCAACCATTTCTGTTTCGCCGATGCCGTCCAAAATCTGGTCCCCGCTCTGGGCGTGGCCAAAAGATAATGCTCCGCACAGGTAACATATCGGAACGATAGCGCGTAGAAGCAATTTGTATATCTTCATATCGTTATAAAAATTTGTACACATATATAAAAATTCGAAAGCACGTTATCAAGACGCTTAACTGTCCTAATAAAGATTCCAGGCCGGCGGGTTGACACCGAGTAGATGCTTGACAAAAAAATCTCTTCGTTTTTTCTCTCCAAAATCGCCGCCAGACGAATGCCCCATGCCGGGTACCATGATAAACTCATGATCTTTACCGTGCTTGATCAATTGATTGACCAATTGATAAGTTGAAGCTGGATCCACGTTGTCATCAAGTTCGCCCACAATCAACATCAGCTTACCCTCCAGTCGGTATGCGTTTTCGGTATTTGAACACGCAGCATATTCCGGTCCTATCGGCCAGCCCATCCATTGTTCATTCCACCAGATCTTATCCATCCGGTTGTCATGACATCCGCAGGAGGATACCGCAACTTTGTAAAACTCAGGATGGAAGAGCAGTGCCGCCGTCGATGACTGTCCCCCGGCCGATGTGCCATAAATGCCTACCTGTTGTATATCCATATAGGGATATCTGGAAGCTGCAGCCTTTATCCAGGCAATGCGGTCCGGAAAGCCGGCATCCTTTAAATTTTTCCAGGCCACATCATGAAAAGCCTTGGATCTGTTGGAAGTTCCCATTCCATCGATCTGCACGACAACAAAGCCCAATTCAGCCAGCTCGTACATTCCCGAAGGGTTTGCAGAAAAACTTTTGGGAACAAATGAACTGTGGGGCCCGGCATAAATGTATTCGATCACCGGATACTTTTTATTTGGATCAAAGTTTCGGGGCCGGACAATAATACCCCAGATATCGGTTTTACCATCCCTCCCCACGGCCGAAAAGACTTCAGGGGCTTTCCAGCCTGTGCTTTCCAATTCACTAATATCGGTCCTTTCCAATTCCATGAGAATCCGGCCGTCAGCAGCATCACGCAGAACTGACGTAGGCGCTTGGTTTACCGTCGAATACACATCGACAAACAGGCTGTAATCCCCGTTGAAGGTGGCTTGATGGTTTGCCAGCTCGGGCGTTAGCTCTTTAAGACCATTCCCGTCCAGACCGATGGAGTAATAACGGATCAGATAGGGATCTTCACCTTCTTTCATACCGCTCGCTTCAAAAATTATCTTTCTTTTTGCTTCATCCACATGCACCACTTTGCGTACTACCCAGTGTCCTTTGGTGATCTGTTTTTTCAATTTGCCGGTTGTTCTGTCGAAAAGGTAAAGATGGTTCCATCCATCGCGTTCGGAGGCCCAGATGATCTCTTTTGTCTCCTGTAAATCATGTCTGTACTTCTTGCTGCTATAATCAATAAAGGTGGGGCTGGTCTCCGAAATCACCACGCTGGTCTTGCCATCCACTGCACTGAGCGCCATAATATCATAACGCTGGTGTCCACGCTGATTATACTCGAAGGTGATACTATTGTTGTCTGGACGCCATGCCAATTCGGATAAAGTAAACTGGTTGGCGACCCTCATCGGATCCACAGGAAATATTTTACCATCTTCCACCCGGATGATCGCTGGATAATATTGCGGCAAAGCATCACCGGGCTTAACATAGTCCCGTTTCTGCAATTTTGGCTGCAGCTGATCGACTGGAGACGATTCCAGAAGAGTTAACTGCCTTACCTCTGCTTTGCGCACTTTTGAAACGGCAATTTTCTTGGAGTCTGCAGACCATTGGATACGGGCCATGTAATACTCGCCCGGACTGCCGTCAAAAGTAAGCTGCTTCTCTGTCTTTGCGTCCCCTTTTCTACTTACGTAAACATTGCTGTTCTTGATGTAAGCAGTATATACCTTATCGGGAGAATCCACCGCCTCCCCTTTGCTGTCATCACGGCGCATGCCCCAGTAAGAGCCACCTCTACGATCAAAATCATTTTCTTTGGCCTTCCCCGTCCGAGTCAGTTTTTGTGCAGATGCATTCCACGTCCAGCTTATGCCCTGCTCCACAAATTCGATTTCATTTGCGTTCAGCACCTTTGTCCCTCTGCCCCAATATCCGCTTAGTTTGACTGCGGAGCCGAGTTCGGCAGTCAGTTGTTTCTCAATCTCGCCAACGTCGGTAGTCTGCTTTTTCTGCGAAACCACGTCGACGATATGCAACATGGACCGTCCACCTTTAGCCGTGGTACGGTAGCTAAAACTCTGCCCTTTCTCAGACCAAAGAATCTGCTGGGGTATGCCGTAAATCTTGGCGAACGTTTCCCGTATTTCTTTAGCCCGTTTATAATCCTCCAAAGTCCCCTGAGCCATGATAGCCAATTGGCAGAGCATAAACGATAACACTGCGATTACTTTCAGTTTCATAGTTATTTCTTAGTCGTTCCTGTATGGTTGTTTACTTTAATATTCATTGGAATGGGTTAAATGACTGCTGCGCCTCACTACATAATATAATGGAATTCCCAGCAGGGTAATAATAATCCCCGGCCAGGTAAATTGAGGCTTATAGATCACAAGCAGGACAATAAAAGACAGGCCCATTAGAATGTATAGCGCGGGAATCAGCGGATAACCGAAAGCTTTATAGGGTCTTGGAATGTCTGGTCGCTTTCGGCGAAGCAGAAAAACACCTATTATGCACAGCATATAAAAGATAACGACGACACAAGTGATCATATCCAGCAGATCGCCGTACTTTCCTGTCAGGCACCAAATCGTAGCAACGGCCCCCTGTAGCCACAGTGCATACGCTGGCACCGCCTTATGATTTAATTGCCCCGTTTTTTTAAAAAACAGACCATCGTTGGCCATGGAATAGTAGACACGAGCCCCTGCCAAAATTAGCCCATTGTTGCATCCGAACGTACTGATCATGATCATCACTGCCAGAATACCGATACCTAAAGGACCGAATATCTGCTGTGCCACGACCATGGCTACCCGATCTTTTGGAGCGCTTGCCATGTGTTCCATGGTCAATACTCCTGTGTACATCAAGTTGGTTAAAATATAGATGGCTGTCACGATCACTGTCCCCAGCGCCAGACTTAACCCGATGTTGCGCTGCGGATTTTTTATTTCGCCAGCCACAGCAGACGAAGAATGCCAGGAATCACTGCTGAACAGCGCCCCAACCAATGCGGCAGACATCGCTGCAAAGGTCCCAAAAAGCGAGTAACCGGCTGTTGAGCCGTCGGCATTCAACCGATGTAAATCCCAGCGGATAGCTGCCGACCAGTTCTGATTCCATACATCGGAATCGAAAGCAGCAAACCCGAATAGCACCAGCAGAATTAAGCTCAGTATTTTTATCAGGGTAAGGATGGTCTGTAAAGTTTTACCATTTTGCACACCTCTTGTGTTGATCAATGTGAGCAATAAGATAACGCCTATAGCCAATACCTGAGCCGTGGAGACATGATAGCTGCCTATCTCCAGCAGATACACATCTTCATCCAGCACCGGAAATAGGTAGGCAGTGAACTTTGAAAACGCTACCCCCACAGCTGCAATCGTCGCGGTCTGGATAACCGCGAAAAATGTCCATCCAAACGTGAAACTCACCACTGGTCCGTAAGCCTCCTTCAGATAGACATATTGCCCGCCAGCCTTGGGAAACATCGCACTCAGTTCGCCATAACTCAGCGCAGCAGCCAAAGTCATAAAACCACAGATCAGCCAAACGGCCATCAGCCAGCCTGCTGAGCCCGTATTGCGGGCGATATCTGATGATACAATGAAAATCCCCGATCCGATCATGCTTCCAGCCACGAGCATCGTTGCATCCAACAGTCCCAGCGATTTTTTAAATTCCTGATTCTCCTTTTTTGTGCTCATCATTATGATCAATGGTTAATCAAACGTGTAAAACTTCCATACGGCCTGATGCTGAGGATTGAGATCTTGCTCAGTCAGTATCGCCCGCAACATTTCCATCGGCATGTAATTTTCTTTGATTACGCGCTCGTGAAATTGTTTGTAGGACATCTTGCCTCCGCCTACCAATTCGTCGCTGAGCCGCAGCAGCTGTAGCCCTCCTATCATATAAGCCAACTGATATAAGGGATCATAAGATCCTTCAAAAGATCGTTTGACCTCACCGTGCGCATTTGCAGGTTCGTGCCCCACCTGGTTCACGAGATAATCAATACATTGCTGGGGCGTCCATTCACCGAGATGAAATTTGATACTGAATGTAATACGTGCACAGCGGTGCATCCGCCAAAACAGGACACCAATACGCTCCTCAGGCGTTTGGGCAAATCCAAGTCTGTACAACAGCAATTCCCAGTACAAGGTCCACCCCTCTGTCCAAAACGGTGTATTGAAGTTCTGCTCCCGGTAGGGTTTATATCTTTTATTCATAAAATACTGCAGATGATGGCCGGGATTAAGTTCATGCTGCACTGTCCCCAAGGAGAAATAAGGATTATTTCCCCGCATGCTCATCATCTTTTGATCGTAGCTCATCGTATTGGTCGGATATGAAATGCTGATCTCACGGCCTCCTGTAAAAAATGGGTTCACCAGTTGCCGCTCCGGAGTCATCATGATCATTCCCCAAGTCTCATCCGCCAGATCCGGAATATCCATCAGCTGATGTTTCTTGATAAATTGTTGAGCTCTGTCGTACAGCGCATTGATCAGATCAGGCTGCTTACCCACCGGCACATAAGCGTTTTTGACTTTTTCCTGCGCTGCTTTCCAGTCATCGCCATACCCCATTTCCCGGGATGCCTTTAATAGCTCCGCCACACACCATTTCCACTCTTTATCCGCAATCTTCAACAAATCGTCCGCATCATAGGCAATCATTTCATCTTTCAGCTTTTTATTGAGCGCGATCTTCCCGATCGGTCTCCCGCCGATATTGCTGCCGTCGTCATACACCTTCCAGTTACTTTTGGCGTTGAGGGCCTCTTGGTAGCTAGCCAAGGCTTCATGAAGTCCTTCATAAGATTTGGGAACCCACCAGGTAAACATTGGATCATAGCCATTATAGAAATCAAATGAGCTCTGCAAACGGCTTTGCAGGGACTCGATCATACCGGTCAGGTAACGTACATCATCCGCATCAATCGCCGGCTTCTGTGACAGCTTTTGGCTCTCCTGCTGTACGGATCCACGGACCTGCTCAAACATTGCGGCGATCGCTCTCCCCTCAACAGAAGTACCGCGCCTGCGCTTTTGTTCGAACCCGAAAATGCTGTCCGCAAAAGGGAGGTAAGATTTGAGTTTCTTGTAGCGCTCCATCTCCTCTTTTAGTTCTTCCTGATGACGAAGAATCTTCCGGTTTAAGAGGATATAGTCCACCTGCCCATTGGTATTTAACCGTTTATAATCAAATGCTTTTAATCTGGCCAGATAAGCATTGTCGAGACGGATTAATCGTTCCATCTGCTCGGGAGAGGGACTCACAGACTGAGATCGCCAGCTCTTTGGCATCGGGCCATAAAAGTAGTTCACTGCCTCCAGGTCATTCTGATACTCTATGATAAGGGGTTCCACCGGAGTGGTGTGCTGATATAAATCCATATGTTGCGCATTAACTGTAGCCGGCAATACCATACAAAGTATGATCATACCTATACATGGCTTTCGTTTAAGGTCGGGTTTTATCATCATTTAAGTTTATGTCAAGCGTTATTGAAATCTGTCAGGGCTAAAAGCAGATACATCTGTTTCGGTAGTCCGCCCCGAAAGTATGGCTGCCACTGCTTTACCGAAAGCAGGGCCCAAACTCAGGCCCATCATGCCACCGCCGCCGGCAATACTGACATTACTGTATCTGGATGCACGCCCCAAATAAGGCAATCCATCGGGGGAGCAGGGCCTATAGCCATACCAGATATCTTGCGGGTAATTCACCTTCAGATCGGGAAAGTACTTTGGAATAGCTTCGACAATCCCCTTCACCCGATTTGGGTAGATCTTATTATTGGCTGGCCCAAGCTCCATGGTTCCGCTAAAACGGATCTGGTTATTCATCGGCGTCACTGCCACCCGGGCCTCTAGCAATAATGCGGCATGTATCAGGGAAGTACCTTCCTCGGGACTATGCATAAATGAATATCCCTTACCGGGCATCAGTGGCAATTTTAAATTCAGCTTCGAAGCCAAGACCGGTAAGGCGGCTCCCCCAGCCAGAACAATTTCATCGGCTTCAAAATTGCCTTTGTCAGTGACGACGCTAAGCACCTTTTTGCTGGCAGTTCGGAATCCATTGACTTCCGTTTCGTAGTGGAATTTCACACCCTGTGCATGGAGATATTGGGTCAGTACCTTCATGAGTTTTGGTGGATACATGATTCCGTCGCATTTGTAGAGGAT
The DNA here is from genome assembly GCF_026191775.1 of Sphingobacterium sp. InxBP1. Classification (NCBI taxonomy): domain Bacteria; kingdom Pseudomonadati; phylum Bacteroidota; class Sphingobacteriia; order Sphingobacteriales; family Sphingobacteriaceae; genus Sphingobacterium; species Sphingobacterium sp. InxBP1. The sequence continues at coordinate 97,705 of NZ_JAINDX010000049.1, read as the reverse complement.
ACCACCACGTGTGTCCATTCTGAGATGCGGTTCTAACGCCTGAATGCCAGCCGCATCATATATTTCGACCGCCAGCCCAAGCTTTTTCGCTTTCTCTGCCAGTTCAGCTTCTTCGTGTTCGACATGCTCTGATTTATAAAGCATCATAATTCCGTTTTGACGAAGTTCAAAATCAAACTGCTCATCCGCTTTCCACTGATCATACAACCTGCTGCTAGCCAGATTTAAATCCCGGATAGCTTCGGCATTCCGGCTGACATGCTGTTCATTGGCATGCTTCAGGAATTTCAGTCCCCAATCGATCAGTGACAGATTGAGTGTGGGGCGCACATAGAATGGGCTCTTGCTGTCCAACATCCACTTGATCCCCTGCGCGACAATACCCGGTGCCGCAAGCGGAGTAAAATGACTCGGCACGATCATTCCGGCATTGCCATAAGAACAATTGTCCAGACCGCTTCCCTTATCCAGAACAACAACTTCCCAGCCGTCCTTTACCAAATAATAGGCTGTGGACAGCCCCGCAATACCTGCTCCGATAATCGCTACCTTTCCTTTATGATGTGTTGACACTTTCTTACTATTTTAATGTGTAAATTACAGAACCTGAAACCCTTCTTTATAGGGATCCTCATCATCGATAATGATATGATTGTAGCCTGTTATTCTTGCCCAGCCTTCTACAGAAGGAATAATGGCAGCTTGGCCGTTCATATCGGTTTCCTCTTCTATACGGCCGACAAACTGCGACCCGATATAACTTTCATGGACAAATTCTTCTCCCCGCTTCAGTTTGCCTTTGGCATACCACTGGGCCATTCGGGCTGAAGTACCTGTCCCGCAAGGTGATCTGTCCAGCGCATTCTCGCCGACCAATACGGCATTTCGGCCCGCAGAATTCGCCTTGACCGGTTTACCGGTCCATTGGATATGGCTCAGTCCATAGATATTTTCATCTTCGGGATGCACAAACTCATACTTTTCATTCAGCAGGCGCCGGATTATTTTACCGTAATGGATCAGCTGGCTAGCTGAAAAATCGCTGATATCTTTAAAATTGTTTTGGGGATCGATAATCGCGTAAAAGTTTCCTCCATAGGCAACGTCGGCCACGATCTCACCGAGATCTGGGCATGTCACGGTAAGCCCTTCTTTGTATAGGAAAGATTTGACGTTTGTCAGCTTTACAGTCTTTACTTTTGCCCCCTCCTGCACATAATCGATCAGGATTAGCCCTGCAGGAGTTTCCAGACGGAGCTTGCCCGGTGTTTTGGGCTGAATAAGCCCCTCTTCTATGGCGATGGTCACAGTGCCTATCGTACCGTGACCGCACATGGGAAGGCAGCCACTGGTTTCGATATAAAGTACGCCCATATCGTTTCGCGGATCAACCGGTGGATATAGGATACTGCCGCTCATCATATCATGCCCTCGCGGTTCAAACATCAGGCCCTTACGGATCCAGTCGTACTCCTCCATAAAGTGGAGCCGACGTGCCATCATCGAATCGCCGTTGAGGAGAGGAGCGCCGCCAGCGACCAATCTTACCGGACAACCGCAGGTGTGCGAATCGATACAAAAAAATGTCTTCTTCATATAGGGTTAACTTGTTATTCTATTATTTGTGGCTCACTTTCTCAGCACTGGCCACCCCGTCAACTATCCGGTGGATAGCTAAGGGATTGCCATTTTTCAGCTCTGCGGGCAAAAACTCGTCGGGCCAGTTCTGAAAAGCCAATGGCCGTACAAAGCGCTTCACCGCATCCGGACCTACTGAGGTAAACCGTGGATCGGTAGAAGCAGGGAAAGGTCCTCCATGCTGCATGGCATACACCACTTCTACCCCCGTAGGCATTCCATTGAACAGCAGACGGCCAGCTTTATCTTTGACTACATCGATGACCGTCTGATGCTCCCGTACATCCTCGCTGGTACCTGCAACAGTGATGGTAAGCTGCCCTTTCAGCTGTTTGGCCACATCCAGCAACTGTGCGTAATTATCTGCTTCTATCAGCAGTCCGAACGGGCCAAAAACCTCCTCACTCAGCACATCATTTTTCAGAAAGCTGTCCGCTGAGGTTGCCATTATCCGCGGCCGGCCTTGTCCTTCTTGTGCAGCAGTCTGCGATTCCGCAATGAAAGCAACCGACGGCTGATTACTCAATAGGTTTTTATTTTTTTCAAAATGGCTATAGATTCCCTTATTTAACATCATTGCCGGAGCTATTCCACTGATTTCTTCTGCCAGCGTACGCTTAAAGCGTTCGAAAGCAGCTCCCTTTACCGCCACAAAGATCCCCGGGTTGGTGCAGAATTGTCCTACGCCCAAGGTTAGCGAAGCCGCATATTCTTTGGCCAGGGCCTCTGCACGTTGCTCAAGGATCTGTGAAAATGCAAAAACCGGATTAACACTTCCCATTTCTGCAAATACCGGAATAGGCTGCTCCCGTTGATTGGCAATATCAAAAAGTGCCTTCCCTCCCCAGTACGAGCCCGTGAAACCTACGGCTTTCACTAGCGGATGTGCTGTGAGGTAAGCGCCTATCTTTATATTTGTTCCTTCCACATGATCACCCAGAACATGGCTAAAAGTACCATGAGGCCACCCAAATTCGGATACCACATCCGTAATCGCACCTGCCATGATCGTGGAGGTCCGGCTATGGCCTGCATGCCCCTTCACAATGACAGGACAGCCCGCTCCTATGGCGCTTGCCGTATCGCCGCCAGCCGTAGAAAAAGCAAATGGAAAGTTACTGGCCCCAAATACCAATACGGGTCCGATACCCACATTATATTTTCTGATGTCACCCTTTCCCTTTTCGGCATCGGGCAGATCGATACGAGCTTCGGCATAGAGCCCTGAGGCCACAGCTCTCCCGTAACTGCGCCACTGATGCACCGTCCGCGCCTTTTCACCGGTGAGTCTTGGCAGAGGTAATGCCGTCTCCTGATGGGCTGTTTCCAGCAATTCGGCTCCCAGTGCCTCAATCTTATCGGCTACAGCAAACATAAAATCCGCACGTTGAGCGATGGTAGTAGACTTTAAAAATTGAAAGGCTTCGGCAGCTAACTGAGCATATCCATCTAAGGTAATCTTTGGTTGATCCATTTTATAAGTAATTTATCATTGTTACATGAATTGTAGGCGAATGGTATGTACCGGTCGCCTACTTTTAATTAAATTTTATAACGAGATACCATTTAATTTAATGTTGGGCGAGTGGCGATACCATCGGCAATAACCTTATTGATACGATCAGCTTCTTCACCCACCAGAGGCAAACGTGGAGCGCGCAAATGCGGCGTACCAATTCCCTCTGCTGTGGCGGCCAACTTGATATATTGAATCAGTTTCGGATGAATATCAAGTTCCAGCAAAGGCATAAACCAACGATAGATTCCCAGCGCTTTCTCAAATTCGCCATTCAACGTCAGGTTATACATTGCTACGGTTTCCCGAGGAAATGCGTCAACAAGACCAGCTACCCAGCCATCAGCACCTAAAACCAAGGACTCCAAGCAAATTGTGTCCACACCGCCCAGGATTTTAAAGCGGTCACCAAATCTATTCTTCATCCTTGTAATATTGGTTAAGTCCCGGGTAGATTCTTTGACCGCCTGAATTGTCGGACAATCCTGCAATTCTTCAAACATATCCAAAGAAACGAGTACTGGATAGTCAACAGGATTATTGTAGATCAAAATGGGTAGATCTGTCGCTTGCGCCACCGCCTTGAAGTAGGTGACTACTTCACGATCATCAGCTTTATACCGCATAGGAGGCAGGAGCATCAGCCCATCCGCCCCTAATTCCTTCGCTTTCCGTGCAAAGTTTACCGCGTTTTTAGTTGTATTCTCTGCGATATTGAGCACAACCGGAATACGACCGGCCACAAGCTGACGGGCAAAAGTCAGCAATTCAAATTTCTCCTCTGTATCCAGCACTGCAGCATCACCCAATGATCCAGCTATTATGATTCCATGCACCCCAGCCGCGATCTGAGCCTCTGTGTTCTTTGCAAACATGTCATAATCAATTTCCCCATTTTCTTTAAATGGTGTCAATACTGCAGGATATACCCCCGTCCATTTTAATTCAGCCATAGTCTTTTTTCTTATTTACTTAAAATTATGTTCAATTACTTCATCAAAGAAAATAACTAACCGGGAACATAACTAACCGAGTTTTGATCATTCCTTATTGAATATTGACATCTCGGTATTTATGCAGAACATTTATGAACGAGCAACTGCTATTAGAAAACAACATTTCAATTGTTTGTCACATCAGGGATAAGCTTGTTGCTTTGAACAAGGTCCTCAGGATAGCCGGAAACTGTATCTGCGGGTTGACTTTATCTTAAGTTTACGATAAGTGTTCTTTATACATTAAATTTATGTTTTGGAATACAGCCAACCAAATTTTCTTCAAAATATGCTAAAAAAGGAATAGTGTATGTTAAATTCCAAGCATAAAAAAAGCTTGCAATAACACATATTTGTACTTATTGAAGGGGCTCACCCCACCAAATCATGGACTGATAAATCTAACGGAATGAATATCAAAAAAAAATACTGTCTGCTTTCTACCTTTTTATATCTATCTGTTACCCCGGGACTATTTGCCCAACAGAACGAACATCCGGTATGGCAGGCGGTTCAAAAGCAAACTGCTACATTAGGGATTGATAAAGGATACAGGAGTTTTCAACTACAGAAGCTCAAAATCAAAATACTCAATTCTTCGCAGACACTATCCTCGCTACAAAAAACAGATGAAGACGATAATTTCGACTACACTCCTGCCGGGATGTTGAACAGGCGCGACCGCAACAATTTTTTCCATTTTGGTGATATCAACCTCCGCATCCGGAAAAAAGGTGAAGCAGCGTGGTCAACTTATTCCTCAGCCAGAGAACGTGTGCCAGTGACCAGACTCGACGCTTTCCTGCCCACCTTGGCCGCTGCCGACATGGGCCCCACATTGGGAGGCATCCCTCTACGGGTGACCCGCAGCTGGAAGAATGTTGACGGCGACCTGATACTGAGTTTTGAGATCAGTAATCCCACAGCACAAACCATAGAGATCGGATCACTGGGCATCCCCTTGCCCTTCAATAATAATATGGATGCAAAAAACCTCGACCAGGCCCATGCCGAAAATGTATTTTTCGATCCCTATATAGGTAAAGATGCAGGGTATCTGCAGGTAAATCACCTCCACGGGCTAGGGTCAAGTCTACTCGTGCTCCCCTACGAAAATGCCGCTTTTGAAGCCTATAACCCGTTGAATAGCGACCCAACACCAAGAAGCATTACATTTGAGGGATTCCATGAATGGATGATCCACACAAAAGCACATACAGAAACAGAATGGAAAGGTGTGGAGCAGTGGAATACAGCGACCTCCACTGTATTAGCGCCTAAAGCCTCGAAAACCTTTTCGCTGCGTTTTGTACTGGCCCCCAGCATCAGGGATATTGAGGGCGAACTACTCCGCAACAAGCGCCCCGTGGCGGTTGGTACACCGGGGTATGTGGTTCCATTGGATAACCCTGCCAACCTGTTTATAAAGCACAATCAGGCAATAAAAGACCTGAGCGTTTACCCTGATGCGGCACTCAGCATAAGCAAGCGAAAGCCAACAGCCTCAGGATGGCAGCATTACGAAGTAAAAGGCAATCGCTGGGGACGCGCACGGGTGACCGTAACTTATCAGGATGGTACTCAACAGACGATACATTATAAGGTCATCCAACCCGAAAAAAAGGTAGTCAACAGTCTAGGACATTTCCTGACCACCAGACAATGGTACGAAAATGACAACGATCTTTTCGGCCGTTCGCCTGCGGTGATTTCTTACGATTATGAGGAACAGCGGCAGATCACACAGGAACAGCGTGCATGGTACGCTGGGCTAAGCGACGAAGCTGGTGCGGCCAGCTGGCTGGCGGCCATCATGAAACAGATTGTACAGCCCAATCGCGATGAAATTGAGAAACTGAAGCACTTTGTCCACGAGACTATGTATGGCCGTATACAGCATACCTCGGGCGATAAAAAATATGGAGTAGTTAAAAGCCTTTTCTACTACGCACCCGACTCCATGCCTCCGGGCACGTACGATGACCGGATCAACTGGAAGACCTGGTCAGCCTGGTCGAAAAAAGAAGCCGACGATATCGGCCGTTCCTACAACTATCCCCACGTGGCTGCCGCACATTGGGTTATGTACCGATTAGCACGCAACTACAACAATCTGGTGCAGGAACACACTTGGGATACGTATCTTGACCGAGCCTTTCATACAGCCATAGCAATGGTGGAGAAAGCGCCTCATTACGCGCAGTTTGGCCAGATGGAGGGTAGTATATTCTTGATTATTCTGCAAGATCTACGCCGCGAAGGTCTGACAGACCGTGCAGATCAACTGGAGGCAGCCATGCGTAAGCGAGCCGTGCACTGGAAAGCCCTCAACTATCCTTTCGGCAGTGAGATGCCCTGGGATTCTACCGGTCAGGAAGAGGTGTACTTGTGGTCGCGGTTCTTTGGGTTTGACGACAAAGCACGCGTCACCCTCCAAGCCATTTTAGCTTACATGCCTACAGTACCTCACTGGGGCTACAATGGTAGCGCCCGTCGCTATTGGGACTTCGTTTATGGAGGAAAGCTATCCCGTATCGAGCGGCAGTTGCATCACTACGGCTCGGCGCTCAATGCCATTCCGGTACTGACGGCCTTCCGTGATCAGCCCGATGATTTTTACCTCTTGCGGGTGGGTCATGCAGGCATGATGGGTGCTCTGGCCAACGTGACAGAAGATGGCTTCGGTCCCGCTGCATTCCACTCTTATCCGTCCACATTAGCCAATGACGGCATCAGTGGTGACTACGGTACTGGATTTTACGGTTATGCGGTCAACTCGGGAACTTATATTGTTGAACATCCAGAATTTGGCTGGCTGGCATTCAGCGGCAACCTCCGATCCGATAAGAAAGCCGTGCAGGTGGAGGTGACCACTGCTTCCCGGGGCCGCATTTTCCTGGCAAAAGAAAAACTTTGGCTTACGACGGACGCCGGCGAGATAGAGCACCTGTCCTATCAGCTTAAAGACAGAAGCGTCACACTTCACTTTGATACAAAAGATCAAGAGCTGAACACCCATGTATTACTAAATATCAATCCAGAGAGCGGATATGAGATCAAGGACATGAGCAGAGATCAATACGGCCGCTACCGGGTACCGCGAACAACTAAACAGGTGACCTTGACGAAGGCGAAATAATTTCTTTCCGCTACGGATTGTGCACCTGATTATTGCCCCGTTCACTAGCTGCACACACTGGATAGGTAAGCGACAGCATGGATATGAGCAACTTTCTCAGAGGAGGACTCGTATGCTCATCCATGCCATCAATAGTACGATCGCCGTCCCGATCAAGGTTAACACAGTCGGCTGTTTATACGATCCGACAATGTCCGGCTTATATGCTGCAATTAACATTACCGTGAGAGACACCGGCAATATGATTCCATTTATTGCACCGGCAAGTATAAGCAGATGTACAGGCTTACCTACTGAAACAAAGATCAGGGTAGAAATCAAAATAAAGGCGATAATGATCCAATTTTCATTTTTTGCGATCCTCCGGTCAAAGGTTTTGATAAACGAAACAGATGTGTAGGCCGAACCCACGATCGAGGTAATTGCAGCCGCAAACATGACGAGGCCAAACAGACGATAGCCAAAATTGCCGGCGGCAAGCTGAAATACCGATGCTGTCGGGTTGCCGTCATCGATAGCTACACCTTGACTTATCATACCCAAGGATGCTAAAAACAAGCAAATACGCACCAAAGACGCCACGGATATCCCCATGACTGCACTTCTATTGACGGTAGGCAACGCGCTGACACCCTTCACCCCGGCGTCAATCAGACGATGTCCGCCAGCAAAGGTAATGTAGCCCCCCACTGTTCCACCCACCAACGTAATGATGGAGACAAAATCCACTTTGATAGGAACTACAGTCCGCACCGCTGCTTCCTGCAGGGGTGGTGATGAAATCCAAGCAATATAGATAAAAGCCAGAATCATAATACCACCCATGAACTGGGTAAAACGGTCCATCGCTTTGCCTATCTGCTTGTTTAAAAATACTGCGATGGCAATAGCTGCAGCAATACAGGCGCTCGTTGTGACGTCGACACCGAAAAGTGCTTCCAGCCCCAACCCTGCACCAGCAACGTTACCGATATTAAATGCTAGACCACCAAGAATGATCAGCAAGGAAATAAATCCTCCCAGCCCTGGCAGCAGTTTATTGGCAATATCCTGTGCCCGCATTTCAGAGGCAGCAATAACGCGCCAGATATTTAACTGTACACCGATGTCAATCAAAATCGAAACGAGAATGACGAAGCCGAAGCTTGCACCGAGCGACTTGGTGAAGACGGTGGTCTGTGTCAGGAAACCCGGACCTATAGCCGAGGTGGCCATCAAGAGAGCTGCACCGATCAGGGCGCCCGTATTTCGCTGTTTCATAAAGGCAGTATATGGTATTCTTTTAATCGTTGATGGATGGTCTTAGCAAACTGTATTGCTGTCGCATTGTCACCGTGGAGACAGATGGTATCTGCCTGAATATCGACAGTTACGCCTTGTAGTGAAGTAACTTTGCCATCTTTCACCATGTTTATGACCTGCGATGCCGCCTGTTCAGGATCCCTGATGAGCGCATCCTCCTGGGAGCGCGGCGTCAAGGTGCCATCCTGCTGATATGTACGGTCGGCAAAGACCTCGTTGTACACCTTGAGCCCTTTGCTACGGCCCGCCCGAATCAGTTCACTGCCCGAAAGACCGTATAATATCAGCGCTGGATCCAGGTCATACACGGCCTGGGCAATTGCTTCGGCCAAGTCTGGACGCCGCGCAGCCATGTTATAGAGTGCACCATGCGGTTTAACATGATGGAGGTTTAAAGTCTGTACATGAGCACATGAAGCAAGAGCCCCAATCTGATACACCACCAGGTTATATACCTCTCTTGCCGTCACCTGCATTTCGCGGCGCCCAAAACCTGCCAGGTCCTGAAAGCCGGGGTGGGCGCCGACAGACACACCATGTTGCTTTGCGAGCGCAAGGGTATTCATCATCGTGGCAGGGTCTCCTGCATGGAAACCACAAGCAATGTTAACGGAGGATACATAGGGCAAGATAGCCTTATCGTCGCCCATTACCCAGGAGCCAAAGCTTTCGCCCATATCACAGTTCAGATCCACAGTAAGTTGATTATTCATATTTAAATGCTATTGCTCTTTTTAAGCGGTTTAACTGCGTCTGCTGTTTCTTCAGCAGCACTTGCGCCTGGTCCATGCTGATCCGTTCAAAACGGATAGGATCATTTGGTCCTTTTTGCGCTAGAAGCGACAGGTCTATCGTTGCTACCTGAGCGATCACCGGGTAACCACCTGTGGTTGGATGCTCAGCCATCAATATGATTGGGTTGCCATCAGGCGGCACCTGTATACTACCAAAGGTGACTGCCGTTGACAACAGTTCTTTGGGTTGCCTTAGATACAGAGGTGCAGATAATAGCCGGTACCCCATCCTGTCCGAATTGTTGCTAATCATAAATACATCCGAGAAAAACCCTTTTTGGGCCGCGCTTTCAAAGCACGCGAATTGTGGCCCTTCGATCACCCGAATGACTTCCGTGCCCAGCTTAGGATATATACTGAGATCCATGCTCCAGTGAAATACAGCTTGCTCGCCTTGATAACAACGGCGGAAAGCAATTTTATCTCCTTCCTGCAACTGCCGCCCTTGCCAGCCACCCATATGGCCTTTGCTATAGGTCGATCTACTGCCCAACAATTCCGGGACCTCAAGTCCGCCTTGAAAACAAATATAAGTGCGGCAGCCTAAATTTGCCCGGCCGAAAGAGAGCAGTGAGCCAGCCGCGACGCAAACCGGTTTCCACATCGGCACAGATTGCCTCCCAATCCTAGGTGACAGATCTGCCCCCGTCAAACAAATAAGCTGTTCCTTCTCGAAGTAGATCGTGGGACCAAGAAGCGTGCACTCAATCGCTGCTTCATTATCTGCATTCCCGAGGATGCTATTGCCGAGACGAAGCGCATAACTATCCATTGCACCGCTCACGGGCATACCGTAGCGCTGCAGCCCATAGCGTCCTAAGTCCTGTATCGTTGTCAGCATCCCCGCTTTAACGATCCTGATACCCATTTCTTTTTGTTTTTAGTTGTACAAACTCATTATAAGTTATGGGGACAAAACATACATGATCCCCCATTTCAAGTAGCGATGGTCGCTCCTTGCCAAGGTCGAACAGCTGCAGTGGGGTATGACCTATTATCTGCCAGCCCCCGGGAGTCGCCATTGGATACACGCCAGTCTGTTGTCCGGCTATACCCACCGCCCCGGCTTCAATCTTCAGACGCGGCACTTCTTTTCGCGGTGTCGCGATGCGGCTGTCCATTCCGCCCAAATAAGGAAAACCCGGAACAAAACCGAGCATATAGACCAAGTAATCTCTTTCACTATGAATACGGATAACATCATCCTCAGACAGTCCATTGTATTCTGCGACATAAGCCAGGTCTTCCCCATTATAATAGACGGGAATCTCCTTTTTTGCACTTTTATATTCGTTGTGAGCGGGAATATCCTGTATGATGCTTGAGAAAGCTGACAAGAGCTGTTTGTAGGAAATCAGCAGCGGATCATAGTAAATCGTTATCGTTGTATAGGCAGGAACATACTCTATAACACCAGTCTGGGACCAGTTCTCGATACAATTAGCAACCCGTCGAATCTGCGCATTGACTGCCTCGGAAATGGTATCACCAAAAGAAAGCACCAGCGCCTGATCTCCCAACGGATAATGTAAAATGGAACAAGGCAATGTCATATCTATCAGCCGATCGGGGGAGATGTCCATAATTTATATTTTATAATCTATCTATACAAAGATTATAAATACCAGCCGATAATCAAAAACAATTACATACTGAAGTACCGCCAAGTCCAGACCAATTTCGTCCGTTCATCGGTAAAAATATTGGTATTTCAATAAAAAAGCAGAATAAACTAGTTATTCTGCTTAGAAAGTGATAAATATACTAATTAAATAGTATTAAGATCTGAACCCCTATTAAAATGTATACCTAACTCCCAGTTGCATTTGCCAAGTAGTTCCTAAAGTACTTACATTTTGGAATGGAGTTGTTGGCAGTTCGCCATTGATCACATTCATATTAAATTCAGGAATTCCAGAGACTGGAGTAGAAGCAGTATTCAAAACTGGCTTTCCATTATTTACACCAGGGACCATCTTATTTCCGAATAACAGTTGACCATTATTTAAGCGACTTTGAATACCCCAATTCTTATTTATAAGATTTCCAAAGTTTATAACGTCCAAGCTTAACTGTAAGGAGTTTTTACGGCCACCAATATTTGTAAATATATCTTGTAAGACTTTAACATCAAATCTATTCAACCATGGCATCAAGAAACCATTTCTAGGCAAGTATTTCCCTTGGTATTTTTCTAAGTCATTTTCTTTTACAAATTTTTCCAAAGCCTCTGCCTGCTGAGCCGCTGTAAATAAGACTTTTCCATTTGCATCAACGCGATCAACAAATGTCAGAGAACTTAAATTTTTTGGCAAATAAATTAGATCCGCGTTTTGACCATCTCTATTAATGTCAGAATAATAGGTATACGAGAATCTACCTTGCGATGATCCGTTATAATAGATTCCAATAGTGGTAGCTAAATGGTTAGCATATTCCAACCGATAACTCAAATTCGCGACAACTCGATGTGGGATAGCGAACGCTGAAGGATGTAATATTTGGTCATTAGGGCCATTAACTGTTGCAGATCCGCCCCATGCTGAGCTAGCGCTCGATCCTGCATTTGCTGATACCTCTTTCGCACTCGCATAGTTGTAAAATATGCTTCCGCTGAATCCTTTGTAATTAGGAACGCTGATACCCAATGTTGCACTTACGGCATGCCCTTTAACATTAGTGTTGGTTAATACGGTAGCACTATTTGCACCAATTTTGCTATTGTAAGCACTAGCATTGGCTCCGTTTGGATAGAACGCACGATTATCACCATAGTCACCTTCATCGCCAGAAGCGCCATAATTTAGGAACGTCGTTGGAGTTCTCCTGTTCGCTCCTAACTGGAATACCGCGTTAATATCTTTTGTGTACAAGAAATCACCTGACAATACAAATGGGGAATTCGGTATCTTATAGTCCGCGCCAAGACTAGTTCTCCAAACCATAGGCATTTTAAAGTCCCGATCGACTAAAGCAAAAGATGATGGAGCTCCTTCATTTGGAGTTTTAATAAAGACTGCCTCTGCTCCTTTTGGCACATTGTTGAGATAATAGTAAGGGTCAGTGTTAAATCTAATATTTCCAATCCAATCTTTGACAGCATCGTAAGATCCTGGCTCAACAGTATTCTGTAAAACGCCTGCATTTGTTGGCATATTTGTCAACCAAACAAATGGTACGCGCCCCGAAAACATACCTGTACCGCCTCGGAGAACTAACGAACGATCGTTAAACACATCATAGTTAAAGCCAATACGTGGGGAAATCATTAACTGCGATTTAGGCCATAATCCAGAGTTATAATTCTTCGGATTACCATTGATATCCAGCAATCTTAGCGCATCTATGGATGGGTTAGCGGTTAACTTATTTAAATAAATCGGAAGTTCTGCACGAACACCATAAGTCATTGTGAAATTGTCTGTCACAGACCATTTATCTTGTGCGTACAACGACGCTAAACCAAAATTAATACGAGAATATGTGTCTTTTCCTTCATAAGGATAAGTCACCCCATACATGATTGGGGCTACTTCTTGTGCTGTACCAGTTTTAAGAAAGTCATCTACAGAAGCATAACGATAGTATGAGGTCCCCATTCGAGTATACGAATTCCCAAAATTTTGGATTTCAAAGGCTCCACCAAATGTAAAAGTATGTCTATCAGTTTTATATGTTAAGTTATTTGTAAATGAATAGTTGTTATTTATAACATCGTTTTTATAAGAAAATAACTCCGTACCGAAACTCATATAATTGCTTCCGTTCGCAGAACCGTCCCAAATATCAACAAATGGGAACAATTGGTCACTCGGGGTACTCCGTGTATCCTGAATTCTAGTATAAGTCGCTAAAAACTGATTGGATAGTTGCGAATTGAAATTAGAGTTTAATTCAGCAGTGATTGATCTCACAATATTCTTAAATGCATAATTTCCATTTTCAAATGTAATTGATCGATCGCTTACGCGGTTTGTTTGACTTCTTGGATATGGTCCGGAATTACCATTTGCAACTTGCATGGAGTTACCAACAACTTGATTATAACGAAGAGCGAACTTATGTTTTTCATTAATATTCCAATCTAAACGTGCTAGGAACTTTGTACTGCTCTCCTTTGCTTCATTCGCATAACCTTCATATCTACCTGGATCGTATCCCCAAACATTAATTAAATGATTACGAACAGCTTCAAGCTCGGAACGTTTTGTTCTAGCGATATTATTATCAGGGTCTGCTACACCATTTTCCGATGCTCTCCAAAGGTTAGCGCCTGAAGCATTAGCTCCCGTAGCTTCCTCCCGCTCAGCGTTAACAAATAAGAATAACTTGTCCTTTATAATTGGTCCTCCCAAACGAAATCCAAAATTTTTCTTTGCAGCATCAACTTTGTCCAAAGTGATATCTTCTATTTTTCTCCCTTGCAAGTTTTGGTTTTGCAAATAATAATAAGCTGAGCCTTCTATTCTATTTGTACCACTCCTCGTTACCGCATTTATACCTGCTCCTGTAAAGCCCGATTGAGTGATATCAAATGGAGCAATATTCACACTAATTTGTTCAATGGCATCTAACGAAATAGGTTGTGAATTACCACCAGGGATAGGATTAGAGCTTAATCCAAATCCATTGTTGAAATTTGCTCCATCTATTTGCAAGTTATTGTAACGCGCATCCCTTCCTGCAAATGAGTTACCATTGGCTTGAGGAGTCAATTTTGTAAAGTCGGTAATACTTCTATTAATTTGAGGTAGGTTTTGTATAACCTTCTGACCAATACTTGTTGACGCTCCTGTTTTTTGCGCATTAATTGCATGCCCAGTCACAACAACTTCCCCTAAGGTGGTACTGTTATCTGCAAAAACTGGATTTAAAACAAACGGTTCCCCCAATTGTAAATACACATCTTCATATACAATAGGTTGTTGGCCCACATAAGTCACTTCAATGCGGTAAGGTCCTCCAACACGCATAGCTGGCAAGTTGAATCGGCCTGCCGCGTTCGATGAACCAGAATACACGGTTCCTGAAGGCACGTGTGTTGCCTTGATTGTTGCTCCTGAAGTTAAACTGCCGTTTGACTCTTTTACAATACCTGTAACGCTACTTGTTGTCACCTGAGCTTGTACTGCACCATAGCTGGCCATAACAAGAGCGAAAAAGAGTAAAGATCTTTTCATATAATGTGATTTGTTAAAAAATGTTAAGCAAAATTACTAACAGATTTTAAATAACAAAGGAGTTAATATAAACTTAACATACTACAGCACATCTACTTTATATAACTATGTCCGAATACTGCTTTCTTCAACACAATTTTTAACCAAAAAAAACGTTATAACATATTTTAAACCGCGATATGAAATGTTTCTAACAGACCTCAAATAGTTTTCCACATCGTACCTGACATTTCCTTTTGTAACAACATTCTTCCATTTATCCATTTACCTTTCGGAAAAAATAGACTAACTTTCTGTTAGCCAAAAATGACTTGATAAACTCATTTTTTTTGCAGCAAAACAGCTACAAAGCCAAATATTTACCACCGAATAATAAACTATTCGAAATGCACTGTGGTTTCTTTAGAAAAATGTTTTTAAAATCAGGAACTTTTTGGAAATTCGCACACCTTTATAATTCTTTGTTTCATGGAAGACGGTATTCAAAATTCTTCTTTTCAGGAGCCTGCAGATATTAAGTTGTCGCCTGCTGGACTATCCTTTTTAGCCTCGGCCGCCAAATGGGCCAACTTTTTGGCTATCATCTGTTTTATTTTTATCGGCATATCAGCGCTGACTATGATCGGCCTGATATTCGGCTCCAGCGCGCTGTCGCTTGGGCAGGGTGAATATGTCGCTGCCGGGGCCCTATCTACCTTCGGCATCTTGTATCTGTTGCTCCTTGCGTTCGCCTGCCTGCCCATTTATTTCTTGTATAACTTTGGAGCAAAGGCAAAAAAAGCAATTGACACCCGCGACAACATCCAATTGGAACTATGTTTTGACGCGCTGAAAAAGCACTATAAATTCATTGGGATCATCGTCATCATTACCATCGCCTTCAACCTGATGGGACTGATCTTAGGTGTTTTCTTTGGCATATCTGACGCAATTGCCGGCGTATAGCACCGGAAAAGAAAAAAGAGCATGCCAAATTAATGCCATGCTCTTTCCTTATGTATATAAACTATTCTTCTACTTCCGGTAATACTTCATGGCAGCTGGTATCTGCCTTTGTATATCGGCAATACGTCTAGCGTCGCTCGGGTGGGTACTCAAAAACTCAGGCTGCCCTTTTTGGCTGCCTGCCGCCATACGCTTCCAGAAACCAACCGCCTCGTTCGGATCGTATCCAGCCAAGGCCATGATAATGAGCCCCGCAGCATCAGCAGACGACTCGTCACTGCGTGAAAACTTCAGCTGCGCCAAGCTGCCACCCAAACCATACAGGTTATTGAATACGCCCAATGCTGTACTGCCGGATATGCCTGCCGCCGATCCCAGTATCTGACCGCCCATCTGTAAGGCCATCTGATTGGATGCCTGCGCCACGGAATGCTCCTCAATCGCGTGCGCGATTTCATGCCCCATAACCGTCGCCAGCCCCGCTTCAGTACGCGTCACAGGCAAGATACCGGTATATACCGCAACTTTACCTCCCGGCATACACCAGGCATTGACGTCATCGCTCTTTACCAGATTAAATTCCCAGTTAAAATTAAACTTATTGCCCATCCCCTTACTTTGCAAATACTGATTGACGGCTGTAGCCAATCGATTGCCAACACGTTTTACCAT
Organism: Sphingobacterium sp. InxBP1; assembly: GCF_026191775.1. NCBI lineage: Bacteria > Pseudomonadati > Bacteroidota > Sphingobacteriia > Sphingobacteriales > Sphingobacteriaceae > Sphingobacterium > Sphingobacterium sp. InxBP1. The sequence continues at coordinate 81,524 of NZ_JAINDX010000049.1, read as the reverse complement.
CGCCGCATCGGCAGTACCAGTCACGACCTTCGAACTGTTTTTGGACAAGAAATCTTTATAAGCCAATGCAGCTTGCTGATTGACCTGATCTGCACTGACCAATTTCAAATATTTTTTACCGGTCACCGCTGACGTTGCACAGCCGGACAACCCCGATGCCAGCACCGCACAAGCTAATGCCATAGCTGAATACTTAATCATGCCTTTCATATGTATATTTTTATTTCTTCGTGTTCGTTTCAATTGCATTCATGGACCCCTAGAGCCCAACTCTATTATTCAATGGCCATAGGATATATCCCGCCTTATTTTCAGTGACCTGAAGTTAGTCCGGATATCGCATCATAATCTATGGCATACTTTTCAAAAGAATACAATTATTGTGCCTATTCTTTAGGTTCGGCTTTTTTCTTGAACAGATAAATTTTGGATTCATGCCCCTTCAACAGCCGTTCAATGTTTTTTTGGTGAGTAATCAGCAGTAAGATACAGATTGCCATCCCATACAGCAGCACGGAAGGGATAGTGGTCTTAAATACAAATGCTAAGCTGAAAGGGAATGCAAATCCTGCTGAAATGGAGCTTAGTGACACATAATGTGTCGTCAGCAGGATAATAATAAATACCGACACGCAGAGCAATGCCGCCGGTGTATGGATAGCCAATATCATCCCAAAAAGGGTAGCAACTCCCTTACCGCCCCGAAACCCTGCAAATACAGGAAAGAGATGTCCCAATACAGCTATGACGCCCAGAGCCAGCTGAAAATTCACAAATTGAACATCGCTCGTGTTTTGTCCGAGCTCAATAAGATAGGCCAGATTCGTTGCAGTCCAGCCTTTAAATATATCCACAAACATCACAATGGAGCCCGCCTTCGGCCCCAGCACCCTAAAGGTATTAGTCGCTCCAGCATTACCGCTCCCATACTCACGAACATCTACCCCATAAAATGCTTGGCCCAACCAGACTGCTGTAGGTATTGAACCAAACAAATAAGCTAGTAATACTGCAATTACTAAATAAATCGATATCATTAAATTAAATCAGTTCTTATATTAATTTGGCTTTCAAACTAAGATCCAGGCTTTTGACACTGTGAGTCAAAGCTCCTACCGAAATATAGTCTACGCCAGCTTCCGCATATGACCGAATTGTCTCAAATGTTATTCCTCCAGAAGCCTCTGTCTTGAATCGATGATCGATAATCTGCACAGCTTTGGCCACATCCTCAGGTGAAAAATTATCCAACATGATTCGGTCCACTTCGCCAAAGTTAAGAACTTCGTCAAGCTCCGCAAAATTTCGGACTTCAATTTCTATTTCTATTGGTTTATTTAATTGCTTTCTATAGGCATTTGCCCTGGTCAGCGCCGGCACGATTCCACCACTATAATCCACATGATTATCCTTGATCAAAATCATGTCGTATAGCCCAAAGCGGTGATTGGTACCTCCGCCGATACGGACGGCCTCCTTTTCCAGTACCCGCAACAAAGGGGTGGTTTTGCGTGTATCCAACACCTGTGTGCCTGTACCTTTTAAAAGGTCAACATACTTTCGGGTGGTCGTCGCAATGCCGCTCATTCGTTGCATTACATTGAGCACCAGCCGTTCAGCCAGCAAAATACTCTGAATATGGCCACGCACATAAAAAGCGATGTCACCGACTTTCACTTCGCTACCATCCTGGATAAATACCTCACAGCTCAAGGTCTCATCGATATAGGCCATGATCGCCTGTGCAACTTCGATTCCCGCTAAAATACCATCATCCTTTACAATCAGCTTCGCCTCACCCTGCGCTCCCGCTTCGATGGTCGACAACGAGGTATGATCCCCATCTCCTATATCTTCCGCAACGGCCTGTTTTACAAATTGCGCTAAATAGTCCTTGATTTCCTTCTCCATAAATGCCATTTATTTAGGCTAAGATGTGGAATAATTTTTTAATGGAAAAATAGAATGCTAAAAAAATATTCGGCTACAATCAGCTTTTGTCGATCCGGAGCTCCTCAATGGTATTGTGATTGGACCCCGTCCCGATCTTGATAAACACCCGGTAGCTGGCCTGCTCAGTAGTCAATGAAAACGTAAAAAACTGATAGCCATTATTAGTGCTGCTGTTTTGCGTGAGTTTCACGGCTTTGGGCTTGTGCTGATTGAAAAAAGTCCCCAGCATAATTTCTGACTGATATTTTGTATAGACACCATTTTCACCCAACAACGATAAGGTGAGATTGGAACCAAAATATTTCGCTAAGTTCTTGGCATTACCTTCTTTCAAATAGGTTTTGAGCTCCTCCGAAATACTGCCCAAAGATTCTTCCTCCGCCCATATTGTTGGCCGAACTGCGTTTAAATCCTTTGATAGGTGCCCGAGGGCGTCAGTGTGTATGAAAAGGCTATAAACAAATATGAATACGCAATGGCTTAAAATTTTCATATAGCTCAAAAATAATATAGAACAGTTTCCATAGCAGATACAATCAATCATTAGGTAAGCATAGTTTACAGCACATAAACTATGCCACAAACCTATGAAATTATTGCATATAAACAAGGGAAGTTTTTGAACATGCATTGACAGTATCTAAAATTAAGGTTATCTTTGTTATACGATGAATAAGAAAAAAGTTGCACTCATGATCCTAGACGGACTAGGATATGGAAAACATGATAAATCAAACGCAGTTGAAGCTGCCAGTACCCCATTTTTAGATCATTTATTGGAAACCTATCCCAACTCCACGCTGGAAGCTTCCGGTGAAGCCGTTGGCCTGCCTGATGGACAGATGGGCAACTCCGAAGTCGGCCACATGAATCTCGGCGCCGGAAGGATTGTTTACCAAGAGCTTGGGCGAATCCACAAAGCCGTCAATGACGGTGTGTTTAACACCGATATCGTAATTCAGGACGCATTCAAATATGCAATCGAAAACAATAAAAAAGTACATTTTATAGGTCTGCTTTCTGATGGAGGGGTACATGCCCATACCAAACACCTGAAAGGCTTATGCGACGCCGCCAAACATGCAGGACTGAGTAGCAGGCAGGTATTTATCCACGCCTTTTTGGATGGCCGCGATACCGATCCAAATTCGGGTATCGGCTATGTAAAGGATCTTCAGGAATACCTGGGACACAGTGCCGGTACCTTAGCCTCAGCAATTGGCCGCTATTATGCAATGGACCGCGATAATCGATGGGAACGCGTTAAACTGGCCTATGACCTGCTGGTGAAGGGCCAAGGAGAAAAATCTACCGACTTGGTTGCTGCTATCCAAAAGTCCTACGATGAGGGGGTCACTGATGAGTTCGTAAAACCCATCGCCCTAGTCGACGCCGCAGGTACTCCGTTAGCAACTATTCAGGAAGGTGATGTGGTCTTCTGCTATAATTTCCGGACAGACCGTGGACGTGAGATCACCATTGCGCTCACCCAAAAGGCTTTTCCTGAATACGACTTAAAGCCGTTGGATCTGTACTACATCACGATGACCTCGTACGATGACACCTTCCAGAACGTACGCGTTGTCTTCCAGAAAGATAATTTAACCAATACACTGGGTGAAGTACTCGAAGCCAACAACAAAACACAGACCCGTATTGCCGAGACGGAAAAATATCCACATGTGACATTTTTCTTCTCCGGTGGCCGCGAGCAGGAGTTCAAAGGCGAAAATCGCCTCTTGGTACCTTCACCAAAAGTCGCCACCTACGATCTGCAGCCCGAGATGTCTGCTAAAGGTGTCACCGAAGCTATCGTCAAAGACATGGAAACCTTACAGCCCGACTTTATCTGCCTGAATTTTGCGAATCCGGATATGGTAGGCCACACAGGTGTGTTTGAAGCGGTAGTCAAAGCTGTAGAGACTGTTGACCAATGTACCCAAACGGTGGTGGAAACTGGACTCAAAAATGGCTACTCCTTTATCATCCTTGCCGACCATGGCAACTCCGAGTTTATGATCAATGAGGATGGTTCGCCCAACACTGCGCATACCACCAACTTGGTTCCTTGTATCCTGATCGATGATCAATACAAAAAAATTGCAGATGGAAAATTAGGAGATATTGCACCAACGGTCCTTAAACTGCTGGGTGTCGATATTCCCGTTGAAATGACAGGAAATGTATTGGTATCTGAATAATAAATTGTATAAAAACTTACGTGGCGCACTCCCCTTGTTAGCGGGCAGTGCGCTGCTTTTTTGGAGTTGCAGCACACCCACAGGACAAAAAAGCAACAAGAAAACAACGGATATTTTCTCCGTGGATTCCTTTTTTAATGCCGAAGCGCAACGCCTGCAGCAATCAAACCCCACGGTACTGAAATCCGTCAACAAGGATGGAGAGAAAGAACAGCGCGAACTCAAGATCGCCAATTGGAAAAACGAATTGTCTGCCTTCCAGTCTGCCGATATCAGTAAAAATTTTGATCCCTCGCTTTATCAGGTGAGCTCCGTTGACTGTATTACAGAGTTTACAGCCAAAAAGAAAACATTGCAAATACAAAAACTACGGATCGAATTTGACAAAAACGAAAAGGTAAAACATATACATATCGTAAAAAAAATTACCAATTCACTCTATGACAGTGACGAAAAACTGGATTATTACAGCGACTCGCTCTACCGCATCGTCAAACTTCAGGACGTACAGGGGCTGGATCCCAACCAATATGAAATTATCGGCCACTTTGTCCAAGTAAAAAAATAAAAATAATAAATGCAACACAATTGCTTGTTTATTATTTTGCTTATATTTGCCCTGTCTGCTGCTGTAAAAAGCAGCACTTATTACAGGGGCTCCCTTGATTCTTTGGGATCAAGGGTTTAAAACAGGTGGTTTCAACGTGCGAGGTATATCATTGAACAAGCTAGCAGCATTCACGCTCTTGCTGACTTTCTTAATAGGTCAGTTCATTGTCTATACCCATTCACACGAGCACGCCCACTTGTCCGTCGTGGATACCTGTACTAAAAAACAGCATGCGGACCATCCCAAATGTTCCATATGTGACCAGAACGCGCACACACAGCTGCTATTTCATTTTGACCAGACCGAATTCCTGCTGCCCGAACGCACCTTAACGTTTGGCCTGTTCCTGATCGTCGATCAAAAAGCCGAAGTGCTGCTGTCCGGCAATCGCGGTCCCCCCATCTGTTAATTTCCTTTTTAACAACAAATTGATCAATCACGCTAAATGGAGCGAAACGCAACTCGCATGGAGTAGCGACGTTGCTGCTTTTGCATGATAATGATCTTTTTTCCAAAAACGACCAACGTGCTGTGACATGTTGTTCAGCACCTAAAAAAATAATTACAGATGAAAAACTACATATTGGGCAGCATATTGACATTTGTCTGCTCCTTCTACCTATTTTCGGCAACTGCTGCAAGCATATCCGGCAAAATCACCGATGCCAAAACAGGCCAGCCTATTGCCGGCGCAACAATATCGCTATTGCAGCTTCGCTCAAGCACCTCTTCCGATCAAGCTGGGCGATACGCTTTCAAATCCCTCCCCTCCAGCGGGCGATATCTCATCGAAGTGCGCTACATCGGCTACCAGTCACTTATCAGAACCGTGGACCTGACCGCCGAAGATGTCACCCTGGATGTTGTGCTTACGGAAAGTATCATCGAGACCAATGAGGTCGTGGTGACAGGAACACTGGTGACCGCACAGAGCCGGCGCAACAGCACCTCCGTGTCCGTAATCTCCAAAGATGAGCTGCAGGGAAATGCAACAAATTTTATTGATGCCTTAGCACGCCAGGTGCCGGGTTTGAGCCAGGTTACGACAGGACAGGGCATCTCCAAACCTGTCATCCGTGGACTGGGCTACAACCGTGTTGTCACCGTCAATAATGGTGTGAAACAAATGGGACAGCAATGGGGGGACGAACACGGTATCGAGATCGACCAAAACCAGCCCGATCGCGTTGAAGTACTACGTGGAGCAGCTTCTCTCATGTACGGATCGGATGCCATTGGCGGTGTCATCAATGTGCTGGATCCCAATGCCCCAGCTCCCGGTGAAATAAAAGGTGAACTGCTGTCCAGCTACTCGACAAATAATGGGTTGACAAACAATTCATTGATGCTAACAGGTAATCAGAATGGCTTTGTCTGGCGTGGACGCGGATCTTATCAGAATGCCTATGCGTATAATACGCCAGCAGGCAGGTACATCAATAGCGGCTTCAACAACAGCAGTGCCAGCGGTATGGTCGGCCTCAACAAGCAATGGGGATTTTCCCACCTAAACTTCTCGTACCTGAAAAATAACATTGGCTTTCATGAGGCCGAACCGGGAGATGTGCTATATGGCAACTCCAAAAGTCGTCGTCTGGATTACCCAAAACAGGATATCCGCCACTATAAGGTCTCTATGAACAACAATTTTGTGATCGGTACAGGTCACCTGAAACTGGATCTAGGGTATCAAAAAAACCAACGCCGGGAACTGGAAGAAGCGACTCCCTCACTATTTTTTGATCTCAACACCTATTCATTGGATGCCAAATACTATCTGGGCGAAACCAACGGCTGGCAAAAGGTCTTTGGGATCAGTGCCAGTCAGGAACATAGTGTAAATAAAGGAAATGAATTTTTGATTCCAGCCTATGACCAGGTCGAACTGGGCGCCTTCGGATACGCCAAAAAGACCTGGGATGCCAACACTTTTAGTCTAGGCCTGCGTTACGATTATGTCAACAGTAAAGGCAAGCAGCTTATCGTGGATGATGAAGAACAGTTCCCGGGATTCAGAAACAAATTCAGCAACGTCAGTACGGCATTGGGCTTTACACATAGCTTCAGTGAAGATCTCAATTTCAAAGCCAACGCAGGCTCGGCCTTTAGGGCTCCAAACCCAGCCGAGCTGGGCTCTAACGGCGTCCATGAGGGAACCGCCCGCTATGAAATCGGCAACGAAAATCTGAAGGCGGAACGGAGTTATCAGGCTGACGCCACGCTTGAGTTTGGTCATAGCATCGTGACGGGAAGCATCGGAATCTACGAGAATTATATCCATAATTTCATCTACGCATCGGCTCAGAAAGGTGACGTAAAAACGATCGTGGACGAGGACGACAATACCCATACCTACGACGTATATCGCTATGGGCAGGTAAACGCCAACCTCTTCGGGTTTGAAGGAAGCCTAAACTTTCACCTGATGAACTGGATCCATCTGGACAACAACTTCAGTTATACGCACGCACAAAACAATACCTTTGACCGGCCCCTAGCCTTGATTCCTGCCGCTGTGTTACACAACACATTACGACTGGAACCTAAGATCCGAGGTCTGCACGCCTTCTACTTCGCTGTCGGACTGGACAATTATTTTAAACAGAATCGAATCGACGAAACCTTCGAAACGGCAGCAGCTTCATACACACTGCTCAATGCGTCTCTGGGGACGACACTACATGTCGGAAGGCAGCCGCTAAAGGTGTACGCTTCGGCATCCAATCTGACGGACAAACGTTATTATGATGCCCTGAGCCGATTACGGCCGGGAAGATTATCACAAGACGACCCTAGTTTCGGGGTTTATAATATGGGAAGAAATATTACGGTAGGCGTCTACCTGCCCTTCACCATAAAATAATATCACATATAAAACAGGAGCCGAATCGGCTCCTGTTTTTTTAACTATCACACTTATTGATTCACGCTTCTTCATTAAAGCATGAATGCTCATGCGTTATATTGGCAACAGGACAGCGTCATATGATGACATCGTCAGCATTCGCAAACAACGACTAGCCAATTCCATCTTATTTAGGATCATCTGCTGTTGACTCTCTCGCCAATGGTACGTCATCCGGCATTTGCTCCAACGAAGAATCCAACGCAAATAGTGACTCGTCCGAAGCACGGTCGCCCCCTGCAATCTTCAGCTTGTCGATCAGCTCAAGCGCGAGCTTCTCTTCCTCGATCTGCTCTTTGACAAACCATTGTGCAAAATTCCATGTCGCCCAGTCTTTCTGTTCCATAGCGAGGTTGACAATCCGATAAATTGCTTCCGTGTTGTCTACTTCATGTTTAAATACACGGTTGAAACATTCGGTCAAGGTCTGAGGATCGGCGGGCGGAGCTGCGATTGCCTGTATCCGGGGCCGGCCTCCTCTTTCCAGGATATACCCCATGATCTTGGTCATATGGTTGCGCTCTTCCTGCGCATGCCGATATAGAAAATTGGCTATTCCTCCGTATCCCTGATCATCGGCCCATACGCCCAAAGCAAGATAAATCTGGGACGCTTCAGCCTCTTTTGTCATTTGACTGATTAGAATGTCTTCCATTTCCTTTGACAAACGATTCGTTTCCATATTGTTATTTTTATTGTTGATTCATAAAAAGAACAGCCAGAAGCTTATTTCGTTTTGGAATTATGACTCAAATAGCATGGGCGGCTTCACTGCCCAGTACAGGTCACCGCGCATAGATCCAAAAAAAAAGGAAACCCGAGAGTTTCCTTTTTTTTTGAAATATCATCTAGCTTATTTCAAGTTGTCTCTATATACCTTTGCTTTTTTGATCTCTGTCTGGATATCTTTTTTGGATGCGTCAAAGCTCAATACTTTTTCGTAATCTTTGATCGCATTATTATACGCATCGGTCGCCATTGCCTTATTGTAGTTCGGTGTTCCGGCAGTACCGGTTAAAATACCTAGATCGCGGTTAGCAATCGCCCTATTTTGGTAAAATTTAGGATCTGTTGACGTGATTGCAATCGCTTTTGAATAGTCTTCAATCGCAAGGCGCAACAACTGCTCCTTATTTGCAACGGAGATCTTGTTATTCGACTGAACCGCTAGATTGTTATTTGCTTTTGCTTTGAAATACAGTGCATTGGCGTTTTTTGGACTTAATGCGACGACCTTTCCAAACGTCTCTGCTGATTTTTTGTAATCACCGTTCTGAAATTGAGAGTATCCCAGCATATACAGTACATCCGGGTCTTTTCCCTCTTGCGGCAAAGCTTTTGTTAAATAAGACTCCGCATTTTTGAAGTCACCGTCCAAAAGCGCTTTTTGACCCATGCGCACATTCGCGTTGCTATGTTCTGTCTGCTTTTGTTGCTGCGCATTGACGCTTAGTGCTGTCAAAGCAAAAACTCCGGTAAACAAACCTAATTTAAGTGATTTTAAGTTCATATCTAAATTGTTACGTTTTTTATCAATATTTCTGTTGAATGGTCGTTACTGGACATTTGTTACCCTTTCAAACAACAAAGTAGGGTACACTTCATTTTGGATTTCCTGCCAACGATTATTCTTTCACCTTCCAATATTACAATTATTATGCCTATTTATCCAACAAATGGCAGATAAATTTTATTTAACCTGCCTTTTTTTCATATTCTCGAAAATAGATTTGTAATTTTGCTACCTTTTAGCAATTGGCACTCCGCTTGCAATATAGGGGAAACACTATTTGAAGCTTAAAATTTGAACGTTGGCCGACAAAATGTCAGCGACTGCCAAATACACAAAATAAACACTATGAGCAAATTCGAAACTTTTGATTTCAGTCAGGCAATTCCAATCGTTGCAGAAGATACAGAATTCTTCCCACTATTGACACAACAGGATGAAGACGATATGGCAAATGCTGAAATTCCAGAAGCATTATCTATTTTGCCTTTACGCAATACCGTGTTATTCCCCGGTGTTGTCATTCCCATTACCGTCGGAAGAGATAAATCCATCAGGTTGGTCAAAGATGCCTACAAAGGCAATAAGACAATAGGCGTGGTCTCACAGAAAGATATGACCGTAGAGGACCCTGGGTTTGAAGAACTAAACAAAGTAGGTACTGTGGCCCACATCATCAAGGTGCTCCAGATGCCTGATGGCAACACCACCGTCATCATCCAGGGCAAACAGCGCTTTAACCTCGTCGAAATCGTCGAAACCGAGCCCTATCTCAAGGCTCGTGTGGAGAAGTTCGCTGAAGCCAAGCCAAAGATGACCAAGCATTTCAAGGCGACCATTTCGACCTTGAAAGAAATGGCACTACAGATTATCCAACTTTCACCAAATCTGCCCAGTGAGGCAGGAATCGCAATCAAAAATATTGAAAGCCCCTCTTTTCTGATCAATTTCATTTCGTCCAATATCAATGTGGAGATGGTCAAAAAACAGGAGCTGCTCCAGATAGCCAAAGTGGAAAACCGCGCAAAGCTACTGCTCGAGTTGCTAACCGCCGAAATCCAGATGCTCGAACTCAAAAACCAGATTCAAAATAAGGTACGCGTCGATCTGGACAAACAGCAACGGGATTATTTCCTGAATCAGCAGCTGAAAACCATTCAGGAAGAACTTGGTGGCAATACGCCTGACCTAGAGCTCGAAGAGTTAAAAAAACGCGGCAAGACAAAAAAATGGAATGTCGATGTCGAAAAGCATTTCAACAAAGAGCTGGAGAAGTTGTCCCGGATCAATCCTGCAGCCGCAGATTACTCCGTACAGCTCAATTACCTGGAACTGCTGCTCGATCTACCATGGAACGAAACTACCAAAGACAACTTTGACTTAAATAAAGCCCAAAAAGTCCTGGATAGGGATCACTACGGGCTGGAGAAAGTAAAAAAACGGATTATTGAATACTTAGCGGTACTGAAGCTAAAAAATGATATGAAGGCGCCGATTCTTTGCCTGGTAGGCCCTCCGGGAGTCGGCAAAACTTCCCTGGGACGCTCCATAGCGAAAGCACTGGGCCGCAAATATACACGTATGGCCTTGGGTGGCGTGCGCGACGAGGCCGAAATCAGAGGCCACCGCAAAACCTATATCGGTGCAATGCCGGGCCGTATCATCCAGTCGCTGAAAAAAGCAGGTGCAGCTAATCCCGTCTTTATCCTGGACGAGATCGATAAAATGAGCGCTGACTTTAAAGGCGACCCTTCTTCTGCCCTGCTGGAAGTCCTCGACCCAGAACAAAATACGCATTTCTATGATCACTATGTAGAAATGGAATTCGATCTTTCCAAGGTGATGTTTATCGCGACAGCCAACTCCCTGAGTGCTATCCAACCCGCCTTATTGGACAGGATGGAAATCATTGAGGTCAACGGTTATACCATTGAGGAAAAAATAGAAATCGCCAAAAAACACCTGCTTCCAAAGCAGCGCGAGATGCATGGAATGGCAGCCAAAGATGTGACTCTGAAGGGCAAAATCATCGAAAAAATTATCGAAGATTATACCCGTGAGTCCGGTGTACGCGGACTGGAAAAGAAAATAGGCTCGATTGTCCGCGGTATCGCTACACGCATCGTCATGGAGAAAGATTATAACCCAAGTATCAACGAACAGGATGTCCTGGACATCCTCGGGGCGCCAATCTTTGACAAAGACATTTACGAAAACAATAATGTAGCCGGTGTAGTGACAGGATTGGCATGGACATCTGTAGGTGGTGACATTCTCTTTATTGAATCGTCCCTGAGTCCTGGTAAAGGCCGCCTGAGTCTGACAGGTAACCTCGGCGATGTCATGAAAGAATCGGCATCCATTGCTTTAGCGTATTTGAAAGCACATGCTGCTTCTTTCGGTATCGACTACCGGGTCTTTGACCACTGGGATATCCATATCCACGTACCTGCGGGTGCTATTCCAAAAGATGGCCCATCGGCAGGGATAACCATGCTGACAGCACTGACTTCCTTATTCACACAACGCAAAGTGAGAGAGAAGCTGGCGATGACAGGAGAGATTACACTCCGCGGAAAAGTACTCCCTGTCGGTGGTATCAAGGAAAAAATCTTAGCGGCCAAACGGGCCAATATCAAAGACATTATCCTTTGCAAATCCAATGAAAAAGATATCCAGGAAATCAAAGAAGATTATATCAAAGACATGCAGTTCCACTATGTGACCGAAATGTCCCAGGTGATTAAGCTGGCACTGCTCAACGAAAAAGTTGATGGTGCTCTGGATTTGACTCAAGGAATGGAAAACACCAAGAAAGAACTATAATCAGCTCCTGAACATATAAGATAGTTTGTCCATGACAACCAAGAGCCCGGTAGTACCGGGCTCTTGTTCGTTTAGACTTATCGCTTGTACCGAAAATACGTTTACATAGTCGTTTCTGCCGAGTATCAGCCAAGTTTTTCATGAAGAAGCTGCTCATCCAGGCTATCTTCATACTTGGAAATGACCAACGTAGCCGCAGAATTACCGATCAGATTGGTGATGGCTCTTGCCTCACTCATAAAACGGTCCACGCCGAAGACTAAGGCCACGGATTCCATAGGTACGTGGCCAACGACAGGCAGCGTGGCAGCCAAAGTCACAAAACCACTTCCCGTCACCCCTGCAGCACCTTTGGAGGTCAACAGCAGTACCAAGAGCAGCGTTATTTCCTGCTCCAGGCTCAGGTGCATATTGAGTGCCTGTGAAATGAATACCGCCGCCATCGTCAGATAAATACTCGTTCCATCCAGATTAAAAGAATATCCGGTGGGAATCACCAGCCCCACAACTGATTTGGCGCAGCCAGCTTCTTCCATTTTTTGCATAATGCCCGGCAAGGCGGATTCCGAAGAGGACGTTCCCAGTACAATCAGGATCTCTCCTTTGATGTATTTTAAAAATTTGAAAATATTGACCTTGACATAGAAATGCAATACCGCCCCGATAACAATAACAATAAAGATAATACAGGTCAGATAGAAACTTAGCATCAGCATTCCCAATTTAGTCAGGGCCTTGATTCCAAAAGCGCCTATGGTAAATCCCATCGCTCCCATAGCACCTATAGGAGCCAGATACATCACCATCTTAATAATGGAAAAAAGTACCTTAAGGAAAGATTGCAGAACATTGATAATGGGTTCAGAAGCCTTTTGACCGATCTTTGTCATCCCGACACCAAACAATACGGCAAAAACCAGCACCTGCAGCAAATTGTCGGAAGCGACCGAGGCAATGACATTGTCCGGGATAATTCCGATGACAAAATCCATGAATGTGTGGGGTTTCTTGGACTCGGCAATATAGTGAGACACTGAAGAGATATCCAGACTGGCAGGATCGGCATTCATCCCTCTGCCCGGCTCAATGATATTCACAAAGACCAAACCGATAATCAAGGCTACGGTGGTCATGATCTCGAAATAAATAATGGAGGTCAGCCCTATTTTTCCTACTTTCTTTACATCCTTCATCCCCGCAATCCCGATCACGATCGAACTGAAGATCAATGGTGCGATTACCATCTTGATCAACTTGATAAAGGCATCCCCAAGAGGCTTGAGCTTGACAGCAAAATCCGGAAAAAAGGCCCCAAAGAAAATACCGACCAATATTCCCACGATGACCTGAAAATAGAGACTTTTAAAAATGTGCTTCATGTGCTTAACGATTTACAGCAATTCCCTCTGCTTTTAATAGACTTTTAAACTTGGGATTCCGGATGTATTTGTTAAAATTGTGACTTTTCATGCCTGTAAAATCCGTATACTTAATGATGGGATAATGCTTCATCAGCTCATTGCATACATCCACTTTATACCCGAGATCGGTGGCCTTCAGCTTATTGGACAGAAAACCGACAAATTTCTTTAACATCACGTCCGTATTGTTGACAGTAATATGGATCTTCTTGACCTGCTTGCTTAAAGTACAAAATGAATCGGTTCCACTGACGATATCCTTTATCTTAAAATCATCAATACCTATGGCTGGTGCAAGCATGATACAGGTAATATCGTTACCGTTTTCAGCAAGTTTTTTCACATCACTGACATCCACATTGTGGTTTTCCAATGTTCCTTTGGCAAAACTCTCGCTAAAGGTTGCACTGCTCAGCGCACTCAGGACAACGGATGCACCACGGCTGTGCGAAATCAGGATAATCTTTTTATTATGGATGCTGTTCAGCAGATTCCGTAATCCAAACTCACCCGCCATCTGGCTGAACGAGGTGGCGGAAAACCATACTTTCGCACCACTGAAGGGATTTGTAGTATGTAGTCCGTCCCAGTAAAACTTGATCACCTCATCCTTGGTCGGATTGAGCTTGATCAACTTGCGCATATACTCATAACTCACGTTAACCTCATCCGAAGGGGCATTGAACCCATGTACAAAAATAAAGACCCGATCCTTGGACTTAACTTTGCTACTCACCGCCAACATGCGCGTTTTCTCAAAGCTCTTCAATTGCTTTTCAATGCCTTTTTCCGTAGCAATCTTCATCAGTGAATAGGCATTGATATCCCCACTTTTTGGGGGCTCGCCATAAGTTTTACGCCAATTGTCGGGATAGAAATTACCGTTTTGGTCTACAAAGGAATTGACGATGTTGGGTTTGTCAAAGGAATTGGGGTAAGGACCTTTGGGCACATTGTGCGTGATGCCGCAGGAAGCCAGTACAAAAAGAAAAATAACATAGAAAAAAGGTCCTCTCATGCAATCAGTTATTTAGGGAATATGATCCGCATTACGAATATATAAAAAAAGGGATGCATAAATGCATCCCCTATCTTGATTTTTTTTGTACCTAATTGCTGAAGTACGCGCGTACATTTTTACCTTCTATCCAGTTCATATACGCCTTGTTGACCACCTTATTACCTCCCGGCGTCGGGTAATCTCCGGAGAAATACCAATCCCCTTTATGCGCAGGGCAGGCTTTATGTAGATTGTCAAGGGTCTGGTACACAACTTGCAATTCGGCTTTCAGATGGTGAGGTCTCACAATACGTGCGATCTCTTCAGAAATTTCCTCATCGGTAAACGGCGCATAGATGGCCTTTACATAGTTCTCAATTTCATTTACATCCTGCAGCATAGACTGTACACAATTTTGATAAACCTCATCAATGACGTGTGCCATACCGCTCTGTTTCAACAGATTGATCGCGGCCTCAAAGGCAACGAATTCACCCATCCGTGACATATCAATACCGTAGCAGTCCGGATAACGGATTTGTGGTGCCGACGAGACAATCACAATCTTTTTAGGATTCAGACGGTCCAAAATCGTTAGGATACTCTGCTTGAGGGTTGTCCCCCGCACGATCGAATCGTCGATGGCGACAATCGTATCTTCGTGATCCTTCACGATACCATAAGTGGTATCATAGACGTGCTGCACCATATCCGTTCGGTCTGCATCCTGAGTGATGAATGTACGCAACTTGGCGTCTTTCACATTGAGTTTTTCAAAACGCGGTTTGATGCTCAAAATCTCATTCAGCTCGGCATCCGAAATTTTATCCGAACGGTTTAGCAAGGTTTCTTTTTGAAAATCCCTGACATAGGTATTGATACCGTCCATCAAGCCGTAATACGACACTTCGGCCGTGTTAGGAATAAAGGAGAATACGGTATTTTTGATATTATTGTTTACTGACTCCAGTACCTGCGGCACGAGCAGGCGGCCCAGTTCTTTACGTTCTTTGTAGATATCCGCATCCGATCCACGGGAAAAATAGATACGCTCAAACGAACAGGAACGTTGTTCGACAGGTTGTCTGAACATCTCCTCAGTCACTGTACCATCTTTCTTCGCAATCAGTGCATGTCCGGGCTTGATTTCTTTTACCGCACCGATAGGTACATTAAAAGCTGTCTGAATCACGGGCCTTTCGGAGGCCACAACGAGAATTTCCTCATCCTGATAGTAGAATGCCGGACGGATTCCCGCAGGATCACGCATCACAAAGGCATCCCCGTGACCAAAGATACCGGCGATCGTATAACCGCCGTCCCAAGTCTTCGCCGAACGCTTTAAAATCTTGGCAACATCAATATTTTTGGCTATCAACGAGCTGATCTCAATATTTGAGTAGCCCTCTTTTTTGAACTGGTCAAAAAGCTCCTGGTTTTCATCGTCGAGAAAGTGGCCGATTTTTTCCAGCACCGTAACGGTATCGGCTTTTTCTTTCGGGTGCTGCCCAAGCTCATATAGCTGCTGCAACAGCTCATCCACGTTGGTCATGTTAAAGTTGCCCGCTACAACCAGATTACGGGACATCCAGTTGTTCTGTCTCAAAAAGGGGTGACAGCTTTCAATACTGTTCTTGCCGTGCGTTCCATAGCGCAAATGTCCTAATAGTACTTCACCGGTAAAACTAACATTATCCTTTAACCATTGGGTATCCTTTGACTCCTCTGGAAAAGCCTTCTGCACAGAAGCAAATTTCTTCTGCACATATTCGAAGATGTCTGCCACAGCAGATGAACCCATGGCTCTGTAACGTGAAATGTAACGATTTCCAGGTTTAACATCAAACTTAATGGTTGCAATTCCAGCCCCGTCTTGTCCACGGTTGTGCTGCTTCTCCATTAATAGGTACAATTTGTTGATGCCATAGAATGGCGTACCATATTTTTCCTGATAATAAGATAAGGGTTTTAACAGGCGAATTAGTGCGATTCCGCACTCGTGTTTAATAGCGTCGCTCATATCTTGATTTGATGACGCAAAAATAAGAATTATTTAGAACATACCGACCTGGTGCCGCACTTTTTCAGCAATAAAATTACAGTGAATAGACAGTGGATCTTTCAGATAGCACACGACATCTTATTGCGCAATAAATACCGGAATCTTTACTGCATGACGCAACTTGTTGACCGTCTCCCCAAAAACAAAGTCCTTCACACCAGTATGACCGTGGCTGCCTACGACCAGCAAATCTGCACCGTACTTTTCACACACCTCGGCAATGCTTTTGATCCGGTTGTTATACCCCAGCTCATATTCGGTCTGATGCCCTTTGGAAAGTAGGAAGTCGGCATAGAGCTTGAGCCGCTCCAGATCCTGACGGGATTCGAAATCATCTGTCGATTCGCCCGTATATTTGACCGATGCACTCTCTACGATATGAACCACGACAAAGGTCGTGTCGGCATGCGATAGCTGTAAGGCGTACTGAATGACTTTCTGATCGGAGCTAGAATAATCCAGCGCTATGACGACCTTTTTGAACGATCCCTTGTCTTCGAAATGCAGCGCCTCAAACGGCGGATGCACCTCCAGCTCTGTCGGTTTTGATTTGCGCAGGATAGGATATAGAACGGTCATGACCAACAGCAAGAATAAGCCCAGGGCGCCAACAACCAACAGTACGGTCACAATCGGATTGTTTGCCTCGGCGATCCAGCCCACGACCTCATCGTATACCAATTTAAAATTCAGAACGGCAATGACTGCCGCAATCAGCCAGGCAAAGATCTTCGTCACCGGTTTAATGGCAAAATCGCCCATCTTGACTTTATCACTGACAAAATGGATCAGTGGAATGACGGCAAAGGCCAGTTGCATGCTGAGCACGACCTGACTAAAGATCAGCAGCTGTCCCACACGGCCCTCTCCGGAGATCAGAATCACCAATACAGCGGGTACAATCGCAAGCAGCCTGGTAATGATCCGGCGCAAGGTCGGACTGATCCGCAGCCGCAGATAGCCCTCCATCACGATCTGTCCAGCAAGGGTACCAGTCACTGTTGAGCTCTGCCCAGCCAGGATCAGCGCCACAGCAAATAACTTGGAAGCCCACTCCGTTCCTAAAAGGTTGCCCAGCAGATGGTAAGCGTCTTCCAGCTCAGCGACATCATGCATACCGTTTTTATGGAATACCGATGCAGCCAATATCAAAATGGCTGCGTTCACAAAGAACGCGAGATTCAAAGCGATGGCACTATCCCAGAAATTGTATTTTAATGATTTCCGGATCGAAACCTCATTCCGGTCAATCTTACGGGTCTGAACCAGTGCCGAATGCAGGTACAAATTGTGAGGCATCACCGTCGCACCGATAATACCAATGGCAATGTAGAGCGCCGCGCTATTCGGGATGCTGGGAATAAATCCGGTGGCCACTTCAGCAAAATCCGGTTTTGCCAAAAACATTTCGACCAAAAAACACATGCCTATCAACGATATGAGCCCAATAATAAACAGCTCCATCTTACGCATCCCCAGCTTTTGCAGATATAACAATAGAAAGGTATCTGCAAAACTAATCAGTACCCCCCAGAGCAGGTCGATACCAAAAAGCAAATTGAGGCCGATTGCCATCCCCAGTACTTCAGCAAGGTCACAGGCAGCAATCGCGATCTCGGCCAGCACATACAGGATAAAGTTCATGCGCTTGGGATAAGTCTCCCGGTTGCACTGCGCCAGATCCTTTCCACGTACAATCCCCAGACGCGCGCAGAGATTCTGCAGCAACAGTGCCATAATATTGCTCATCAACAACACCCAGATCAGCGTATATCCAAACTGGCTACCGCCTGCAAGGTCTGTTGCCCAGTTGCCCGGATCCATATATCCCACACTGATCAGGTAGGCCGGACCGAAGAAACTCAATATCTTTTTAAATTTGGTTTTTCCTTTATTGACATCCACGCTTTCGTGGATATCGGATAATGATTTATGATGGGAATCGTCGTGATGCATAGCTAACTGTAAGGACAATATGTTCTATTGCTAGGCATAAAGATAAAAAGCTTTACATTATTAGACAATTAAACAGCCATATAATTAGAATTTAAATGAAAGCTGACCCGAATTTTCCTTTGACTGATTGCCGAATCCGATAAAGTCGAGCCCCTCATACTGCTTCATGTCCGGATTGTAGCGCCGGACATGCACGCCCTTGCACATAAAGCTCAGGTCCACTGCGCGTAATACGGCTTTTGCAAGCTCCAGCTGCCCGGTCTCCAGGCGGCGGCCGATAGAAATATGGGGTTCGTCGCTGACTTCGATCAGATCAAATGCTGCCAGCGTCTGCACCACTTTACGCGCACGGTCCTTTAAGTAACTCCGCGCATGCACAGTGGGCGCAATATAATAAGCACCGGTGGGGAAGGAAGAAAAATGATCAAAATAAACGTATTGACTGCGTTCATACGCTAAAGCCTCCTGCAAAGCCAAAGTAGCGGCAGCAAGTTTTTTCTCATCCCCCTCAAAGGCACAAATCGTCACGTGTGCCCTGGAATTGCAGCTGTGGTACCAACCTTTCGTTTTATCCGGGAAGCGCTCGGCCAGTGCCTGTCGCAAACGCTGCTTGAGGTCATCGACCAAGGCCATCCCCACTTCGTCAGGCTGGAAGACAAACGAATATTTACTGATAGTAACTTCCATAACATGCAATCTCCTTTGATCAGTACGTAAGATACCAAATCCGCAGAAGATAACAAAATGGAGATGTCAACTTCCAATGAAAGCATATTTACCAGCCAATGCCATAATCCTCACCATTGTTGCTGCTGCCGCCCCAGAATGTACCGTGTTTGCGGTCAAAGTAAATCGCATTGATCGGGCCGCTGGTCCGTTCGCCAAGCTGTATGCTATAGCCCATGCTTTGGAGCTGCTCAATCACTTCTTTGGCTGTACCTTTGTCCAGAAGCAAACTGCCAGAACGGGGCTTTCGGTCATCGAGTTTTGTTCCGCCCAGGGACAGCCACAACTGGTTGCTGTTGATATTGGCTGCCTCGCTGGCCTCTTGGGCAGTCATCCCGAATTCAACCATATTTAAAAAGAACTGCAGGAGGTTTTGATCCTGGGTATCGCCCCCCTGCACGGCAAAGGACAGAAATGGTTCGCCATCCTTTAGCGCCAGGGACGGTGTCAGTGTCACTCTCGGTCGCTTGCCCGGCATGACGACATTGAAGGGGTTGATCAGCGAATCGAGCACAAAGCTCTGCAGGCGCTGGCTCATGCCCACACCTGTATTGCCGGCGATGCAGGCCGGCAGCCAGCCTCCACTGGGTGTGATGGATACGACCCAGCCCTCGGCATCAGCAGCTTCCACGCTCGTCGTGCCGCGCATGAGGCGGTCCATATACACACTATCGCTCGCAGATGAAGCCCAGATGGCGGTCTGTGCTGCAGATGCAGGTGATAGGACGCTCGCGTCGTGTTTCGGGACAAAATCCTTATTCAGCTCCGTTTTCGGAGCATAACGTTCACTTCGCTGCTGCAATAAAGCCGTGTAGGGGTTCTTGCGGCCCTCATACGGATAGGGGTCACCTGGCAGCACCTGGGGACTATTGCGCCGGGGATCGATCAAGGCGGCCCTGGACTTCGCATAAGACTCGCTCAGCAGACCACGGATCGGTGTGCGGGGCTGGAAATACGGATCACCATAATAGAAGTCCCGGTCGGCAAAGGCCAGGTTCATCACCTGGTATAAGGTATGGATATATGCCGCTGAATTATACCCCATAGCCTTCAGATCAAAATTTTTGAGCAACTGCAGGCTTTGGAGCAACGCCGGCCCCTGAGTCCATTCCTGCAATTTATAGACATCGATCCCCTTATAATTGACATGCAGCGGCTCTTCTTCTAAAGGTTTCCAGTTCGCTAAATCTTCCTTGGTGATCAGCCCTCCCTGTTCCGTGCTTCCGCGAACAAATTCATCGGCGATGTCCCCCCTGTAAAACCGGTCATAGGCAGCCATGATGGCCGCTTTTCGGTCTTTCCCAGCTGCGAGTGCCTGTTTCTCTGCCTCCACCAGCTTTGTCAGGGTCTCAAGCAGATCTTGCTGCACAAAGATCTCTCCTGCTTCGGGCGCCTCACGCTCCTGTCCTGCATGCACCAAAAACACCTTCCTGCTGTAAGGCCATTGCTTGATCCGCGCTTTTCCACGCTCCATACTATTGGCCGTCTGTGCATCAATGGGATAGCCTGCCGCCATTTGCATCGCTGGGGCCAGCACTTCGGCCAGGCTCTTGGTGCCGTAATGGGCGAGCATATGACACAATCCGCCGGGAGTCCCCGGCGTCACCGCAGCAAGGGGTCCATATTCGGGGGGAAATTCGTAACCTTTGGATCGAAAGAAGTCTACTGTAGCGCCGCTGGGCGCAACTCCCAGGGCATTGATTGCAATGACTTTCTTTAGCTTAGGATGATAGATCAACGCCTGGGTCTCGCCACCCCAGCTCAATACATCCCACATGGTGCAGGTTGCCGCCAGCATCGCACAAGCGGCATCCACTGCATTGCCGCCTTGCTGAAATAGCTGCGCCCCGGCGGTCGCAGCCAACGGCTTGCCCGTGATTGCCATCCAATGTCTGCCATGCAAAGGGGGCTTTTGAGTACGCTGTGCCCGGCTCAGTCCCGGAACAGATACAGCTGCCAGCCCGATTAGGGCGGCTAATACAAACGACTGTTGTCTTTTCATCGTCAATCTTACGTTAATCACAGGTCCAGCGTCCGGCACCGGTATACCCTGAATGTATCTACCAGAACAAGATAAGAATTTTTTCATTTTTCACAGCTCTGCTTTTTCAAAGCAACATGAACAGAAACCAAGGCAGGATACAAAAAAAGAGCTCCGACCCTTGCGGAACGGAGCTCATTATACATTTGATAAAAGAATCGGATTACCAGTAAATGGAGTACAGCGCTGTCACCAGCAGAGCGACGATTAATGTACCGATTAAAAATGCTTTATGTGGCTTAAACATCGTTGTATCGACTTCCAAACCTTCAGGCACAACACCACGCTTGTTGTCCAGCAGACTGATAATGATCATACCGACGATACAGATGGCAAAGACGAAGCCCATACGGTCCAAAAATGGAATCTCATAGATCCCGGTAGCCGGATTTGGCACCGAAAACCCTGTAGACGCCAGGAAGGAAAGATCGGCCCAGTCCGGCAGCTTTTTGAAGATGATCGACAGGATAAATCCGCCGATCGTTGCAAAGAGAGCTGCATTGGAGGTTGTTTTCTTCCAGAAGAAGCCCAGGATAAACATCGCAAATATACCCGGTGAAACAAATCCAGTATACTCCTGAATATATTGAAATCCACCTTTTTTGTCGATACCTAAATGTGGAGCAATAATCACCGCCAAAATCATGGCCACGACGACCGTAAGCTTACCGATATTGACGAGCTTCTTGTCGGAAGCCTCCGTATTGAATACCTTTTTATAGATGTCAAGGGAAAAGATCGTAGCAATACTATTGGCTTTACCGGCGAGCGAAGCCACCACCGCAGCCGTCAGTGCCGCAAAGGAAAGTCCTTTAAGACCTGCCGGCAACAGGTTCAGCAATACTGGATAAGCATGGTCCGGATTGACCTCACCATGCTGCATCATCTCATTCTGGAACAAGCCATCTTTCCACATTACATAGGCCGCAATACCCGGAAGTACCACAATAATAGGCATCAGCAGCTTTAAGAATGCAGCAAACAGAATCCCGTTGCGGGCAGTCTTTAGATCAGCTCCCAGTGCCCGTTGTGTAATATATTGATTACAGCCCCAGTAGTTGAGGTTCACAATCCACATTCCACCGATCAGCACGGTTAATCCCGGAAGATCCAGGTAATTCTCGTTTTTGCGATCCAGAATCATATGGAAATGATCCGAGGCTTTTTCTGTCATCAAATGATAACCCTGTAATATCCCTGATCCACCATAATGCTCAGATACCAGGTTCAGCGCGAGATAGGTCGTTGCGAGACCGCCCAATACCAGGAAAAACACCTGAATAATATCCGTATAACCGATTACTTTCATTCCGCCCAGTGTAATGACCACTGCAAAGATGGCAATCGCGTACATACAGGCGTCGAGACTGATGCCTGAGATACTGCTGACAGCAATTGCTCCAAGATAGAGAATGGAAGTCAGATTGACCACCACATAAAGCAGCAGCCAAAAGACGGCCATAATCATGGCTACAGTACCGTTATACCGTTTGTGCAGGAACTGGGGCATCGTAAAGATTTTATTCTTCAGATAGACCGGAATAAAGAAGACTGCAACCACGATCAGGGTAATAGCAGCCATCCATTCATAAGTCGCAATGGCTAACCCCATTTTAAAACCTGATCCGCTCATGCCGATAAACTGCTCGGCCGAAATATTGGATGCGATCAAAGAAGCGCCGATCGCCCACCAAGTCAAGGAACCCTCGGCCAGAAAATAGTCTTTGGAACCGACCGATTCCGACTTTTTACGGTAATACACCCATAATCCATAACCTGCAACAATAATGAAGTATATCAGGAAAACGATGTAATCTTTTGTGCTTAAATAATTATTCATGTACTGGTAATTGGTTTAATTTGATCGCCTAATATAGAAATATTTTGAATAACTATATATATCTATTGATCAAATTTTCTAAATACTCCTGCTTACCGCTGACCGGCTGCGGCTCACCGAGTTCCACTGCCAGGTCTCTCAATTGCTCCAGAGTCAGTGCACCAGATTCAAATGAGGCACCAGATCCCTGATCAAAGGAAGCGTAGCGTTCGGCCCGGATTTTACGGTATTCGGAGTCTTCCAGGATACGCTCAGCAGTCAGCAGCGCACGTGCGAAGATATCCATACCACCAATATGCGCATAAAATAGATCTTGAGGATCGGTTGAGTTACGACGAATCTTTGCATCAAAGTTGACACCACCACCCTGGAAGCCACCACCTTCTAGGATAATCAACATCGACTCTGTCAGTTCATTGATATCGTTTGGAAACTGGTCTGTGTCCCAGCCGTTTTGGTAATCGCCACGGTTAGCATCGATAGAACCCAATTTTCCGGCATCGACAGCCACCTGCAGTTCGTGCTGGAAGGTATGGCCCGCCAATGTCGCGTGGTTCACTTCCAGATTCAGTTTGAAATCTTCCAGTAGATCGTATTGGCGTAGGAAGCCTAACACCGTAGCAGCGTCGTAGTCATATTGATGCTTGGTCGGCTCACAAGGTTTTGGCTCAATGAAGAAGGTGCCTTTAAATCCATTTTTACGAGCATAATCTTTAGCAAGGTGTAAGAATTTGGCAAGGTGTTCCTGTTCGCGCTTCATATTGGTATTGAGCAGGCTCATATAACCTTCCCTTCCACCCCAAAACACGTAGTTCTCTCCACCAAGAGCAATGGTCGCGTCCAGGGCCGCTTTCACCTGTGCAGCACCATGGGTCAGTACCTGAAAGTCCGGATTGGTTGCTGCACCGTTCATGTAACGGCGGTGACTAAACAGATTGGCAGTTCCCCAGAGGAGTTTCACCCCGCTGGCCTGCTGCTTTTCTTTCGCATAATCCACTATAGCCGCCAGTCTTTTTTCGTTCTCTAAGACATCGTCTGTATAATCGATCAGATCCACATCATGAAAACAATAGTAAGGTATATTCATCTTAGTGATGAATTCAAATGCTGCATCCATTTTATCTTTGGCCCGTGTCAGCACGTCGCTGCTCGCATCCCAAGGGAACACATGCGTACGGCCACCAAATGGATCCGAACCGTCTCCATTGAAGGAATGCCAATAAGAACAGGCAAACTTAAAATACTCTTCCATGGTTTTGCCCGCAACGATCTGCTTGGGATTATAATACCGAAAGGCCAGCGGATTCTTGCTGTCTTTGCCTTCGAACTGAATCTGTTCAATTCCCTTGAAAAATTCTTTTTGTCCTTTAATTATATTCATCTTATTTTAAATTGATTTTTGTGTTCAATAATTCTTTCCATTGCTGATAATACGTTTCATAGACATCGACCTGCTGTGGTTCAACAATGTACACCGGTTTTAGTGAATGAAAGGCATCTTTTGCATCGCTGTAATAGCCGCTTCCTATCCCTGCACCTAGAGCAGCGCCGACGCTGCCATCGTGATCAAAGATTTCGACCGGCACGCCAGTGGCGCCCACAAATGACTTCCGGAATACTTCACTCAGAAAAAGGTTTGTATTTCCGGCGCGAATCACCTCAGGATAAAAGCCGTTTTCGCGCATAATATCCAGACCGTAGCGGAAGGCAAAGGCAATTCCTTCCTGTATGGCACGCAAGATGTCGCTTGTGTCATGTCTGTTGAGATCTATGGAAGCGATCGACGCTCCGACCAGCTGGTTATGCAGCATGCGTTCGGCGCCGTTACCAAAAGGTATGACCTGTACCCCTTTGCTGCCGACCGGCGATGTGGCTGCCAGTGCATTGATCTGGTCATAGGAAAGCTCCTTCCCGAACAGTTTTTTGCCCCAGCTGTTCATGATGCCGGTCCCGTTGATGCAAAGCAGCATACCGGTACGGATCTCATCAGCACTGTAATTGACGTGCGCAAAGGTATTGACGCGTGATTCGGGATCGGCAATCAGCTGATCGCTAACACCGTATATCACCCCGGAGGTTCCGGCCGTAGCCGCGACTTCGCCGGGCTGCAGCACATTCAGCGACAGCGCATTATTGGGCTGGTCGCCAGCTTTATAATTAATGGTCACTGAGTCCGAAAGGCCCAGTTCGGCCGCTACAGCTTTGCTAATGGTACCATGCTCCGAAAATACGGGTCTGATTTCGGGAATAATCTGCTTATCGAAACCATAATAGTCCATCAGCGAAGTGGACAGGCTATTCTGTTCAAAGTCCCAAAATATCCCTTCCGAAAGTCCGGAGATCGAACTGCTGATGCTACCCGACAATTTCATCGCGATAAAGTCGCCCGGCAGCATGATCTTATCAATCTGTTCATAAATAGCTGGCTCGTTGGCTTTGACCCAAGCTAATTTGGAGGCGGTAAAATTGCCCGGAGAATTCAGATGATGCTGGAGATTGAATGTTTTTCCCAAAGCAGCAAAAGCGGCATTCCCCAATCCCACAGCTCTACTGTCACACCAGATGATGGCATTACGCAAGGGCCGCTGCTGCTTGTCCACAACGACAAGTCCGTGCATTTGGTAAGCAATTCCAATAGCCGTAATAGCTTTAGGGTCATACAATCCTGATGCATTCGCCTTCCAAAGCGCCTGCTTAAAATAGGCCCACCAATCCTGGGGATCCTGCTCGGCCCAATTGGGCTGCAGTGAAATAATCGGCGCTTCGGATTCAGGATATTGCACCGAACAGACTTTGCGCTGGGATGATGCCTCTACTATGGAGACCTTGACCGAAGATGTACCGACGTCTATACCTAACAAATACATGGTAATTTCTTAACTGGTTATAAATTTTAAAAACGGCGACGTTATTGCAACCGGTTGCATAAAAGTAGGAGATGTTTCTGAAATTTCCAAAAATTAAATAAAAATTATTTATTTTGGAGCGTGAATAAAAAAACGACCATATATGACATCGCACGTGAGCTTGGCATTACGGTTTCTACCGTCTCCCGTGCACTGAATAATGTACCTACCATTAGTGAGGCGACAAGACAACTGGTATTGAAGAAAGCGAAAGAACTGAATTACAGTGTCAATAAAATTGCATCTTCTCTATCTTCAGGCAAGTCCAATACCATTGGTGTCATCGTGCCTACCATGCAGATCCATTTTTTTGCGGAGGCGGTTCACAGTATCGAAAAAGAACTCAAGAAACATCGGTACAGCCTTCTGCTCTATCAGTCAAACGAGTCTTATGCGGACGAGGTCAACGGTGTCAAAACCCTGTTGGAAGCACAAGTGGATGGCATTATCGCGTCTCTTTCGCTGGAGACCCAGCAGACAGCGCATTTTCAGGAAGTCATCAGACAGGGTAAGTGCCTGATTATCTTTGACCGTACGCATCAGGATATCCAGGCCCCTGTTGTCAAACTCGATGATTTCGAGGCCGGGTATCTCGCGACCAGACATCTGATCGACCAAGGCTACCGCAATATCGGCTTTATAACAACCAATAAGGAGATCACCATTTTTAAAGATCGGGTCCGGGGATTTGAGGCGGCACTGCAAGACGCAGGTATACCACGACATGAAAGTCTGATTGTCCGCGGTAATCTGTCCATTGAAGCGGGTATCAAGGGGACCGGGCAACTGTTGCAGTCGCCTATCAAACCGGATGCAATTATCGGCGGTGATGATTTTACGGCCGTTGGTATCATGCAGGCACTTAAAGCCCAGCAGATTAATATTCCGGCAACGGGCGTCATTGGATTTGCAAACCAGAGGTTTTCATCCTTCATCACCCCTACACTCTCCAGCATCGATCAGCAGGCCAATAAAATGGGGGAAGAATGTGCTAAGCTTTTCCTAAAGATGGTGAAACAAAAAGACCCCTATGCAGCAATTGAGCAGGTGGTACTGAATCCCATTTTGGTCAAAAGGGAATCAACTGCGAGAAATCAGCAGTCATAACCCCGCCATACCTGCCGCAGCTTTAAACCCAACAGATTACTGAACCATTCAATACGAAAGACATGAAAACACTCCTGCTATTCTTAGGAATCCAAATGGCACTGACAAGCAGCCTGCTGGCCCAAAAACACAGCATACAGCTGCTCAATCAGGAACGTAGCAGCAGTTACCGCGGACTGAGTGTTGTCGACGACCAAACGCTCTGGGTAAGCGGCAGCAAAGGCACGGTGGGCCTGAGCACCGATGCCGGAAGGAATTGGCAATGGATCAATCCCATCGGTTATGAAAAAATAGATTTCAGGGATATTGAAGCTTTTGATGAAAATACGGCCTTGATTATCTCTGCGGGTTCGCCGGCGCTGGTATTACGTACGGCCGATGGTGGGCGTACATGGCAGGAAGTTTTTAAAGATACGCGGCCTGAAATTTTTTATGATGGCTTTGCATTCACCACAAAGGGACTGGGCATCGCCTTTGGAGATGCCATCGACGGTAGGATGCCCTTATTGCGAACTGTCGATTTTGGCAAAACCTGGGAAGATATTTCCGACAATTTAACCTTTGCCATCGCTCGCGGCGAAGCGGGTTTCGCCGCGAGCGGCACTTCCATCTTCTGCAACGAAAAGGGACATTTCTGGATCGCTACAGGCGGGACAGTCTCACACATCTATCATAGCCTCGATCAGGGGGATACCTGGCAACGCTACGCCTGCCCGATCCTGCAGGGCCAGAACAGCACCGGCCCATTCTCCATTGCATTCCGTTCGCCCAAAACAGGCATCGTCGTTGGCGGAGATTATACTGCTGCCCAAAAAAACGAGAAAGCCTGCTTCCTCAGCACAGACGGTGGAAAAAGCTGGACTGCCCCGCAGCAGCCTCCTTCGGGCTACAAATCGTCTGTCATTTATAGCTCCGCAAAGCAGCTGATCTGTACGGGTACCTCGGGAACAGACCTCTCGGCGGACAGCGGCCGGTCATGGCAGCCTATATCGGACGAAAGTTATAACGTCGTACAACGCGCTAAAAAAGGCAAAGCTGTTTTCCTCGCGGGAGATAAGGGAAAAATAGCGAAGCTGCATCCATAGGCAGGCTCCGCTTTTCGTTTTATCGCCGCGAGAGACGCGACTCTTCGAGATCCAGGGAATATTCGAGCTCCTTGATCACCTCACTATCGTAAGCCTTGGTCGACTTCATCCTCGCCAGCCCTTCGCGACGTAATGCCAGCAGTTCGAGCATAATTTTAATATATAATCCCCGAACTGCCGAAAGCTGTGCCCGTGTATCTTCTTCTTTGGCACGTTCGGATGCATTGACACTGCGAATGATCTGCTCTTTCACCCGGGCAATGGTTTCGTATTCCATCATCTCCTTGGCATAATGCTTATCCAGGTAAGCAATGGACTCCTTCCCGAGTTTGACCCGGATTTCATCCATCTGCTCTTCCGCCGGCACCTGCTCGTCCACTTCATCTATTTTGATCAGCCGGATCAGCAGCGGCAGGGTAAGTCCCTGAAATACCAACGTCACAAGAATGACGACAAAAGTAATGAATAGGATCAGATTGCGGTGCGGAAATGCTGTTCCATCGTACAACGTCAACGGTATGGCCAGCGCAGATGCCAGCGAAACTACTCCCCGCATACCTGCCCAGCCGACGATTAGCGGC
The DNA here is from genome assembly GCF_026191775.1 of Sphingobacterium sp. InxBP1. Taxonomy (NCBI): domain Bacteria; kingdom Pseudomonadati; phylum Bacteroidota; class Sphingobacteriia; order Sphingobacteriales; family Sphingobacteriaceae; genus Sphingobacterium; species Sphingobacterium sp. InxBP1. The sequence goes on along the minus strand of NZ_JAINDX010000049.1, from coordinate 52,794 downwards.
AGTTTCCAGCCGGGGCTTTTTTCTCTCCGCCGAACTCGTCCCGAAAGCATCCGTGGGACAAAGGCAGACAGGTAAACCGCCACCAGACGCAGTACAATAACAATTACGCAGATGGCCAGTGCATAATCAATCGCTTCCTCCATCGAGTATTCGCCCAGACCGTCAATGATAACTGGAAGCTCGAGTCCGATCAAAATAAATACAAAGCCGTTGAGCAGGAAACCGACGGTCTCCCAGACCTCTGTAGTCTGGATACGAGTATGATAGTTCAGGTAGTCTCCGGCCCTGAATGACAGAAACAGCCCTCCGCTCACGACCGCCAGCACGCCCGACCATTCAAAATGCTCCGCGACAATATACATCAGATAGGGCGCAATAAGCGTGATCGGTGTCGTTATACTTGAAGACTTGGCTACATAACGCAAAAAGAAATAGAGGATATGACCGATGACCAGGCCGACCACCACCCCCATAATCGAGAGTACCAAAAACTGTGTTGTCGCCGTCCCCATGGCAAATTGGCCAGTAAGAATAGCTATGGAAGCAAATCGAAAGACCGTCAGCGAAGCTGCATCATTGACCAGGCTTTCCCCTTCCAATATGGTGATACCCCGTTTAGGCATGTTTACACCTTTCAGTACCGAGCTCGCGGCCACCGCATCGGGTGGTGAAATAATGCCGCCAAGCAAAAAGCCCAAAGCTAGCGTAAAGCCGGGGATAATACTCACCGAGAAATAAGCGATAGCCAGGGAAGTGAAAAACACCAGCCCAAAACCCATAATAAAAATCGAACGACGCCATTTCAGGAAATTGTCCCAGTTGGTATACCAAGCTGCCTCAAACAGTAAGGGTGGCAAAAATACCAAAAATACAATGTCAGGATCAATACTGATGACCGGTGCTCCGGGTATCAAAGAAACTCCCAAGCCACCAATGACCAACAAGATCGGATAGGAAATTTTCAGCCGCTGGCTCAGGACAAACAGCATCGCCATAAAGAAAAATAACACCATAACCAGCAGCAGGTTGTTGTGAACCTGCTGCCCCAGCTTTCCGCCAACAGCGGCTTTCACCTCCTGATAAGGAGCCAGCATGGATAGGTTGTACTGCCGGATTGTCCAGGCACTGTCGGCTTTGCTCAGCACACCGGTACCGCGAAAAAACTTGGTATTTATCTTGAACGTTTCGTCAAACCAGGCAGTGGTACTGTCCTTGTTAAAATAGAGATGTCTACGCTCGTAGGTATAGGTCCAGGCCTGCTTGGGGTCGAAGTATTGGCTGGAAAAGGCCGCACTATGCTCCTTATCCCAACGGTCCTGCCTGTCGGTCCCCAAAATAACAGCGTCAGCCGACAGAGACTGAACAAATGGTCCGAATTTGACTTCCCCCGCTGTTTTATGCCAGGCGTCCAACGTCGTATTGACCTCATCGGCAGGCTGCTGCGCAGCAAGCGGAAGTGCAAAAAGAAATAAACTCAAAAAACAATGAATCGTTATCCCGATCTTTTTAATCATAAATTATTACGCCATTTATCGTTTGTGAAAATACCTTCCATAAAACAAAAAGCTGCAATGTAGCAGCTTTTTGTCCTTATTTAATGATCGCTTCGATCTCAGCAATGATCTTCTGTGCAATCTGTTCAGCCGCTTCCGGAGTCGGTCCTTCAGAATAAATCCGGATAATCGGTTCAGTATTCGATTTACGGAGATGCACCCATTCCTCTTCAAAATCAATTTTCAGACCGTCAATGGTGCTATGCTGCTCATGCTTGTATTTCTCCTGCATTTTGGCAAGAAGGTTGTCAATATCCAGGTCCGGAGTCAACGTAATTTTATTCTTGGACATGAAATATTGTGGCAAAGACGCCCTGTATTCAGAGGCTTTCTTACCCAATTTGGCCAGATGAGTCAGGAAAATTGCCACACCCACCAGCGCATCACGGCCATAGTGTGAGGCAGGATAGATCACTCCCCCGTTGCCTTCACCACCGATGACAGCATCCACTTCTTTCATTTTGGTAACCACATTTACTTCTCCGACAGCAGCAGCATAATACTCGCCCCCGTGCGCCCTTGTTACATCGCGCAGTGCACGTGTAGAAGATAAATTGGACACTGTATTTCCTTTTTTATGCTGCAACAGATAATCTGCTACTGCCACCAGCGTGTACTCTTCGCCAAAGAGCTCACCGTCTTCCATCATAAACACCAATCTGTCCACATCCGGATCAACGGCAATTCCCAGATCAGCTTTGTTTTCCAGCACCGCCGCCGATAAATCGGTCAGATGTTCCTTTAAAGGTTCGGGGTTATGCGGAAACTGACCATTGGGCTCGCAATGGATTTTATAAACGGTCTGTACACCTAGAGCGTCAAGCAAGGCGGGGATGAACGTGCCGCCCGTACTATTTACCGCATCTAATGCTATTTTGAAATTAGCAGCTTTTACCGCCTCTTTATCGACGTATTCCAGTGCCAATACGGCATCTACGTGTTTTTGCAAATACGAATAATCTTTATGCACTTGTCCAAGTTGCTCAACAGCTGAAAAATCAAAATCCAGCGACTCGCCCAGCGCCAGCACTTCTTTGCCTTCTGCATCTGATATAAACTCACCTTTCGCATTCAGAAGCTTGAGGGCATTCCACTGGCCGGGATTATGCGAAGCCGTTAGGATAATCCCCCCTGCCGCCTGCTCCATGGGCACAGCAATTTCAACTGTAGGCGTAGTGGACAGGCCCAGATCAATGACATCAACTCCGATGCTCTGCAATGTGCCGATCACCAGATTGCTGACCATTTCGCCAGATACACGTGCATCCCGGCCGACCACGATCTTCTTGATACCGCTTTGCTGCACGATGATCTTTCCATATGCAGCTGTAAATTTAACAATGTCTATCGGAGTCAGTCCTTCTCCTGCACGACCACCTATCGTACCCCGTATCCCAGATATTGATTTAATTAAAGTCATTTTCTTCGAATTGATTAACGTGTAAATTTAGCATTATGACAATAAAATATCGAATTAAAATGATAAATATTGAATATTTACCGTATCTTTGTTGCAACAAAGTTGTTTTTAAAAGAAACAATCGTTTGCAATGAAATTATTTTTACTTTTGAAAAGCAAGTTTTAAAAGTTTGGGAATTTCATTGTAATCAGCAGCATTTATGATTCAACAATTAGTACACATCGATCAGGAAATTTTTCTGGCCATTAATCAAGGCTTGAGCAATCCCGTATTTGACTGGTTATTGCCTATCCTGCGCAACCCATATACCTGGGCTCCGCTGTATCTCTTTCTGATCATTTTTTTCATTAAGACTTATGGAAAAACAGGTATTCTAATTGTGGCGATGACGTTAATTACGTTTGGCATTTCTGACGGTATTTCATCCCATCTGATCAAGAAGACGGTGAAACGAATCAGGCCCTGCAATGATGTGGAGTTTAAAGAAAATGTGAATATCCGCGTACGCTGCGGCTCGGGATTTAGCTTTACTTCCTCACATGCGGCCAATCATTTTTCGCTGGCATTCTTCTGGATCGTTCTGTTCCGCAGAAGATGGAAGCATGTGCTTTGGCTCTGTATCGTGTGGGCAGCCCTCATTTCCGTGTCCCAGATCTATGTTGGCGTGCACTATCCGTTTGACATACTCTGTGGATCTGCCCTGGGTATACTGGTCGGACTGGCAACAGGCTATCTGTTCAAACGTTTTGTACCAAGCTTTTTTAAAACTGAACAAGCATAATGAATTCAATCTTATTGATTTTAATTTTATTCGTACCTGCATTTGCAAGTGGGATAGCGGTATTTTTCGTACAGAAAAAAGGTACCAATTTTTTGAAATTGATCCTTTCCTTTAGTGGGGCCTACTTGTTCTCCATCACAGTATTGCACCTGATCCCGCATGTCTATCAATCCAACAAGACCTCACCCGAGGTATTGGGTATCTATGTACTAGCCGGATTTTTGTTTCAGCTTTTTCTCGAACAGTTCTCTCAGGGGATCGAACACGGCCATATCCATACCGCCGATGAACATGGCCATCAGCATAGCCACAGTTTTCCGATCGGGATCATGTTCAGCCTATGTCTACATGCATTTCTCGAAGGAATGCCCTTGGCCGCAACACATCAGACCGAGCTGGCACTGGGCATTTCCGTACACCATATCCCCGCAGCTTTTGCGCTGGGAAGCATCCTGATCAGTACTCACCTCAAAAGAAATACCATTATCATCACGCTGGCCTTGTTTGCTGCGATGACACCTTTCGGCTTTTTATTGAGCAAGGCTATCAGTGCAGGCGAGGTAGGCGACATCCAACAGTATTTCGACAAGATCATGGCTGTGGTAATCGGTATATTTTTACATATATCCACTACGATATTGTTCGAATCGGGCTCCATCGATCATCATAAGTTCAATAAAAAGAAGATGATTGCCGTCATTGCCGGGGTGGCTATTGCACTGGCGAGTTTTGCTTTTGGCGGTCACGACCATGCACATGACCATCAGGAACATCAGGAGCATCATGATCACGATGGTCATGACGGGCACGGACATCATGATCATGTGCATTAACTAGCCTCTCAGCTTATCGAGCAGTTCGCTGAGCTGCAACGCTTCCGCAGCAGTGATCCGGCCAGGAAGGATATCCTGCATCAACATGGGTTCTTCGAGATTCTCCAGTATCTTCAGGCCTTTATCCGTAATGACCAAGTCCACAGCCCGCTTGTCGCCACCCGACTGACAGCGGGAGACAAGTCCCTTGCTGACCATTCGGTCAATCATACGTGAAATATCGGGCGTGGTGCTCAGCATTCTTGATTTGATGAGGTTGTTGGTGGCTGGCTTAGGATATTGACCCCGGAGAATACGCAGGACATTGAACTGCTTCAGCGTAATACCCTCCTTTGCCGCCCGCTGTTCCAGTTCATTGTTGATCCAGTTGTACGTATATAAAATATTGACCGTACAACGATGCCATTCATTGCTGAATTTACTTGCCTTGATTTCGTCCTCAATCTTCATTTTGGTTGATAATTAATCATTTTTAGTCGTAAATATAGCTGTTTTTTGCGCTAAATACATAACTATGACATTAGAATCATTCTAAATGACGGAAAAAGCTGTATATTTGAAACATATCAAAAAACAGGCAGATGCGTAACAGAAATAGCTTAGACAGGCTAAAAAAAGGGGAAAAAGCGGTGATTATTGATTTTGATTCGCACGATATTCCAGCTAAATTTTTCGAGCTGGGTTTTATACCCGGTACTGAAGTTGAAGTGAAACATATCGCTCCAATGAACGGTCCCATATGTTTAAATATTATTGCTAATAACGCCTTGATTGCAATCCGCAGATCAGAAGCTAAAGTCATCCTTATCGATCAGAAATAATGAATAACCCGATTATTGCACTTTTGGGTAATCCAAATGTGGGTAAAACCTCTCTTTTTAACCGGATTACAAAATTAAATCAGAAAGTAGGGAATTATCCCGGCATCACGGTCGAAAAGCGTGAAGGACAAGTCAAAGCCAACAACAAGACATACCGCATTATTGACCTTCCGGGTACGTATACGCTCTTCCCGAGCTCTATGGACGAAGAAGTAGTCTTCAACACCTTGGTCAACAAAGGCAACAGTTTTAGACCCAACCTAGTTGTTGTTGTCTCTGAACCGACCAACCTGAAACGGTCTATTATCCTCTATCAGCAGGCGCGCGAACTCGGCCTTCCGGCGATCTTCGTAATCAACATGATTGATGAAGCCAAAGAAAAAGGAATACACATCGATATCCCGAAGCTCGAACAGCTGCTGAACACCAAGGTTTATGAAACCAATGCCCGCACAGGGCAGGGTATTGATCAGCTGATCAAGAATTTCGACGCTGTGCCACCGATGTATATCAGCAATTTTAGCCTGCCTGCAGCCGCCAATGAGGCACTGGAAGAAACAAAACGACTATTTCCGCTTGACACGGAATACCATACCTGGCAGTATCTCGCCAAGGGCGAAGTTTCTTTTCTCTCCAAAGAAAAGAATGATGCTATTCAGCGCATCCGCGACAAATATGCGCTACAGGCCCAGAAGCTGCAAAAGGAAGAAGCAATCTCACGAAGCAAATCCCTGGACAGCAGCCTGTCCGAAATTTATAGGAAGGATGACACGGCAAACAAGAACAAGACCAGCAGCATTGACAGCATCTTGTTGCACCCCGTTTTGGGCTATATGATCTTCTTTGGCATCCTATTCCTGATCTTTCAGGCCATCTACACCTGGTCGGGCCCTGCAATGGACTTTATCGATGGGCTCTTTGGTGATTTGGCAGCCTATATACAGACCACTCTTCCTGCCGGTCCGCTCACAGACCTGCTGAGCAACGGTATTATCAAAGGTATTGGTGGTATCGTGATCTTTATACCGCAGATCGTCATTCTGTATATTTTTATTTCCATTATGGAAGAGACCGGTTATATGAGCCGCGTGGTATTCCTGATGGATCGCTGGCTCAGGCCTTTTGGACTGAATGGCAAATCCGTCATCCCGCTGATATCCGGTGTAGCCTGTGCCGTACCTGCAGTGATGTCGGCTCGCAATATCGAAAACACAAAGGAAAGGCTTGTAACTATCCTGGTGACACCTTTCATGACCTGTTCGGCGCGCCTGCCGATCTATATCGTATTGATCGGCCTGGTCATCCCCGACACAAAATTTGCCGGATTCCAGCTGCAGGGAATGGTCCTGTTCGCCATGTACCTATTAGGTATTTTTGCAGCTTTACTTTCAGCAATCATTTTGACAAAGGTGATCAAATCAAAGCACAAATCCTTTTTGATATTTGAACTTCCGACGTATAAATCTCCCGACTGGAAAAACGTAGCGTTGAACGTATGGGAAAAAGCCTCCAGTTTCGTATTCGGCGCCGGTAAGATTATCCTGGCCATCTCAGTGATACTCTGGGCACTGGGCAGCTTCGGGCCAAATGACAAATTCAGCAAAGCCGAAGAGTATGTCAAGCAAAACAATCCGAATCTTTCCGACGAGGACCTCGACCATGAAATATCGTCCTACCGCCTCGAGCATTCTTTCTTAGGCTATCTTGGCATGGCTATTGAACCTGTTGTCGAGCCGCTGGGTTATGACTGGAAAATGGGTATCGGTCTGATATCCTCCTTTGCAGCACGCGAAGTGTTTGTCGGCACCATGGCAACAGTATACAGCCTTGGCGATGAAGTTGATATTGAAGATGAAGCAACCAAAACGACAGTGCTCAGTAAAATGCGGAACGAGATCAACCGCAACACAGGCTTACCGGCCTATAATTTTGCTTCAGGAATATCACTACTGCTTTTCTACGCTTTTGCGATGCAGTGCATGAGTACCATAGCAGCGGTAAAGAGAGAAACTGGCTCCTGGAAATGGACGTTAATTCAGGTAGGCTTTATGACGGGACTGGCTTATTTCAGTGCTTTAGTAGCTTATCAGCTATTAAAATAAGCTTATCAGAACACGGATAAAAATGATAATATAAAAATAAACTCTCATGGATAATTTAACAGTACAATATCTCATCGTTGGAATTTTGGTGTTGGTGGCCGTATGGTATGTCGTTAGGAATATCCAGAAATCACTCAAAGGTAAATCCGGCTGTTCCAAGGGCTGCGGATGCAGCTGCTCTACCCCGGAAAAAACCCAAAAAGCAAATTAATTTATCTCTAAATGTATCATTTGCAAACAATATTTCGTTTTTAGTTAGAGTGGCCAAAAATCACACTAGCTACTACAACAAAGAGACCGTCTCATAAATAATGATGAGGCGGTTTTTTATTTAGTACAATTTTGAAGTTATCCCTCATCGTCAGCAAATGCGGCAAAGCAAGTTCAGTGATCCCTTTTTGAAAGAATACGAAGCAATAATCTCATCCACCGCAAAAAGGACGGACAACGTACGTAAAATATTAAGGGTTTTAGTAACTTTATGGCTTGGTACAACAGTTCATTTGTAGCATCCACGCACATATGATATAATCAGATAAGCGATCGGCATACGATGGAGCTCAATGTCCAGGGATAGAAACGGTAACCGTATTAACCATACAGATGGAGAAACAGCATAATAAAAACTCAAAACAATTAAAAAGAGGACTGCAAAATAGACATATTCAGCTCATCGCATTAGGCGGAGCGATTGGCACAGGACTCTTCCTGGGTATTGGAAAGGCCGCCACATTAGCGGGGCCGGCCGTGATCCTCGGCTATGCATTTGCAGGAATAATCGCTTTCTTTATTATGCGGCAGCTTGGCGAAATGGTGGTTCAGGAACCTGTCTCGGGCAGCTTCAGTTATTTCGCCAATAAGTATTGGGGGCCCTTTGCCGGCTACGCTTCGGGCTGGAATTATTGGGTACTCTATATTTTGGTCAGCATGGCAGAACTGACCGCCATCGGTGTATATGTGCAGTTCTGGTGGCCAGAGATCCCGTTATGGGGATCAAGCTTGTTTTTCTTCTTTGCCATCAACGCCCTCAACCTCGCCTCCGTAAAAATTTACGGTGAAACTGAATTCTGGTTTTCCATAATCAAGGTTGTTGCCATTATCGCAATGATTGTTTTTGGAGCTTACCTGTTGATCAGTGGTACAGGTGGCGAACAGGCGAGCCTTAACAATCTTACGGCCCATGGCGGCTTTTTTCCCAAAGGCTGGTTTAACCGGGCCCCGGACGGAAGTTATGAAGGACTGCTGTCCGCGATTGCACTGATTATGTTTTCTTTCGGTGGGCTTGAATTGGTCGGCATCACTGCAGCAGAAGCTGAACATCCCGAAAAAAATATTCCCAAAGCAACTAATCAGGTGATCTACCGCATTCTGATCTTCTATGTTGGTGCATTGATCATCTTGTTTTCATTAACTCCCTGGACGAATATCACCCCTGACACCAGCCCTTTTGTGCTGGTCTTCGATAAACTTAAGGGTTTTGAGTTCAGCTTGTTCGGCAATACCTTCTATTTCACAAAAATTATCGCCAACGCGCTCAATCTCATTGTGCTGACAGCCGCACTGTCGGTTTACAACAGCAGCGTCTATAGCAATAGCCGCATGCTCTATGGCCTGGCTGAGCAAGGCAATGCACCAAAATTCCTCTCCAGACTCAACAAAAACCATGCACCTATCCATGCTATTTTGGTTTCGGCGCTATTCGCTGCCATCTGTGTGTTCGTCAATTATGTTGCTCCTAAAAATGCATTGGAAATACTGATGTCACTTGTTGTCTCCTCGCTCATTATCAACTGGCTGATGATTTCCGTTACTCACCTTTATTTTAGAAAGAACAAACAGCAGGCAGAAGAGCACACCAAATTCCCTTCATTTCTGTATCCATGGAGCAACTATATCTGTCTGATTTTTCTGCTTGCTGTCCTTGGCATCATGTGGGTTACCGGCATGAAACTGCCTGTTGAACTGATTCCGGTCTGGTTACTGTTATTGTATATCAGCTATATCGCAATCAAAAATACAAAGGGGAAGCAATAGCTAGGGAGACCAGATTAGCAGCGGCAGAGCTGTTAATATCGAGTTAGACTACCTGCCTTGTGCCGTCCAGCTGGCAAACCAAAGGGCTAAAACAGCCCCAGTTGGGTACCAGCATCCGGCAGACTAAAGAGATCCCGTCTTAATGCCGGCAGACACCCACCGTTCATATACTTTTGGACCGACAGTTTAAACAGCCGCTGCAGGCTTTCAGCCATATTGCCGTCTCCCCTTATGCGCCGGCCAAAATCACTGTCATTGATCTTGCCGCCGTGGCAGGCCTCAATCCAATGCAGGACTTTTTCTGCACGGTCAGGATAATTCTGATAAAGCCAGTCCTTAAAAATATCACCGATCTGTCCATTGAGCCGGACGATGGTATAAGAGGCTGTCACCGCCCCCGCATCTGCTGCTAAGCGGATTAATTCTGCAATCTCGTCACTATTGATACCCGGAACGATCGGCGCCATCATCAGCATCACGGGCACACCTATCCGCGTCAATCCCTCGATCAGCTTGAGACGGGCAGCTGCCGTTGCGGTCCTGGGCTCCATTTTTTGCCGCACTTCCTCTCGCAGTGAATTGATCGTAACCGCCACCGACACCAGGTTGAGTGCTGCAAGCTCCGCTAGCAGATCAAAATCTCTCCGCATCAACACATTCTTACTGATGATAGAAACAGGATGCCTATACTTGACCATAAGTTCCAAAATAGAGCGCGTGATTCCCAGTTTACGTTCGATGGGCTGATAACAATCAGTATTTCCGGAAAGCATGATCAGGTCCGGCTGATAGCTCCGCTTCCGGAATTCATGCTCGAGCAGCTGGGCAGCGTTGTGCTTGACCAGAATTTTCCGCTCAAAATCGAGCCCCGCACTGAATCCCCAGTATTCATGTGAATTGCGCGCATAACAATAGATGCAGCCATGTTCACAGCCTTGGTAAGGATTAATCGAACGTTCAAAACGCAAATCCGGACTATTGGACTTTGATATGATCGATTTGGGATGTGTAGCTATAAACTGCGTTTTCTCTGTCCCCAGAAATTCCTCATCAAGCCCTTCTATATGCTCCTGTACATATTGACTGGAAAAAAATTTGTTATTGGGATTGACCTGTGCCCCCCGCCCCTTAAAATATGATTCTGATGGATTCATGGATTAAAATTACTAATAATTTTAGTAATCTTCCCAAAAAATGTCATTTTATTTAGTCATAAGGAAGCCCTTCACGACCCTCATCCCCACCGTTTTTCATCAATTCGTGAATACGGTTTTCCAACACAGCTTTATGCCATTCGTCAACGATGTTGTAAACTTTATCCAAGGCATCTTCTTTGGGCCGGAAAGTACCCACAACAAAAATCCCTATGCTGTAGCAGCATAGGGATTAAACATCTTATTCGGAATGTGGGTCAGCCGTTATTATTTCATTAAAAAACCGCCACCGATCAAATCATTACCTTCGTAGAACACGGCAGACTGCCCGGGCGCTATCCCCTTAACATTGTGTATAAAGTCAATGCGCACATGGTCTCCTTCCTGAGTGATCGTCGATGAAGCCCCGGGATCTTTATAACGGACCTTGGATATCGCTTCCATAGGCTGGTCGAGACGAGCATATTTTACAAGGTTGACATTACGGACGTAAGCATGGGATTTTTCGAGCTCATGCTCCTCCCCGAGGACAACGGTATTGCTTTCAGGAAGAATCTCGATCACAAACATGGGCTTGCCTAAGGCTATGCCAAGGCCCTTGCGTTGACCTATGGTAAAATAGGGATAACCGATATGTTTGCCGACAACCGTACCATCCGACAGGATAAAGTTGCCAGGGCCGATTTGCTGGTCTAAGGTAGGCACCTTATGTCGCAAGAACGCACGGTAGTCATTGTCCGGCACAAAGCAGATCTCGTAACTTTCAGATTTATTGGCCAGTTCTTTCTGTCCCATATCCAAAGCCATCTGACGGATTTCTTTCTTTGTGAACGAACCTAATGGAAACTGTGTCCGGGCGAGATTTTCCTGAGAAACACCCCAGAGCACATAGGATTGGTCCTTATTTTCATCTTTACCTTTTGATATAACGTAACGGCCATTGTCGTGCAAGCGGATATTGGCATAGTGTCCTGTTGCAATAAACTCGCAGTCCAGCTTATCGGCACGTTTCATCAACGCTTCCCATTTGATATGGGTATTGCACAGCACACAGGGATTGGGTGTACGTCCAGCGATATATTCCTCCACAAAATTGTCAATGACGAAGTCCCCAAACTCATCACGTATGTCCAATATATAATGGGGGAAACCATAGTTTACGGCTAATGTACGGGCGTCGTTGATACTATCAAGGCTACAACAGCCTGTCTCCTTGGACGAACCACCTGCGGAGGCGTAATCCCAGGTTTTCATCGTAATACCAATCACCTCATACCCTTGTTCGTGGAGCATAACGGAAGCAACGGAGCTATCCACCCCTCCACTCATTGCCACCAAAACTCTTCCTCTTTTACTCATCTCAATTTATTGAAATGCAAAGATACGGCTTATTCCCTTTTGGATATGTTAGTTTCTTGTAATTTTATCTCGATCAAAATCAACCTGTTTGGAAAAACAACAAAAATAATATCCCGAAAAGTTTTAGATTTCAAATTATCACACTATATTTGCAACGCAATCGGGAATAAAACGAAAGCAAAAAAGCGGTGCCATAGCTCAGTTGGTAGAGCAAAGGACTGAAAATCCTTGTGTCGCTGGTTCGAATCCAGCTGGCACCACAAAAAAAGCCTGTTCACTTGAACAGGCTTTTTTTATTCCACATCATTGATTAAATTATTATTCAGCAATGATCGAACGGTCCAGGTGCACATAACCACCATCAACATGGATCAGCTGTCCAGTGGTGTGGCTCGATCTGTTTGATAACAGAAAAACAGCTGTATCGGCAATTTCCTCTGCCGTTGTCATACGGTGTTCCAAAGGTATACGGTCCGTAATCTTTTTAAGCGTTTCCTCCGGATTTGGCAGGGTCTGAATCCAGCTATCGTATTGAGGTGTTGCACATTCGGCGACAATGATGGCATTGACACGAATGGAATAAGGCAACAATTCTACCGCCCACTCCCGTGTCAGCGCATTCCTACCACCGTTGGAGGCAGCATAGGCTGAGGTATTCCCTTGCCCGGTTTCACCCGTTTTGGAAGAAATGTTTACGATACTTCCTTTGGACGACTTTAAAGCATCTAGAGCATGGTGTGCCATTAGATAGTAATGAATAAGATTCTTATGCAAAGAAGCAACAAATTTTTCATAGGTACCGGACGCGAGCCCGACACCATCGTTCTGACCAGCATTATTCACAAGGCCATCGATGCGTCCATAAGCTGTCAACGTTTCGCTCACAGCTCTTTCGCAATCTTCAGGACGAGATAGCTCAGCTTCAATACACAGTGCATTTACGCCATAATGCTCGACTTCTTTCCTTACTTTTTCATTGTCAGCCTGTTTACGGCCAACGATAACCGGTATCGCCTGTTCTTTGGCTAGCGCATGCACCACCGCACGCCCGATACCCTTTGCTCCGCCGGTAACAATGACAACTTTATCTTTTAAATGAAGATCCATAGTATTTTTCTTAAAGATTATAGATACGTATCGCGTTTTCGGCCCAAAATGCATTTTTCTCCGCCGTCGTGAACTGCCCCAGTTTATCTTCGACGATGGCTATACTTTCCTCGTAGGAAGCTGCCAGCAAACATACAGGCCAGTCCGAACCGTACATGATCCGTTGCTTACCAAAACGATCGACAATATGGTCCACATATTGCTTGAAATCATCCAGCTTCCATGCTGTCCAATCCGCCTCGGTCGCTAAACCGGACACCTTGCATACCACATTTGGACAGGCAGCAAGCCGGTCAATAAAAGCCGCCCACTCGTCAAACTCCCGGGATTTGATCGGAGGCTTAGCAATGTGATCCAATACAAATTGTAACCGGGGATTTTGCTCAACACATTGCAATGTAGCAGCATAATGGCGAGGCCGAATCAACAGATCATAGGTATACCCGAATTCAGCCAAGGCCTTGAGGCCATTCAATACGGCCGGACGGATCAAAAAGTCAGGATCCGATTCTCCTTCCACCACATGGCGGAATCCCTTTATAATCGACTCAGAACGGTAGTCAGCCAATTGCTGATCGATGTCTTGTGCCTGCAGATCAACCCAGCCAACCACACCTTTGATAAAAGCATATTCTTTGGATAGTCCGACAAGATAAGCGGTCTCCATAGCAGATTGGCTTGCCTGAACAGCCACACTGCCAGCAAATCCATTTCGTTCGAGCAAAAATTGAATGTCAAGCGGTGTAAAATCGCGTTGAATCTCGTGCATCTCATCGGTGATCCAGCTGTCCCGAACAGGATCAAACTTCCAGAAATGCTGATGGGTATCTATACGCATAATCGTAATCTCGTAATAAATTAACTTTTCGAATAAGCGACCACAGTCTGACGGGATTCGCCGAGACCATCTGCACCTAATTCGATGACATCACCTGGTTTTAAATAAATTGGCGGATTAAATCCAAGCCCCACACCGGCAGGGGTACCCGTAGAAATGACATCGCCCGGCAGTAAGGTCATAAACTGAGACACGTAGGAAACAACATGGGCAATGGAAAAGATTAAATCCTTGGTGTTACCGTCCTGGTAAGTTTTACCGTTCACTTTTAACCAAATACGTACATTGTTGATATCTTTGATCTCCTCCTTGGTCGCCATAAAGGGGCCCATCGGCGCAAAGGTATCGCAGCCTTTGCCTTTGTCCCAGGTGCCGCCGCGTTCCAATTGGTATTCGCGTTCTGATACGTCATTATGAAGCACGTAGCCAGCCACATAATCCAGCGCTTCATTTTCTTCAACATAAGACGCTTTTTTACCAATTACAATACAAAACTCCACTTCCCAGTCTGTCTTCACAGATCCTTTCGGAATCATCACATTATCGTACGGTCCCACAAGTGACGTGGTGGATTTCATAAAAATAATAGGCTCAGCAGGGATAGGAGCATTAGTCTCCTTTGCATGATCCATGTAATTCAGTCCAATACAGACAATTTTTGATGGGCGGGCAAAGGGGGCTCCGATGCGTTCGCCGGCTGGGATCTCGATTAATTTGCCTTCATTTGCTTTTACAAACTCCTCCAGGCGGGCAAGACCATCTTCCGCAAAAAACTGCTCGTTATAATCTCCTCCGAACGCACTTACATCGTAATTTACGCCGTCAATCTGAACGCCGATTTTCTCCTTGCCTAAAGCACCAAAACGTATTAACTTCATATTTTATAGTATTGAGTATTTCAACCTCTAATTATTCAACTTGATAAAACCCCCATCGATCGGATAGTCATTTCCGGTAATAAAGCCAGCATCATCACTGCAAAGGAAAAGTGCTAATCTGGCAATTTCCTCTGGCTGCGCCATACGCCCGATAGGCTGGCTGGCGGACAGCTTCTCAAACATCTCGGCCTCTTTCCCGGGATAATTTTTAGCAATAAAACCATCGACAAAAGGCGTGTGAACGCGCGCAGGCGAAATACTGTTGCAACGAATACCATATGCCATGTAATCCCGTGCCACAGACATGGACATGGCATAGATCGCACCCTTGCTCATCGAATAAGCGAAACGGTCGGTAATGCCCACCCATGCTGCTATCGATGCCAGATTAAGGATCGCCCCTGAACCTTGCGCTTTCATGATTGGCACAATCGCGTACAGCGCATTGTAGGCCCCCTTCACATTGACGTTAAAAATCCGTTCAAAATCTTCTGATTTACAATTTTCTAAATTGCCGACATGGGCAATACCGGCGTTATTTACTAAAATATCAATTTTTCCGATATTTTGCGCTATTGTCACTACTTCTTGCTGATCTGTTACATTACAACGGCTGAATACCGCTTGTCCACCCGCCGACTCAATTTCTTCGACGACAGCCTGTCCGCCTTCCTCATTGAGGTCCAAGATATAAACTTTCGCGCCTTCGGCAGCAAATTCCAAACTGATTGCACGGCCAATGCCGCTGCCCCCTCCTGTTACAACAGCTACTTTTTGTTCTAATTTTCCCATTGTTATTTAATTGTTAATGTCAGCACCAGATCTGTTTCATCAGTCGATGCCGGCAGATCCAGTTGCAAACCATTCTGCTTATTGCTAAACTTAACTTCTTTGTTTCCGATAAATGTTGTCACTTTCTTTACCTGATATGGAAGATTTGGAATGTGCAAATCCTTTTTCTCCGGTTTGAGCACATGCAAATATACTTGGTTGCCCTTTCTCGTCAGGACATAATCATCTGTCGGTGCTATTCCGCCAGCCTCCGTACCGTAAATGGTTTCACCATACACTGACAACCATTTGCCAAGCTCTTTTAACCGATCTTGCTGATAATCCTGTATTTCACCGTTTGGCATCGGCCCTACGTTAAGCAGGAGGTTGGAACCATGACCCGCAGCTTTGAGGAGATAGGTTAGCACCTCCTTAAAGGATTTTCGGGTCCGGTCCTTCAGTTCAAATCCCCAGGAGCCGGCTATTGTACCACACACCTCTTTCGGCAATGTACCGACATCATGCGCTTTCGTCCCAAAACCGGTCGTATTCTCCCCCGGCAGGTCACGTTCAAACATCTGAAAATCTTCACCTTCAAACGGCGCCAAATGATGATTATTGCCAACCAGGCACTGTGGCTGCAGCTTGTGAATCAAGGCATAGATCTCCTCGAAATGCCAGTCTGCTTTCGGCTTGTCCCAGTGCCCATCAAACCAGATGCCGTCGATCCTACCATAATTGGTAAGCAGTTCGGTCAGCTGATCTTTCATAAACTGTATATAGTGATTCCAGTCACCCTTGGTCGAATCCCGACCAGCGATACCGCCGCCGGTTTTTCCGGCCGGCAAGTAATCATTTCGCTTCCAGTCCAGCAAGGAATAATAAAACATGACTTTTATCCCTTCGGCACGGCAAGCTTCCACCAGCTCCTTCACAATATCACGTTTGAATGGTGATTTTTGGACAACATTATAGTCAGATACCTGACTATTCCACATCGAAAAACCATCGTGGTGCCGGGTTGTGAACGTAATATACTTTGCACCGGCCTGTTTGAATAATTTTGCCCATTCTTTTGCATTAAAAGCAAGTGGATTAAAGAATCTGGGCAACAGTCCATATTCGTCCAAGCTGATGTTTTGATTGTTCATCACCCATTCACCATCTCCCAGGACACTATATACTCCCCAATGGATGAAAACGCCAAACCGGGATTGTTCAAACCATTCCCTATTTTTTAAATTTTCAGGGCTTCGCTGGTAAGCTTGCTGGCCATAACTGGGGGAGATAACCCCCATGAACAGCGCCAGACCGCAGATGACATGTTTCAGTTTCATATAGATATTATTATTGGTTCATCATAGTGACACACCTCTTCGCCATGGTATAAAATCATCCTGCCCCAACAGCACCGCTTTTGGTTTTATTTCACCCGAGGCGACCGCAATCACATAATCGAGGACTCGATGTGCCGCCTGCTCGATACTTTCTGTACCTTCGATAATAGTCCCGCAGTTGAGATCTATGATATCGGGCATTTTTTCAAAAGTTTTTGTATTGGTGGATATTTTGACTACCGGCGTGATCGGGTTGCCCGTGGGCGTTCCCAAGCCTGTTGTGAATAGCACAATATTAGCTCCTGCTGCCACCTCCGCGGTCGTGCTCTCCACATCATTGCCCGGCGTGCACAGCAAGTTCAATCCCGGCCCATTGGCCAGTTCCGGATAATCGACCACTGCAGCTACAGGTGAAGTTCCACCCTTTTTAGCCGCTCCAGCAGATTTTATGGCATCCGTAATCAGACCATCACGTATATTGCCCGGTGAGGGGTTCATATAAAATCCCGAACCGTCAGCTTCGGCCTTGGCGTTATAGGTACGCATCAACGTCATAAATTTTTCGGCAGTAGCCTCATCAATACACCGGTCGCTCAATTCCTGCTCCACCCCACATAACTCGGGAAACTCGGCCAGGATCACCGAACCGCCCAGAGCAACCAAGATATCGGAAACATATCCGAGTGCCGGATTAGCTGAAATACCGGAGAATCCGTCTGACCCACCGCACTCCAGCCCAATACAGAGCTTGTCCAAGCTTGCAGGTCTGCGCTCATGCTGATCCGCCTGCATCATGCCCGCAAATGTCGCCTTAATGGCTTTTTGCATCAGCTCCTTTTCAGTACCTTCTTTTTGCTGCTCAAAAATATACAGTGGCCGGTCAAAGTCCGGATCTCTTTTTGCAATCTCTGCTTTCAGAATAGCGGCCTGTGCATGCTGACAGCCCAGACTCAGCACCGTCGCCCCTGCAACATTGGGATGAGTAATGTATCCTGCCAAAAGGCCGCATAAGGCATCTGAATCCATGCGTGTACCTCCGCATCCCATTTCATGATTGAGGAATTTGATTCCGTCGACATTCTTAAATAGGCGTTCGTGCCTTACTGATACTGGATCCGCTTGTAGATTCCTTGCAAGAATCTGGTTCACATCCGCGCCGGATTTGTATAACGTGATCAGATCTTCTACCTCCGAGACATAGTTATTTGCATTCACTTTATAGCCCAGTTTTTCTTCGAATGCAGCTTTTAACGTCAGTACATTACGGTTTTCGCAGAATACCAGTGGTATGACCAGCCAGTAGTTGGCCGTTCCGACCGTTCCGTTAGAGCGGTGGAACCCCTTAAAGGTCTTATCTTTAAATGCAGAGACATCCGGCTTCGTCCAGCCGGTCTTGCGTTCCCCCATGCGGAAATCTTCGGACGCATGCCGCAAGTTTTCTGTCGTAATCAGTTCCCCCGCCAGCAAATCATGGTTTAGCTTTCCCACTAAAACACCATACATAAACACGCTGGTATCCTGCTTCATGGGCTGGATGGTAAATTTATGTTTGGCAGCAACAGCCTGTTTGAGTGTAAATTCTTTGTCTCCAAAAACAATCGTCGTCCCCTCGGCCAGATCCTGCAATGCAACAAGAACATTGTCCATGGGGTGGATCTGTAAATAGCGTTGTATGGCCATAACTTATACTAATTCAAATATTTTATCCATTATTACCCACTTCTCCCCCGCTTTGGCCCCAGGTATTGCAGCCTGATATTTCCACATCAGCTGCTCCCACTCCTGTACTTTTTCGTTGGCGGCATCCATAGTGGCTTTCCGCTCAAAAGAAAAGTCCTCGCTTACTTCCATACACATGAATAACCTATTCCCGAACCGGTAGATCTCCATTTGCGTCACGCCCGCGTCGAGGATCGAACGCTTGATCTCTGGCCATACTGCACGGTGATAGTTTTCATATTCCTTGATCAGCTGTGGATCATCAATTAGATCCAATGCCATGACATATTTTTTCATTCCTGTTTATTAATGTGATTTAAGATTTTCTGTTTCGTCAATACGGACATCTTTGTTCTGATAAGCAAAGATCAATACAACAATAAAGCAGACCAGGGGCACAACATATCCGTATTGAAAGTGGCCTGTTTTATCCGAGATTAAACCGAGAAGCGGTGGCAACAATGCACCACCGACGATTGACATGACAATCAGGCTAGAAGCAGATTTGGTGTCTGCCCCTATCCCCTGTACACCAAAGGCAAAAATCGTCGGAAACATGATGGACATAAAAAATGCAATACCTATCAACGCGTAAAGCGTCGCCACACCTGTTCCAAAGATTACAACTAAGGATAGTGCGATGGTGATAAACGAATACATGATAAGCAATCTGGACGCCGTGACAAAACGCATAAAGAAGGTTCCGATAAAGCGGCCCAGCATAAACGCCAATCCGGCAAAACCCGCGTAATCAGCACCGTCTTTTCCCGATATTCCCGCCACTTCGGTCGCATACAGTACCAAGAAGCTCAATATACAAACCTGCGCACCCACATAAAAGAATTGGGCAACTACGGCCCAGCGTACGTTTTTATGCCTGAGTGCATGAAAAAAGCCCGCCTTTCCTTCCTCCTCATCGTCTTTGATATCCGGAAGCTTCGTAAAGAAAAACAGTGCTGCGATCAACAAAATCAATATCCCCAGAATCAGATAAGGCATCTTCACCGAAGCTGTCTCGGACTGAATATAGGCCAGTTTGGCCTGTTCTGTCATCTGGGCAAGTTCCTCCTGCGATTTGGGGGCATGCGACAAGATGAATTTACCACCAAATATAGGGGCTAAAAAAGCAGCCAGCCCATTGAACGACTGAGCAAAATTAAGCCGCTGCGCGGATGAGGCCGGATCGCCTAGAATGGCCACGTACGGGTTAGCCGCGGTTTCCAATATCGTCAGACCACAGGCTACTACAAATAAAGCGCCCAAAAAGAAAATATAACTGATGGTGTTGGCAGCCGGTACAAATAGAAAACATCCGATGGCAAAAAATAGCAAGCCAATCAAAATACCCGCTTTATAACCGTAGCGCTTCATGATAATCCCTGCTGGTATAGCCATCACAAAATAAGCAATGAACACCGCCGAATCGACCAACGAAGCCTGAAAATGGGTTAAACTGAAGGCATTCCGCAAATGTGGTATCAATATGGGATCAAGGTTATGGATAAATCCCCAGAAGAAGAAAAGGGAGGTTACCAAAATCAGGGCAAATGTGTAACTCTTTCTGTTAGTCATAGTTTCAAACGCTTTATAAGTAGTTATTTAAATGTAAAATAAACTTAAAAATACTAAACTATATTCAGGTATATTATCATTTTATTAAGCTATATTACCTTCACTATCTAGAAATACGTAACTTTATTGCATATATTTCATAGTTATGAAAGCACAATTGCTCCATCTAAATAAACACCTCGCCCATTCCTTCAATGCCAGACAGGATAGTACACCACAATATCACAACCTTTGGCACTACCATGAGGAGCTTGAACTGATCTATTTTGCCAAAGGATCCGGCACCCAGTTTATTGGAGACAGTGTACGGCGTTTTGAGTCTGGTGATATTACGCTGGTCGGCTCCAATCTTCCACATTATTGGTTATTTGACGAGATCTATTTAAAAAAGGATCAGCCTCAGCCGGCGGATATTCGCGTCATACATTTTAAAGAGAATTTTTGGGGACATGACTTCATCAATTTACCCGAAAATCAGCAGATCAAAGAATTGATGCGCACGGCCAAACGCGGCATTGCACTTTCTGCAAAAAGCAAATCGAAAACAATCCAGTATATCAACGATATACTACGTAGCGCAGGCACGGCACGGATCATATGCTTATTGGAGATCCTGGTGTGCGTCGCCGCCGAGGAGCAACATGACCTACTCACCAGCGAGACGTTTACGGTGCAGCTACAGAATCAGGATGCCGACCGCATGCGGATCGCCATGCAATATATTGGTGAGAACTATCGCGATCAGATCCGTTTGCAGGAACTGGCCTCTCTGACTGGCATGACGCCAAATTCATTCTGCCGCTACTTCAAATCACAGGTAGGCAAAACGCTTTTTCAGTTCTTGATCGAGATGCGTGTCAAGACCGCCTGCAACCTTTTGCGGGAAAACAAACATACCATCAAACAGATATGCTTCGACTCTGGATTTCAGAACTTCTCGAGTTTCCATAAATATTTCAAAAATATCACCGGCACAACGCCACTCAACTTTCAAAAGCTAAAAGCTTAGCACAACCTTACCGAGCAACACAGAATCCTCCATGATACGATGGGCTTCGGCGGCCTCATGAAATGGAAGTACGCGAAATAACACCGGTTTAAAATCGCCCGAATCAATTTTGGGCCATACACTTGACCAGATTGCATCGCGTAGGCCTTCTTTGAACTGCCGGTCCCTGGCGCGTAGTGTACTACCGGTTAGCACTATTCGCTTCTGCATGAGCTTGAGTAAGTTCAGTTCCACTTTTGCACCTTCCATTGCATTGATATACACCAGCCGGCCATCAGCATCCAACAGATTGACATTCTTTTCAAAATAGGATCCGCCGATACTGTCCAGGATGACATCAACGGGCAGGCCAGCCAAGGCCTGCTGAAAGTCTTCATCCTGATAATTTATGGCTTTGACCGCACCAAGGGAAAGGCAGAAAGCGGCTTTCTCCGGTGAACTGACGGTTGTATATACGCTTGCTCCGAACAGCGCCCCAAGCTGAATGGCGGTACTCCCGATTCCCCCAGCGCCACCATGCACCAGCAACCCTTCTCCTGCCTGTAGCATCCCCCTGCGGAAGACATTGTCCCACACGGTGAAAACCGTCTCCGGCAACGCGGCGGCTTCCTCAAAACTCAGCACATCCGGAATGGGAAGGCAATGTCCGTGATACACGGCAGCATATGCTGCGTAACCACCGCCTGCCACCAGAGCGCACACCCGATCACCGATATTCCAGTCTTTTACGGCACTTCCTTTTTCAACGATCACACCCGCTACCTCCAGCCCCGGTATCCAGGGATCCACGCCCGGAGGCGCTGGGTAGTTTCCCTTTCGCTGAAAAACATCAGGCCGGTTAACTCCCGCGGCGCGGACTTCGATCAGCACTTCCGAGTCGCTGATCCGGGGACGCGCCCTCTCCTCTACTTTGAGTACTTCCGGTCCGCCCGGCATTGTCATGACAACTGCTTTCATCTGCATAATTATTATAGGTGACACTTGATGTATCGACATTTAGTTTTCCTCACACTATTGCAGTTTCCTGAACAAGCGCATACTTCCGTCTCCAAGAAGCTGCAGCTGGACAATTTATCCCGACTTTTTCGGATATTTCTGCAGGCGTATATTAAGGGACAGCATAAAATAGCGTGCCAGACGGTTATTCTGAACATCAAGGATATCATTGCCGACAACAGCACGCGAGATTCCGGTATTTTGGTTCATCAGGTCAAATCCCTGAAATCGTAGCATACCGAGATTATTACGCCCAAAAGTATACTCCATATATGCATTGATAATGGTTGGATTTATATTATTCCACGAACTGGAATACCCCGCGTTAAATTTTTGGGAGACCTCCAGTCCCATCGTCACATGCTTGCCCAGATAAGCCTTGGACCCGAGTCCCACGATTCCAGAATGTGCCGTTATATTGTCCTGCACCGGCCAGTCGAATGTAGCCCGGTTTAAAGAATAGTTGCCATTTAACTCAGCTTCAAAAATATCATTCCAAGCATAACGGAACTGAATTGCCTGCGTGAGTAAAAAATGGCCACCAAAGCTCTTTTTTTCATTGATATAGGATATGTTGTTGTAATAGTCGGCATTGCCATTAAGGCTCATCTGCAAATTGTCAGACAGCAATGATGCCGTAAAAAGATAGTAGCTTTTAATATCATAATATCCCTCGGTATTGCGGTAACTGGTCTTCTGAACAGTCGAGTTTTGTTCGATCGTCCGGTTGGCCACGATCTTGTCGTTTACCAAATTAAAAGCGAGGCTCGCTTCGAGATACTGTCCACGCCTTGTCATGGATTTACGATACTTAGAAACAAAGCTGTGGGCGAACTCGGACTTTAAATCTTTATTGCCGACGATAATATTCTGCGTATTGGTATTGTCCACGACAGGTTGT
Source organism: Sphingobacterium sp. InxBP1 (assembly GCF_026191775.1). NCBI lineage: Bacteria > Pseudomonadati > Bacteroidota > Sphingobacteriia > Sphingobacteriales > Sphingobacteriaceae > Sphingobacterium > Sphingobacterium sp. InxBP1. The sequence continues at coordinate 29,608 of NZ_JAINDX010000049.1, read as the reverse complement.
ATCTGATAAAAGTTAGGCTGATTATTGCGTCCATAATAGTCTATCGACAGGTCTTCTTCTTTGGTAAACTTCCATTTGAGGCCAGTAGATGGCACAAGATTCACATTCGAATATGATGTCCTGATCGCCTTGTCGGTAGAAGTCCCCGTCAGTTCTGATGGTTGCACCGCAAATCCAAAGCTCATTTTGACCCTTTCGCCGAGATCATGCCGGTAGATCATCCCAACTTTATTGCTGGCAAAGGCATAGTTGTAGCGCAGACTGAGCGAATCTACCAAAATTGGGTTGATACTCTCATCCTTTGTATCATAGGTTGAGCGGTTTGCATCTATTTTGGTATAGTCGAAGTCGTAGTTGATTTCCAGAACACCCCCCAGATCGACAGGCTCGACCAGAGACAGCCGGCTCTGCAGGTTGGTATTCTGATTGTCCGAACGGATCATCTGTTTGAGAAATGTCTCCGTTCTCCGAGGTTCGGTTGAACTGCTGTCTATCGCACTATTGGCATCACGAAGCTCTTCATCCTTATCGAGCGAATTAAAATCGGTATGAAAGGTATAGAGTATTTTTCGGCCGGGCTTGCTGAAGCTCCGTACATAAAAAAGATCGAGGGCGGCAGCCGGACTTTCGCTGCTGTTGACAGCACCGTAACGCCCAGTACTGCTCAGACTGTTGTTCCGAAGACGTCTGTCTTTGTAAGTCTGTCCAGCCGAATTGGACCAGGAAAGTTTCGGGGAAACTTTTAATTGGTCTTTTGGGGACAACTTCATGTCAAAGTCCCAGTCCATCTTATGCGTACGGTCTACGGACCTGATTTTGTAATCTTCGTAATTACTAATGGAATTGTTGACACCCTTGCCGGATTTATAGATGGATTGCAGGAATGAATTCCCTTCGGTATAGTTGTTACGCTGGGTAAAGCTATATCTTCCACTGGCATTCACTGTTTTGGACAGTGGGCTGGAGAAACTAGCTCCCACTGAGCTGATTTTATTGACTCCATCAGTAGGGTCCGCAAAATCCGCGAGCTCCCCCATCTCCCGCTCGCGCTCTCCCCCATTGGGCGACCCAAAGGAAAAAAGATTGGTGTTTGTATTATTAGTCGAAGAAACAATAGAGTATTCCTTTCCATTGTCAAATCTATTGACCCCAATGCTGCCGAGGTAGCGCTCTGCAGAACCGCCGCCCAAAGTTGCCTGGCCAAAGGTAATTTTCTTCTTGTCTTCCTTGAGGACAATATTCAGCACCTTTTCGGATTCGGTGTTTTTGACCCCTTTGGCTGTCGCTTCATCACCATAAAAATCAATAATCTGCACGTTTTTTACAAAGTCCGCCGGCAGGTTTCTCGTAGCTGTCAGCACATCACCGCCAAAAAACTTCTTACCATCCACTTTGACCGAGGAAATAGGCTTTCCAAAAGCATAGACAGAGCCGTCGCGCGAGACCTGTACATTTGGCAGTGCTTTAAGTGCTTCCTCCAGTAATGCCCGACGGTCAAACTGAAAAGCATCCAGATTAAATTGTACAGTATCCTGTTTGTAAACAATGGGTTTATATTTTTGGATCACAATCTCTTTTAGCAGCGAAACATGCGGAAACATCGTCAATTTGCCGACATCCAGCTTAGCTGTGGTGCTGCTGTAGAGGGGATAACTACGTTCCAGTATGCTGAGACCGATCTGGCTGCAGCTTATACGGATATCGTTGCCCAGCACCCTGCTGAAATGAAAGTAACCTGTAACGGATGTGGAAGTGAACAAGGTATCGCGGGAGCTCGTCAAGTGGACATTAACCCCTTTTAGCGGCCTGCCAGCTGTATCTACAACAAGTCCATAAACTTCTTTTTTTGTCGACTGGCCAAAAGTGATCCCTGGCAGAAAAAACAAGCTTATAATAGACAACAAAAGTATAAACCGGATGATATTCCCGCCCCTTAGTTCCATCAAATAGACTTTGCAATTATACAATTCAATATAAGAATTCTTAAGCTATTAACGTAAAAAGTTGTGATTTTGTATAAAAAAAAACGAGCTGTCGGGAAAACAGCTCGTTCTTTCGGATAAATCTTTCTATCTTTTACTCACCAGCAAAAGAAACTTTAACAAGGTGTTTGTCAATTTCCCAGCGGCCCGTACCCTCTTCACCGATAACATCAAATAACTCGAGAATGCGTCGCGCAACAAATTCTTCTTCAACTTGCTCTTCCAAAAACCACTGTACAAAGTTGAATGTCACATAATCTTTTGCTTTTGCACATCTGTCTGCAATGTTGTTAAACTGCTCGGTCACAAACATTTCCTGCTCCAGTGTTTGCTCAAATACACCGCGGAAAGACTCAAAGTCCTGTGGGATCCCTGTAATCTCCGGAGAGATCGCACGTCCACCACGGTTGTTGATATAGTTAAAAAGCTTCAGCATATGCTCACGCTCTTCATTGGACTGTCTCGCAAAAAACTCAGCTGCATTTTCCAAGCCTTGATCATCACACCAAGATGACATCGCTAGGTACAATGCTGACGAGTGTGCCTCTACCTTGATCTGTGCATTAAGTATATTTTCGATTTCTTCTTTTAAAGAAGATTTTAATTTCAATAAATCTTTCATATTTTCCTTAAGTTTAATTTCTAAAACAATCTCGAGCGATAGATCCGATCACCCGACTTCATTACAAAGATACATCGCATTTAAACAATTTGTATAAAGAATATGCAATACAAATTCAGTCTAAATTAGCCAATAAAAACGCAACTTGTTTAGAATCAATACAATTACAAATACAACTGATCGAAACTTTCAATAGGCAATAAATGAAAACAATGAGGCTTTAAATCGCTTTAAAAAAGCAGAATTTACGGCTTGCAGGATTAGGCCCATCGACCTGTTATTTAATTTTAATTTAAATAAGGAGTCCTTATAAAAACTGTGGTGTATATTTGTCAATATACACCGCAGCTACTATGTTGTATTAGGATACGTCAGCCTAGGCTAATACAGCGAAAGGCGATACCTGCAGGCAGGTTCTGACGACACTGTTTAATTCAATCATAAATTTGGCGCCATTCAGAAGCTCGCGTAGTTCAAGTATATTCTCCACTGAAAGGATAAAACAGCGTTCCGTACGAAATGGCATGACAATTTCAAAATCTGAGGAACGAGTTGTATCATTGAGCATCCGTTCCACATCTATGGTATCAATTCTTTTTTTGAACTTCAAAAAATCCGAAACTGAAAAAGAAGTGGTGCTATTATTATAAGCTAACCAGAAACAATTTTTACGGCTACATTGATAAACTGTACCAGCGGTGGTAGAAAATACCTCTTCTACGTTCGCTAACGGGCAAACCAATTCTGACATTTCTATTCCTCTTATCATTTGACTGCCCAAAAGTAAATATTATTTATAATCAATCCAAGTAAAACATTACATTATTTTGATTTATTATAAATAAGATTTTTCCTGTATAAAAAAAGGAGGCCAGTATGACCTGGCCTCCTCTACAACATGGGTATGTATATATTTTAATCGTATTCTTCCTCTTCTTCCTCCTCTAACAAGACTTCTTTACGATTATTAATGACTGTATTTTTTGATTTTGTTTTATATTTATTAATCTGTCTACGAATAGATTCAACGGCAATATCAGTTGCCTCTTCAAAACTTTTCGCCTGTCCTTTTGCAAAAAGTTGGCTTCCGGGGATATTCAGTTTTATTTCCGAAATTTTGTTCGCCTCGTCATCAACATTTTCCAATCGAAGATAGCATTCACCACCGATGATTGAATCCAAAAACTGCTCCAATTTTCCTGTTTTCTTTTTAATGAATTCGATTAACTTCTGATCCGCATTAAATCGAATGGATTGCACAGTAATGTTCATTTTTCCTCCTTTTTTTTAAGCTTTTGGATGAGCTTGTTTATAAATTGACTTCAATCGCTCTGCTGAGTTATGCGTGTAGACCTGCGTTGCCGCCAGGCCTGCATGTCCCAGCAGTTCTTTAATTGCATTTAAATCGGCCCCATTGTCCAACAGGGCGGTTGCGAACGTATGCCTCAAGATATGAGGGCTTCGTTTACCTTGAGTAGAAATCAGCGTCAGATGCTTATGCACAATATCATAAATCAGCTTGGCATACGCCGGTTTTCCCTCTTTGGTCACGATCAATAAGCTATTATCTGTATCAACAAATTGCGTCGCTTTTTGTTGTAAATAGTTTTTCAATTCTTTCAGTAAAACATCATTTATCGGAACAAGCCTTTCTTTGTTCCTTTTACCTAATATAAGGATTTTTTTGTTAAAAAAATCGATATCCTGTTCCTTAATTTTCAACAATTCGGCCAGGCGGATTCCTGTACCAAAGAGCAATTCCATCACAATGTAATTGCGGCAGGATTCAAAATCCTCCTGTTGCTGCTCCATGTGATCCAATAGACGGACCAACTTATCCCTCTCCACCACGACCGGTAACTTTTTAGCTGTTTTTAAAGCCTTGATTAAGGTCATCGGATTCTTAACAATATAATCCTCCCGCTGCAGAAATTTGAAATAGGTACGCAACGACGACATACTCCGATTAACAGAGCTGGCATTTTTTCCGCCTTCCATCATTTGCGCAAAGTAATGGCGCAGATCACGGTAGACCACATCCTTCACCTCCAGTCCTTCGGCGGTCAAAAAGTCCCGAAACATGTCCAGCTCATGCCGATAGGCAATCACAGTATGTTCCGAATACCTTTTTTCAATCTGTAAAAAACGAATAAACTCCTTTTCCAACATAATTACCGCGCTATAGTATGCTTAATTTACAAATTTAAAAGCACAAAAAAAAGGGAAAAGCATGGCTTTTCCCTCTATATTTTTGAAATCTCAGCGAATCAATTAGTTAGCTACATCTTGATTCAAAGATTGTTTGTAGATCGCTTTTTTCACTTGAATGCGACGAGTCACAGATTTCTTCTCGTAAGCTTGACGTGAACGTAACTCTCTCAAAACTCCAGTTTTCTCGAATTTCTTTTTGAAACGTTTCAATGCTCTATCTAAAGATTCTCCTTCTTTTACATTTACGATAATCATGCGTTGTATATACCTCCTTTCGTCGCTTTTAAAATTTAAAGTGGCACAAAGGTACAAAATAAGAATGATAATGAAAAGAAAAAAATCACTTATAACAGCTTAAACTTTTCCAGCAGGACTTTTAACGGTTTCTCTTTGGTACATAGTGCCGTGTGCCAGCCCAATCGTTGGGCTGTTGCCAGGTGCTGCGGACTATCATCAATAAAGAGCGTCTCTTCTGGACGCAATTGCTGCTCCTGCATGACCAGTTCAAATATTTCAGCATCGGGTTTTCGCATCCCTACCATATGCGAATAATACGTCTTTTCAAAAAAAGCTTCATTGTCGGCGACACCATACTTCTGCTGAATATCATTCATGCAATAGGCGTAGTGGATTGCATTGTTGTTGCTTAATAAGAATGTGCGATAATTATCTTTCAGCTGCATTAACAGATCGTGATTACCTTGAGGTACGCCAACGAGCAGACTATTCCAGGCGGCATCAATCTGCGCATCACTTAGCGCCGCATTTCCTGTGATTTCGCGAATACCGTCCCTGAATTGCGCCGCGTCAATCTTTCCCTTGTCAAAATTGTCAAAAAGTTCGCTCTGCCCATGGTGCCCAAAAACCGCATCCACGTCTTTTATACCTAACTGAGTAAAAGCAGCTTTCAATTTTACAAAATCAATCATGAAGATGACGTTCCCATAATCAAGAACAATATTTTTAATTTTTTCCATCGAATTATTTTGAAATACCGATACAAATATCGATAATTGCATCGTCAAAACAGCACAACAGTGGCTAAAATTGACGAAATAAGCCGCTCCTATAGCTCAGTCGGTTAGAGTAGAAGACTCATAATCTTTTGGTCCCTGGTTCGAGCCCAGGTGGGAGCACAGCCGAGTCGCTTTCTATAAAGAGAGCGACTTTTTTGTTTTTACATATCGTTTCCCTAAGGTGTAATGACCTATCGGAAATCTCCTGTTTTGCCTCATTTTGTTGAAGTTCACATCAACATGGATGCCTCCCATGCATATTAATAAAAGACTTCTTTCAATTTTAAAATAATATAATTGATATTTTTTTTGTATAAATTCCCTATACAAGGATATTTATCGTAATCATCGCGAGGATTGTATAACAACAATATAGCCAACACATTCATACTGAAAACATAAAAACAACACTTGATCAAAAAAACAAAAATATAAGTAACCAATAAGTCAAAAAAATGTAGCACATCACTTTAATTGTCCGTTATATAGGAAATAATTTATGACGACCTGGGCCGCCGTACTATAAAATGATGGAAAATACGAATAGAAACAATGAACCATTCCACAATGAAAGCTATAACAGACATTCGAATTGGTATACTAACCGATTTCCCGAAAAAGAACAGAAAGTAGCCTTGCTGCAAGGCATTAAAACTTCAAAAGGAACAATCAACCACTGGCTACAGAACCAATTTTTCAACTGTGTCAAACCCATTACAGCATATAAAAGCGCGTCCTGGCTGACTGTTGGCGATGCCTATGGTCATGATGCGAATTATCTGATCGAGAACGGCGTACTCAATGTGATTGCAACGGATATCAATGACGCTTTTCTTGCCGTGTCAAAAGAAGTCGGCCTTATTGAAAACTATTCAGCTGAAAACGCAGAAAATCTATCATTCGACGACAATAGCATAGATTATATTTTGTGTAAAGAAACTTATCATCATTTTCCTAGGCCGTATGCTGCATTATATGAAATGGTCAGAGTAGCAAAGAAAGGAATCGTGATCATAGAGCCACAAGACCCTATTTTGAAAATGCCCTTTTTGCTATTTATGAATAACGTTTTAGAAAAGATTAAATATGGGTTAGTTAACAAAATTTGGAAAAACCGATTTTCTTACGAGCTGGTAGGGAACTTTGTATACAAAGTTTCTGAAAGAGAAATGGAAAAATTTGCAGCAGGGCTAAACTTGCCAATGGTAGCCATTAAAAGTTTTAACCCTAATTTCTGGTTTCAGGGAAGTGATAAAATTCCAGCGATCAGAGCCGACAGAAGATTTCGCCAAATACTGCTCAAGAAAGGCTTTAGAGATGTTCTGTCAAAGTACGGCATTGTACCTAGCCAATCGCTAAGTGTGATTATATTCAAATCCATCCCAGAAATTGAATTACAGAACGTCTTACAAAAAGAGGGGTACAGGCTAATAAAAATTCCTGATAACCCCCATCTATAATTCCGTATTCGCTGGTTCTCACGTTAAAAGGACCGAAATGTGCAACATAAATATTGCTACAATCCGGCCCTGCCCACGTATGCCTAAATTTCCTTCCGATTATCATCCGAATCCACGTCGATAAGTTTATTGTATGGATCGATACCCACCTGAAACGGCGGAGCGTCCACGACTAGTTTCAGGGTATTGTTGATCTGACTGATACGGTGCTTGTTGAGGTAAAGCTCCTGCGGCTTCCCCTTCCCCTCCTTTGGTTTACTAAAAACTCCGATTTCAATATAGTCGTTGAGGGGCAGCGACTGCACCGTCACGCGCTCAGATTTTTTGAACTGCAATGGCTTTTCCCCCGGATCATTGTAACTCTTCTTACCATTGGCGTCTACCCGATACTTGGACACTTCAAACTGTATGTCGATCTGATATTTACCGTTATTTAGTTTTTTGTTATTGACTTTCACGACCTTGTTATTATATAGCGTGATTGTCTCAAACATGTCCTTGATCAGATAACGGAGCGAGTCAGGTGTAGCCTCACGGAGGTAATCCACAAATTCGAGCGACGTCGTATAAGGCGGATTCTGGAAAGCGGTCTTCTGTAGATAAGATTGTACGGTACGATTGAAAACATCTTCGCCCAAGTAGTCGCTCAAAGCATAGAGGACCAAGGAACCTTTTTGATAATGGATATACATCTGATTTTCATTATACATCAAAGGACGCTCGCCCAGCCGTTCTTCACTTCTGCCTTTGAGATAGCCGTCCAGGGCATCTTTGAGGAATTTACGCATCTGCCCTTTTCCATATCTTTTTTCGAGCACTTTCAGTGAAGAGTATTCGGACATACTCTCAGACATCAATGTTGCTCCCTGAGCGTTGGCCCCGACAACTTGATGCGCCCACCACTGATGTGCAATCTCATGTGCCGTCACTGCATAAGGGTAGTCTACTGCGTCATCCTTCTTTTCGTCAACATCGGCAATAAAACCGATCGCCTCAGAAAAGGGAATGGTATTCGCGAATGACTGAGCAAATGTACCTGCTGTCCGCGGAAATTCGACGATACGAAGCTGCCGATGTTGATATGGGCTATATTCCTTGCTATAATATGCCAAAGACGCCTTACTGGCAGCTATCATCCGGTCGAGATTATAGCGATGTGATTTATGGTAATAAACCTCCAGATTAACGCCGTTCCACCGTTCCTTTTTGACTGCATAACGGGCAGAATTGAATGCGAAGAAATTCAGGATCTCCGAATCCATTTTATACTGGTAGTATTTGCGGCCATCTTTCTCCCATTGTCTGATGAGATATCCCGGTGCAATGGCTAACTGATCAGCATCCGTGCTGACGACAGCTTCAAACCGGATCCAGTCCGCATCATTCGAAATGTAATTGTTTTTCAGGGCCTTTGGATCGGTTGGCGGCGCCATACGGTCGCGGTGAGGAAGACCATATTTCTTCCGTATATCATTGTCCACCAGCTCACTCCGATCAGAATATCCGATATTCGGAAACACCATATTGTTGATGAACGTACCATTGCCCTTAACCGGCGATTTTTGGTTCACCAAAGTATTAGCGGGGCTGACAGTACTGAAACTGAACACGATGGAGTCCCCCGGAGCCATGGGCTTATCCAGCTTATAGATATTGAAATTGTATTTGTCATCGGCCGAAATCAATTTATTGGATACATTGAACGAAAAGCTGTAGTCATAGTCATTATAGTTAATAAAAATCGAATCAATGACTGAAGTCGTTTTATTTTTCAGCACGTAGGACGCCTGCGCCTTAAAGCTGCGTTTGGAGGGATAAATGTCCATATTAAACTTGACATCAACGACGCGCGGCTGCGGACGGTCCTGATATTTTTTATACTTTTTCTCCCATTCCACAGATTGTTTTTCATAATCCAAACTGGTATAATACGGATTTTTAATATGATTTTCATAATATATGGCAGCCGCAATGCCCATAAATCCAATGGCACTGGCAATCAATAGTCCCATATTCGCTGTGCTCATATTGGCCCTAGCTATCGCCATACGCTCTCTGACACCCGAAAATCCCCCCCTTCGCCATAGGAGCAGTGCTATCACGAGAAAACACAGAGAAAACAGCAACCAATACAGCCTATAAGTCAAAAATGGCAGGATATAGCCGAATCCGTCCATGTCCGAATATTCTAACCCCGGCCCTTGGTTAAACTGAAAAATAGCCTGTTCCACACCCAGCATCGACAAGAAGGGCAAACCGATAAATAACGTTAAAAGCACAAAAAATCCAGCGAGATAGTTCCTGAAAAGGGTATGCACAAAAATCGCAATAAAAAGCCATGTCAGGTTGGACAACATGCCATACACCATTAAGCTCATCAGATACTGCCCTGGTTCAACATGGTAATACTGGTGGTAGACCTGTATGCCCATACAAGTCAACATCACAACCAGCAGCAGCGTCAGCTGCATCAAGATAATGGCCATAATCTTAGATCCCAGCAATGCCCAGCTAGGTACCGGAGTCGTATCCAGCAAGCTGCCCATACGAGTGATCGAACCGCGATGGACAAGCAATCCCGAAAATAGAAAAGTCAATATCAGCAGGAAAAACTTAAAGGTTGCCCCGGGGATCAGCAGCATTTTCCAGGTAACTGGATAGGTCGAAGTACCGAATATGGACCCGATGGTGCTGGCCATCAAAATAATAAACAGTATCCCGACAAGGGTGATAATCAGAAAAACGGGACTTTTGACAATATAACGATAGTCATACCGCGCCATGGTCCACATGGTCCCCATGTAGTGCCGCACCGAAAAGTCATAAGAAACTTTGGGGAGATTGATCTTAAAGATCGTATCGAAATTATTTTTTGTTAACCGGGCTGCCTTGTTGCCTGTCTTCAGCGCGATGGAATGTTGAGAAAATGAAAATAGCGCATAAAATATGCCTATGAACAATGCTGCCACACCGAGCCAGATCAGCCGGTTATAAATAATGGCCGAAGCCAAAGGCAGGTTGTTTACATTCTTTTCTTCCGGAGACCAATAACGGGTGTAATAGGAAATCGCGCTGTCCCCAAAGGGATCTATCAGCGCTCCGAGATAAAGTTTATCCGCCTCTGTGGTTAAGTTCTGTACGAGTACCTGGAGGATGATAAGGACCAAAACCGCAACAAAACCAACATAGATATTGCGGGTTAGGGTTACCAGGACGAAAATAATCGCGCTCAGGACAATCAGGTTAGGAATCACCTGGATCGCATAAGTCTGGATGTAGGCCAACACACGCGCTGGACCCAAAAGATCAGGATTGGTTCCCGGAAGCAGCTGGGCAATTACAATTCCAAGCGTTGAAGCCAGCACAATGACCAGCACCACCGCCATTGACCCGAAAAATTTGCCCAGCAAGTAATCGGTTTTCGTAATAGGGTAGCTAAATAGGATGGTATGTACATTATACTGAAAATCCCGGTACACACAGGCGCCAACTATTGAAGGGATTAAAAAATAGATCAGTGAAGACATTCCGTTGATCATTTCATTGATTGCCCAAGGCGAATTTCTGATCGTGTTGGAAGATGTGGTTGCCGTAACGCCGTCAAACATCCCCAATGAAGACAGCATGATGAGCAAGGACAACAAAAAGAATATCGCTATATAGATATAGACCGTAGCATTCTTAAACCAACGTGTAAACTCAAAATTAAAGATCGAACTAAACATGGTGCCGGTCAGTTTTGAGTGAAACAAAATAAACATCCTCCAATTGTGCCTGAGCGTTTACAAACGACTCATCTGGCTGTACGGCACTAAAAACACGGATATTGAGCGTATTGTCCTGATTATAGTTTGAAGAAATGACCTCATGCGTTTGGGTATATTCATCCAATTGGTCGCGCCCAATGACACGCACCCATATCTTACCCTGCAACTGCGCTATAGTGTCCTTCGGTGTACCGCGCAAAAGTATTTTCCCGCCGTTGAGGATGGCTAACTCATGGCACAGTTCGCGTACATCATCCACAATATGAGTCGAGAAGATCACCGTATGATCGGTACCGATCTCGCGGAGCACATTCAAAAAACGGTGCCTCTCCGCCGGATCCAGCCCGGCAGTGGGCTCATCGACAATAATGAGCCTGGGATCGTTTAACAGGAGCTGTGCAATCCCAAAGCGTTGTTTCATACCGCCTGAGTAGCCGCTAACACTTTTGTTGCGCACGTCCCAGAGGTTGGTGACTTCAAGGACGCGATTGATGACGGCATTTCGGTCTACACTGGATTTGATACCTTTGAGCTTAGCAAAATAGTGCAGCAGATCTACGGCAGAAAGGTTCGGATAAACGCCAAATTCCTGTGGTAGATAGCCCAGCACCCGCCGCAGATCCATCGGCCTACTAAGCACCTCAATATCCCCGAAACGGATGCTTCCACTGTCGGGCTTCTGAAGTGTTGCTATCGTGCGCATCAAAGATGACTTCCCCGCACCATTAGGCCCCAATAGGCCAAACATTCCGGGTTTTATTTCCAAAGTGACGTCATCTAGCGCTTTTACGCCGTTAGGATAGGTTTTGCTGAGTCTTTCTATTGATAAGTTCATAAATAAGTTAACTGTTAATAAGCCATTAGTATACTGAAACGATAGTTTGTTACAGCAATATACTAAAAATTATGCAGTCTTGAGCAGGGCAGCTCAATACTGGCTGAATTTAGCCAAAACAGTTAACAGTTGAACAGATGGCCAACGCCTATTGCTCCGGGTCAATCCGGAGCTCAAATAAGCTCACCGTCGCGTTATCATAATGTGCGGGTAATCCGGCGGTATTGCGCAATTTGCGCAAACCCAAAAATTCAAAACCGCATCCGGTATAATGCTTAATAAGGCTTTTATTTTCACCAACAGTATCCATACGCACATATTGCTTATTATTTGATTCGGCATATCCGATAGCCCAGCTGACGATGTGTCGAACCAGATTATTGCCTCTGAAATCCGGATCGGTAGCTATCCGATGGATATATACCGACGGCTCTTCGTTTTTCTCCTCCCAAATCTCTGGATCAGTAAACGTTGTGGCCCATACACAGGCGATCTGCCCATTGATCAGCATTTTCCATTGCCTGTGTTCCTTTACTTCGGCCTCGACAAGCTCATGGGCGAACTCCGGCCAGGAGACCATGGATTTTGATTTTTGATAATCGGTTGCCATCCGATAAAGTCCGAAAATATGTTCTATATCGTCTATCGTACTGTTGCGTATCTGTATATCCAGTTGTTGCATATCTCATTAACTGTTGATGTGTTATACAAAGCTATCATTCGCATCGCAATGAAAAAGGATACAGATTCACTCCATCGAAGGGACTCAGTATAAATAGCGATTGATTCACAGCGGAGCAATTTATATGCTCAGTATCCATCGTACATCAAAAGGATCGACCACCTCCAGCAATCTGTCATGCAATTTGTCAGCCGACGGCGGCCGTTCAGGTCGTGCCAGTTTTGCCATCAGCATTCTGCGGCCGGCAGCGTCCGGACAGGTCAAAAACACAGAAACATAGTTCCCTATTTTTCTTCCCTCGTCATGCACAAGATCCGACCCATAGATAATCACCCCGGGGGCAATCAGAGAGGCACTTACCACTGGAACTTCTGAATTCCCGTCCACAGTCTGTCCAAACATGTGGAATTCTAAGGTGCCACCGAAACATGTTTGATAAAACGTAAGTGCCTTTCTGCAATTGCCCGAAAATGTGATAAACACCCCACTTTTTAACCCTTCCATGGCTGGTTGAACTATGCGTCTGGTATTACGGGCTCCACGAGCTTTTTCATCTTTTCCAAAGACTCCTGCCAGCCTAGATAACACATCTCCGCAGGAATAACCTCGGGAATACCAGTTTGTTCAATTTGCAGCTCCGTGCCGCAGGACACTGCCCGCAACGAAACTGTTGTGGTCATTTCTCCCGGCAGGTTGGGATCGTCAAACCGGTCCACATATTTAATCAGGGTATGGGGCGTAATTTCCAGGTATTCGCCACCAAATGAATGACCGTTTCCGGTACCGAAATTGATAAAGGTCATCTTGAAACTTCCACCAACTTTAAAGTCCATCTGTTGCACAGTACAGACAAAACCGTAGGGTGGCAGCCAGGAAGCGTAGGCCGCTGAATCCGAGAATGCATGGAAGATTTTTTCAGGGCTAGCCTGAATAATCCGATGTAAAGAAACACGATTTGTTTTCATTTTTAATATAGTTTTATAAGTAAATTGCTATTCGCATGCGTTATGGCGAGCTATCCGCTCTGTAGGCAAGCTTTCCCGCCGCATGTATTAGGACAACGTCGACGCCGCACCGCCAAGTGACAATTGGCCCGAACGGCTAATCTTGCCCCTATAGAGATACGATAACATCAGAATACCCAATACGATAAGTGGCATCAGCATATAGGCGATATTCTTGTCTACACAGGCGTGGCTAATAAAGGCAAAGATCAGATTGAAGGTCAACCCGGCATATGCCCATTCCCTAAGTTTAGCCGGAAACTTAGGCATGGCTATAGCAATGACGCCCAAGACTTTGCAAATAATTAATGTATACGCAAAATAATCAGGATACCCCAATGGTTTTGTACCCATATTGACATATTGCGGCGCAAACAATAAGGTGCTCAAGGGCATAACGCCTTCCCAGAGGATAATAAATACTGTCGCAGCCCAAAAAATAATTCTATTCTTTTTCATGACTTCAGCTTTTTATGTTGTTAATTTTTTGATTCTACATGTTTAACAAAGTTATCGAGTATAGCCTGCCAGCCCTGTTTCTGAAACTCAGGATTATTGGTTTCTTCCGCATCAAAGACAGTGGTCATGACTGTTCTTCCATCATTGGGGGAAAAAATTGTGCTAACCCTCCTGCCATCGGCCATGATGTAGGCAATCTCCTGATACAGCTCCACCTTGTCATAGGTGCCTTCAAAATCAAATCCGAAACTACCGTCTCTCGCTTCCATACGATTTTTGAATGTCCCGTTTACCCGGAGGTCATTCTGGCTGCTCGGACAATGCCAGCTCGGATCCGCCACATTCCACTGCATAATATCGGCCGGAGTATTCCACTGTTGCCATACTTTTTCTACCGGTGCGTTTACCGTTGCTTCAACCTTAATTTTTGTTTGTCTTTTCATGAGTTTATGTATTTGTTTATAATGATATAGCAAAGATGCAAAGGAATTGCACAGCGCGTAAGGCGTAAAACCGACAACTTTAGGGGTGGATTACGACAAAAACAATTTGTACCTTTACGTTATAAACTTAATAAGATATGCAGATCTCTGTCTTTGTTCCACAATATGGTACTATTGAAGGCATTACGCCCGCATTTAGAACGTTCCATACCGCCAATGAATTTCTGACAGCATTTGGCAAGAAGCCTATATTTCGGGTGGAATATGTGGGTCTGAGTGACTATGTCCCAGCAAATAGTGGTGAATATACCATCCGAACGCACCGGCTGCTTCAGGACGTTATCCAGACTGACCTGCTCATTATACCGCCTACTTTCGGGGACATCGATAATGGCATCCGGGACAACGCCGATGCAATACCGTATTTTAAAAAATTGCACGCTAAAGGCACACGCCTGGCCAGTCTGTGCGTAGGGGCGTTTCTATTGGCCGAAACAGGACTGCTGGACGGAAAAAAATGCTCCACACACTGGGCCTATATCAGTGAATTCAAGGAAAAATACCCCGCCATTGAAATCGAAGATGGGGCCGTGATTACGGAGAACGACAATATCTACAGCAGTGGTGGTGCCAGCAGCTTATGGAACCTGATTCTCTATCTGGTTGAAAAGTTTTCTGATCGGGAGACCGCAGTAATGATAGCGAAGTATTTTGCACTCGATATCAGTCGCGACAGCCAATCCCAATTTGCCATATTCAGAGGACAGCGGAACCATGACGATGCGGACATCCAAAAAGCCCAGGACTTTATTGAACAGAAATATGAGGAAAAAATCACAGTGGAAGACCTTGCCAATCTAGTCAACATCGGCCGTCGTACTTTTGAGCGACGATTTAAAGAAGCGACCAACAATACGCCGGTCGAATATATCCAGCGCGTCCGTATAGAAGCCGCAAAGAAATTTTTCGAAGCTTCGCGGAAAAATGTATCCCAGGTCATGTATGATGTGGGATATACCGATACAAAAGCGTTTCGCGATATCTTTAAAAAGATAACTGGCCTTACTCCGATCGAGTACCGCAATAAATTTGCAAAAGTTGCCGAAGCTTCATAGCACAGACGCCTCTGTATCGGATATCTGCAATCTTCGCTTACTTTGCCAGCATCATCTCGCGAATATATTTTACTGGTGAATTACCGAAGCTTAAAAATTTCTCATTGAAGGCCTTCAAATTAAACTGTGCCCCTTCCTCTTTTTTTACGGCTTCGCGTAGGTCATAAATTTCTTTGTAGCCCGTAAAATAGGAAGTTAACTGCACACTGCTCACTGACACTCTTTTCCACTTGCCTGCTGCTTCGGCCTGCTGTTGAAAAGCCTCGTCCACCAGAAGATGCATAGCTTCCTTCTCGCTCATGTTTTTCACGTGCACACTGTAATCCAGTATAGCATTACATACGGTACGAAGATGCCACTTATACCACATCAGCCACATCTCAGGCGCATGGTCACCGTAACCATTCTCCAGCATCATTTGTTCGGTATACACAGCCCAGCCTTCGATCATTGCTCCGTTACCGAGCACGCTTTTGATGAGACTCGGCGACTGATTGGCATACACCAGCTGCGTATAGTGCCCCGGAATAGCTTCGTGGATATTCAATATCTGTAAAATGTAGTGGTTATACTCCCGTAGATAGCTTTCAGAAGCCGCTTTGGTCCAACCGTTCAGGCTACCTACATTGTAATAGGTATTTCCCCCTTTATCGTAGGGACCGGGTGCACTGATGGATGCTCCTGCAACCCCGGCCATATAAGCAGGCTCCTTGCGCACAATCAATGGTTTGCTATCATCGATATAGAGAAGATCTTTCTTTTTCACAAACTCCACCAGTTTCGGTATCTGCGCTTCAATTGCTGCCTGAAAATCTTCAGCTTTCACATGGTTGACAGATAGGTTATCGATCATCTTACGGATCAGTCCGAGGCTATCCGCCGGCTGAGCAGCAGGCCCAAAATATTTAGGCCATAGCTCTTTGCTAATTTTGTACATCTCGGTGTGGAGATAGCTTTTGCGCGCCACGGCGGCATCGTAAATCTGCGCTGCTGTAGAACCGGACTGAATGTCAAATTTGAACTTTTGTTCATAAAGTTCCTGCCCTAACCTAAAACTTCTTGGGGCAGGATTCGGAGTTTCTTTAAGAAAGGTTACAAAACCTCTTATCGCATTCATGGCGCTGTCTGCTGCTGTCTGCAAATTCGATTTCTCGGTGGCCGAAAGATTTGACTTTTGCAGGGAATCTGGTAGATCAGCTTCAAATACCGATAATCCTCCCAGATTCTGCTGTATCGCCAGATCCGTCAGCTCCTGCGCAGGAGCTTTGATCTGCTGCTGTGCGGCCCGATAATAAGCTGGGATCTGAACAATGCGCTGATGAATAGCCCGAAGGCGCTGGTCTAAGGGCGCATAATTCTCAGCCAGCATAAAGGCGATGGTTCCGCTAACGTTGTAGGAAGAAGGGTTCCACTCATGCGAACGCTCCTTTTCTATTGCCCACACTGTTGATTCAAGATAATTCTGCATCAAATGGTAATCCGTCTGCTGCGAAAGATTGAGATCGTTCAGGTCAAAGCTGCTGAGACTGTCCAGATGACGCTTTGAAAAAGCTAAACGCTGTTCCCTGCTGCGCGAATCGGGGATGGTCAATAGGGAGTCATAACGATGGAATCCAACCTGTGTCGCCCATTCGGGGTTCTCCCGCCAGAGCTGCTCTATAAAGCGGTCTTCGTATGCCTTAAATTCTGCATTTGCCACAGTATCCGCCTGCGCCTGCTTTTTGTTGCTGCCCGCGCCACAGGAAGCCAAAAAAACAAGGCCTAAGATGAAAAGTATCAATGTTGTTAGTTTCATTGGAGTAATTTGAATAAAAATAACATATTGCCAGCGATTTCCAGCAAAATTTTGCTAACCTTTTCCGGCTAATCAAAGCTGTTCGAAATGGACCGACTATACTTCTGCCCCATCTCCACGGCCCCCTATCCCGTAATAAACGGATTATTTAAAAAAGACAACAACACAACTCATTAAACAACAGATAGTTATACATAAATTAAAAAATATTAAACGCTTCCTGTCCAATTTCTTTAACTTCAATCATTATTGTAGTGTAAATCAGTTACACTTAAAACAATAATAAAATGAAACAACGAATTAATTTTTTCGCCAAGGGACAAAATGCCATGAAGGCTATGTATGGATTGGGTGTCTACCTCAGTAATTGTACAATTGAGCAGGAACTGCTGCACCTCGTTTATTTTCGGGTATCACAGATCAATGGCTGCGCGTATTGTCTGGATATGCATTCCAAAGATCTGCTTGCCACTGGAGAAAATCCACAGCGCTTATTCCTATTGGATGCCTGGCGGGAGGCTCCATTGTATACTGCACGGGAGTGCGCTGCGCTAGAATGGGCGGAGGCCGTGACGAAAATCGCCAACGGCGACGTCCCCGACGACGTGTATGCCAAGGCGAGCAGTGAGTTTTCGGAAGCAGAATTGGTCGATCTGACCTTGGCTGTAACCACTATCAATACGTACAATCGGTTTAATATTTCTTTCCGTACCGAAGCCGGCGGCTACAAAGTTGGTCAGCATAAGGTGCAAGCAACGTAAGGATAACATATATTCAATAGATAAATCAATAGCATGAAAGATTTCATCTTATTATTTCGCCAGGCTGGCAGCGAGCAGCCGCGGCTAACTGAACAGGAAATAGGTGCCATAAACAAAAAATGGCAGGACTGGATCAGTGGTATCGAGGCACAGGGGAAATTGTCCAGCCATGGCTCCCGCCTGGTGTCCACAGGAAAAGTCCTAAAACCCGGCGGTGTGATTACCGACGGCCCATTTGTTGAAATCCGGGAAAGACTCGGTGGATTTATCATCGTTTCGGCCGAGAATCTGGAAGAGGCCACCACACTGGCACATGGTTGTCCTATACTGGAATCCAGTGGAAGTGTGGAAATCCGGGAACTTCTCCTGTAACACCTATTATTCCGGCAGCTGCTTAATCGCAGCTGCCTTGATATATTATTATGGAATCCAATTTTCTAAAACAACTTTTTCAGCAGGAGTTTTCCAAAATAGTAGCCGTCATATCCAAAGGCTTTGGTCTTCAGTACATTGAAGTGGCAGAAGACATTGTCAGTGAAACTTTCTTGCTGGCAACGGAAACATGGCAGACCAATGGCCTGCCACCGAACCCCACGGCATGGCTATATACCGTGGCCAAACGCAAGACGTTAAGCCACTTCAGGCGGATCAAAATTTTTGAGGAGAAAGTGATGCCTCATCTGCATCAGGAGCAACAAATGGTAGCTTCGAATCCCGAATTTAACTTTTCCCGGGAGAACATCGAAGATAGTCAGCTCAAGATGCTCTTTGCCATCTGTACCCCCGCCATCGCGAGCGAAGCTCAGATCGGACTGGCATTGCGCATACTCTGTGGATTTGGTATTGATGAAATTGCCGAGGCTTTTCTCTCCAACAAAGAAACAATTAATAAGAGGCTCTTTAGAGCGAAAGAGAAATTACGTACTGAAAAGGTCGATCTGCTTTTACCCCCTGAAAACGAAATTGTCAAGCGCCTGGACAACGTATTGCACGTGATTTACCTGCTATTCAATGAAGGCTATTATTCAAAAACACAAAATCAGATTTTAAGGAAAGATCTGTGTATTGAAGCACTGCGACTAGCCCTGATGTTAGCAAGATACGAAAAAACAAATGTCCCGAAAACCAATGCTCTCATCGCCCTCATGTGTTTTCACTCTTCGCGTTTTGATGCCCGCCACAGCAGCGACGGTGAGTTTGTGCTGTATGAACAGCAGAATGAAAACCTCTGGAATCGGGACCTGATCCACCAGGGCATTTATTTTTTAAACAACGCTGCAGCTGGTAATGAACTGACATCCTACCATATTGAGGCCAAAATTGCACAATGCCATTGTACGAAAGCGGATACCCCTGAAAAATGGAAGGAGATCCTTCAGCTTTACGATCGCTTGCTCAGAGTCAATTACTCTTCTGCCACCCTACTCAACAGGATCTTTGCGCTATACAAAGCAAAAAGTGCTCAAACAGCCCTACTGGAAGCGACGAACCTGGATCTCGTAGACAACCATTTTTATTTTGTCCTGCTGGGTGAACTTTATAAAGATATTGACCGCGAAAAATCAATCGCGAATTTTCAGCGTGCCAGAACATTGACCAAAAATCCACTGGAACAGGAAACGATCCAACGTAAGATTGATGCACTCTGCAATTCGCGATTGTCCGATGGAGGATAGCACGGCTAAACTGCTTTCCTGGACTCCTCCCAGGAGCGCATAAACAATTCGTAAAGCGCTGTAGCATCGACATCGACCATTGAGGACGAATACATGATATGCAACTGCTGTGATGGTTCATCAAAGGCCATCTTCCATAGCATTGACGACAGCCGGCTTCTGTATGAAGCGGCATTTATCACCGACACGACAACCAGTGTATCGCCTCCGACTTTTTGTAATTGAATGGACGTGACATCGTCCCAATTCCCTACACCAAAAGCTTTCGCCAGCGGTGTAGTTTTACCCTGAAAATTATGGCGATTGAACACGATCTGAGCGGAAGTATCTTTTAGACTAATTAGGCTATTGATCAATAAGGTCAGCATGACGATACATGCTCCTCCCGCAAAAATAGCGGGTTTTATTTTCAATATGCCGTCAAAAATACCGAGACCATACAATAAAACGAAGAAAAGAGCGATACATACTGCACCCGACGTCTATAAAAGCTTTTTTGTTTTGCTTTTATTGCGGAACAACTTAATCTCATTTCCCATTTTAGTTTCCCCATGTCACATTGAGATGATGTTTTTCGGCATACGCTTTCCCCAAAGTATATACCTGTTCAAAAGCCCGGTCAACTTCGGGCATATATGTTGTGCTGATTTTCTGCAACAGCGCTTTCTTCTCTGCATCAGGGCCCTTTGTATCACACAATTTTGCATAGGCTGCATATTCGTTTTTATAGATAGGCAGTACTTTTTCAAACAGGGCAACGGACTGCGCCTGAAGTGCTTTTGCATCCTCATCTGATACTTGAAGTGCTTTGATATCTTTTATGGCTTTCTCGACGGTCTGAATTTTAATATCGACCGACTTCTGCGCTTCATCGCCCTGCTTTTTAGTCGACGGCATATCCGCAAATTCAACAGTCTCCTGCTCCAGGCGTTTACCATAACGTTCGGGAGCAAAATCAGCTATCAGGTTGGTATTTAGAACAACTTTGCCGAAAAAATTTTCAGGACTTGGAGATTGACAAGCCGTAAAAGCTAAACTTGCTGATAGTGCAAGAAGAAATAGGAAGTGCTTCATATTTAAATATTAATTTGTTCGAAACTACCGAATAAAACTTACACGCACAAGTCAGTTCTTTCGAAGCAGCCGGTGATAATAGGATTGCACTTGCCTAAGATGTTAATTTTTAATATTTTAGCAGACACATATAAAACAACAGATTAAAAACCGTTAATTATGGGCTATGACGTTAGTTACCATCCAATATCCGAGCAACAAATCAACGCCTGGTATTTTGAGGCAATCGAGCATCCCGAAAAAGTAGAGGAACTTGCAGTAGCCAATAATCTGGAAGAATTCTACAAAACAAAATACCAGGACACGATAAATGCTGGCCGGGAAACAGACCAGAGTGACTATTTCGATAAAACACATGGCTTTTTTATTGCTGTTGTTCAAGGTTTTTTTGAAACCTATTTTTATATCCGTGGCGCTGCACTATCCTTCTCAGGAAACAAACAGTTAGACGTCTATTACAAAAAGTGGGAACAGTTCGTTCCTCAGCATATGCTGACCGGGAAGGTACGGAACCGGCTCATCGAAAATTATTGTTCGGGCGTATTTATTCCTGCCGAGCAGGTAGCACAGCTGCTCGTAGATTATGACTGTAGGCCTTCGGTCCGTTCAGAACTGGACCATATATTTTCAGAGGGACGTATTGCTATTTTTCTGAAAGCACTACATTATGCGAAAGAACGCGGGCTAGGCCTCCTGGAGGCTACAGAAGTCGTTGAACCTCAGCCTTTGGATTTAAATGAATCCAAAAGCTATTCCAATCTCTCCAACTGTGATCAACAGGGACCATTGCTGTATCAGCAAATGGCCTTCATACAGATCGGCGATATTGAACAGCGCAATAACACTTCTGGACAGGACATCCTACAAAACGTGAAAATTGAAAAGGTGCAGGTACAACCCGCTCATATGACAACTGCCGAGAACACCGAGACGCGCAAATATAAAGGAAAAGGCTTCTGGAAACGCTTGTTCGGCTGATTGAATAACAAAGAGATCCCATCGGCTCATATCGTCTTGACGTGCTGCACAATAATCCGTATCTTTGATGCAGACCATCTCCAGGATGGTATCTCTATCCAAACTGGCAATTAAAGCTCCATAGTGTTGTTCTATACACAATAACCTCTCCTTTAAAAGCAGCTCCACCAATTTCGCAAGGCTAGTATAGCACAGCAAAAGGGCCCGTAAATTCAAATCAACTTTAATATCATGAAACAGACTGCTAATTTTATCGTCCTCACGGGAGGACCTGGTGTAGGCAAGACCGCCGTATGGACTGCCTTACAACGGAAGGGCTTCGGAACTGTCGCCGAAGAAGCACGCCGTATCATTAAACAACAAATAGAAACCAATGGCGATGGACTGCCTTGGAAAAACAAACAACGCTATGCGACTCTGATGCTCGAAGCATCCTTTGAAAGCTATCGCTGTGAATTAAACAAGGATAGCAGCGGCTCACCGCATATCTTCTTTGATCGTGGCATTCCGGACACACTGGCCTATATCGAGATGGAAAACCTTATTTTTGAAAAAAGTATGCTTGAACAGGCCAAAAGCCTACGTTACCATCAAAAAGTATTTATTTTCCCTCCTTGGCGTGAAATTTACGCAACAGACAATGAACGGAAGCAGACCTGGGCGGAAGCCGAAGCTACATTCTGCTTCATGAGCGATATTTATAAGCAGCTCGGGTATCAAATGTTAGAGATGCCAAAAACATCGATCGAGCGGCGCTGTCAGTTTATACTTCAGCATCTAAATGAGCCCCGTTATTAACTGAGGCTTCTGCTTCCTTTTCACACGGATATCTAACATAAGCTGCCATACAGCTCCCTCGATGGACGACTGCCTATTCGGCTCTATCGACCGGTCTTAGGAGCTGATATTGTAGACCTAAGCGGAATACATTGAGACGCGCTGGCCCGAAGTCCCCTCCGATAAGCCCACTTCGATAATCCATAAGCCCCCACGAATAACTAGCAAAGACCGTATAACGGTCATAGTTTACATTGAACTGCAGCCGTGGCCGAATATCGAGTTCGATTATCTTACCTCTATCTCTATCAAACTGGGTTTTATTTCCCTGTTTGTCTTCGATACTGCCGTTTTCCTTCATACTGAGTGTCTTGGCAAGGTCAACGCCAAGCTGCATATCCATTGACATGGGTTCGAAAAAAACACGATAGCCAACAAAAGGATTGAAATTCAGAAACTGCTGGTTGAGCTTGGTCAGCCCACGGCTGCCGTTCGCAAACTCGTTACCCTCCAGATCCACTTTGGTCTGCAAGCGCTCGAAAGCAGCTTCAGCTCCCAAAATAACGTTAGTGGCAAAAACATAACGGTAGTTGACTGCCCCACCAAGATTAATTCCATATTTTTTGCCATAAGGATTATTGGTATAATACTCTTGTTGACTGGAACCATTCAATGCACTCTTTCCGACACTGCTCGATCCGGTGAAGTTGGAAATGCCTGAAGTGATACCCACACGCAGCTCATGAGTTTGCGAAAATGCCAGAAACGGAACGATAACGGCTGAACATGTTGTAAGTAAAAATCTCTTTATCATAAATAATTTAAAAAATGGAACAATTTAGCGGATCAGCACAATTTTATTTGTTTCTAAAATTAGTAAATTTTAGCCGATTGAATCTGACATTCCATTAATTTATTTCGATACTGGATAAACGCATAAGTAAATTAATCTGTATTCCTGCGATTTCTTGAACTACATCAATGAAATTGAGGCTATTGAATTCTAATTTTGTTCTGTCAACATTAAAATAACGAGCAGATCGTATGAAATATATTCTAGAAAATCCGGCACCCTCACCACCTTAGGCAGGTACATCGATAAGAAAGGGCTGTCCATTGGAGACCTGGGCGTTGCGGCCAATATGTAATTACGTATTGAGAAAGAACAGGTTGTAAGCTACTTTGAAAGGGAGATATTTTTTGACCAACCTATACCGAAGGAGCTACAACAACACCTGCAACAAGTCCCTGAAGAATGCCCGGTCTCCAAGATATAAAGGTTAACGCAGTTGTGAATACCAACATTAAAAATAGGTTGTTAATGAAGAACTTGAACATCGTTGTATTTGGAAAAAATGAAGTTATTCTGAATACTTTAAAACGGCTCATTGAGAGCAATACAGGCTGGAAAGCCATCATCCAGCAGGATATTGCTTCCTGTAAAACCTATCTGTCGAGTAACACAGTCGATATACTGCTGTTGAGCTCAGGACTCTCCTCGCTGGAAGAACAGGCGATAACGGCGCATTTATCAGTTCTAGACTACAGTATCGGTCTGATACATCATTATGGTGGTGGAAGCGGCCTTCTGAAAAATGAAATCTACAGTCTATTTCCCAGCTTGGTTTCACGCCAATAAAGCTTACGTGAACGCAGCAGCATCGTACAGTTATCTAGGATACCCTTAATGAATATTATAACAACACAATTTAAAACAACAGTAAGCACATGAACAGGAATCAATTTATAAAAAAAGGAATTTTAGGTTCCGGAATCTTTACAACAGCTTCGTCAGGTAAACTGTTGCAAAATGATATTGATGAAATCGCACCCTTGGAAGGGCTGGAAGCAAATGATATGGGGGGTAACAACGACAAACTTGAAAATCATAGCGTACTGCATAGCGCATCCAGCCGCGGATATGCCGATCATGGCTGGCTGCAGAGCAACCATACCTTCAGCTTTGCCAATTACCATAATCCGGAGCGCATGCATTTCGGCGTACTGCGCGTCCTGAATGATGATATCGTCGCTGGGGGACGCGGATTTGGCTTGCATCCACATGATAACATGGAAATTATCAGTATTCCTTTGGAAGGAACCCTTGTACATGAAGACAGCATGGGAAATAAGGCCATCATCCAAAAAGGAGACATTCAGGTTATGAGCGCAGGAACAGGCATCATGCATAGTGAATATAATAAAAATGCGGATCAGAACGTCAAATTTTTGCAGATCTGGGTATACCCCAACCAACGTAATGTGACTCCCCGATACGATCAGATAACACTTGACAGTACCCAGAGACAGAATAAATTTCAGCAGGTCCTCTCGCCGGATCCGGGAGACGAAGGGGTATGGATTCATCAAGATGCATGGTTTCATCTAGGGCGTTTTGAGCGCGATATTGAGACGAATTATACACTCAAGCAGGAAGGAAACGGTATCTACATCTTTGTCATCAATGGCAGCGTCACTGTAGAAGGGCAGGAGCTTCAAACGCGGGACGGTTTTGGAATCTGGAACACTGCTGAGATCAAATTAAAAGCAACATCAGCCGACACCGAAATTTTGTTGATGGACGTTAGCATGGCGCTCCGTTGATGTGAATACATAGTGTCGTGGCACCAGAACCATATACAGCTGCCAATCCAAATGCGCAGCTGACTCAATGCACGGAAGCAGTAAGGGAAAATTTGACAAGTTCCCCCTTACTGCATTACCTATTCACATTTAAAAACTGACCGAATTAAGCTTTTTGTCAACCAGGATACCGTCAATGGCTTTCGGATGAAAGCGGCAGTCCCGTTTCGCTTTTAATTTAATTTTAAATAGCATTTCAGAGCCGCTTAATGTTTCTTTATTTCCAAGATTCACAAAGGTAGGATAAAGCGCCTTGCTGCCATTCGTATGCAGGCGATCGTTTGTGTAATTGCTCATTCCCTTTATGTTCAAGGATTCGATACCAACAAAATCAAAATCGCCTTGATGATACGGCAGCGCGAAACTCAGTGCATTGACCGCTTTCAGATTGTGGCCACTGACGGTTATCTCCATTATATCGCCCTGTTTGAGCGAGGTGTTCGAAACGGCGAGGCTAAGCTTGCCTGTGACTTTTTCTTCTTTGGCCGGTTTGGCGCCGCCTTCAATCCGTACAGCGACATTCGAAATGTCGTAAGCATCGATCAAATTGTTTTTATTGACATCCCCATTGCTCACATAACCTTCAAAATCGCCATCTCCTAAACGCAGTCCAGTATAGTTAATATAGGATGTCAGGTCATTCTGATCGATCAAACGATCATTATTGATATCACCAGGTAAGTAGCTTGTCGAACCGGGCAGCTTAAATACATAGAGTTCCCGTCCCGACCCAAAACCGCCGACAGCTTCCGTGACAACGATTTTAACAAACCGGGTTACCGGATGCTGAGTGAACCCGAAACGCTTCATTTCAGCATCACGCTTCCAGTCGAAGCTGCCGGCTTCGATCCAGGTTGCCTTGTCATTACTGTAATAAACTTTACCTTTCAGAAGGATACCGTTACCACCGTCGGTACGCGGCAGATATTCGAATTTATCTAAGTGGTTGACGGACTGCAGATCCAGAATCATATCAAATGGTACCGCCGTCTGCCCCCATTTGGTATGCCACATGTCACCTTCATCATAGTTAAATAACTTCTGGATACCATTTCCGCTCTGGTTGTCCACAGAAGTTTCAGCTTGGATACCCTCAATGGCAAACTCCAGCGGGTTTGCTTTAGTTTTCGCGGAAAACGAGCTCCAGTCAGATACGCCGGATTTGTTGACGGCCCGAATTTTAAACGTATAATCCGTTTCAGCTTCCAGGCCTTCAAAGAGTAGCTGTTCGTCTTTGATTGTCGAATAAATCAGTTCATTGAACGCGACTTCATAGTAGTCTGCATTCGCTACCTTCTCCCAGGTCGGAGTCAATGCATAAGCCTGTCTATTTTGGTCGGTCACCTGTGCCTTAGGAGCCTCGACTGCACCCGCTTTTGACAAGTAGCGACTATCGGGCGCAAACTTGAATCCATCCACCTGCACCTCGATGGTCGTCGCCGTAATGTCCTGCTTGCCGATCCGCACGCGCAGCATCGGATTTTTTATCAATTTGACATTTTCAAACTCGGAGCCTTTACTAGCGAACTGGTTTAGGTCGGGTGCTGCATCATAGAAGTAAACGTTCTCAGTACGCTCTAATTCATCTAATGTATGGACTTCGTGTAGTTTGACGGATTTGTTATTTATTTTTGCCAGCACTTTTTTAGGTACTTCGGTCACATTGAAACGAATTTCTGTCGATTTCATTTTCTCAAAACCATCGAAATCACCTTGTGAAGCCGTAATGCGCAACAACGCTTTATTGCCCTTTACGATGGATGTGATTTGTGTATTCATGCCTTTGCCGTAACGATAAGCTTCTGTCTTGCCGTCATCGTCGTACTCCGTGAAGCTCGAATTCCCATGAGGGTACACCTCATAGATTCGCTGATCCGTTCGGATTTCCTGCACATTGTTGTTGGGATCAGTGACAGGGATGATGGCACCATTTTTCACGAAAACAGGAAGTTTCCAGATCGGAGCGTCAAAATTATTGATGATCTGCCCACCCCTGTATTTTTCACCGGTGAAATAATCAACCCATTCTCCGTCCGGTAGGTAAATACCATTGCGGATGTCGTTTCCTTTCTCATCCACCTTGGTTTCCTGATAGATCGGGGCCACTAAAAAGTTGGGGCCATACAAATATTGATATTGGGTGGACTTGCCCAGCGTATACCGGTTTGCCTGTTCCAAAAACATCGCACGAATCATGGGTAGACCGTCTACTGCTTGTTTTGCAATACTATAACTATAGGGAACCAATTGGGACTTTAGCTTTAGGTATAACCGGTTGATGGACGTCGCCGGCTCGCCGAGCGCATGTGGGTATTTTTCATTAGCTCCCCATCCGTCCATATTGAGCTCCATGGGTGTCCATGTTTTCCATTGGAAGTCCCGGATATTGACTTTAAAGTTCTTGCCTCCAAAAATACCATCCATATCCGACGTGATATTAGGTTGACCGGATAAACCCGAACCGATATAGGTCGGAATATGGAAGCGAATATACTCCCATACGCCCCCAGTTTGATCTCCCGACCAGATACCCGCATAACGTTGTGTCCCGGCCCAACCGTCCAGGGAGATTATAAACGGCCTTGCATGATTGCCATAATAGGGCATAATATGTCCCACATCGGCCACACCATTTAAACCGAAGGAATATCCCGGTCCCACCCAGGCCACGTCTGTTTTCAAGACTCTGACACCTGCGTCCCGTACTTCTTTTACGATATCGCGTTGCAGTAAGGGACTGATACTATCCTTAGGATGCAGATCCGATTGCGTCCAAAGGCCTATCTCAACGCCGTTTTGACGTGCATACTCACCAAATTTTTTGAGATTTTGAATATTACCATCCAAGGTCTGAGCCTGTCCATAACCCGCTCCATAGCCATCGTTGGGTAAAATCCACCCCAATGGCATGTCGTGTGCCTTATACCGGTCTATCACCGCACGAGCGGAAAATTGGTAGTTATTATTCTCTCCGTTCAGGGATTCTTTAACGCCCCCATTGTCCTTTTGGCTCTCTTTGTAACGTTTGCCATCTTCGAAAAGAATTCCTTTCTCATCCTCCTTCCAAAAATCGCGGTTGTAAGCGTTGAGATGTCCCTCATATAAACCAAACTTAGGGAGTAGAATAGGGTTTCCGGTCAGTTGGTAAAAATCATTCAATAAAGGCACGACACCATCGTTTACCATAAAAAAGATGTCCAGATAATCTGTATCATGCGACAAACGTACAGTCCCCTTCGTCTTTGCACCAAAAGCATAACTTCCCTTTTTGAAGGTATGCCACATGAAACCATACCCTTTCGTTGACCAGAAATATGGAGTGGGTGACGCGACACCGCCATCGGTCCAGCTATTTTGGTTCTCAATGGCAATCACCTTTCCCTTATGTGAAAAGCGCCCATTTTGTACCCCGCCACCAAAGAAATACTCGTCGTCATTTTCTTTCAGTTCAAGGATCACCTGCTTCTCCTGAAAAGCAATAGGCTTTAAACTTTCCACAACCACTTTGTTCGTCCTTAGATTCAGTACACTAAACTGCGATGTCTGCTTATCCATAGTGAACCGGATATCTTTTGTTAGGATATGGAACCTATTGCCCTCTTCACTGACCTCCAGCCCATCCACTTTCCCTCTCGGCTGGTCGACCAAGATCTTAGCCTGGGGCTTCGCCTCAGGATCCCTGATTATACCACCATGTATATCTTGAAACATCCTAAAAATGTGGTTCGCATAAAAATCCAGCGTCAGGCGCTGGTTATTTTCGTAGACGATCTCCACTGTGGTCGGATTTATTTTCTGGACAGCAATGATCATGTTCCCATTCTGCGTATATGCTACCCGGTGGGGAGTTTGATCATCGATGCTTGCGCTGAGCTTGCCCGACTGAAAAATAAAAGGAGAAGCCAATCCGACCAATAATGTGGCCTGGGCTTTAACGTTCCAAAAAGATATTTTCATCTATATGATTTATGCTATTGAATAGCCTCTATAGGTTAACATGGAATTCGTACACTTATAGAAGCTGTTAAATTAACTTAACAATAATACAACAGTAATCTGAAGTAAAAAAGCGATTGGTAAATGCAAACGATTGTCCAATAATAATGTTGCATAGGACTCGTATAAAAGCACATGTGCCTTGGGAAGTCTGCTTGGGTTAGATCCATTTTATTGGTCTGCCCTTGGGTACGCTGGGGCGGTGTACCGCTGTAAACGAAAGAAGCCCTTGACTGTTTCCAGCAAGGGCTTCCGTGTAAAAAAAGGCACCGACCTACTCTCCCACCTGTTACGGCAATACCATCGGCTCTG